>NZ_JAJPWK010000040.1:0-36506 GCF_046549115.1 Streptomyces sp. x-19 | reverse complement strand
CGCGTCGAGGGCCGCCCCGGCGACTTCATCGGCGACCGCCCTGTCAACTCCGTCATCCAACCCGCTGGCCGTCCCACAGCACACCCCTCTGATCAGGAGTGTTGCAACGACTGGTTGAACCCAGGCAGTTCCGGTCCCGCAAGTTCGTCCAGGCCCTCGACCGTCACCGGATGGCCGGCTCGATAGGACGAGTCGGGGCGGCAGGCGACAACGCGGCCATGGAGTCCTTCTTCAGCTTGCTACAGAAGAACGTCCTCGACCGCCGGGCGTGGGCAACCCGCGAGGAACTGCGGATCGCGATCGTGACCTGGATCGAGAAGACCTACCACCGGCGCCGCAGACAAGCTGCCCTCGGCAGGCTGACCCCTGTCGAATTCGAGATCGTCATGACCGCACCGGCCTTCCAGGCCGCGTGACCAAACCTGTCACCCGAACCTGCATCAGACCCTAGCGATGACGGGCGGCTTCGCATCAACCCTCCTCATCGGCGTCATCGCCGGCCTCTACCCGGCAGTCAGAGCCGCCCGCCTATCACCGACCTGGGCCCTCCAGGCGGGATGACTCCCGGTACGACTTGCTGTGACGCCCATATCGGCCCACCGCCCCGGGGCGGTGGGCCGCAGTTCAGGGCAAAGCGAGATCCCACTGACACCCCCGGCACCGCACCATCCCCTCAACAAGGAGAGAACGAGTGAACAAGCTCCAGGCAACCGTCACGCTCATGCGCAGGAAGCGAAGCTATGCCGCACTGCGTCTGACCGCAGTACTGTGCGGTGGCATCGCACTACTTGCATCGGTAACGCCAGCACAGGCAATCGTCGGAGGGAAGGACACCGAACAGACCGAAGACTGGATGGTGTCATTGCAGTTCGAGGACGGGAGCCATAAATGCGGAGGCGCCCTCATCGATGAGCAATGGGTGCTCACAGCAGCGCACTGTGTCATAGAGCCCTTGGCGGGTGACCCCACCGCTCCAGGGCGCCCTTCCCTGGTGTGCGACCGCCGCCACCGTCGGCGGTATCGCGGCGTGTCGGTGGCGTTGTCGAGGGCGTGGTGCGAGGGTCGCAGGTGGCATCGTCGGCCGCAGCCGTACTCCTCCTGAGCCGATCGGCTGCGGCTGACGATGCCCTCTCGGGCTGGTTGCTCTGGTCCAGCGCACGGGCCGGGCCAACCACTCTTGACGCTGACCCTGCAGTGCTGGAGTTGTTTGTCGATCTGCTCGCTGGTGCTGCCCATCCGGACCCGGGCAAGGACCTTTCGCTCGCCCTCGTTGAGCGCCGCGATCTTCGCGTTGATGCCGTGTCCCCGCACCGGCATCCGTCGCGCAGCCCGGCGGACCAGGTTCTGCAGCACCTCCCGGGCGAATACCCGGCCGCCGGACATGACCACGTGCAGGGCCGAGAACAACTCCTCTGCTCTGAGGTCCTTCAGCAGGAACCCGTGGGCGCCGACGCTCAGGCGTCGAAGACCTGCTCGTGGCGTTGTAGGTGCTCAGGACCAACACCTGGGGTGGGGCCAGCAGTTCCAGCAGCCTGCGGGTGGCGGCGATCCCGTTGACGTTGGGCCTGCGCAGGTCCACCAACGCAACGTCCGGTCGGTGGGTGCGAGCCTGGCTGAGGGCATCCGCACCGTCCACGGCCTCGGCGACGACCTCGAAATCGCCCGACGTCTCCAGCATCATGCGCAGGCCGGAACGGATGATGGTCTGATCGTCGACGATCGCGACGCGAATGGTCATGAGTTGTGCTCCCTCTCGGTGCTGCGACTGTCCGGTGGCAGTGCCATCACGGCTTCGATGCGGTATCCGCCGTCCGCTGTCGGCCCGGCAGTGAACGTTCCACCACCTGTCTCGACTGCACTCCGCATGCTGTGCAGGCCCAGTCCTCCGGAGCCGCCCACCGGCTTCAACCGCTGCACGGGACGGCCGTTGTGGACGTTCAGGGTCACCGAGCGCGGCGCGAAGGCCAGGCTGATGCGGACCGGAGCGCCGGGCGCGTGCTTGGCGGCGTTGGTGAGCGCCTCGCGGCTGATCCGGTACAGCAGTGACTCGGTGCCGGTGTCGAGCGGGCGTACGGTGCCCTCCGGCGTGTAAGCGGCCTGGATGCCCACCGCACGCATATTGCGGGCCAGCGCCTCAAGGAACTCATGGCAGTTGGCGTACGCGCAGGTCTCCTCACCCGCCCGCCCGTCCTCGTCGCGCAGGACCGTGATGACCCGGCGCAGCTCTTGCATGACGGTGATGGCGCCTTCCTGGATGTCCTGGAACGCCTTGGCGGCCTGAGGCGGGAGGCCGGGCTGCCGTTCGGCGGTGGAGGCGCGCAGCACCAGCAAGGTGACGTGGTGCCCGACGGTGTCGTGGATCTCGAATGCCAGCCGGGTGCGCTTCTCAAGGAGGACGAACCGCGCCGCGTGCTCGGTGGCGGCCTCCGCGTGCGAGAGCTGCTCCTGCAACTGCTCTTTGAGCCCGCGTTGGCGCCGCACCGTCCGCCCGTAGAAGGCCGGCAGCACCGTGTAGAGGACCACCATGTAGGTGCCCCAGACGGGATCGCCGGTGACTTCCCCGGTGAGCACTCTCGCCACGACGTACGCCAGTGCGCCGCCGCCCGTGATGAGGGCGCGTGCCTCGCGGCCGTAGAGACCGACGGCGTACGACGCGGCGATCAGTGCGGTGGCTTCGTCGGAGGCGAAGGTGGCCAAGGCGGCTACCACCACGCACAGTTCGGGGTGAATGCGACGCCACAACAGACTCGCGGCCGCGGCCACCGCGCACAGCGCACTCAGCAGATAGGAATGGGTGAAGCCGGTGCCGTGGCTGGATGTCAGCACCACCACGCTGGCCAGGCCGACCAGCAGCGCCAGCGCCGCGTCCTGGACGAGGTCGGAGCACCGGCCGGCTCCGAGGAGGTAGCCGACCCGCCGATGGGCCATCGCCCACACGTCCGCAGCCATCACGGCCTCGTCTCGGTATGGGACGGAAGGGCTGCCGGCAGGGGCGGGGCCAAGCGCCGGTGGCGCAGCGGGAATCTACTCATCGGTCCAAACGGGGGTCGGACAGCGGCTGGGGGACCGCGTCGGTGGGCGGAGACGACCGCCGTGCGCCGAACCGGGGGATTCGGGCGAGCGGCAATGCGGAGCGCATCGGGTCTCCAGAGACGGAAGGGCGTTCACCTGGGCAAGCGTGTGTGCACGCTGTGGCGCCGAAGACTGCTCCGTTGAAGCAACGGCTCCATGCCCAAGCAAGTTCCGCGTCGTAGGTAGATGCCTCACCGGGAAGTTCCGGCGTGTGGGCCCCGCGCCGTGCTCGGTCGACGCCTGGCGATCCGCGCGAGGAAGTCAGGCAACTGCCGTTGGAGGACAAGTCCCCCTGCGGCTAGCCCGGATTTGGGAACAGGAGGCACGGGTGGGCACGGGTGCCCTCGTCCACCAGGCTTGCGAGTTCCCTGGCTATCAGGGCGGCCACATATGTGACGTGGCCGAGATCGGCATCCGTCTCGGTCAGGATCGCCAGGCCGGTGTCGTTGTCGACCGGCAGCAGGCACAGATGGTGCCGGATGGCATTGAGCACGATCGCGCTGGTCACGCCGCTCGGACATGCCTCTGTGGCCGCCCGGGCCAGTGACATCAGACTGGCGGCAAGGGCGGCCAGGCGTTCGGAGTGGGTGACTTCGGCGCCCTCTGACGTGCCTGGCCGGCAGTCTGATGTCACTGGAGGAGACGAGCAACCGCCTGCTCCATCCCCGGAGTGGTCTCGCGGTATTCGCGTATGACGTGGTGGACATCGGATGCCCGGGCTTCGAGCAGTCGTATGAGTGCCTCCCGGGAAGGGGGCTTTCGGCAATAGGGATACGGGGACCGGGGCAGGGCGTTGTGGGCGTGTCCAGCGCGTGCTCGACCAGCCGTATGAGGGTCAGCCGCACCTCTTCGTGGCGCCGCACGTCGGCGGGCAGCACCGGCGCGTCCAGATCGATCCGCAGGGCGGTCCGGACCTGCTCCGTAGTGGACGGGTGGTGGCCGTCGAATGCGTTCAGTGCCACGACGAACGGGATTCCGCGCGCCTCGAAGTAGTCGATCGCAGGGAAAGAGTCGGCCAGCTGGTGACTGTCGACGAGGACCACGGCACCGATGGCCCCGCGCACCAGGTCGTCCCACAGGAACCAGAACCGGTCCTGGCCCGGGGCACCGAACAGATAGAGCACCAGGATCGGATCGACGGTGAACCGGCCGAAGTCCGTGGCCATGGTGGTGGTTGACTTGCCGGTCACCTCGGTGAGGTCGTCCACTTCCTCGGATTCGGTGGTCCGCATGAATGCGGTCCGTACGGCTTCGGTCCGCAGCGGATCGATCTCCGAGACGCTGCCGATCATCGTCGTCGTGGCCGACGCCGAAGCCGCCGGCCACGACGATCTTCGCCGAGGTCGTCTGGAGGTCGCCTCAAGGTTGGTGGAGGCCACTGGGCAACCTTTCGATCTGGGCCGTGGACGGATGCCCAGCGGCCATTGTGGTCAACCTGAATCGACGGGCGAGGATGGCGCCGCGCTCGGGCGGCATGCCGTCGTCCGGGTAGGCCCTGGCACGGCCGCCGATGACTGCGTACGGGCGGGGCGCCAGCCGCGAAGGACTGCTCGGCTCGGGTACGGGGCCTCGGCTCGGCGCCCGGTCAGCCGGCCAATGCCGCAAGGTTCCTCAGCCTCGATCTCAGCTCCGGAGCCAGCGCCGGGCCCATCTGGCGTACCAGCCGGGTCATCTGGTAGCCCAGCAGGGCCGGTCGTAGGAAGGGCCGGCGGCCACGGTGAGCACGGCGTCGTCCGCCACCGGTACGACCGCGAGGATGCCGTGCTCCATCTCCAGGATGGTGCGCTCCACCGCTCCCGAGCCGTTCAGTTCGGAGGTGACCTGTACCAGTGAGGCCAGACCGCTCGCGTGGGAGGCGATCAGTGAGGGATGGGGCCGTGCCGGTACAGCCCCGGCCGAGCAACAGCCCGTCCGGCGAGACGATGGGCATGTCGGAGGCCCCGGGCGGGCCGGTGAGGAACCTGTGCAGATTCCACTCGAACTCGCCGACCCGATCGATCTGCGCGTGCGTGGACGGCAGCCTGCACGCCGTGGAGGTGAGGGTCTCCGCATGTATGGCTGCCGTCGTCTCTGTACCGGTGCCGTCCGCCGTGGCAGCGGCGATGCCCTGACTCAGCTTCTGCATCCGACGCCGTATTTCGGCCGGGGCAGGGTGCATGACCACCGAGGCGGTGCGCCCGTCCCTCAGGCCGGTGTCGGTGTCAGCTTGATCGAGGCTGCCGGCGCGGTGCCGACGGTGCGTACCGAAAGACCGGAATCGATCAGTGCGTACTGCGGCTTTCGCTCCGGCGCCGGTTGCTCCAACTGAGCCGCCGCGGGAGGCACGGCAGCCGGTGCCTGGGGTGGCATGGGGGGCTTCGGCACGGACTCATCGGTCGGTGATGGGGGCAGGGAAGCCGATGAAGCGGTGGCGGACGCGACGACTGGTGACGGGGCTGGTCGCGGTGCACCCGGCTGCGGGGTGCCTGGCCCGGTCGGCGGGCCGAGGAACTTCGAGGACAGGACCAGCAAGACGGCCAGTCCGACCGGCGCATAGGCGTGCAGGCGCACCCGTACCCCGTGCTTGCGGGCGAGCATTCCCACTACGTACAGGCCCAGGGCCTGGCTGCGGCCGGCCTGGTTGTCCGCTGAGTGCCCCTGGATGCGGGGCGCGGGCGTCAACTCTTCTGCATCCGTGTCGACGCCGCGGTCGCGGATCTTCAACAGTGACCGCCCGTCGGGCAGTTGTTGGCCACTGACCTGGACCCAGGCGTCCGGGCCGGAAAGGAGGCGGCGTTTTCCAACAGCTCAGTGACGAGGTGTACATGGTCGTCAGCGATGTAGCCGACCACTCAAAAGTCAGGGAACTCCCGAAAGGTGACGTGCTGATGGTCATTGATCTCGGAGGCGGCTGCCCGCTCCACGGTACGAAGGAAGGTGGTCCCGCGCCGCGTTGTACTGTTCTCGGCCCCGGCGAGCACGAGCGGCCTCTCGCTGTTGCGCCGGATCCAGGTGGCCAGGCAGTCGAGTTGCAACAGTTGGGAGAGTTCCTCCGGATTGCGCCCGCCGAGCTGTAACTCAGCGATCAAGTCAAGCTGAAGCTGGACGAGTGCCTGGTTGCGGCGGGAGGGATTTCTGAAGGCGGAGGTCGGCCCCGTGACGCAGGGTGGCAGGGTGCTGTGCCAACTGCACGGCCTCCAGGTAGACCTGATCGAGGGCCCGGGCGTTCGACGCCGTTCTCCACGAGGCCGTGCGGCAGGCCGCCGATCAGGCGGCGCTGCGCAAGAGCGTCAAGGTCGTGCTGACCTCGTTGGGCCGGCGTAACCAGGGCCTGGTCTGCCGGCAGTTGGCGGTCATCACCGAGCTGGAGGAGACCGAGCAGAACCCGGCGCGGCTGGCCGACCTCTTCCAGATCGACCACCTGGCCACCCGTATGCGGCGGTATGGCGAGAACCTGCTGCTGGCAGACGAGAGTGCCGACCGGGCGACCCGGTACTCGGACCCGGCCGAACCGGTCCAGGTAGACGCCGGATTGGGATCGGGGCGACGTCGTCCCTTGGATCAGCGACCGGGGCGCCGGGATGTCGCAAACCATGATGGCCGACCTCAACGCCCGGCTCAGTAACCCTCCCCTGATCGAGGTGGCCACCACAGGCAAGATGGTCCTCTACGTCGTCAGTCGGCTCGCCGCCCGGCTCGGGATTGGCGCCGGGCTGTCCTGTCAGGGCAAGCGCTGCACGCGAGCTGCCGGCGGTGCTGTTGGTGGCGCAGGAGCCGTACGGAGAGCAGCCGCCCAGGCCCGCCGTGGTCAACCTTCGGTTCGACACCGTCAACTGAGGCAGACAGACCTGCGGCGGAGCCGCCCACTACGGTCGTTCCCAGGTACTGTCCGCACGCTGCTGCCCGCCCACCAGGGAGCTGTTCGCTCCGGTGCCGCCTCCGCACGTGCTTGTACGCGTGCCCGATCCAGTGGAGATCCGCACCCCAATGACCCGAAGCCTTATCGATGAACGACTCGCGGTAGCCGAGGAGCGGCTGCGGCACCTCTACCTCCGGCGCGAGGGCGACGAAGAGGCGGAATGGGGAGCACCGCTCGCCGATCCGCATGAGTGGCCGAGCCCGGAAGACGTGGCCCGTCTGGCTGCAGAGGGCGATCGACTGGCCCACGTGGCCTGGGAGTTCGGCCTCGCCGAGTGCGAGACGGATCTCCTGGTCACTTGTCTGCTGCCCGAGCTCAACCCCGTCTGCGGCTCCGCCATCCGTTTCCTGAGCGGGCTGCCCGTCTCCCGGCCCACCGTCGCCATCGCCCTGTCCACCCACGGCATCTCGGTCCCGGAAGCCCTCGCCGACGGTCTGCTGCGGGACGGCTCGCCATTGCTCGACGGTGGCCTGGTGAGATACGAGGAACCCGAAGCCTCCTTCCCTGAACGCGTGTTGAAAGTCCACGACCGAGTGCTGGACTTCCTGACAGGCCACGACGCCGGCGCGCTATGTGGCGTCCGCTGGCTGCGGAGTCTGCCGCCATACCCCGACGACCCCCGCGCCCCCGAGCCTGGAGACTCCCAAGGCCCGGGCCCCGAGCCGGCTGGCGAACCAAGCCCGGCTCGCGATCTGGCCGCAGCCCTCGTCACCGATCCCCACCGAGCCTGCTACCTCCGCCAGGGCATCGACGGTGAGGCCCTGCCCGCCGCCCGCGCCGCGCTCGCCACCCTGGGCCGTACTTCCCTGCTGTTGGACCCCGATGCGCTCGCCACCGACGACAGCAGCCCTGCCCAACTCGCCCAGCGGACCGCTCTCGAAGCCCGGCTGCTCGGCGCCGCCCTCCTCGTTCCCGTACCGCCGCCCGGTACGGCCGCGCCCGAGCGGTGCGACCGGCTGCGCGGCCTGGTCACCCGTCTCGACGAGGCACCACTGCCGCTGCTCCTGTACGGCGGTCACCCCTGGGCCGCCCACCACTGGGACACCCCACGCCCCGCCGAGATCGACCTGCGTGACCCCGCCGCGCGCCGTCCCGATCAGCAACTGGGAGCCGCCGCATCGGCGGCCGTGGAGCACGTCCACCGGACCGCCGCCCTGCGCGCGGCCGTCCCCACGGCGGACGAGGTGCGCCAGTCCGCCCGCCGCCGTTCCGCTGCCGAACTCGGCTCCCTGGCCCGGCACCTCGTCCCCGAAGTCGGTTGGCAGGACCTCGTCCTGCCGGAGTCCGTGCGGTTCCGGCTGGACATGCTGACGGCCCGTGTCCGGCATCGTGACACAGTGTTCGGTGACTGGGGACTGCGCCGGGGCGGCGGTCGCGGCCAGGGCACCACCGCGCTGTTCGCGGGCGAGTCCGGGACCGGCAAGACCATGGCCGCCGAGGCCGTGGCCCAGGAACTCGGACTCGATCTGTATGTCGTCAGCCTCCCCTTCCTCGTCTCCAAGTACATCGGCGAGACCGAGAAGAACCTCGAACGGGTCTTCTCCGCCGCCGACATGCTCGACGCCGTCGTCCTCTTCGACGAGGCAGACGCGATGTTCGCCAAGCGCGGCGAGGTCAAGGGCTCCAACGACCGGCACGCCAACATGCAAAGCGGCTACCTGCTGCAACGCCTGGAGTCCTTCAACGGCCTCGCGGTCCTCACCACCAACCTGCGCGCCAACATCGACACCGCCTTCACCCGCCGCTTCGACGAGGTCATCCTCTTCGAGAGCCCCGGCCCTGAGGTCCGCACCTTGCTCTGGCGTTCCCTCTTGGGTGCGTCCGCCCCCGCCGGCCTCGATGTCGAAAGCCTCGCCCAGGCTTACGACCTGGCGGGTGGCAGCATCCGCGCCTGCGTGGAGAGCGCGGCCTTCGCGGCCGCGGCAGCCGGCCGCCCCCTGAGCGAGGATGACCTTCTCCAGGGCATCGAAACGGAGTACGGCAAGCTGGGCCGACTCTTCACGCGGAGGGAGGCGTAGATGTTCCACGCCCTGCGCAAGGGGCGGGCACCCGCGGCAGCTTCACAGCCGGGGAACCTTGGTGAAGCGGCCGGTGTGGTAAGGGCCAGCGACCGCGCGGCAATGCGAGCGGCAGGGCGATCCGGACTCGGCGCCGCAGCGCGGGCATGGGTGGCGCTCGATGTCATCCGCATTGGACGCGGGTGCGCCTTGAGGGCCCGTCATGAGCCCGAGTTTCGCACAGTGTGACTCCCAGAAGGGGGTAACTCCCGCTTTGAGTGAGAACGAGTTGCGCGAACCGATCCAAGGCTCGGAGGGTCTTCCTCGGTTGCCGAGCGATCTTGCTCCGGGAAAGGGTCGTTTGGGAGAGGGGTCCATGGGTCGATGTTGCATTGCTGCCGGTGAGGCGCCGCCTATCCCTTTAAGCGGAACTAAGAAGTCCGGATGTGCGTTCTCAACAGTCAAGACCTGACCTGGAGGAGAGGACGGCCATGGACACCACAGGAAAGCCCACGTCCCGGCGTACGGTGCTCACGCTGGGAGCTGGGGCGGCGCTCGCCGCTGCCCTTCCTGCGAGCGGGAGCGCATACGCTGCAACCCTCGACGGCAGCAGCGTGATCTCGCGCCAGCTGAAGGATCTGGAACGGCAGCATTCCGCTCGCCTGGGTGTCTACGCCCACAACACTGCCACAGGCCGGATTGTGCAGTACCGCGCTAGCGAGAGCTTCCCCATGTGCTCGGTCTTCAAGACGCTGGCCGCCGCGGCCGTGCTGCGCGACCTCGATCACGACGGCGAGTTCCTGGCCAGGCGCATCCGGTACACCGAGAAGGACGTCACGGACTCGGGTTACGCTCCGATCACCGGCAAGCCCGAGAACCTCGCCCACGGCATGACGGTTGCTGAACTGTGCGCCGCCACGATCTGCTACAGCGACAATGCCGCTGGCAATCTCCTCCTTCGCGAGCTGGGAGGACCGACCGCGATTACACGATTCTGCCGATCGATCGGGGACAGGACGACGCGGCTCGACCGGTGGGAGCCCGATCTGAACTCCGCCGAACCGTGGCGCAAGACGGACACCACCAGCCCGAAGGCCATCGGGCAGACCTACGCGCGCCTCACCCTTGGCACCGCCCTCGGGGCTGAGGACCGCAAGCGGCTCACTGACTGGATGCTGGCCAACACCACGGGCGGCGAGAAACTGCGCGCTGGCCTGCCCTCCGAGTGGACCGTCGCGGACAAGACCGGGGGCGGAAAGTATGGGACCAACCATGACGTGGGCATCACCTGGCCCCCGGACCGCTCGCCCATCGTCATGGCCGTCCTGACGACCAAGCGCGAGCCCGACGCCGCGCCCGACAACCCCCTGATCGCCCAAACCGCCACACTGCTGGCAGCAGCACTGGCCTGACCCACGCGAGCCGCCGCCTGGGCACTTGGGCCACCTGCCTGTCTATGTCGTGCCCGGGCGTGCGTGCTCTTACTGTAAACGGCCCCTTCCCGTCGGCCGCCGAGCTTTACAAGCCCGCCCAGGACGGGCTATGCCAGCCTCGGCCGCGCTGGTTCACTTCTCCGTACGGTCCGCCGACTCCCCGGCATCAGTTTGGAGGTCGGAGGAGATATCCGCGAAAGGGGCCACTTCGTGACATGGAGCTATTTTCGGATGCGAAGTGTGGCGGTGTGCGGGAGTGGTGAACCTCATGCTGCTTGCCCTGGTTCGGCGCCTTCTGGTACGCGTATTGGACCGTATGGAACCCGAAAGAAAGCATGAGTCGGCGCCCGACCCACACCCGGGAGCCTATATTTTTTTCATTGCGCCCGTTCGCGGGTTACCTGGAGGCCGGAATATGCAGTTCACGCGTGCGCGACGTGCCGTTCTCAGGGGGCTCGCTGCGCTTATCGCCCTTCCGCTTGCGGCATGCGGTCATGACAGCAATCAGGAGTCACCGGCTCCGGCTGCCGCGACAACAAGGGAGGATCCTGCGGCGAAGCAGCCTGTCGGCGATTTCAAGGAGCTAGAGCGTAAGTACGGTGCGCGGCTTGGGATCTATGCGGTCAACACGGGCGATGGGCAGGAGGCGGCCTACAACGCCGACGAGCGGTTCGCGTACGCCTCGACGTTCAAAGCGTTCGCCGCCGCTGCCGTCCTGCGCAAATACACCTTGAGCGGAATGGACAAGGTGATCAAGTACTCCCGGGACGATCTGATCGACCACTCTCCGGTGACCGAGAAGCATGTCGATACCGGAATGACCCTGCATGATCTGTGTGACGCAGCCGTCCGCTACAGCGACAATACTGCAGCCAACCTTCTGTTCGACGCGCTGGGCGGGCCGAAGGGCCTGGCCGCCGTTCTCGCAGAGACAGGTGATACCACGACGAGGGTGAATCGCCGCGAGCCGGAACTGAGTCGCTGGGTGCCTGGTGAGATGCGGGACACCACCACTCCCCGTGCGTGGGCAGGCGTTCTGCGGGAATTCGTTCTCGGTGACGCCCTGGGCAAGGACGAACGCAAGCAGCTCACACAGTGGCTGCGGACCAACACCACCGGGGATGAGCTCATCAGGGCGGGCGTACCCAGGGAGTGGACGGTCGGGGACAAGACGGGAACCGGCAGCTTCTACGGTGCCCGCAACGACATCGCCGTCGTGTGGCCTCCCAACTCTGCACCCATCGTCATGGCGATCATGTCTAACCGAGGCACCAAGGACGCCGACTACGACAATAAGCTGATTGCCGACGTGGCAACCGTGGTCACCAAGGCACTGACATAGCGAACACCGTTCCCTGGTAACCGGGTCACGGCGGCAGGGTAACGGGTAAGCGCTCACCGGATGCGATGGCCGTCCGGCGCGATGCGCGGGCCGGGCGCGGTGGGCAGGGCGATGTTGAGGTGCGCGCTTATCTCGAGTTCGAAGCGGCCGAGGTTCTCTACCCAGTTCGAGTGTTGTCGCATGTTGTGTGGCAGGCCGAGCGGGGGCCTGGCGCTACGTTGTCGCGGTGATCACCGAGGGTGTTTCTTCGGGGTGGCGGGTGTGTTTCTCCGACCCGAACTGCTTCGTACGCATGGTCGTCGGCCGGGGCAGCCGTTCCTGGGGAGCGGAGGAGACACGCCCGAAAGGGGCCATTCGTATACGTTGAGTGATGTCTCCGAGCGCTTGGTGGCTGCTGGTTTCTTGGGACGTTCGCCCCTGGCAGCAAGTGCCGGTTTCTTGATCGGCTTCCTGCTGTAGATCAGGAATCCGAGAGGGGCTGGGGCTGTGGCGTCGGTGGAGCGGACGGCCTATCCGCGTTTCAAGCGGGTCACATCGGCACGGGAACTGACGGAGTTCTTCTCCCTGTCACCGGAGGAGATCGCCTGGGTGGAGGGGCATGCCCGGTGGCCGGGGCACCGGCTGGCACTGGCGGTGCTGCTCAAGTCCCAGGCTCGCCACCATCGGGTGAGGGTGATGGCGGGGGTGAGCCAGGAACGGATGGCGCGTAATGCCCTGGGCCAGCATGGCTGTTGGGGCTGGTGGGGTTCGGCTGAGCCCCCTCTCTGGCTCTTCGTCGGGGCAGGGGTCCGGCGCGGTGGCCTCCAGGGGCCCGGGTGGGGCGAATCACTGGTCCCAGCAGAAGGAGAAGGCGCAGTTGATCAGGGTCTGGTGACGGCGGATGGCGCGGTCGGAGCGGACTTGGAAGTCGGCCCAGCCGAGTTCGTCCTTGATCTGCTTGTAGCTCTGCTCGATCCACGGCCGCAGGCCGTAGAGGCGGACGATCTCGGCGAGGTCGGCCGGCGAGTGTGGGCTGGTGGAGGCGTGGGGTGTGTCGGGGTGGGGCAGGTTGGTGGTCAGGTACCAAGTGGCTTTCTCAGGCAACGTAGCCGGGTCGGTGGTGGCCACGACCAGCCGGCAGGGCGAGTCGGGTCCGTAGCCGCTCAGGCGGGCGTCAGCGGTCCACCAGGTCTCGGTGTGCCCGTCACGGAAGTGACGTTCCACGGGTGTCCAGTCGCTGGGACGTCTGGCATCCTTCCAGACCAGGGCGTGGGCCGCTTCGATGGGGGTGTGTGGTTGGTCGGCCGGAGCCCAGGTGCCGCGGTGCGGCTTGAGCGCGACCACGTAGGCCAGGCGAGCCTCGCGCAGTGCGAGATACCAGTCGTCGCTCACGGAGTAGGCGCAGTCGGCGACCACCGCTCGGCAGCCGAAGCCCGCCTCCTTCCCGCGGGCCGCGAGGTCTGCGGCCAGCTGCGGTTTGGTGCGGAAGGCCGGGTCGGAACGGCCGCGGGTGAAGTGGTGGGCGGGGGTGTAGGGAGTCGCGTGCAGCGGGTAGTACACACGGCCGTCCGTCCACACCGTGGTCACCGTGACGATGCCGTTGTCCGTCTTTCCCAACCGGCCCAGCCACTGCCTGCCGATATGCGCGGTAGCGGTGCCGTCCTTGCGGTCACCGGAGTCGTCGATCACGATGACCCCGCCGTCGTGCGGAGCCGTCGCCGGCTGCTCGCGCAGCAGCTCAAGCCTCCGGTCGTTGACCAACTCGACCTCCCAGGGCGACTCGGACAGGAAAAACTGCAGCCGCTGCACCCCCGGCATCCCCGCACCCGCTACCGGCTCCGCCCCTGCCAGACATGTGATTGTTTTGTTCCGCTCCCGCGGCGCCAGCAGCCCGGTCAGATACTCGCGAAACCCTCGCCGCTGGGCCAGACTGAAGAAGAGGTCGTCGAACCGGGCCGCGTAGTCCTCCAACGGCCCCGGCGGACACGGACGGCGAGCGGTCATCTTCAGCCCCCAGCAAGGCAGTTGACTCCTCCCACCGGCCTACGACCAACCCGAACTGCCGTCAACCCACGCCACCGCCGGATTTAACGAACTACCGGTAGAACCTGAGGGCGAGGGACTCAGCGGGGCTCATGCGAACGCACGGGGATGTTGCACATTCCTTGTGCGGGCAAGGCCCCCGCGCCCAGCCCGCCGTATCAGCCGACCTCCTCGACGTTGCGGCGCGGCCGGGGGGTATCGCGGGTGCGGCCTCGGACCGGGCTGCTGGGGTGACCCTCGGGGGACCGTGGTACGTCCAAGTGGGCAGCCCGCAGAGCCAGGTCGCGGACCGGCTCGGCCTGCACCGGTGTGGCCGGGCGGGCGACTGGGACCGTCACCAGGACGTCGAGGACGGGGCGAGCCGGGGTGCCCAGGCCCGACCAGAGCTTAGCGGCCGGGGGCTCCGCACCCTCGGGCGTCTCGCGGAGCTTCAGAGACAGGGTGTTGCCCTCCGACGGGTCGGGGTACGGCGTCAGATGTTCCGTGGCCACGCACCACTCCAACAGGGTGCCGAGTAGCCGGTGTTCGTCCCGTGGGCTGTGGCCCCACACGGTGAGTGCGTAGCCGAGTCGGAAGTGGCGGGGCGGCCGGTGGTAGGCGACCACGACACCGTGCTCGTCGATGATGCTGGTATCGCCGGAGTGTCGTTGGGCCGTGTCCTCCTCGACGCTGTGTAGAAAGAGGTTCACGCACAGTCCGGAACGGCGGGCGGCCCATTCGGAGTTCGGTGTGTCGAAGACGACCTGTGCGTTGACCCCGTGCAGGGGGCCTTGTCGCAACTCCCTTTCGAGGGTGTCGTCTACCTTCCGGACGATGCTCACTGGTCAGCTCCTGTACGGGTGGTGGGGGAGGGGCGGAGGGGCGCTCACGCGGACTTGTCCGGCTCGGCGTACGGCCCCTTGAGTGGGATCAGTTGGCCTACGACCACGGCGGTGGCGATGCACCTGGCTGCCGGCGGGGCCGGCGTGGAGGGGGTGGAGCTGGCGGACGGGGTGGGAGCGGGGTCGCCGGTCGGGGGCGTCGTTGTGCAGTCGACCCGCAGGGTGAGCTTCTCGTCCTCCTTCAGCGACAGCGGGGCCGGTGGGGTGTAGTCCTTGATGTTGTTGATGCCGGTGCTTTGCAACTGCTGTGCCCCGGCCGTGAGGAAGACCGTTGCGCCCTCGGGCCCCGACGCCGACAGTTGGACGGTCTTGATCTCCAGTCGGTATCCCTTGGCCACCTTGTACGCGGCGGCCGGCTCGTTCTTCCCGGTGTCGGCGGTCAACGAGGTTTGGAACGGCCTCTTCTTCAGCGCACCCGCCGCGTCCTTCTCCTGCTCCGCCTTCTCCTCCGCGTCCTTCTCCTGCTGCTGTTGCTTCTTCGCCTCCTCGGCTTCCTTCTTCTCGGCCTCCCGCACGGCTTCCACCTGTGAGGGGCCCTTGGCGGACTCCGTCTGGGCGCCGGGTTTCTTGCCACCGAGCGGGGAGATCCACACCGCCGCGCACGCGATCGCGACGGTGCTGAGCACGACCAGCGCCTTGAGGGCCGGTTTCGGCAGGAACGGGCGCTGCCGATGGACGTACGAGGTGGTGCATTCCTGTCCCTGCTCCCAGCCGACGCGGACCCCGATCTCCCAAGGGGTCGTGGTGCCGGTGAACGTCGGGCTGACCACCCGCACCCCGAGGCTGACGCGGGCCCGTTCGCCTGCCTTGAGCGTCAGTCGGCTGCGCCGCAACTTCGTGCGCAGCGGTGCCCTTTCGTCCTCAGGTGCCACCCGCAGCCGTACCGCGGTCGTGGCATTGCCGGTGTTCTCCAGTATGACCAGGTTGCTGCTCCACAGCACCCCGAACACTCGGGGCCGCGCCAGCTGAGGCTCGATGTCGTGGAACTCGCCGACGGAGATGACCGCTTCGGGCACGGCTACCACATGAGGGTCCTCCACCGAGGCGACATGCACTGCGAACGTCAGCGGGCCGGGTGCCAGTTCGCTGTCCCGTGGGAGGGTGAGGGGGATGTTGATCTTCTCGTGGTTGCCCGGGTAGATCGGGACCCGGCCGAGGTTCGTCTCGGTGTCCGGCCAGTCAGCGGGCGGTCCGAGCAGCCGCAGCCGGTAGGCGTCCACGATCCGGCTCTCGTTCCACACCCGCAGATGGACGGTGAGCGAGCTGCCAGGCCTGATCACGTCCTCGGGAGCGATCAGTTCCGCCCGTACGCTCATGATGCCTGCCGGCTGACGAACTGGATCTCGGCCATGGCGACGGGCATGCGCGGCTTGAGCCCGGGGTTGACCGCCGCGATCCGCACCTCCAGCGCGGTCACACCGTCGATGCCCAGGTCGAAGCGCTGTGGTCCTGGCTGGTCACCGAGATTGATGGTCTTCTCCACAACCCCCAGATCGGTGGTGGTCGCGGCCACCGTGATCTTCGTCGGTCGACCGGCCTCGAAGAACTGACCGGGCGTTTTCGACGCACCGTTGACGATGACGAAGGAGGTCAGCCGGAACGGTGCCTGGAACGTGGCCGTCCAGTATTCGCCGACCGCGGCCTCGCCGCTGCCCTGCGGCGCCCATGCCTTGTTGTCGACACCGTCGGACGCCAGGTCGGGGCCGAAGCCCTTGGCGGAGCTGGAGGCGGAGACGGACTCCGGCGCGACCATGTGCTGGGCCAGGAAACGGTCCTTGACCAGTGGCACCGCACGCTCCGCGGCGGCAGCGACGCTGCCCATCGAGACCCCGGCGACCAGGCACACCGGAAGCGCGGCGAGCAGGACGTTCCAGCGGCGGTCCCAGTGCCACACCTCGGGCCGTTCCCCATACTCCTGGCGCAGCCGTTCCCGGCGGGTGGGCACCGGTGGCTCGGGCTCCGGGCGCAGCAGGGCGCCGCAGGGATGGCAGTACGTCCGGGACTCCGCGTTGGGTTCCCGGCACTCGGGGCACATCAGGAGGTGTGACAGGTCGATGGGTGGTGTGTGGGCGGCTGCGTGAGTGTGCTCGTACGGTGCGGTCCGCAGGACGAGTTCGCCGGTGATGACCCGGGGGTAGGCGCCGGTGGGCTCGGGCTCGGGCACGGGCGCGGCGTATCCGGGGTAGTCCGACCAGGGCGCTGCGGCCGGGGACGGCTCCAGCACCCTGGCGTCGGCGGGTGGGTCGGGCTCCGGGGGGCCGCTCCACGGCTGGGGCCGCGCCGTCGGCGGGGCGGGTGCCGATGCCGGTTGCGCGAAGAGCGGGTCGGGCCCGGTAGCCGGGGCGGGCTCCGGCCGTACCGCCCGGTTCCGGCCGGTGGTGTCCCACCCCAGATATGCGCCGCACGAGACGCAGAACATCTCGCCCGGGTAGGCCACCACCCCACAACTGGCGCACATGTCCTGCTCGTCGGGCTGATGCCAACCCCGGTGGCCGGACGAGGCAGATCCCATCAGCGGTCACCTCCTGGTGCGTGCGGTGCATTCAGCGGATCTGCGTCGTCCGCCACGACGATCTCGATCGTGACATGGGCGGGGATCCATTCCCGTACGAGTTCCGCCACGTCATCCGCCACCCACGGGCGGTCAGCCGCCGTGCCGTGCGGGAGCAGTACCCGCACGCGGACCCAACTCCCCGACGGCACCGGCACGGAAGGGTCTTCGGGGCCGGCCGAACTGTGCGTACCGCCGGATTCGGTGAGCTCCAACCGCCCGCCCAGTACCTGCCGGATGAGCAGTTCGAGCCCGGTCCGGGTGCCGCGCGGGCCGTGCAGTCGGTGGCCGAGGAGCAGTGCGTTGCGCCGGCCGATGGTCCCCACGCAGGCGGGCAGCGAGGTGTTGGTCCACCCCAGCATCCAGGCGACGACGTCATCGGGTGCGGTGTACGGGTTGAAGTAGGCGTCCAAGCAGTCGAGCGTGGTGATCAGTGGGGCCAGGGCGTCGTCGAAGCCGGCGATGAACCGGTCGGCGAAGTCCCCCTGCCGGTAGCTCTCGGGCAGGATCGCCCGCAGCGACCGGCTGCCGGGCACCAGCGGCGGCAGGGGAGGTGCGGAAGCGGCCGGCGCCGACGGTGCGGGGGGTGGTGACGGCAGTCTTTCCATCGTTGTCTTCGCGTCTTCCCGTTCTCTTTCCGTGTGGACTTCCAGCCACCTAGCGGTTCTTCACGGCCACTTGGTGGCGGAAGGAGAGGAACAGCGTCGCCGAACCGATCTCGATCCGGTCGGTAGGGGCCTGCCGCTCGCCCGTGCCGAGGTCGGCCGGATACATCTGTAGCTTGGCCACCGACTCCACGCCTTCGCAGCGCGCGCTGACCGCGTACAGATCGCTCAGCCGCAGCGCCCGCCCCAGTGGCCAGCCCGAGCGGGGCTCGTCGCCGTGTGCGGACGGCAGCGGACTCAGGCACTCGTACAGCGCGCGCAGCACTCGCTCCCGGACCTCCTGCCGGTCCGCGCCCTTGACCGCCTCCACCTCGGCGACGACCGTCACCCCCTGGTACGCGGGGCCGCTGACGGACACCGACACCCCCAGCGGACGGGCTGCTTCCACGGCTCGGGCGGCACCGGCCAGCAGTGTCTCGGAGGGCAGCAACTCGCGCCAACTGTCCTCGTCGCGCACGTCAGATACCTGAGGAACAATCAAAATCCTTACCAGTCCGGCACGTTCGGGGCCCGCAGGCTCGGCCACGCACTCGATCCGGCCCGCCTCGCGGCAGGCCGCCGCAGCGATCGACTCGTAGTCGCGGGCGGTCACGGCACGGTCCTGCGTGCGCAACCAGTGCCCGGCCCGCCGCCGGACGTTCTCCAGCGACTCGGCGTCCACTCCGCCGGTGGCGGCGCCGCGGTTCGCCACCCGGGAGACCAGCGCGACCGGGGTGCGCAGCACGGTCAGAGTGCCGGCGGCCACATTGCCGGCTCGGCCACCGCCGCGCCGGTAGGAACCCGCCGTGATCCGGGCGCCGATCTCCGGCACCGCACCGTACTGGCGCATCTCCCCGTGCGGCTGCCGCACGGACGGGCCGAACCGCACGGTGCCGCTCACCTCGTCCACCGTCACATGCCGGTCGGTCGGCGAGGAGTCGGCGAACGAGGGGACCGCCCGCCACACCTGCCGACCGCTCTTGCTCTCCACCGACACCGTGCGCAGCGACCCGGCGGCCACCGGGGTGCGGTGGAGCGCGAAGGACTGCCCCGGCGTGCCGTCCGAGACGCCGAGTTCGTCGCGCGGCACGGTCTCGCCCTCCACCGCGTCGGTGGTTCCACCGAGGGTGTACGCCTCCAGGGCGCCCACCGTGGGGGAGGAGGAGTACGCCGGCCGACCGGGCCCGGCCTCTGTGACCCGGCAGCGCAGCCAGCCCGCGCGGCGCCGCCCGATGAGTGAGGCGGTGTGTCCCTCGGGCAGGTGCAGCACGATCTCGCCGGGCCGGTTCAGGCCCCCCGTCTCGTCGCTCTCGACCTCACAGGCCACCCAGCCTTCCCCGCACCATGCCTCCCAGACCCGCGGCGGACGGCGGGGGTCGACACCCACCCCGTCCAACCGGCAGTCCACCCGCAGTGCCACCGCGCAGCGCGGGGCCGCCTGCGACAGGCCGATCAGCAGGGTGTCACCGGGCGCCGGCGGCTGCGCGAAACAGGTCACCGGCTCTCCCGCCAGGAAGCGTTCGGTGACCAACTCGGGCGGCTGCGCGGCCGACGCCGTGCCGATCTGTCGCAGCGCGGTCGAGAAGATCTGCAACTCCCGGTCGACGGTGAAGACATGGGCGGGCGCGCTACCCGTGCGCGGCGTGGCCACCTCGGTCCCCACCGGTACCCAGATGTCGGCTTCCTGCGGTGCCGAGAGGCGGAACGTCAGCTTGGTATAGGCGGCTTGAGGGGCCGTCAGCTGCACGCCCAGGAGATCCAGGAAATCCAGGTGGACCTTCTCGGGGACCCGGTTGAGCCGGTACGACAGTTGGTCGACCATCTGCGCGAACGCCTCGATGAGCGCCACACCCGGGTCGGAGACGTTGTGATCGGTCCACTCCGGGCAACGGCGCTGGATGAACCGCTTGGCGTCGTCGACGAGGTCCTGGAACCTGCGGTCGTCCAGGTGGGGGCTAGGCAGCGACATCGTCTTCCCTCCTCGACGTCCGCGAGGCGTCGAGTTGCTGATCGAGGTGCGCTCCCGCGCCGTCGTGGGCGGGGATCACGTAGAACGGATGGACCAGATTGCGACGGCTGTTGGTGCCGGCCAGGCGGTACCCGACGTGGATGTCCAGGACCTCCTGGTGCTCGGCGGCCTGCACCACGCGCACGTCCTCCACCGCGATCCGCGGCTCCCAGCGCTCCAGGGCCCGCCGTACTTCGTGCGCGATGGCACCGCTGGTGGACGCGTCGAAGGAGCCGAAGACCCGGTCGCGGATGGCGCAGCCGAACTCCGGCCGCATGGGCCGCTCGCCCGGTTCGGTGCCCAGGACGAGCCGGATCGCCTGCTCCACGTCGGCGGAGCCCTCGGCCATCGCCACCCCGCCGGACGGGCTGACACCCAGGGGGAAGGCCCAGCCCCGACCGATGAAGATGTCAGACACGGCGCTCAACCGCCGATCACGACGGTCGGGCAGCCGGCCACGATCATGCCGCCGCAGCCGAGGGTGTCGCCCATCGCCGCGGCCGGCATGCCGCCGATCAACACCTTGCGCGCGGCGACGACCGGAACCGGCGGTATCGGCGGTATGTGGACGGGCCCCAGGCAGGTGGCCAACGCGCCGGCCACGACGGCCGGTTGACCGCCTATCAGGACGTTGGCCGCCATCGGTGGACCTGTCACTACTCCGGCCGCGGCGCCGTGCGCGGTCGGATCCCCTATGCGTGCGGCAGCAGGCATGGTCGTGCACTCCTCTCTGCGAGGGCAACGCCCCCTGGCATAAGGTCAGTTGATCTTTACGAGGGCGGCCGAGATCTCGGCGAGGGCGCTGCCCGAGACCTTCATCTTCGCGGCGGCGCTGAGCTGGACGTCGGTACCAGAAACCTCGACCTTGGTTCCGGAGAGCTGAAGGCCCTGCTGAGCGCTGACCGTGACCTTCTGGCCCTTCAGTTCCAGCGGCGCCTGCCCCGCGTCCACGGTGATGCCGCGCTTGGCGGAGATCTCCACACTGCCGTCGCTGTGCACCGAGATCAGCGTGTTGTGCTGGTCCAACTGGAGCCGGAGCTTGCCGTCGCCGGTGATCAGGGTGGCCCCCATGCCCGGGCTGCCCGCGTCCAGCAGCTCCAGGCGGTGCCCCTCCTTCGAGGCGAACGACCGCCGGTTGGCCTTGCCCTTGCTCTTGTCGACCAAGTCGAGCCGATGTACGGCGAGTTGGTCGACTCCGTTGTAGAGCCCGCCCACCACGTACGGTCGGTCCAGGCAGCCGTCCTCGAAGCCGACCAGCACCTCCTCGCCCACTTCCGGCAGCACGACGCCGTGACCGCCGCTGCCACTGAGCTGCACCGTGCGCGCCCAGTCGCTCTCGTAGTCCGCGTCCAGCCACGGCAGTTGCACCTTGACCCGGCCCCGCCTCTGCTCGTCCTTGATGTCGACGACCTTGCCCGGGTGGAGTCCGTGGAAGCGGCGCAGCCCCGCCTCGCTGTCCCCCGGGCGACCGACGCGGAGCCGGTCTGCCCCCTCATCGACCGTGACGGACGTCAAATAGCCTGATTCCGGGTGGTATTCATGACAGACACCGGTCACGGTGTAGCGCCCCTGGAACCGTGGGCCCAACCCGCCGAGGGCCACCGCGGCCCCGAGCCGCAGCCGCGGCTCGCCCCGGACGACCGCCCGCAGCCGGGTCAGCCCCGCGCTCACCTCCTGCGCCATGGCCTCCGCGACCTGCTCGGCCTCGTGCTGGGTGCCGCGCGGCAGTCCCGCCAGCAACAGCGGTTCCCCGCGTACCGCACCCGGCGTCGCCCGCCACGCCACGTCCCGCCTCGGAGACCCGTCCGGCTTGCGCCGTGCGGTGAAGGGCTCCTTGAGCTCGGGGTCCCAGGTGCGCACCGCCACCTCGGTCACCTGCTCACACAGGGACGCCACGGACGAGACCTGCACCAGGTTCTCGCCGAATTCCAAGGCGTACGGGCTCTGCCGGGACGGGGTGCCCTTCGCCGGCCCGTCCGTGGCTTGTGTCGGCCGGGCGAAGTGTAGCTTGCCTTCCCGGAAAAACAGCTCGCACCCGTTCTCCCGGGCAAGGTGGGCCAGGAAATCCCAGTCGGACATGGCCGGTTGGGACAGGAACGGGTACTTCGGCCCGGTGCGGTCGACGGTTCCAGTGGGCACCCCCGTCAACTTCGCCACCTCCTCGACGATCTCCCCGGCCGACATCTGGTGATAGGCAAGGACCCGCGCGCCGCGCCGCAACCGGTGCGCGTGATCCTCGGCGCGCACCACGGTGAACACCCCGCCGCCCGCCGCCCCGGCCTCCGCCGACGCGCGGGCCTCACAGTCGGTCACCTCGCCCTCGAAGAGGGCGTGCCCGCCGTCCGCGGCAAAGGCGGTCAGCCGCACCGCGCTGCCCAGGTCGATGTCACCCCCGGCCAGGAGCGCGGATCCCTGCGGGCCCCGGAAGCCGAGTTCGGCGGAGGCCGAGGCACGGCCGTTCTCCTCCACGCGCGCCCAGGCGAGGGCGGTGTCACAGGCGGGCGGCAGACGTCGGCCGCTGATCCAGATACCCAGTCCCGTTGTGTGACGTCTAGTCATGTTCGTGCGCAGTCCCCTCGGTTGGGCAGACAGCCAGTCGTTCGACAGTCAGTGATTGTCGGCGGCGCCTGGCAGCAACAGGACCTGACCGGGCTCGATCTTCGATACGTCGGTGATGCCGTTGAGCTCGGCGATCGCACGGTACTGCGTCGACCCGGTGCTGGCGAAGGCGACGGACGGCAGCGAGTCGCCCCGAACGACGACATGGGACCGCCGTGACGAGGGAGAACCAGACGTCGGGTTCTGCCCCGCCGTCGTCATGCCTATCTCCTCCAGGGTGATCTCACACACCGCTCGCAGCGGTACGCCGTCCGCGGAGAAGCGGGTGTACGTCGCCTTGACCCCACCGAGGAACGCGACGAAGGACACCGACTCGAACCCGCCCCAGCGGAACCTGACCCAAGGAGGCGAGGGGCGGTCGTCGAAGCGGCTGCCCTCGGTGGGCGTGCAGCAGCCCAGCAGCGTACTGACCCGAGCGTCCACGGACTTGCCCTTAGTGTCCTTGTCATCGAGCACCACGGACATGGCGAGCACCCGCGGCCGACTGCCGGTGAACTCCGGTACCGACGTGTGCTGCGCCAGCCGGGCGTTGTGCCGCGCCCAGGACACCTCCTTGACCAACGAGAGTTCTGCCGGGTTGAACTGGAACTCGATCTGGTCGGTCAGCCCGCCCGGCCCCGACTGCCCACCGGTTGGCGGCGCATAGATCTCCAGGGTGGCCTTCACCATCTTCTTCTCCGGCATGGCCCCTCCTTCTAGTCCTTCTTGCTCGTGCTGCTCGCTCGTACGTGGGTGCAGGTGAGCTGACACCTGCGGGGATGGGGTGGACTACGCGCCGCCCTGGCGGAAGAAACCGCCGTGGACGAACTCGATCTCCTCCGTGGCGATGCCGGCACTGCCGGCGTCCAACGTCGGCCCCCGCCACGCCACGGGCACTACGTCCCGAAGCTCCCACTTGGCCACTTCCTCGCCGTTGGTGCCCAGGCAGGAGATCTGGCCGGTCAGCCGGTCCGGCCTGCGCACCGATTCCTGGACCCACTGGCACAGGTCCATGGTGGCTGCGGCTACCGGACGGGTCACCACCAACGGCGCATATCTGATGCGGGTGTTGAGGTGCACCGGGGACTCGTTGATACCGCCCTCGACGACCTCGTCCACCTCAACCGACAGAGCCAGCCCGCTGCACCGGGTGAAGAGCCCGAGGTCCTTGCCGTCGATGGTGAGCGAGAACCGGTTCACCGTTATCGCCGTCGGGTCCTTGGCCATGAGGTGCCTGGACCTCCTTTCCGTTGGTTGCGATGGGAGCCTTTAGCGGCCTTCGAGGCCTGTGTCCGTGTGCGGCGCCTTGCATTCCGCTTGGAGGATCCCGGGGGGAATGCCCCAGCCAGGCAGGGTAGTTGGGGCCCCCGTGCTCGCCGTCGGTTCGGAAGCTAGCGTCGAGGAGACGCCCGTGGCACGGCCGCGCGGCTCGGGCGCGTGCGCGCCGATCTGCCGGAAGACGGGGTGACCGGTAGCCGCTCCTTGGTTCTGCCGGCCTTGGGCTGGAGCCCACTGACTTGCCGGCTGCCGTTCCCCTGCCCCTTCCCGTTCCGGCCGTCGGTTGCCCTGGTCCCCGGGAACGGTCCCGGGTTGGGGCGGCGCGAATGGCATCAGGGCCCAGGCGCAGGGCAGCGCATTGGGCATTGAGAGGCGGGCGGCTCCACCATGCTGGACGGTGGTGCGGGTGGTGGACGTGGTGGTTTTGGTGTCGGGACGGCGGTTGGTGTGGGGGTCGGTATGGAGGGGGGCTATGTGGCGAGGAGCTGTGGTGGGGAGAAGGAGAGAAGGGGTTGATGGCTGCCAGGACTTGGGAGCGGAGATCGCGTTGCCCGAAGGTACGTGTTCCCCCGGCCGTGGCATCGAGGGCGCGGGCGGGCTCGCAGAGGCCGCAACGCCCTTGCCCGGCAGGTCGGTCGCTGCCTCAGCGGCAGCGGGGCCGGCCCGCTGACTCCGAGTTTTCGTTGGCACCGGATCCCACGCACTGACGTTGCCCGGTGTCGCCGAGCGCAGCGGTACTGGCTCTTGCCAAGGCGCCTCCGCATACGCGGGCCTTACCACCGGCCAGGAATGCAGCGGTGCCGCTGGCGCACTGGTAAGCGGACGGACGTTCTGCTCTGCCGGCCCCCGGACCTCGCCGTGGGCCGTAGACCGAGGTTGTCGTGCGGCGTGCGGCGAGTCTGTGGGGCCAGGTTCGACGGTAGCCGGGGGCTTCGACGCACGGGACAGCCCCGCTTCAGATCCTCGCGTTGGCTGTGCCGAATGGGTCTGCGGTGGGGTGTCTTGGCTTCCTGCGGACAGGCGTCGATCCGGAGTGATGTCGCCTGTGCCGTCGGTGGCACGCGGGTCGAGTCCGGCCTTGGTGGTGGCCGAGAGGACGTCCTGCCCGACCTGATGAGCCTCGGGTGTGTGCCGATGGCCCGGTCCCGTCCGCTCCTGTGGGCTTGGGACGTGGGCGATGGAGTCGGCGCGCGGGGTGGCGAGCGCCTGACTGGACCCAGACGGCCCGGCTTCAACGAGCCCGGAAGCGGAAGGGGGACGCCCCTCGGTGTGCGGGCCGAGGGCGGGAGTGGTGCGGGCGTCGGCGGGTGCCCGCCCTCGTGTGGCTCGGCCGGCGTTCGCACCGGACGACGGAGCCAGCGGCAGGCCACCCGGGCCGCATGACGCGGGGCTGTGCACGTGGAGGGGCACCGCTGTATGGGCCCCCGCTCCCGACGCGTACGGGGGTGTGGGCGCGGTGGGTTGCGTGCTGTCGCCGTTGACGTGGTGCGGAATGCCGGTGGCCCGGGGGAAAACCGCAGCCTGCGCACGGTCGGTGCCTGGGTGAAGGTGCGTTCCGTGATCGGCCTCCGAACCTCGGGCTTCAGGGGTATCGGTTGAGGAAGGGCGTGCCTGTGGCGCCCGCACGGCGGTCCCGGATGGCGCGCTGCAGTCGTGCCGCCCACCGGGCGCGAGTTGAGGATCGGTGTGCGTGCCATCCGGGTCGCGCCGGGCTTGGGACGGTCGCGTCTGCTGACCAGGGGCATCTTGGGCACGCCCCTGGGACGCCCTGCCATGGACGGCGGGAACGCCGTGGTGCTCGGGCGCGGCAGTCGTGTTGTCCGTGGAGACCGGGTTGTCCTGTTGGCCGTCGGGAACGGAGTCCGCGTCCGGCGCGGTGCGAGTCGTCTCTGAATGCCAGTCAGGTCGCCCGGACTTCTTGGCTAGCGGGAGACGTCGCGCGGCGTTGTCCGCGAGCTCCGGTGTCTGTGGGGGCGCGGCCTGGCCGGCCCGAGGTGCCTTGGACAGGCGGCCGGGAATGGCGGTCTCATCGGCGGCCGAAGCCGCACGTGTCAGGGCCGCGTTCGGGTTCTTGGCCCGAGGGGGTTGGGCTGCGGGTGAGGGACGGTCGATGACGATTTCAGTGGCGCCGGTCACCGGCTCAGACGTGCCGCTCAGGTGCGGGCCCGTGACCGATACGTTGTCGGGCGTGGGCAGGTTCCGGGGCGTGCCGGGATGTTGCTCGGCGCGTACCTGCGCCTGCTCGGCCGGCCGGGGACCGCGGTCGTGCGATGCCGCGGCATCCTGTGCAGGACGTGCCTTCGTCCCGTCAGGGACCGCGCTTCGGGAGTTGTGCGTTCCGGGGTGCTTCGTACGAGGCACCCCGGAACGCGGACCGGAGCGCTGCATGAGGGGAAGCTGCTCCGGGGTCGGGTGCGCGGGCTGATCCGTGTGCAGAGGCACGTGCCGGCCTGCCGCCGGGGCGGGATCGGCCGCGACAGTGGTGGACGACTCCTCGCCGGAGGCGGCCGTATGCCATGCCTGCTCGGGGGAGTGGTTAACTCCTCCAGGGGCCGGATCTGTCGTGGCCGGGACGTGTGACGGGGCGCCCATGGCTGCGGCCTGGCTGTCGACGGCCTGTTCGTCGGGAGCTGTCGGTGCGGCAACGTTGGCCGACGCACGGGGCTGCTGGTCGTCGAGTCGCGGCGCGGCTGCACGCGATTCCCCTCTGGTGGCGGGGGCGTGCAACGGGTGTTGGTCGACGGGCGTGGAGGCGGGAGGGGTCGTGTTGCACGGCTCGGCGACGTCTTGCGACACGTCCGTGCTCGGGGCACTCGGGGAGGTGGGATGTGCGCCCGCTGTACCGGTTGCGGGAACGCCCCTGGGCTCGACTGGTGTTGCGGAGTCCGATGGCGTGGAGCCCTGCGGGTAGGGGGTCATGGGGGTGCTGGCCAGGGCCTCCCGGGTGTCGTCCGTTGATTTCGTAGTGCGGGGTGGGCCAGCAGGGATGCGCTTGCTGACTGTCGGGGCTTGCTCGTGGTCGTTCCGGACGCCAGTGGAAAGTGCGGTGCGGGCGGTACGAGCGAGGTGCTGCTGGGCGCGCACCGGCTTCGACGCGCTCGCACTTGTCGTCTGCTCCGACGCCTGGTCGGGACGTTTGACCGTGTCCAACCGAGCAGGGGGTGCCGCATGACCTCGCGCGGAGGCGGCTTCGGGTGAAATCGGCCCCGGTGCGGTCGGCCGTGGCTGTTGACTGCTTGCCGCGTTGGGCTCGGCTACCGGGCCGGTGGACGCGGCGACGTGCTGGCCCCAGGCATGTGCTTGCTCGACGTGCCCTTCCCCCGTGGATGAGGGGGGCGTGCCGGGAAGGTTGGGGGATGCGGCTCGCTGGGGTGCCCGAGGCGTCGGGCGCGCCGATGCCGTGACCCGCCGCAGCGCCGCGGATGCGGACGCTTCGGTGGGACCCGGGGTGTGGGCCGCTGCCGCAAGGTCGGCAGCAGCCGTTCCAGCCACCGGCTCCTCGACACGGGCTCGGGACGGTTCTTCGGTCCGTACCGCAGCCGGAGCGGAAGCCGCGTCGCGTGCCGGGGAACCGGGCGGGTGTGCGGCCGTCGAGGCGGCTCGGGACAGCGTCAGGCCGGAGGTGGACGGGGCGGCGTCGGGGAACGTTGGCTTGCCGACAACAGCGCTGGGTTCGACTGCCGTCGATTCCGATATCGGTTCCGGCTGCGGGGTGGGCGACAACTGCCGCCCCTCTGACGGCTGTGCCGGCCCGGTCTTGCGATGTCTGCGTAGCCGAGGGGCGAGTGCGGTCCGGGCCCAGCGCATGAGCGGTTGTCGAGTACCCGGAGTCCACACTGTGCCGGCGGTGGGGGAGGGCGAGGACGAAGGAAGAGGAGACGGAGCGGGGTCTACCTCCTCGTGACGTTCAACCAGCTGGTTGGGGAGCGGTGTTGTCGTGACTGATCGTGCAACGCGGTCCGGAACGCGGGGCTCCCCAGACGGGGAGACGAAGGCCGAGGCGCTTGTTGCCTCCTCTCGTTGTGCACCGCGCTCGACGGCCGCGATCGGGGTATCCCTGGGCAGCACCGGGGGGGAGTCGTTATGCCCCGCAGGACGACGGGGCGGACGAGAGTTCTTGCTACTGAGCCGGAACCGACGACGTCGGCCTCGCACGCCCGGCTCCGGTCGACGGTCTGCGGAGCGTAGGGTCGTCGCGGAAGCGGGATCGACTCCGACCTTCCCAGACTCCTCCTCGCGCCGCGGCCGCCAGTACAGTTCGGCTGCGGGACGGCGTGTGCGGAGCCTCGTCGTGTCCCACAGCCCTGCCGTTGCCTGGAGCGCTCTTGGCGGATTGGTGTCGATCAGCGTGGTGAGCTCACCGGCGATCCGGTGGTCGTGCCAGGCGACCAGGTGCTCGGTTGTCCGCCGGACCTCGGTGATCGTGCCCAACTCGCCGGCAATGACTCTATGGATCGGCCCAGGCAGGATCACAGGGGGTGTTGGTTGCTTCGCGGCATCGGCCGTCACCTGGGCTGCGTGCACCGTGCCGGTGTCGGCCGGCGCGGCCGTGGCGCGGGCCCCGCCCGTAGCCCAGTCGGTCGACCGGAAGATCCGGTACGGCATCGTCCTCAAGTCCCCTCTGCAAGGCGTTGGTTGATGGTGGCGATCTGGCTGAGGTAGCCGCGCCGTTCGACGTGGTCCAGGTCGAGCAACTCGCCGTGTGGCCAGTGGAAGTGGTAGGCGATGTACGCGATCTCGGAGCGCAGGTCCTTAGCCGCGTACGTTGTCATTCCCCCAGGCGGCTCCCCATGTCCACGTCGAACTCGTGGTGGCACTCGGGGCACACCGTTGACGCGAGCGATGTGCCATCGGTGTTGATCTTGCTGTAGAACTTCTGCAGGAAGGCGAGGTCCACTGCGAAGAACCGTTCGACGATGTCGGCGTCGACGTTCGTCAGCGCGCCGAGACGGGTGATCAGTCGGCCCAACAGCACCACTGACAGATAGGCCGGGTTCTCGCGGACCCGCATGTCGCTGAGCGGGATGAGTTCGTCGCGGGCCGTCGAGAGGCGCATGGTGCCCTCGCGATGGACCACTCCCTGCTTGTCCACGTAGCCGCGTGGCAGGGTGAAAGGAAATTCCATGCGGAGGGGCGCAGGGTTGTGCTCGGGTCCTGCGCCCCCGCCCACGGGCGTGGGCGCGTTGGCCGAGAGTCCTGACGGGGATGGTGTCTGCGGCCCTTCAGCCACGCGCCCGCGCCTCACGAGATCTTGACCTCGTCGCACTCAAGGATGAACGTCTCGTCCACCGGGTTCTCGTTGGTGACGTCGAGGTCGCCGGGCGTCCAGGAGCTCACCCATGCGCCGACCAGGTTGACGGTGATCTTGTCGCTGCCCTTGTCGGCCGGGGCGAACACGATGCTGGCGTTCACCTTCTCGCAGTTGGCCGGGTCCGTCGCCGCGTTCTTCAGCCAAGCGGTGAGCTTGTCGCTCTTCGCCATCCCCCGAACGAGCGTGATGCTCGGAGGAGTCAGGTTGCCGGCATACTTCTGCGTCTTGATCTGGCCCTGGCCGTTCGTGGTCTTCACGAGGACGGGCTCGACCCGAATCTGCAACCCCGAGACCCGCTTGAGAGTTTCGAGCTGGACGCCGTCCATCTGGAACGTAAAGGAACCGGTCCGGAAGATGTGACCGTTGTTCTCAGCGGGCATGGAAATTACTCTCGCTTTCTGTCAGGGATTGGTTGGGCGTAAGGTGGACTACTCGCCGGCGGAACCCGACGCCGAATCCTGCGCGATGCGGAACACCACGAACTCGGCCGGCTTCACGGGCGCCACACCGATCTCGCAGATGATCTGCCCCGCGTCGATGACCTCGGGCGGGTTGGTCTCCGCATCACACTTGACGTAGAAGGCCTCTTCCGGCGTGCTGCCGAAGAGGGCACCGCTGCGCCATTCGTTGGTGAGGAACGCGGTAATGTTGCGACGCACCGTGGCCCACAGTCGCTCGTCATTGGGTTCGAAGACCACCCACTGCGAGCCGAGGTAGACCGACTCCTCCAGGTAGTTGAAGAGGCGTCGGACGTTCAGGTAACGCCAGGCCGGATCGCTGGACAGGGTGCGCGCGCCCCACACGCGGATGCCGCGCCCGGGGAAGCTGCGGATGCAGTTGACGCCCGCGGGGTTGAGCTGTTCCTGCTCGCCTTTGGTGACCTGGACGCCCAAGTCGAGGGCACCGCGCACGACCTCGTTGGCCGGAGCCTTGTGCACGCCGCGGGCCTCGTCGTTCCGGGCCCACAGTCCCGCGACATGGCCGGACGGAGGCATCAGGAAGCCCTTGCCGGAGACCGGGTCGGCGACCTGGACCCACGGGTAGTACAGGGCGGCGTACTTGGAGTCGAAGCCCGCTGCGTTCTGGCGCCACTCGTACACCTCGGACGGGCCCATGGCCGGCAGAGGGTCGAGGATGGCCATCCGGTTGGCCATGTTCTCGCAGTGGTTGATCATGGCCAGCTGGATGGCCTTGACCTGCTCGCGGCTGACCGCACCGCGCTGGTACCCCGCCATCAGGTCGGGGGCGACGACCATAGTCACGTCGTCGATGGCCTCCAGGCCCGAAAGCCCCGAGCGGTCGTTGACCTTGCCGACGTAGCGGCCGACCACGTCCTGGGTGGCGACCTCCGCCGCGGCGGGTCCGGCGGGCAGCGCCAGGGTGGTGGAGTCGGGAAGCGCCAACGCTGCGCCGGTGGTCTTGGCCTCGTCCACGGTCACGAACTTGGAGCGTTCCTTGACCTGGGTCACCACGTAGACGGGCGACGCCTTGTCGGTGGAGACGTCGAAGGTCTCGGCGATCGTGCCGTCCACCTTCACCGCGAAGGTGAAGAGATCGCCGGCGTCGGTGTCCGGTGCGCCGTCGTCACCGTCCTTGGATGCCACCTTCGGCTTGTCCGCGGCGCTCGTCGTCCCCGCGGTCCGCTTGGTCTTGGGGTCGGCCGGCTTGCGCTGCACATCGATCGAGAGATTGCGTCCGGCGGCGGCCGGCAGGGCTGCCACCCGGAAACCGCCAAGCACTTGGGCGGGGGCGGCGCTCACGGATGCGGAGCCCTCGACGGCGTCGCCGCCCGCCGACTGACTGCCGATCCGCACGACGTAACAGGTGCCACCGCCATTGGCGAAGTAGCCGTAGACGGAGTGCGCCAGATAGCAGTCTTCCTGGAAGTCACCGAAATTCTTGGCGAACTGGCTCCAGTTGGTGATGCGAACAGGCTCGTTGAGAGGTCCCTGTTCGGCGAAGCCGACGAACGCGGCGACCGCAGTGGCCACGCCTTCCACCGGCCGGGAGCCGCCTTCGGTCTCTTCAACAAACACACCTGGAGACAGATAGGTAGCCATCCAGCGCTCCTTCTCGTGAGTTGTCCCGATGGGGAATCGATATCGCGTCCCGCGCATTCCTCGGGCCCCTCCGGAAATCTTCCGTAAGGAAAAGGGGAGTGCAGGTCATCCGCCAGTGATGGAGAATAGATGCCTCTTGCCGTGCGGCTGGCCCATTGCCGGGCTCGAGTAGCGGATTCTGTTGAGAATCATTGTTGCTGCGTCAGCGCCGTGTCAATCGAATGTGGCATTCCTACGAGATCCCCAGGCATTTGTCATCCCTGGTCCCCGGCCGATCCACTTTTGGCCGCCAGGGAAGGATGTGATACGGAAAGACCGCGGTGGCGCGCCCCCGGCTACGTCGGCTACGAGGAGAGTGGCCAGCTCACCGAGGCGGTCCGCCGCCGGCCGTACAACGTGGTGCTGCTGGACGAGGTGGAGAAGGTGCACCACGAGGTCTTCGACGTCCTGCTCCAGGTGTTGGACGACGGGTGTCTCACGGACGGCCAGTGCTGCACCGTCGACTTCCGCAACACCATCCTCATCCTCACTTCCAACCTCGGCTCGAACTTCCCGATGGGCCCGTTGCTGAAGGAGGAGCAGAAGAAGGAGAAGGTGCTTCAGACCATTCGTTCGGCCTTCCGCCCCGAGTTCCTCTACCGCCTCGACGACCTGGTGTCCTTTCACCCGCTGGGCACGGACTAGCTCCAGCGGATCGCCCGGATCCAGCTGGATCACCTCCAGCGCCGCCTGGTCGACCGCCGACTCACCCTGGACGTTCATCGACCGCGCCCTGAGCTGGCTCGTGGAGAACGGCAACGAGCCGGCGTATGAAGCCCGTCCGTTGCGCCGCCTGATCCAGACGGCGGTCGGTGACAGTCTCGCCTGCGCCATCCTCGCCAGACAGATCGGCGGGGCGACACTGTGCATCGTGACTCCCAGGGTGGTGAATTGCAGCTCCGCGCGGATGCGTTCCGCTCCTCATGGGTGGGTCCCCGCGCATCGGGCAGCGAAGAACGGGGAACGTCCTAGACCCAGATGGCGCGATCGTCGGGTGTGTCCCGATCGCCCGCTGTCGAGTGCGGACCGGTCAGTGCGCTGGGCGCGGCGTATGTGATCGGTACTGAGGTGAAGACGTCTTGGAAGTCTTGGAGCTTGGCAGTAGCGCCGTCGGAGCTGGACCATCCCAGCCCGTCCATGGTGAGTTCTTTGTGTGCCTGACCTCGCGCCCAGGCAGCCAGTGCGCGCGGGCGCTTGTCCCAGTCGATCCGCACGCGGAGGTCGGCATGAGTGTCGATGACCGTGGCGCCCTCGGGATAGGTGAAGTTGTCAGAGCGCTCGTGTCCGCTGCTGTGGCTGAAGCCCGTTGTGGTCTCCCGTTTGTATGCGACTCCGGTGTTCGCGTTGCCGCCGGGAAGCCCGAGGCCCATCTGGGTGCCGGCGGTGCCGGTAGCGGAGAAGGTGGGGCCGGTGGTCCGACCGTGAGACTGCGTGAGACCGCTGTTCGAGCTCCAGGCGTGTCCCATGCCGGCCTTCGCCAGGTCGGTGACACGGGAGGGTTGTTCCGCCAGGTCCAGTGAAACCCGGATTCGGCACCGGTAGCTCCATGTGGCGCTGCTGCCCTCCAGTACGGGCAGTACATATTCGCCGGCGCCAACGAAGCGTGCAACCTTTGCTGCTAGCCGATCCGGCGCCAACTCCTCCGCAAGCAAGGCGTAGTTGACCTCCTTCGCCTGGAGGGCCTCCGGGAGAGCGGCATGGATCATCTCGAAGAGGGTGGGCACAACTCCCAGATGTAGCACCACGCTTCCAGGCGGCAACGGCCGCCCCTTTGCCGCCACCGCCTGGGCTCCCTTCCCACGGAGTGCCTCGTGCCGTGTCTGGTGGTTGCGCCGGCGGATCTTCTCCTGCTGACGGACGAACAGCCCGCCGACCACGTCAGGGGACGCCGGCTTTTGGGCATGCGAGAGCCAAGTTGTTGGAGGGGTGGCCGTGGCAGGCCGTACGGGCTGCCGGCCATTCTGGAATCGCCGGATTATCTGTACTGGTTCGCTCTGGGGCATGGGTACCGCCATACGATCGCTAACAGGACGTCAGAGATAGCTGTATCAGGTGGGATTTGTCCTTGTCGTCGGGCAAAAGTTGACTGAGATGCGCTGCCTGGCGTCTCGCGGGGTACTTCTGCCTGACGGCCAAGGGCAGGAACCCTGGCCACTCCCGGGGAAGCTATTGCCGTGCCGCATCGCAGCAGGACTGGCTCACCACAGCGGCCGGACGCACACCGGGGGAGTCGCACGGCGCCGGGGCTATGCCAACCCGGAGCGATAGGTGGTACGGACGGCCTGCACTCTGTTCTCGGCGCCGGGCTGGACTGGGATGTGGGACACGTGTCCCTTGACCGCCCCTCGGTCGTGCCAGTTCCTCGGCGATGGCCGCGTGGGACAGTCCTGTGCCCAGCAGTTGCAGTGTGTAGCGCTGGCGCTCGCTGAGGGCGGTGGTCGTGCCCGGTCCGGGCCGTCGCACGGTGGTCGCAGGGAGCGCGTCACCGTGTCGATAACGTGGCGGGTGACGGCCGGTGTCTGCCAATGCTACGGCGCCGCATGCCGTTGATGCCTTCCCGCTGTCTGCGGATGAGTCCACGCCGGCGAGGAGTTCCTCGTGCACGGCATCGTTATCAGCAATAGCAACCAGCTGCTCACCAACTCGCACAGCGACATGGCCATGCCCCAGGCCGAGATCGTCGGCCCAGTGGCCCCGCACTCCGGCGAGGTCATCAACCGCCGGGCACGGCAAGGGCGTGTGGCAGGACCTGTCCGTGAGGCAGGCAACCCCTACCACCCCGACGTTCTGTACAAGGTCTCGAAGGATGCCAAGCTCGGTTCGTTCCTGCCGTTGAACCTTGCGGTCTTCGGCGACAATGGTGTCGAGTTGACGAAGTCAGCCTGCACCCCCCCGTGGTCGAGGCGAAGAAGTAACCGGCCCGAAAACAGGCGAGTCGGTATGCATCACCCACAGTCATAACCGCTACGGCAGTTGGGCAGCCACTCCCCGATGAGCGCACCTGCTGTTCTCCAACGACGCCGTCGACCTGATTCACCTGACCAGCCGAGCTGCCCTGCTCGGTCAACAACATCGCCTTGCAATCCCTCATCGCGGTGTTCGCCGACGAGATGAGCATCGTGGACGAGTCGTCCACCCGCCTCGCCATCACCGAGACGCACGCGACAGAGTGACGACGAAAAAACGACACCACGTTCACGACGCCCCCGGCGGCCTGACGGCTGCCGGGGTGTTTCACCTTGCCCCATCGACAACCAGCACGTCGCCTTCATGCACCTCTTCAGCGTCGCTCAACAGCTGACCCGGATCATCGACTTCGCCCTGGTGGACGCAATGCCTGCGGTGCGTCGCCGTGAACGGCAACCACTAGCGGTGGGAGACGGGGCTCGGCCCCGCGCAGTCGTTACGGGGGATTTGCGCGGGGCCGATGACGGACGCCAGAACCAGGTTGCAGTACATAGTCTGCCCACGGTGGCCGTCTCCACTGATGGAGCCTCGCCTTGTTGCCGCCAGGTAGAGGCGAAGGTCCCGGCTGGGCGCAGCTGATGACGTGGCACCGTGGAACAGGGTCACAAGTGGCTTCGGAAAATTGATGCAGATTCAGGGGGCATCGGCTTGCAGGACCTTTGGCCCTGGAGGGTTGGCCTTTCGGCTGGGTTTGATCGTGGTTATCAGGTGCCCGCAGGTGATCGAGCGGGCATGTCCACCCACGCTTGGAGGAACGATGACTTCGATGAGCCGCAGGTCCGAGGGCGGCGTTTCGCGGCGTTCACTTGTTGCTGCAGCAGCGGGCGTTGCTGCAGGAACGTTCGCGGCGACACCCGCCGCAGCTGCCGGTGCCAGGCGCGGTGTGGCGACCTCTGTGTTGGAGACTGCTGGGCTACCGATGGAGCCCAGGCGTACAGCACCGTTTTCGCTGATCGGTGTTACCTGGCCGGATTCCCGCCAGTCGATGGGCGTTGGGCTTCAGGCGCGCACCCGCTCCCTGCGTGGCGTCTGGAGCGGGTGGCAGGATTTGTCTGGCCTGGACCACAGGCCTGACTCCGGTGGACATCGGGGCGGTACGGAACCTCTATGGACCGGACCGAGCGACGGCGTTCAGTTCCGTGCCCAGTCCAGCTTGTCGAGTGCCCATCTGCCTGCGGGTCTGACCACCGCGTTGGTTGATCCTGGGGCAAGCCCGGCTCAGGTCACTCCCGGCCCAGGTATGGGACGCGGGAATCCGCCGCAACTCGTGGATCGCGCCGGCTGGGGAGCAGATGAAGGCATGGTGCAGGACCCGCCGGAGTACATGGCGGACGCCAAGGCCATCTTCGTCCACCATACTGCCGGTATCAACGACTACACGCCCGCCGATTCCCCCGCGATAGTGCGCAGCATTTTCCTCTATCACGTACAGGAGTTGGGCTGGAACGACGTGGGATACAACTTCTTCGTGGACAAATTCGGCACGCTCTTCGAGGGCCGAGCTGGCGGTATCGACCGTGCGGTCCGTGCCGCGCACACCTATGGCTTCAACACGAACACCAGCAGCATTTCGCTGCTGGGCAACACTGAGGACATGACGGTCGACGCAGTCGCCAAGGCCGCAATCGCTCACCTGGCCGGATGGAAAATGCGCCACCACGGTCACATCCCTGACAGTCAAGTTGTCCTGCCGGCTGCGGCCCAAGGCGGCAACTATCAGGGCGACACATGGGAGATCGGCGACGAGATCACCTTCCATCGCATTCCCGGCCACCGCGACGGCTTCAATACCCTGTGCCCCGGCGCGCACCTCGATCTGGTCTTGCCTGAAATCCGCCGGCTTGCCGCATAGGGAAGAGCAGCACCGGCCCACGCCGGTAGCGCGGACAGCGCCCGCACCCTTCGACGGAGAGGACTCTTTCCAACCCCCTTTCACAACAGTGAGCTGCCCCGAGTTTCGTAGAGTCCGGCGGTGTTGTTTCAGGCGGACTGCGGGGTTTGCTCCTGGCTCCGCCGGAAGTCTCGTTCGTACTCGCTGGGCGGTACGTAGTCGAGTGCGGAGTGGAGACGTTCTTCGTTGTACCACGTGACCCACTGGAAGACCGCTCGCTCGACCTCGTCGCCGTCCTTCCAGGGGCCCTGCATCTCGATCAGCTCGGCCTTGAAGGTGCCGTTCAGCGCCTCGGCCATCGCGTTGTCATAGCTATCCGCGACGGAGCCGACGGACGCGGAGGCGCCGATGTCGGCGAGCCGGTCGGCATAGCGAATTGACACGTATTGCCTGGGTTCAACCAGTCGTTGCAACACTCCTGATCAGAGGGGTGTGCTGTGGGACGGCCAGCGGGTTGGATGACGGAGTTGACAGGGCGGTCGCCGATGAAGTCGCCGGGGCGGCCCTCGACGCG
>NZ_JAJPWK010000039.1:0-37811 GCF_046549115.1 Streptomyces sp. x-19 | reverse complement strand
GGACTTTTAATCGAATTCTGTCGAGTAGCCGCTCGGCCGAGCCGAGTCCCGGAACCCTCGCGCATATCGCTCTGACCTGCATGTTCGGTAACCCGACTGGTGATTCCCGGTCGGGTTTTGCCATGCCGTCGAGCGGCTGGTGAGACCGAGGTGAGACCGGACGGGCGGGCGCGGTGGCGGGGGACCAGGTTCGCGACCCCGTCGGCGAGTTCCCGGTCGAGCTCGGCAAACAGCGAGGTGTACGTGTCGCCGGCGAGCTTGATCGTGGAGTGCCGCAGCGTGACCTTTACGGCGAAGATGTCGCGCGCCTCGTGGTAGACGAGCGACGCAGCCACGTGCCGCAGGTCCCGCAGATTGATCGGCGGTAGCTCGGTCATCGCGAGGATGCGCTCGAACGTCTTGCTGACCTTCTGCGGGTGCAGCCAAGATCCGTCAGCCTCGGTCCACACTTTCCCGGTCTCGTGCCACACCTTCCCCTGTGCGATGTGGGCGGCCTTCTGTGCCTGCTGCCGTGCCTGACGGCGCCTCAGCGCGGCAATGCTCGCGTAGTCGAGCGAGATGGTGTCCGCGCTGCCCTCGGTCTTGGGCGGGCTCTCGTAGGGCGCCCAGCCGTCTACGACGAGTTCCGACGCGGGCGTGATGGTGGCCTCGTCGAGGTCGAGGTTCGTCCAATCCTGCCCGACCGCCTCGCCTCGCCGCAGGCCGCGGTGCCCCATGACGTGAAAGATCGAGTGGTACAGCTCGTCGTCATCGTGGGCAGCGTCGTACGCCTCGGCGGCGTCGAGAAACTCGCCGTACTGCTCCGGGGTCCACACCATGACGACGCCCGGAACGATCCCGGTCTCGCGCCACTGCTTCACGCGAGCCTCGGTCCACAGCAGGGGCTTAGGCCGCGGCGCCGCGGTGAGCTCGACATACTTCGCCGGATTGAAGGTGATGATCTGCTGCACGATGGCCCAGTTCAACGCTGCGCGCAGCGTCCGGCGAATGCTCTGGATTCCGCCGGGTCCGGTCACCTTCCGGAACGGCGGCATCTCGGCGAGCTTCGCTTTCTCGGCAGCGATCCGGGCGCGCTCGGCCTCGCTCGGCCGGCCGGGACGGCTCGCCTTGCAGCGCGCTACCTGCTCGTGCCTGGCTTGGTTCTCGGCGGCGACGACCTCGGCGTGATCCTCGATTGCGTCGAACAGCTCTGTCATGTCGCCTACGCCGAGCCGGTCGTCGACGACTAGGTGACCGCCGTGCGGCTTGAGGTGCGCGCGTATGTGCGACTCGTATCCGTTGCGGGTAGTCGTGCGGAGCGCACGGCGTGCAGTCATGTACTCGTCGAGCATGTCCCCGAGGGTGAGTTCTTCGGTAACGCTGCGCTTGGACCGAATGCGCCGCTTGACCTCGTCGACGGTCGGAATGCCGGCCTTGTCGGCGGAAACCTTGGCGAGCAGGTCGCCGAGCGCCTGCTGCGCGCGGGTGTCGTTCTCCCCCGGGATGCCGAGCAAGGCGCGCACCTTGTCGAGGTCGCCCTGCGCGTCCTTCTGCGTGGGGTAGCTGCCGCGGCGGAACGAACGGCGGGTGCCGTCGGCGTCGGCCGGTAGCTCCTGCTTGACGTTCCACGAGCCATGGCGCTTGTTCTTCAACTTCGGGCATGACGCGCCGTATTGCTGACGTGTGCCGGGTATGCGGCAGGCGCAGCGTCTGTACGTGGAGCCCTTCACGTGCCCTCCTGCATTGTGGTGAGCGCCTCGGGAGCGTCGATCGTGCCGAGTGCGGCGAGGTCGTCGAGCCACTCGCGTTGTACGGCGGGGACGGTGAGACCTGCTCGGGTCATGTCGTTGATGACGTGCGCGAGGTCGTCGAGCCGCTCGGCGTAATCGCGCTGATACTCGGGCGCGCGGGCCGGGGCGGCGTTCGTTGTGAGGCGGTGCGCCTTGATGACGGCGAGGCGTCGTCGGTCAAACTCGGGATACAACGAGGCGGGATACGCCGCGGCGCCCCATGCGGCGGACCATTTCGGCCCGTCCTCTCCAATGGGGCGGGCGTCGGCGTAGTGGCGGCCGTCGACTGGGCCGGCCAGCGTCGGCGTTTCCTCCCCGGTGAACCATTTCCACACGGTGTACGGGTCTCGCGGCTCGGCCGCGGGCACCGTGGGAATGGTCTCCTCGCCCCCCAAAGGGAGCACAAGAAGCAGAGGCGGGACGGCAAGGGCGAGGCCGAGCACGAGCAGCTCGTCGACACTGATCGCGCGTCGGCGCTTGCCTTCCTTGTTGCGTCGGCCGGTCTCGATGTTGGTGAGTGCTCCGTATGTCAGATCGGGCGCACCGAGCCGGGCGCACTCCTCGGCGAGCTGTTCTCGGGTGAGTCCGAGCCTCGCGCGATGCTTGCGCATCTGCTCGGCGACGACGTCGCTCTGCGTTTCGTGATGATGCATATCGACACCTTAGCGATTCATATTGCACTGTGTCACGTGGTCTAGGTACGTTGGATCTCCGCTGACACAAGAAGGGGTGGAGCATGGCGCAGACCGACCACGAGATGACGCACGAGGAACTCATGACCCTTCCGGTAGTCGTCCCGCTAGAGACAGCGAACCGGGCACTCGGCATCGGCCGGACTCGCGGGTACGACATGGCCAAGCGGGAGGCGTACCCGGTCCGAGTTCTGCGACACGGCCGGCGCTACACCGTGTCGCGCTACGACCTGCACAGGCACCTCGGCGTCGTGCATGAGGAAGACGCGAACGGTCGGGTGGAGGCGGCGTAAGGCGGGTCACGTTTCCGACGCGACGCGGCCGGCGATACTCCTCGGGGGCGCGCCCGCTATGCTGGGCGCGGCGGGCCGTTAGCTCAATTGGCAGAGCGGCAGACTTTTAATCTGTGGGTTGTGGGTTCAAGTCCCACACGGCCTACCGCTACTGAGCCCCGTTCTCGTCGAGAACGGGGCTCAGCTTTGTTATGTGGCGTCCGCCGGCGGGCGGCTCGGCTCCGCCCGCCGGGCCCCAGGCGCCGGCGGGCGGAATCGTGAGGCGTGCGCGGTCAGAGGTTCCAGCGCCGCCCGGTGGGGATGTGCCAGACGCGCGCAGCCCCTTCGGGCTCACGGGCATACCCGAACCGGTCGTGCGCCGGGCGGCCCTGCTCGTTCCACCATTGCCATGCGGCCTCGACCGTCTGCCAGAGATCGGCCTCGCCGCCGTACGTCACCGTGGCGTCGCCGGCGAGCGGTGACCGGGCCCACGTGCCGTTGGGCCTTTGGAACTGGAGCGACATGGTGCCGTCGTCGGCGCTGTTGTAGACGATCTCAGAGTCGGGCAGTTCGAGCGCGAGCAGCAGACGGAAGGGGTAGTTGGCCCGGATGTCCGAGGCCGTGACCGTGGTGGGGCGGGTCTCGGTCTCCGCGGCGTACGGCGCCCGTTCCTGTACCGGGTAGGTGCTTGCGTCGGTCCGGGCGGCCATGAACCGGCCGGATGTCGCGGTGAAGTGCCCGTACGCTCGCCCGTCACTGTCGACGGCCACCCGGACGAGTCCGCCCTCGATGCCGAGGGCGATGTCGGCGACGATGATCCCGTCGGGGTTCGTCTGCTCGATCCATGCGGCTGGCAGGTGGCGAGGCACTGAGCACGTGGCGATGATGCGGTCGAATCGCTCGCCTGTGGGGTAGCCGGCCTGACCATCGCCGGGAACGAGCTGCGGTTCGTAGCCGATCTCTGCGAGGCGGTTCTGCGCAGCCATGACGAGTTGGGGGTCGATGTCGACCGTGTGCACGAGGTGTTCGCCGAGGCGGGCGCAGAGTAGCGCGGCGTTGTAGCCGGTGCCGGTCCCGATTTCGAGTACGCGGTGCCCGTCCTGAACGTGCAGGTCCTCCAGCATTCCCGCCATGAGGCTTGGCAGGGTGCTGGACGAGGTGGGTACGCCGGTCCACGCGTCGGTGTCGACCTTCTCGGCGGTGTTGGGGTCGAGTGCGGTCACGAGGGTGATGTCGCGGTAGACCTTCGGCAGATTGCCCTCTTGCATGGGGTGCTGCATCCGCCATACCGAGATGCCCTTGTCGTTCGTCTCCATCTCGTACCAGGACGGCACGAAGACGTGCCGCGGTACGGCGGCGAAAGCCTCGGCCCATCGTGCGGACCGGATGGCCTCGGCCTTCTTCAGCTGCTCGACCAGGGCGGCCAGGTGCGGGCCGGCGATGTCGAGAGGGGTTGTGCTCACTCGGTGGCTCCTAGAAGTTCGTCGGCGATGCCTTCGGCGATGGGGTGCCCGGTGGCGTGTTGTATCCAGTCCCATTGCCCGCAAGGGTTCACCTCCAAGAACGTCCATTCGCCGGCGGGCGAGACGACGAAGTCAAGCGCTCCGAAACGCAGTTCAAGCCGGCGCATCAGCGCCCGAACCTTCTCGACGACGTCCGTCGGCGCTTCGGTCGGCTTGTAGGTGAGCGACTTGTAATCGCTGCGCCAGTCCGTGTATCCGGCCTTGGTGTCCGAGTGGACCTCGGCCGCGAACGGTCGGTCGCCGACCATGGTCAGGCGTACCTCGTACGCCTTGTCCACCCACGCTTGGAACAGGTGAGCGGTCGTCTCGACGCCGGTGAAGTCGCCGAGGTCGTCCTCGGTGAGAACTCGCGTGTAGACGGTCTTGAGCTGCCCGCCCTCGATGAACACGGGGCTCGCGACGGGCTTACAGATGATCGGCCCGGGGATCTCGCCGGCGAACGCCTTGACGGCATCGGCCCGGTTGGTGATCAGGGTCGGGGGGATGGCGAGGCCACACTCGCGGGCCGCGGCGAGTTGGTAAGGCTTGTACTCCGCGCGGGACATGGCCGAGGGGTGGCTGACCCATCGGCAGTCCAGCGCGGTCAGGACGCCACCGAACCCCGCCCGGGCCTGTGCGGCGGCGAACCGCCGTTCGGCATCGGACATGCCCTCGGGGAAACGGAAGGGATTCGGCGCGCGGAAGTAGCAGGCGCTGACGTCGGCGAGGTCGAGCGCGCGGTGTGAGGTGACGACGCCGCCGGCCCACGCGTGCGAGTCATCGATGCGAGCGGAGAGGCCGGCCTCTCCGGGGAACTCTGCTGCGTCCATCCGGAAGACAGTCGCCCCGCGGTCATCCAGGGTTTTGACGACGCGGTCGGTAGGCCAGTCGTCGCGGGCGGCGATGACGAGGACAGTCGGCATATCGGCCTCAGTCCTTCGTACCCTCGTCGAGCGGCGGGGGGTTGGTCGTGCTGCCGTCCGGGATCGTGGGGGAGTGCGTCTGCATGAACGGAAGCAGGTCGGTGTCGACGCCGACGGAAATCTGCCGGTCCTCGTCGTACAGGGCGGCGGGAAGCGCGACGGCCTGCTGCGAGTCGGGGAGCATCGCGTAACGAAGAATCCACGGGCGGGTGTTGGTGCCGGACGGCTGCTCGCTGCTGTGCGGGATACGGCCGCCCTCGGGGGCCAGGGGGAAGGCTTCGCGCGGGTGTGCGATGGGATGCATCGGGATTCCTTACTGTCGAAGCTGGCGGGATTTGGTGCACCGCCCCCGCGCCGGGGGAGCCATCCTGTCGGCGCGGGGGCGATGGTCTGAGGGTTAGCGTGCGGGCGGCTCGATTCGTCGGCACCGCCGTTGCCGGCGGTCGCACGCCAAGTCGTCACGGCAGAAGACCTCTGAGAACCAGCCGGCTTCATCCTGCGTGCGCGCGCAGATCACGTCATCGGCAGATGCCGCGACGTCGCACAACATGCAGCGGTAGAGCATGGCGCCGGAGGTTGGCTCTACTCCTCCCGGGACAAGAGCGCCGACGCGCTGCCAACGGTCGGCATCCGACGCTCGCGCAAAGCAGGCGGTCAGGTCTCGGCACACCGTTTGCTCGTAGTAGCGCAGGGTGTCGTCGGCCTCCGTCGCACGCCAGAACGAGCGGACGCGCACCGTGTGCAGATCGACCCAGCAACCACACAATGAGCAGTCCACGAGGGGCCGTTCGGTCATTTCGGCGGCCCTCCTGAAGCGACGGAGTGGTTCCCCCCTCCATGTGCCAGACGTTCAACAACGGAGGGGGCAACCTTCGGGGGGTCTCTCCCAACCGGAGTCAGAGCAGGGAGAGTTACGGCGCAGTTGGGTACCGGTCTGGTCCAGGGATCGGCCCCGGAACTGCGACGCACCGTGACCGTAGCGCCACGCAGCCGGTGGGAGCAACAGTGATGCGGTATCTATGTTGACGCGCGACTGTTTGGCATATGCGCAGCAGCCCCCGGGGCCGCAGGGGCTCTCCGGGGGCTGCTGTGGGGTGGGCAGTCAGATCAGGTGATCGTATTCGCCGGCCTTGACACCTCGAATGAAGGCGGCGAGCTGTTCCGGGGTCGCCCTGATGACGTCTGTGGGCGCCTGACTCTCCCGGATGAGGATCACGCCGTCCTGTGGCAGGGTCTCGATACAGTTGTTCCCGCCCCCGCCGCAGAACGAAGATCGCTGCCACTCGGTTTCTGGCATTTTCTGCCCTTTCACAACTTATGCGCGATTTCTCTAATGAGGTCTCGCGACTCTGCGATGTCCAGGCTACGGGATTCCATCTCAGATAGCAGATCCCGGTAGGCGTTGAGCTGCGCCGCAGCGTCGAGGAACGCCGCACCGTGCGCAAAGTCGAGGTGCACGGTGTCGAGCTGAGGCACGTCGCCCCGGGCGAGTAGTACCGCCTGCCCGGAGCCTGCGAAACCGTCGGCATCGAAAGTCAGTACGCGGATTGTGCAGTTGGGGCGCTCGGATAGGGCGAGCAGGTGTTCAAGCTGCGCTCGCGCCATCTTGGCTCCGCCGAATCTCATTCTGAGGGCGGCCTCGTGTACCACGGCGCTGAATTGTGGGCCGTCCTTGCGTTCGAGGATTCGTGCCCGTTTCATTCGGTGCTCGATTCTCGCCTCGACATGTTCGTCATCAAGGCGAGGAAAGGTGAACTCGAAAACTGCTCGCGCGTAACCCTCGGTTTGTGTGAGTCCCGGCAAGTGCGCGATTTGGTATGTGCGTAGATGTTTTGCCTTGGCTTCAAGCTCTGTCAGGTCAAGGAATCCTGCGGGAAGGATTCCGCGATATTCCTCCCACCAACCACGTTCGCGCTCCGCGGCCATGGCGAGCAGCGCCTGCAAGTACGGCTCATTGGTGCAGCCGTAACTGTTCGCGAGGGCGCGCAGCCGGTCGGAACCGACGCCGGTCCGTGCCGTCTCCATGTGGCTGATCTTGGTGTGGTCGATCCCGAGGAGTGCAGCAGCCTCCCGCGCGTTCAGGCCGGCGGACTCTCGCATCTTCCGCAGCTCGGCGCCGAGCCGACGCTGACGCGCAGTTGTCACTGTCCTTGGTGGCATGACGCCAGTCTGCCCCGTTGGGGTGAAGCGGGTCCACCGGATCAATATTGCTCCCAAGGGGGTAGCTATGTTGATCCCATCTGCTCTATGGTCCTGACAGCACCGCGCAGTACGCCGGGAAGACCCGAAGTGCAGCCATCTGCGCGCCCGTTGAGGGTGCCCCGGGGGATGGCCATAGCCACGGATGGCAGTGCAGCCGGAGCTCACGTCACGTTGGGAGACATCGACATGAGCAGGTCAGCACCACCACTCAGAACCTCAGCGATCCGGTTCGTCATGCCGAACTCGGACCACGCCCCCAAGATCATGCGGGATCTCGTCACGACGCTGCTTCTCGCGACCGGACACCCCAACCTCGTTGACGACGCACGTATCTGCGTCAGCGAAGTAGTCACGAACGTGCGCATTCACACCGTCACGCGCCTGGTGTACCTCGACGTCACCCTGCGGCCGGGACGGGTCTCGGTCGCCGTCTGGGATGACGAGTGGGAGAAGCGACCGGCAACCGCTGTGCACGACTTCCACAGCGACGAGGAGCGGGGGCGTGGCCTCCTGCTCGTACAGTGCCTGTCCGCCGACTGGGGCGTGACGTGGCCGGCGGACGGCGACCCGTCCCACAAGCGGATCTGGTTTGCCCTCGATGAGCGGGCGGTCGGGGCGGTCGCCGCATGACGAACGAGACCAAACCAGACGAGGAACCCGTGTACGTGGGGCGCGCGAGCGGCCCGGGGGTGCGGCTCCACTTCCGCAAGGCGGGCGGGTTCGAGGAACTGTCCGAGGAGCGCGCCCGACGCCTCGTGTACGACCTCGCCGAAATCCTCGGCGTGAAATCAATCGATCGCGCGCTGCGCGGGGAGGTGGCTGAATGATGGACGGTTCGCAACGCGCCGCCCTCGGATTCGTGATCATCTGCGTCTGTGTGGCCCTACTCGGCCTGTTCATCGTCTGGGCGTTGATCCCGGGGCCGCACCGCGCCGAGACTCCTTTGCCGCTCGACAAAGAGGGCTTCTCGTATCGCTGTTACTGCTGGCGCGACCCGGTGACGGTGACGATTCGCACCGCGCAGGGCGAGCAGGCTCGGCGCCGACACGCGCGCGATGAACGTCGCGCGCCCTTACGCCACCGCATCCGCCTCTTGTCGTCTCCCAACGTGGGGGCGGAGTGCGGACAGGGGGGAACTCCCGGGTCGGTGGCCGCTTAGGCGTCCGGTCCGGTGAACCCCAGAGGGGGCCCTCGACGATTCACCTCGTCGAGGGCCCCCTCGTGCTGCAACGCAAAAGAGCGCCCCCTGCTCACCGGCGCGAGGCCGGTGAGCAGGGGGCGCAGTGCGTTCTATGAGTCGTCGGTGTCGATGATCTGCCGGGTGCGCTCGTCGACTCGGTCGACGGCGTCGCGCAGGCTCGCGCCGCTGTTGGGGTGCAGCTCGTGCTCGACGCGGGCGAGGCGGTCCTCTATGGCGCCGAGTCGGCTCATGACGCCGGGGCGCGCGGGTACGCCGGGGCGTGGTTCGGTGCCCTGCCAGTCGTCGACGAAGTCCTCGACCTTTCCGCCGATCCGGCGGAACGAGCGGGTCGCGCGCCATACGAGGGCGAGGGCGCCCGAGATCGCGACGACGACGCCGGACCAGAGCACAAGGGCGTCGATCGGGTCGACGCCGGTCGTCGCAGCAGTCACTCGGTGCGGTCATCCTTCCGGTACAGGGCGAGCAACTCGTCGTCGCTGTTCCGGTCGGCGCGCAGCCAAGCGGGCAGCAGGTTCTCGACGACTGGCAGCGCCATCACGCGCGTGAGTCCGCCGGCGACGGCGAGGGCGACACCTACGCCGGCCGCGGTCTGCGGGATGCCCGCGGCGTCGATGATCAGAGGGAGTCCGGCGGCGAGGCCGAGCACGGTCTGCACAACGGTGCGGATCGTGCGGCGGGCGGCGTCGGTCATGGGGCAGTACCTCTTTCCACAGGGTGGGGACAAGGGCGCCCGCCCGCGGGAGTGCGGGCGGGCGCGGGGTGGGGTCAGACCTTGGGGACCTTGAGCGCGTCCCACTGCTTGCGCCCGGGCCATCCGTCGCAGAACTGCGGGGCGTCGCCGAGCTTCTTCTGCCACTTGCGGAAGCTGTTGCGGTCGGCTGTGGTCCACTGCGGGCCCGGGCCGGACGCGTAGGCCGAGCAGCGCTCGGCGACGAGGCGGCGGCCCATGGCGGTCACGATGGGCGAGCGCGGATAGCTCTTGAAGAAGTCGGCGCCCGGGAACGGCTCGAACTTCGGGGCGGGGACGGGCTTGCCCGGCTTGGTGCCGAGCCGGCGGTCGACGCGTTCGCGCATGGTGGTCATGGAGAAACCGCGCGGGTCGACCTTGGTGTTCGTCCACTCCTTGTGTCCGATGACGCTCGCGGCGTTCCATCCGTGCGCGCGGCAGATCGCCGCGGATACGCGCTCGATGGCGTCGAGCTGCTCGGCCGGCCACGGGTCGGCGCCGTTGCCGAGGTTGACGCACTCGAAGCCGTAGAAGTGCGCGTTGCCGTCGACGTTGTTCTCGTTGGTGGCGGGCAGCTTGCGCTCGGCCACGACCGCGGCGAGCACGTCGTCGTCGCCGCGGCCGGCGTGATTGGCTCGGCCGTTGCCGACGAGGTAAACGTCGCCATTCTTGGCGATCACGCCGTGACACAGCGGCCCGGGCAGAGCGGCGTAACCGTCGTAGCAGATGCGTACCGACGCGTCGGTACCGCTGGTCACGGTGTGGTGGATCATCACGCCGTTGAGCGGGCCCCACGCGCCGTGTCCGGCGCGGTTGTGGGTGCGCCACTTCCCGTACTCGATGACCTTGACTCCCTCGGCGCGCAGTGCGGCGACGAGACGATCGGCGGTCAGAGGGGTTGCCATGGTGGGTGTCTCCAGACATGAAAAAACGCCCCGTGGCGTCTGCCGGGGGCGTGCGGTTGAGGGGAGGGTCAGACCATGGCGAGCGCCATGATTGCCGGGTCGAGGCCGACCTCGCCGGTTGCTTGGTTGACCGTGGCCGGTAGCGAGGACTGCGAGTTGAGGCACCACGCGCGTTGAAAGGCGGTGCCGAGAAAGAAGTTGGCCGGCGCCGAGGGCGACTCGTTCTGTATGTGCATGTAGTAGAAATCCGTGGCGCTGCCGGCGGAGAGCAGGAACGCGCCCCAGTAGCGGCCCGGTTGCAGGGTGGCGGTTGCGGTCAGTGGCACGGGGACGGCGCCGATGTGGTTGTTCACGGCGCCCGGTGCGGTCCCTGCGATCTGTCCGGCCGCGGGGAGGCTCGATACCTGCCCCGAGGTGGCGACCCTGCTTCCCGCCTCGTTGTAGATGCCGGCGTAGAACCGCGCGGCGGGGACATCGGAGGAACCCGCCCAACCGCGCGCGAAGATCACGACCCGGTTTACCTGCGTCGGCTCCGTGATGTTCATCCCTGCGAAGTAGACGCGCTGGAGTACGGCGGCCTTGATGGCGGTCGGGTTCGAGACATGGGCGGGGTCACATGACCATGCCTGAAAGCCGAGGCTCTGCGGCGTCCACGCGTTCTTGGTGACCGCGGCCGGTAGCTGTGTGATGGGTAGACGTGTCGAACCATCCAGGCTCGCGACGCCGTTCGCCGCACCGCGGGCCGTAGCGGCGAGCGCGCTGACGTCGCTGGCGGCGAGCGTGACGGCGCCAGTCTTCCCGGCCACGGAACGCACGGGGATGTCGGACGGCTGGACGTACCGCGCGTCGGCGGCGCTCTGGTCGAGCGCGCCGACATCCGACGCGGTGAGTACCACGGCGCCCGTCTTGGTGTTGACCGACGTCACGGCGCCGCCGCCCGAGCTCGTCGGGAGCTGCGCCGCGGGCACCTTCCCATCTGCCCCCAGGGTGGCGACCCCGTTCGCTGCGCCGGCCGCGGTGGTTGGCAGGGCGCCGACGTCGGCCGCGGTGAGAGTGACCTCGGCCTCGGCGTGCCCGTTGACGGACTGCACGAGGCCCGGGGCGCCGGGCGTACCGGCGGCGCCGTCCCTCCCGTCCTTGCCTGGCACTCCCTGTACGCCCTGCGCACCAGTGGCACCGGTCGCACCCCGGGGGCCGACGAGGCTCGCGAGCCAGTCGGCAGGGGTGCCGCTGAATCCGCCGGCGACGGCGACCTCGTACGCGCTCGGCCCGGCGGGGCCGCGCGGCCCCTCGGGGCCGACAACGGGAATGTAGTTGGGCTTGCTCGGGTCGGTGGGCGCGATGTCGGCGAGGTCGACGAGCGGCTGCGCGGCCGGCAGCAGGACGTTGTACGAGCGGCCGGTCGGGATGCCGACGAGCTGCTCGGCAACCGCGTACGACCAACCCGCCGGGTCCATGTTCGGGGCGTCGGTGGCGGGCAGGGTCGCGCTGATCTGTCCCTGCGCGTCGAGCTGCGCGACGACGGGGCCGCCGAGGATCACGTCGGCGTCGGGAAAGGTGATCTGCGCCGGCGCGCGAAAGGTCACGCTGCCGGACAGGGGCCGGCCGTCGGGGGAGAGGAATCGGCCGGTGATGGTCACGGTGGGGATGGACTCGGGCAGCACGTGCTCGGTGCCTCCTTACTCGTCGATGGGGTGCAGGCCCGGCTCGGGCGTCGGCGACGGCGGCGCGGGCTGCTCGGCCTCGGAGAACGGGGCCGGCGCGGGGAACGGCGGGGGCACGTGCGGCGGGGCGATGCCCTCGCCGGGGCCGGCCTCATCGGCGACGGCACGCAGGGTGCGCGCGGCGGCGAGCGTCGAGCGCGGAGGCTCGGGAATCTCCGAGGGCCCGTACGTGCGGCGGGTGTATCCGCCGAGGCAGTTGCACAGTGCGCCGCCGCTGCCGGACTTCTGGCGGGCCTGGATGCGTACGAACACGGCTTGCTCGAACTCGGCCCGGTCCAGTGGCCACGTGAACCACGTCGTCTTGTAGACCGGAGAGGATGCGGACGCCGCGGCGCTGACGGTGTCGGTGCCGACGTTCGTCCAGTTCGTTTCGCTGCCGAGCCGGTACTGCACCTGTACCTCGGCCGTGGCGCCCGGGGCCGCGGCGAACTCCAGTTGCACGACGGCGACGGGGTTGTGCGCCTGGATGCTGGCGAACCACGTGTTCTGAAAGGTGCTCGTCTCGATGGGCTCGCCACCCGCGGGCAGCTTCTGAAACGGCATGGGGAGCGCCGGCGAGCCGACGCCGCGGCCCGAGGTGGTGTCGTCGCCCATGACGATGTGTCCGGACCGGTCCCAGATGCTGACTGCCTGTGTGAGGGCGCCGCCGGCCCCTGCGGTCGGACTGGCTCGGATGGTGAAGGCGGTCGATCCGTCCTCACGCTGCATCATCAGACCCTGTTGCGGGGAGCCGTCGGGATGATTCCAGTACGAGCCGAGTTGACCGACGCCGAACAGGCCGGTCCCGTCGGGGGCGAGGACCTCAAGCGAGCCGCCCTCGGCGATGGTCACCCGACCGTGATTGATGCGGTTCAGCGCCGGCCGGATCTGCGCGCGGCCGGTGAGCTCGCGCACCTGCCGTTCGAGCGCGCGGACGCGGTCGAGCAGGTCCTGCGGTACAGCAGCCACTAAGCGGCCTCCAAGTACAGGCGGGCCGACTCAGACCGGCCGCGCTCGGGTGGGGATATGGCCAGACCGACCACGCGATAGCGGGCGTTGAGGGTCTCGGGGTGCCACAGGTCGCGGATACGCAGCCGCACGGTTGAGCCGAGCAGCGCCGGCGAGACGAGCGCCCGGGACATGTCGACCGTGACCTCGGGAATCTCGGTGCCGGCGCGTGCGGCGGCGAGATCGGCCGCGGCGTGGGCGTCGAGGGTGGCTTGCTCGGAAACGGTCGTGTAGTCGCTGCTGCCGTCGAGGCGGGGCCACCCGTCGGTGATGTCCTGTGTGGCGAGCTGGAGCGCGCTCATTTTCGGCACGCTGTCGGCCGCTTGGTTGTCGTTGTCGGAGGCGCCGCGGCTCTGCCACGCGTTCGCGCGCACGGTGGCGTCGATGGGCCACGTGTACGACAGGATTGGCCCGGGGTGGTCGAGGACGATCTCGCTGTGCCCGGTACGGATCGTCGGGGTACCGAGTTGCAGCCGCTTAATGCGGCGCCCGTTGGTGTCGCGGTACGAGGCGATACGCCACTCGAACCCGCCCTCGACGGCGCCAAGTTGGTCGATCAGGTCACGCACGGCGGGCAGGTCGTAGCGGCTGTACGTGCGGTCGCGCAGCACTCCCGAAACGGCGGTGTCGTACTCGATGCCGATGTCGCCGCCGCGGGTGTTCTGTACGTAGTCGATCAAGCCTCGGGCGATGTCGAACTGATCGGTCGCGGTTGCGGTGAGCGAGTCGTACAGCAGCCGGTGCGACAGGTACGTATCCCACGTGCCGGCCTGAACCTGTACGCCGAGGAACCCTCGGGAGTCCGAGGCGAGCGAGGCAGTCCACAGCACGCCGCCCCACCAGATTTCGCGCCCGCGTTCGAGCCATACCGCGGTGCGCCCGGGGACGATCGCAGCACGGGCACGAGCGGCGATCGACGCGTTCGGTATGGGGATGGTGCCGGACATGGCACCGGCCTTGCCGATGTAATCGTCGAGGCTGAGCTGCTGCACGGGCAGTGCGTCGAGGACTTGATCGCTGCGCAGGTCGCACAGCAGCAGCCGGTACGGGGGAGAGAGCACCTGCACCCCCCGTCAGTCGGTGGCGTAGGTGACGCCGTCGAGGCTGATCCACGAGGGCAGGTCGAACCCCTCGTAGATGCGAAGCAGGCCCGACGAGGTGATCTCGACGCGGGTCACGGCCGGCCCCTTGCTGCTCTGGTCGCGCGGTGCTGCCCAGGCGAATTCCTTGCCCCCGGCGGGCCGTATTGCCTGCGGGAGCGTGGCGAGGGTGGCGGCGTTGGCGATCGTGGTGTTCGCCTTGGTCGGGCCCAGGCGCCCGCGCAGCAGGACGAGCGAGCCGAGCTTGCGCCAGGCGGGGACGGTGCCGTGCCCGGGGTTGGCGTAGCCGGTCGCGAGAGTGAGCGTCGTCCAACCGCTGTCGGGCGGGTACTGCTCCCATCGGGCCGTACCGGCGTTCCAGCGTTGCAGCACGCCGTCGACGTCGCGGTACTGCCCGTCGTAGCTGCCGCTGAACGAGGACCCCCAGCCGCGGGGGATGATCCCGCCGTATGAGCTCGTGAAGCGCCGGCGGTCGGCGAGTGCGCTCGTCCAGTTGATACCGCCCGTGCCGGCCGAAGCGCCGGCGGGAACGGTGATCGACCACAGACGCAGCGATGCCGCGGGCAGGTTCGGCTCGACAGGCGAAGGGCCCGGGGCCCCGACGAGCAGCTCGACCGAGACGGTTGTCTGTCCCGGTGCGTTCGGGTCGAACAGCCCGTCGCGCACGCGCAGGATGACGCTGTCGATGCGGGGGTTTTGCGCGTCGCCGTCGGTGACGGTGAGCGTCTCGGGCACCGTCACGGCGACGGGATAGGCACCCTGCGCGGTGGTGCCCTGCACCAGGGCGCGGCCGACGCCGAGCTGTACCTGCATGGGGCCGGCGCCGCTCGCCATGAGCGGGGCGCCGCCGGCGATCACGCCGTCGCGGGTGGTCAGTTCGCCGGTAGGTGCCATCGTGCCGAGCGGGGCGAGTCGGGTATCGGTGCGGGTCTGCCCGTTCGGGGGTCCGGTGAGCAGCCACGCGGCGCGCACGGTCAAGTCGCGCCCCTCCTTACCAGTAGGCCGAGCGCCACCGGACGGTGACGGACGCGGCGGGGTCGGATGATCCGGGCGCGGCCCGGTACGCCAGATCCGCAGTTCCGGGCCAGAGCACGAACGACTGCTCGGGCACGCTGCGGGCGGTGGCGGTGTAGAGGCGGGACGTCGTCGCGTTGAGCGTCACCGTGCCCTCGGCGGTGTCGACGCTGAGCACGTCGCCCTCGGCGAGGTCGATGTCGTATTCGAGGACGTCGCCACTCGTGACGTTGGTCAGGCTCGGCATGGACACCGGACCGCGGAACTCGACGAGGGGGTGCGCGGGTGCATTGCCCTCGTTGCGGGCGGTCAGAGTGCCGGTACTGCCGGGGGGCCCGAAGTCGAGGCCGGTCTCGTTGTGGAAGTCGAGGCCGGCGTCGGGGCCGCCCTCGGCGCTGTTCCAGTCGAGGCCCGGCTCGTCGGTGGGGAGGGTTGCCCGCGCGCTGCGTTCGAGTAGGTCGTACCGGCGCGGGTCTGATGCGGTGAGCTGCACCGCGGCGCCGGTGATGGTGCCCACCCGGTACCCGAGCTCGACGGGTACGGCGCGGTTGGTCACGCGCACCCATGCGAGCAGCGGTCCGCGTTCGTCGAGCTGGACGACGAGCGCCTGCTCGTCGCTCATGACGCCTGTGGCGTTGCCGAGCTGCTGCACGACGCCGCCGATTTCGTCCGGGCGGGCGCGAATCACGATGCCGTCGAGGGTGACGACCCGCGGCTGTGCGAGCAGCCGGCCGAGTATCGCGCCGTGCCCGTCGGCGCGGTTGACGCTGCCCGAGTCAAGGCCGGGGAGGTCTTCCCACCCGGACAGGGAGCGCCATCGGTAGGGGGTGCCGCGCCCGAGCAGCAGCTCGCCGAGCTGGACGTGCCCGGGCGCGGTGACGCGGTCGCCTATTGCCACGGCGTCACCCCCTTGCCTTCATGCGCCACTGCAAGGCGGCGGCGTTCTCTTCGGGGGTCTGGTCGCCGCCGTGCCAGTTCTCAATGTGAACGGCCGGACCCCAACCCGCGCCGCCGGTACCGGTGTTGACCGGAGGGATACCGCCGACGCTGAACTGCGGGGCGGCCGGGACCGACACAAGGCTGCGCATCGTGCGATCGACCGCCGGGGCGCCCGCCTTGATGCCCTCGACAATTCCGGCAGGAATGAACTTGCCGATCCGGTCGCGCATGAGGCGCGACGGTGAATGAATTCCGAGCGCCTTAGCAATCGGACCCGGAATCAGATTCTTAGCCCAGGATGTAAGAGTTGACTTCAGCCATGAGCCCATGCTCTTGATGCCGTTCCACAGTCCCCGAATCAGGTCCCGTCCTTTGTCAACCAGCATCGAGCCGAAGTTTCCAAAGAACCCGACGATCTTTCCGGGCAGGCTGCGCACGAACGCAAGCATTTCGCCGGCCTTGCGGGCTGTTCCCGTCTTGATTGATTCCCAATGCTTGATGATCAACCCGACGAGAGTCCAGTTCAGGAAGAAATCAACGACCTTCCGGGGGATCGTCTTGACGAAATCGACTACCGCATTCCAGGCGCGGGCTGTTCCGGACTTGATCGCGTCCCAATGCTTGATGATCAACCCGACGATGGTCCAGTTCAGGAACAGGTCGAGCAGGAACTGACCAATCGCCTTGATCTTGTTCCAGACCCAATCCCACGCCGTTTTTGTGGCGGAAACGATCGTGTCCCAATTCGCGACGATCAGGGCGACGATGCCGACAACTGCGGCGATCACAAGGGCGATGGGGCCCATAGCGAGAATCCACGCAGCAGCCATGCGCCCACCTTGGGCAAGGCTCTGCGCCCCCATGAGCACCCACGCAGCTACCACGCGCACCGCGGCAGCGGCGGCGCCCCCACCTTGGGCGATCCAGCCGGCCAGGATGACGGCGTTGGCGGCGACGAACCTCGCCGCGCCAGTCGCAGCGGCGGCGCCCTGCGTCGCCCACCCGGTGACCGTGGCCGTTGTGGTCGTGTACGCCTGAGTGGCGAGGCCGACCAAGGCCGGCAGCATGAGCAGGGTTATCAGGCCGGCAGCGACAGAGAACGCGACCGAGTGCTGCGAGACGAACCCCGTGGCCGTTCCGAACGCCGTGCCGAACACGCCGAGGTAATCCGCACCCTTCGAAAGGGCGGGGACCACATACGAGCCCAGCACGTTGACGACCTTCTGAGAAAGCCCTCGCTTGAACGCCTCGAACTTGGTCGCGGCGTTGTCCCGCATGGCGTCACCGGCTTTATCGGTGGCGCCTTTCACGTCACCGAGTGCCTTAACGGCGGTCGAGGGATTGAGTTTGAAAAGGGCGCCCTGCAAATCCTCGGCTTTTGTTCCAAAGAGCGCGACGGCGGTTGCATTTCGCTCCGCCGGGTCTTTAATCGCCTTGATGCGCTGTAGGACGTCGCCGAGGGCTTTCGAGGCTGCGGGTCCGCCCTTGGTGAATATCTTCGCCATCGTGTCGGCGTTAAGGCCAATGTCTTTGAACGCGTCGACGCTTGTCGTCGACATGTCCTTAGACCTGATGGCGAATTCTTTCAGCGCGTCGGCGACCGTGTCGGCATCGCGCGCGCCACCCTGCAACCCCTGCTGCATGAGGCCCATCGCCGTTTTGGCGTCGAGCCCCAGATCGCGGAATTGCGTCGGGTATTCCGTGAACGTGTCGAGGAGATCCTCGGCAGCGTTCCCGCCCTTCTGCGTGCCCTTTACGAGCACGTCCATAGCCTCATCCGCAGACTTGGCTACGCCCGTCTTGAGCATGACGCCGACGGCGCGGCTCACCTTGCCGACGTCCTCGCCCATGACCGAGGCCGTATCGGCGACCTTCCGGCCCATGGTCTTGATCTGGTTCTGCGTGGCCTCGGGCGGGAGAAGGCCGTTCTGCGCAATGCCCTTGATGGTCTCGGCGCCGTCCTCGACCGAGTCGACGATCGCGCCGGAGTACAAGGCGCCCGCGGCCTTGCCGTACTTGGCCGCTACCGGCCCGGTCGTGCCGAGCTGCGCCTGCAACTTGCCCGGGATCTTGCCCTGTTCGAGGGCCGAGCCGATGCCGGACATGAGGGCGGCACCGATGCCGGCCCCGACCGCCGCGGCGGCGAAACCTTTCAGCGCGGTACCCATGCCCCGGGCGGCGCGGTCGCCGCCGTCGGCCGCGCCGTCGGCGAGGCCGTCGCCGAGGTTGTCGCCGGCCTGCTGCCCGGCGCGGTCGGCGTCAGCGGCGATCCGGTCGGCGCCCGACTGCATGGCGGCGCGGGCGCGCTGGACGCCGGCCGCTGCTCCCGAGTCGTCGACGGTGATCGTCGCAGCCAACTCGCCCACCATGAGGGCCATGTGTCACCCCCTGCGGGAATCGGTGCCGCGCGGAGCGGCGGGCGGTTCAGGTGGAGGGGTGAGCACACGGGCGAGGCGGGACTCGGCGGAAAGCAGGCCGAGCACGCGCACGCGCAGCCATCGCCACGAGCGGGAGCGCAGCACCCCGGGGGCGCCGACGTCGATCCCGTAGATTTCGTGCAGATCAGCCTCGACGAGAGGCCACTCGTCGAGGATCTGCGCCCAGCTCAGCGCGCGGTCTTGGCCTTCTTGCCCTTTCCGCGGGCGGGCGCCTGGCGGGTACTCGTACCACTCGTAGAGCCCCGATTCTTCGTCGAGTTCGCCGCACCCGACTGGCGTCGCGCTGCTCGATTCGGGGCCAGGCGAGAAGGGTCGCCGGCCGCATTCCAGAAGCGTTCCGCCGCTTCCTTGTCCTGCGCGATCCACACCATGGACGTGATCGCGGCGTGCTTGAGCGCGGGCCACTTGACGCCGTCGGACACCATCTCGTCATGAGCGGGGCCGAGGACTTCCCGGAACAGGTCCCGCTCGGCGGCGTCGCCGAGCACCTGCTCGTCGACCTTGCCCCCGTCGGCGGCGACCGCCGCGGCGTTGATCAGGGCCTGCGTCCGCAGACCGACCTCGGCCGACGGCGCGAGCACGGTGTAGACCTTGCCCTTGATGGGGAGCGGCAGCGTCTCGTCGAGCAGCTCGTCGAGCGCCTTGAACGGCACTATGCCTCACCCCCCGACGGCTTGAGCGTCTTCGTCCCCGCGGCCAGGGCCGAGGGGCCGCCGTCGGCGGCCGGGTTGGCGATGGGGACGAGGGGGCCGGAGCCGGTAAGCGTGACCTTGACCGTGTCGACCTCGTCGGGTCCGCCGCCGTCCGGCTCCCACGTCACCAGGGCCGTACCCTGCTGCGCGTCGTCGGCCCCGTTGCGGTCGTAGTAGCGGACGGTCACGTACGAGGCGGCGCCGAACGACATGCTCGCCTTGCGCAGGAACTCTTGCGCGGCGTTGAACGCACCGGTCGTCGGGTGCGCGCGGTGGGCGATCGTCGTCTCGACGGACCACGCGAGCATGGTCACGGCCTGCTCGCTCCAGCCCTCGGCGTCGTAGGTGGTGACGTCCTGCTGTGTCGGCTCCACCTTCGGCGTGAACTCGGTGACACCAGGGATGAGGGTCCACGTCGGGGCGTTGTTGGTGCCCATGTCCAGCTCAAGGCGGTACCGGCGGGCGAGCGCGGTAACCGTCTCTACCGGGGGCGTCGGGGTGCTCAAGGGGGCGCCCTCCTATTCGAGGTTGGGGTGCGCCCGGTGGGCGCGGGCGTAGTAGTTGGCGGTCCGCTCCCAGCGCCCCGACGCGTCGGCGCCGATGGGCGAGGCCGATACGCGGTAGAGGAGTTGCACCGGCACGTCGCCGAAGCGGTGCGGGCCGGATGCGTGCAGCACGGCGAGCACGGCGTCGTCGAGGTCGTCGACCTCGCGCGGGTCGGTGCCCGCGCGGGTGCGTACCTGAATGCCGGTCGTCGTGTCGGTGAGGGCGGGGGAGTCGAGGACCGGATACGCCGACAGGCAGATGACGCGGTCGGGTGCCGGGGGGAGCGCTGCGACGGTGATCGCGGTATCGCCCTCGGCGTACGGACCGTCGGGGCGGTAGACGCCGACGCCGTTCTCGGCGAGCAGCCGCGCGAGGCCGTCGACCAGGGAGCGGGTGTACGACATCAGCGCAGCGCCCGCCGCACCTGCGCGGCGATCAGGGCCTGCACGTCGCCGGACACCTCGGGGAGCACGCTTTCGAGGTACTTCGCGCTGCGCCCCGGGGAGTGCCGGGCGGTCATGTCCTCATGGACCCGCCGGGCGTACGGGGTGTCGTAGGAAACGGCGGCGGTCATCTGCTGCTCGTCGACCGAGGCGACGCCGGATCGTTCGAGGGTGCCCTCGGCGATCGGCACGCGCTGCCGGGACTCGGCGAGCAGGTGCTCGGCGCCGAGCAGCAGTCCGCGCAGCGCGCCGTCGCGGGCGCGGCCGAGGACCTGCTCGCCGTTCCACCGGACGCGGGCCCGGGCGGCGCGGCTCATTCGGTCGTCACCTCCGTACAGGCAGGGACCGGCAGGCCCGGGGCGGTGTGGCGGGCGACGGCGGTCGCCGTCGCGGTGCGGCCGTCGGGCAGGGTGATGCGCGAGCCGAGCGGGCAGTCGAGATCCGGGGCGGCGATGAACGTCGCCGCTGCGGTGAACTCCCGTCCGTCCGGTGCCCGGGCCATGCGCGGCGAGGGGGCGACGAGTGCGGGCACGGCCTCGATGGCGGGCCCGTAGGTGGGGCCGTACGCGGTGTCGGCGAGGTACGGCTCGATGCGGATGCGGTGGCGCAGCAGGACCTCGGGAACGCGGGTCACCATGGGATCACCTGTCCCGGGGTGAGGCCGGCGCGGCGCAGGGCCCGGGCGGCGCGCGGGGCGAGCTCGACGCCGGTCGTCGCCGCGGTGGTCGAGCTGCGCCCGGACAGGGACACGGGGCCGATGCTGACCGAGTCCCACTGTCCGCCGGCCCCGGTGCCGTCATCGCCGGCGGCGAGTTGGTACTCGACCTGTGCGCACGTGGCGTCGCTCAGCGCGGCGCGCACGGTGGGGTCGGTCGGGTCGCCGTCCTCGTCGACGGCGTACACCGCGGTGAGCAGCGCCGAGTCGATGTCCTCGCCGGCCCGGGCGAGCAGCCGCTCGGCGTCCGCGGGGGCCGGCTGACCGGTCCAGGCGGTGAGGGCCTCGGGGGTCGCGTAGGGCTGGCGGGCCACGATCACCCCCTCTTGCCGCGGGCAGCAGAACGGGCCGTCGGCTTCTTCGCCGGCGGCCCGCTGCTCTGCTCGTCTTCGGTTATCTGCGCCTCGTCCTCGCCCGGGGAATCGTTTCCTCTCCGGTGGTAGCGGCGGAGCATCATCACGCCGCCCCGCGGGTGGTGAGAACGACGATCCCCTCGTCGTCGAGGCGGTGCGTCGCGTAGTGCACGTTCGTGGTGACCACGGTCGTACGGGCGAGGATGTCGCGGTCGGTCTCGACGATCGGCCGGCGCTTGTAGAGCAGGCCCAGGGAGCCGCGGCGCACCATGAGCGCGTTGTACGTCGCCGGGGTGCCCTCGGCGCCCGGGGTGGTGGTGACGCGGTCGGAGACGTACACGTTCACGCCGCCAATCTGGCCGATCACGCCGCGCGGGATCACCGCGCCCGTGCCGAACTTGTCGGCGCTGATGAAGTTCGGGTCCTTGTAGATGCTCGCGCGCTGGAGCGAGTGAATGACGATGCCGGCCATGTTGTCCGGCTCCCACTCGTCCCCGAAGCGTGCGATGCCGTCCACGAGCACATCCCACGACAGTGCCTTGTCGGCGGCGTTGACGGTGATCGCGCCGGCGGCCTCGGCCGCGGCCGTCAGATCCTTGTCGATCTTCCGGGCGATCAGTAGGCCGAGCTGCCGCTGCGTCTCCGCGAAGGGGTCGCCGAACGCCACAAGGCGGGCCTTGTCCGTGATCTCAACCGCCTTGCCGGATTCCTTGATCGTGGCGGTGTTGCCCGGGTCGGTGCCGAGCTGCTCGGGGGTCATCGGGGCGCCCTCGGTCAGGTCCTCGGCATCCGTAAGCGCCTTCCACTTGGGGAAGTTCACGGAGTCGCCGGGCTTGCCTTCGAGGGTGGTGTCGTTGAGCGCCATCGTGCCGAGCACAAGCGCGCCCTTGAACTTCGCCTGAACCATGTCGGCCCAGACGTCCGGCACGATCATCTGTGCCGCGGTGGTCTTTCCGGTCGCCATGCGGCGGCCTCCTTACTCGGATGCGGCAGAAAGCTGCCGGTACAGGTCGGGGTCGGACTGGTGGAGGTCGACGCGCTCGGCGTAGGTCAGGCGCGCGAACTGCTCGGGTGTGACGGTGGCCGGGGCGCCGGGGGTGAAGTCGGCGCCGCCCTTGGGCGGTCCGGCCGGCGCGCTGCCCTCGGCGCGCAGCAGCGGGTTTGCCTCGACCGCGGCGGCGATCACGGAGTCGAGGCGCTCGGCGAACTTTGCGTCGCTCGGGTCGAGGGCTTCGAGCTGCGCGGCCACGTTGCGGGAGTCGAGCAGCCGCGCGGGGTCGGCGCCGCCCTTGTGCGCGGCCTGGTGGGCGGCGAGCTCGACGCGCAGCCGACGCGCCTCGGCGAGGGCGGCGTCGCGTTCGGTGGCGGCGTGCTCGGCGAGCTTGGCGGGGTCCTGCTCGCCGGCCGCGCCGGACGGGTCGAGCACGCGCCGCAGTCCGGCGAGCAGCTCGTCGCGTTCGGTGGCGGCCTGCTCGGCGCGCTTCGTGGCGTCGGCGAGCTGCTGCTCGGCGGCCGGGTCAACCGCGGGCGCAGCCGGGGCGGCCGGCGCGGCGGTGGGGGCCGGCGGTGTCGCGGGCGGGGCGGTCGTCGTCTGGCCGGCCGGGTCGGTGCCGGGCGCCTCGGTCGACGGTGCGTCGGACATGGGTGGGTGCCTCCGTGGCGGTGTGCGGGCATGAAAAAAGGGCCCGCCAACTGGCAGGCCCTATAAGGGGGGAGCGTCGGGGTGCCTACTCCTCGTCGGGGAGCGGGCGGCCGGCGGCGTAGCCGCGGACCCATGCGGAGCGGCGCAGATCGCCGGCAGGGAACGGGCAGGACGTCACCGGAGCGCGGTTCACACCGGCCTCGCGGCCGGCGTTCATGGCGCGCACGAGGTCGCCTCGACTGCCCACTGCTGCCCCCTGGTTCATAGGCGGTTCTGCCGGTCGTCGCGCGCTTTGCGGGCGGTGTCGGCCGCGGCGTCGCGTACCCCGGTGACCTGCTCGGCGTACTCGGCAAGCGTAGTGCGCGGGTGGTCCTGCCACCAGCGAATGAGGTCCTCGGACGCGCGCGAGTAGGCGACGTGCGCGGGCCCGGTGAACAAGCTCGCCGGATCGACGCCGGCAGCCCGGGCCTTGCGGTTGAGGAGATAGCCGTTCGTCGCGTCCTCGGCGGCCATGTACTGCGCCCACACGTGTTCGCGGTACATCTCGCGTATCTGCTCGCGGGTGTACGCGGTGCGCTGCGCCTGTGCTGCTTCCTCCCGCTCTGCGATCCAACGCTCGGTGGCGGTCATGCCGGCGTACGGGTCGTGGTCGAGGGCAAGCGAGCCCCACTCGTCGGGCTCGGCGGCCGGCGCGAGGACCTCGTCGAGGGCGGCCCGGTCGGCGAGCTGCCCCTCGACGGTGTGCCCGCCGGCGGCCTCGGGCAGCGGGGCGGGCGGGTACCGGCGGTCGAGCTCGTCGGCGATGCGCTCGACGTCGTCCGGGCGCGCGTAGCGGATCGCCCACCCGAGGACATCGTCGCCGAGGGCGGACAGGTCCTCGGCAAGCCGTCCGCCGGGGAACACCTCGGCGAGCAGCCGGCGCCGGTTGGCCTCGGCCGTGATCGCGCCGCGCTCGCCCTCGTCGGCGTGCCGGGCACGCGTGGCGAGGTCACGGTCGGAAAGGCCGATCAGGTCACGACGGGCGGCGGGCAGGGCGGCGTCGAGGTCGCGCCGGTCGAGCTCGGCCGCAACGCGCAGCAGCTCGTCGTCGCCCAGGTGCGCGAACGCGGCGGCGAGCTCGTCGTCGCTGAACTGCGTCAGGGGTTCGGCGAGCTTCCCGTCGGGGCGCAGCCGCGCGAGCAGCTCGGCCTCGTCGCGCCGGTCGGCCTCGGCTCGGATGCGGCCGAGGTCGCGCTGATCGAGTACCCCGGGCCGGATCGCGGCGCCGAGCTGCTCGTCGCTCATCTCGGGCAGGGTGCGCTCGTCGCCGGCGCGCACGCGCGCGGCCTCGAACGCATCGGCCCCCGGGCCGTCGGGGGTGCCGGGCCGGCCGGCGGTGCCGTCCGGACGCGGGGGAAGGTTCCCGGCGCCGAGCTGCTCGCGCTCGCGCCGGCGGATGAGCTCGGGGTGCTCGGCGAGGTGTCCGCGCATCCGGCCCTGCCAGGCGCGCACCTTGGCCTCGGCCGCGCGCTTGCCCTCCGGGCTCGTCGAGGCGGCGGCGCGGTTCTTCCACTTCCTGATGTTCCGCTCGATGGCGCGCTGCTTCTGCGTCGCCTCGTACCCGTCGGGGTCCTCGGACGCTTCCTCGCCAGGCCGTGTGATGCCGGGCAGGTAAGCGGCCACGGAGTGGCGGCAGTTGGGATGCTGAAAGCCGCTGCGCCGCGCGCCGTCGAGGGAGCCGGCGACGTGCACGCGCACGGTGCGGCCGTCCTCGGTGGCGTGCTCGACGTCGACCTCGCGCGCCCCGTCGGGGCCGTCGATGCTCAGCACCTTGCCCTCGTAGGGGCGGCAGATGGGGCACTCGTGCGGGGCGTTGCTGACGATGACGAGAGACAGGTCGGCGGCGCGCAGTCGGTCGGTGTGTCCCTCGACCGCGGCCCGACCGACCGCGGTACGTGTGGCCATCTCCGCGTAGCTCGTCATCTGCCACGCGCGCCCGCTCTTGTCGACGAAGGTACGAAACCCGCGGTCGGCAAACCGCTCCATGGCGCGCTGCGTGGCCTGGCGGCGGGTGTCGATGCCCAGGAGCGGCGTTGCCGATACCTCGCTGATCACCTGCCGGTATCCGTCCTCGACGCCGCGCAGAATGCCGCGGTGGGTCTCGGTGACGAGGTCGACGGTTTCCTGCGCGAGGCGGTCGACGGCGCGCGTCGCCGGCGTCGACTCGGCGATGCGCAGCCGGTCGGCGTCGCCCAGGGCGCCGAGCTCGGCGAGGCCGGATCGGGCCCCCACGTTGTACGCCTCGGCGACGACGTCCCAGACTTCCAAGTCGAGCGCGGTCGACAGGGAGTCGACGACCTGCTGCGCTGCGCGCCGTAGCGGTTGGATGTCGGCGAGCTTGGCGACGGCCCACCCCGGGGCGTCGTAGCCGTCGGCGAGCTGGCGCGCGACGAGGCCCAGCAGCCGCGCCTCGGCGTCCGCGTAGAGGGCAGCGACGCCGGCGGACAGGTCCTCGACGAGGCCGGGGTGAATCGGCACGGCGCCCCCTTCCTTGCGTCAGGCGAGGGCGCCGGCCTGCATGGGATCGGGCACGGCCTGCCCGTTCTCGACGAGGATGCGCTCGACCTCGGCCTGCACGCGCTCGTCGGGCCAATCGGGGTGCAGGATGCGCACGCGCGTGTCGACGCTCGCAGCCTGCGCCTGTGTGAGCAGGGAGAGGGTTTGCGCGACGCTCGTCGGGTCATCGCTTACCGCGGCTCCGAAGGTGGTACGAGGCCGCTCGGGAACGATGCTCCGGGAGAACAGGACGCGGTCGAGCATGAGCTGCACGTGCAGAATCTCGGCGAGCTCTGGTGCCCAGTAACCCGCCTTCTGCTTGCGGGTGGTCATGCTCTTACGCTGCCGCGCCTTGACTTCGGTTGCTGTGATTGCGCCGGTGTCCTCCATGCCGAACGTGGCGACGGAGTAGCCGGCGGACTGCACGGCTTGGCGCACGAGCCGGTCGGCGGTGCTGTCGTGCTCGGCGACCCTGATCGCGAACTGCGACAGGGTGATACCGGCGGACTCGGTGGGCGGGATCGCGAGGCCCTGCCAGATTTCCCGGTCGTCGTCGAACGAGGCGCCGCGGCCGGGGCCGTGATCGCGTAGGTAGGAGTCCGGCACGATCAGCCGGGCCCTGGCGAGACGAATGTCGCGCATCCAGCTCGACCACGTCTCGTCGAGCGAGTCCATGAGGTCATGAATCGGTGCGTCGTAGTCGCTGCGCCCGAACATCGAGCCGCGGTACATCCTGCTCGGCAGGTTGCGCACGTAGACCGCGGTCAGGGAGTCGATGCCGGTTGCGATGGCGTCGCCCTCGGCGCCGAGCGAGCCGGCGAGGCCCTCTGTGTCGGGGTGCTCGGTGAGCGGCACGCGCCGGCCGAGCGAGTCGGGGGTGCCGTGATAGAGGGCGTGCAGGATCTGCCCGCGCTCGTGCCGTTCCAGGTGGCGCCATACGGTCGCGGTGTCGCTGCCGTGCAGCTCGCGCCAGAACGTCACCGCGCGCAGCACCCCGTACGAGAACTCGGGCGCGGCCCGGTCGGGCTGCATCACGGTGAGCAGCGGCCGGTCGACGAGCTCGGTATCCCATGTGCACCGCAGGTACGCCCCGCCCAAGGCGGCGCAGACCTCGGCGGCCTCCAACAAGGTGTTGGCCAATCCGCCGGCCTCGGCGAGCTCGTCGAGGCGGTCTTGCGTTGCGGTGTCGGTCACGGCGAGGGCGAGCGGCTCGGAGAACAGCAGCGAGGCCGAGGCGCTCGCGATGTCGCCGGCGAGGGGAATGTGCAGCCGTCGGTCGGGCTTGCCGGGGTGCGGCTGGCGGTGGCGTCCCCACAGGCGGCGCCGGCCGTCCTCGCGGTGCTGTGAGCCGTGACGGTAGACGTTGGTCAGTCGGTGGTGACTTCCGCTGTACCACGCGTCGTTGATCTTCATCTCGCGATACGGCACGGCGAGGTGCGGCGGGGGCCACGGGGCGCCGTTCTCAGGCAGCGGCACAGTGCACCCCCCGTCGGCGAAGTCGTGAGCGCTCGCGCGCCGCAGTGCGGCAACGGCGGCACTTGCGGGTGCCGTTGCCCGCTCTGTACGTGTTGGCGGTGTCGAACCGGTGACCGCGGATACACGCGACCTGTCGAGCGCGCGCGGCTGCGTGCGACTCGCCTCGCAGCACGTTGACGCGCTGCGTCACGGCGTCGAGGTGCTCGGGGTTCACGCACCCTCGGTTGCGGCACAGGTGGTCGATCACCAAGCCGTCAGGGATCGGGGCGACGAACGCCTCGTACGAGACGCGGTGCGCGTACTGCCGCTCGCCGTCGACGCTGATGCGGGCGTACCCGTTGGGCATGAGGTAGCCGGTCCACTGCCAGCAACCGCCCGGGGTGTCGGTGACGGTGGCGAGGAATCGGTCGGCCCAGTCAACATGCATGGTGCGCCGCCCCCCTTCATGACGAGGCCCCAAGCGCCAACAGGGGCGGCCGGGGCGGAGGTTGGAGGGCTATGCGGCGTGTGCGAGAAGTCCTCGCCACTCGTGCGCGGTGCTGTGGATGACGTAGCGCAGGGCGTCGACCGAGTGATCGTCCTTCTTTACGGGCTTGTCCTCGCCGCGGGCGGCGGCCTCTTCTGACCACACGTAGTTGGGCAGTTCGGCGAGCAGGCCGGCACACGAGCGATGGATGCGCAGCAGACCGGAGTCGAGCGCGACCGACACACTTCTGATGCCGTCGATCACCTCGTTCACGGCGCGCGTGACGCCCGGGTGCCCGTCCTCCCAAAGCTGCGTGGAGTAGCTCGTAGCCGAGGGGTCGATGAACGTCCACTCGGGGACGACGCCCAGCTCGGCGAGCCAGTCGCGCACGGCGCGGCTGTACGCGGCGTCGGTCATCTGGCGGTGTGCGGCGCGGGAGTCGTGGCGCCATTCGCTGACGACGTACAGCCGGTTGTCGTCGCCGGCGCCAAGCAGCAGTGCCGAGAACGGGTTCGACGTGCCGTAGTCGATGCCGACCCAGTACCGGCGCATGGCGGGCAGTTCGTCGACGACGTGCTGCTGCTCGTCGTAGGCGTCGTAGATCGCGCCCTCGGCGACAACCCACTCGCCCAGGATCATGCGGCGGCGCCACAGTCCGGTGAACTCGGCGGCGAGCGCGGCGACGTACGCCTCGGTCAAGCTGGGGTTGTCGGCGAGCTGAAAGTGAAACTGCGCGAGGTCGAGCTCGCCGGCACGGTCGAGGTAGTCGGTCCGCAGCCAATGCCGCGGGCTGTCCGGGTTGGTCGTGCCGATCAGCTTCGCCCCGGGCACAGACAGGCGGGCGAGCAACTGCCGGAAGAACGCGGCGGGCAGCAGCGTGACCTCGTCGGCGTAGGCAAGGGCGGCCGTCATGCCGCGCAGCCGACCCTCGGCCCGGGCGTCCGCCGCGCCGACGAGGTGCACAACGCGCCCCATGATGACGGCGGTTGTGGCGCCCCGGGTGTGGCGTACCTCGGCGGCGAGATCGCCGAACAGCGTCGCGTCTTGCAGCACGTCGAGGCAGTTGCGTTCGATCGTCTGCAAGCTGCGCCCGACGATGACAATCAGGCCCGAGGCCGGCGCCCGGCGGACCATGAGCAGGAAGCAGACAAGGCTCGCGATCGTCTTTCCCGACCGCACACTGCCGTGCCAAATGTTGATACGGGCGGTGGCGCCGCGGATGGATGCGAGCTGCTTGTCGGACAGGGGGAGGGGCGGGGCCATCACACCCCCTGTCCGTCACCTCCCGTGGGCCCGAGCAGGGCGTCGGCGAGGCGGTCGAGCATCGCGCCGCCGCTGCTCCCGGTGCCGGTCTGCCGAGCGAGCTCGGCGACGCGGGCGTGAACCTCGGTCAGGGCGCGGGCGGCGGTGGCATGGTCGCGGGCATCGCGCGCGGACTCGGCGCCGATGGTCTTGGAGACCTGCCCGAGGGCGCCGTCGAGGGCATCGTCGGCGAGCTGCTCGCGCCGTGCGGCAGCGTCTGCTCGCCGTGCCTCGGTGGCTGCGGCGACGCGCGCGCCCCCGCTGAACGCTAGCCCTTCCGCACGGGCGATCTTGCTTACGGTGGCGGCGCTGCGCCCGATGGTCCGGGCGATCTCGTTACGCGATTTGCCCTCGGCGTGCAGTTCGCGGACCTGCTTGCGGTCGCGGTCGGTGATCGGCTCGGCCACGTGCTCACCTCCCGCAGGACATGCGAACGCCCCGCCGCACGGGGGGAAGCGGCGGGGCGTACGAGTGAGGGGCCAAAGTTTCCGGGCACGCCGGAGGCGCTCCCGACTTTAGGTCACGAACGGATAACGGCGCAAGCTTCTATCGGGAAGATCGTTCACTGAAAGAGCGAGCCCTGCTCGGCGTTGTCGCCGAGCTCGAACAGCGCCTCGTCGGTCGGCGCCGGCTTGGTGGCGATCCAGCCCTCGCGCCACGTGCCCGCGGCCTCTGCCTCGTCGGCGTTGCACTCCTCGCACGTGTCGGCCTGCTGCTCGCTGTCGCGGTGCTCGATGCACAGCAGGTCCCACACGTACAGCGGGTCGTCGGCCGGGGCGTCTTCCTCGGCGTTCATCTCGGCGGCCCGGTTGGCGGCCTGCACGGCGCAGTCGTACGCCTCGACGCATCCCTCGTCGTTGAATACGCCGGCGTCTTGGGTGGGCTGCTTCCGGGCGCACGTCGTGATCGGGTCGCCCGACACGTCCGGACGAACGGCAACGTGGTGCAGGCACTCGGGCACGGTCGGCTCGACGGCGGCGGCCGGCTTCTGCGGGGTGGGCGCGGTGCCCTCGGCCGGGAGGTGCGCGAACATGCAGAGAAAGCCGCGCTCGACGCGCCAGCCTGCCCGCTTGAACCTGTCGCGCAAGATCTTCAGCTCGGCGCGGTGCGGCTCGCCATCGTAGGCGGTGTAACAGCCGGCCTCGATCCAGTACGCGGCGACCCGCCCCTCGCCGCGCGGCTCCAGCATGTAGCCACGCACGCTGGTGTCGAACTGGTCGGCGTAGCGGCTCACGTCGATGCCGTCGGTCAGCCGGGCCGGTGTGAGGTCGGTGAGGGCGAGGCGGGCGGCGGCGACGTCGGGGTGCGAGGCATCGCTCGGGGTGCTGCCCTTGGCAGTGCCGGCGTGCTCGACGACGACCCCCTCGACGACGTTCTGCCCACCGGCCAGCGGCGCGCCGAGCTCGCGTGCGATCTGCTCGGCAAGGTCGACGGATGCGGCGTAAGCCCCGTCGTCGATCGTGCGCGGGTCGGCGGTGAAGGTGTGCAGCTCGCCGTGCGCCGCGGTGATGGCTCCGGGCCACGCGCCCCGAAGGAATCCGACGACCTGCTCGCGCTCGATCACGAGCACGTCGCCGTCGAGGATGTGCTCGCGGCACTGCGTCGCGTTGTACGCCTCGCTGGTGGAGTAGAAGCGGTGCACGAGCGGGCCGGCCGCGCGCGCCTCGGAGTGCTCGCGGTTGAGCCGCGCCGCGGTCGCCTCGGCCTCTTCCTGGCTGGTCGCCTCGACGATCATCTCGCCATCGTGGTTGTCCCACACGCTGTACTCGCTGCCAGGCTCCGGGCGGTACTCGGGGCCGATCAGGATCACGGAGTAGCGCGCCGTGTCGTCCTGTGCGGCGTCGGCCTGCTCGACGGTGTCGGCGAGCTGCACGGCCGCGGCAGCGAGCGGGGAGGCGTCGGCGAGGCGGCGGGCCTCGACCCGCTTCTCGGCGACCTTGTGGCACGTGGCGCACAGCTCGTACCCCTTGTCGAATAGGGCGACGGCGGAAGACAGGTCTTCGTACGCGCTGATCACCCGGCCGCACAGGGTCTCGTCGTTGCGAGGCGAGTAGTGGACGCGCTTACCGCGGCCAACGGTGGCGTAGGCGACTCCGGCCTGCTCGGTGAACGTCTCGCGCTGCTCCATGAGTTGACTCCCTCTCGGTGGCTGTGGCGCCGGCCGGTGTTCGGTGGCGCGCTCTATTTATAGGGGGTCTAGAAGAGAAATTTCAAGAGGGTCTAGAAAAGAATCTTGGGTAAGCCCGTACGCTGCTCCCATGGACACGACCGACGACGCCGAGCAGCAGCGGGCCGCGCTGCGCGCCCGTATGGCTGAGCACCTCGACGCCGCCCTCGCCCTGCTCGACGACATCGCCGACCCCGTCGAGCGAGAGTTCACGGCACGGCTGCTCGCCGACGACCTGCTGCCCGATGCGGTGAAGCGGGTCAAGGCGGTGCGCACCGGTGCGGCCGTCGAACTGCGGACGGGCCGGGGGTTGAAGCTGCGCGAGGTCGCCGAGCTGTACGGGCTCACAACCGGCCGCGTCGATCAGATCGCCAAGGGCAAGTAGCGCGCGGCCCGAGAAGCGTCCCGGGCCGCGCGCCGGCCGGCGGCCTAAGCCGCGGTGGCCATGTCCACCCCGAGTGCGGCGATCAACTCGGGGAGGTCGCCCCACTCCCAGACACGCCGGCCGGTCCTCGTCATGCCCACGGGCGCCGTGCACGTGGGCCCGGTCGCGCACGTGACGCTCGGTGCCTCGTGCGGGTCGGTGTGCAGGGTGAGCTCGCCGCCGCACCACGGGCACGGCCGGTCGGGCACGGGCGTGGTGCGCTGGTCGAGGCCGAGGGTTCGCAGCAGCCGGCCCTCGGCGATCCGCGCGGTACGCCGTGCCTCATGCAGCAGATGCGGGGGCAGGGGAGCGAACGGCGGCGCGGCGGGGGCGCCGTCGAGCTGCTGCTCGGGCTCGGTGTCCTCGTCGAGCACGCGCCCCTCGACCCACACGCACGCGAAGTGCAGGCCGTGCGCACGTGAGCCGGCCGCGCCCCGTGCGTCTGCTGCGCCCGGGTTCTGGAAGTCCCATCGGCGCGGGTCACCGTGGCTCGCGTGCTGGACGGCGGCGGCGAGGGTGTCGGCGAGGGCGAACACCTGCCGCTCGATGGCGAGGCCGGCGTCGAGCGCGTCGACGTTCAGCGGGGCGGGGTGCTCGCGCAGTACGAGCGGCGCCCGGTCCTCGACGACGAGCGGCTCGTCGTCGCCGGCGCGCAGGGTGTGCGCGAGCTGCCGCGGTGGCCAGACGTCCGCGGGCGGCGTCTCGATGGCGAGCAGCAACTCGGCCCACTGCTCCCGGATGGAGCGCAGGGCGGCGACGGTCTCGTGCACGGCGGTGGCGTAGTTCATCGGCTCACCTCCTCGTCGGCGTGCGGGCGCAGGGCTTCGGCCTCGGCGGCGTACCGGTCGCGCTCGGCCTCGGTCTCGACGAGGCACTGCTCAGCAGCAGCGATCCGGCTGTGCAGGCGCATCGCTGCTGCCTGCTGCCCGCCGGCGCTGCGGCGGTGCGTGTCGCCCTCGGCGATCTCGGCCTCGACGTCGCCGCGCAACAGGGCGGATTCCTCGGGGGTGAGCACGCCGCGGTCGGCACGGGAGAGCAGGACGCGCAGACGAGCGCGGCGGGCGTCGCGCTCGACCTCGCGCTGCTCGCGGCGGCCTCGACGGGAATCGATACGGGTACGGGCGTTCACGGGGTCGGTTCTCCGTTCGTACGGGCACGGCGAGTCAGGCGAGCGACGAGGCGCCGAGCGCCGCGGGTCTCCCGCGCGCGAGGCGCGACCGGTCGCGCGTGCCTGGTGGTGTTGATCTCCCATCCCTCGATGGCGAGGCGGTCGAGCAACTCGGCGGCGGTGAGTGTGGCGAGGTGGGGGTGCACGTCGAGTGCGTCGGTCAAGTGGGCGGCGATCACTGCGCGCGCGGCTGCGGGAGTCATCGGCGAATTCCTCCCGAGGTGTGGCGGGCGCGGGTCTCACGCGGTGCGGGTGGCTGGCACATGAGGCGGGCGAGGCGGACCTGCTCGGCCTCGGCCTGCTCGTCGTCGGTGGGGGCGAGTTGGGCGATCAGGGCCTCGATGCGCGAGGGGTGAACGCCGGACAGGGCGCGGCGCCCCTTGCCGTTGCGCCGGTATCCGCTCTGGCACGCCTGCTCGGGCTGTGCCTGGCAGTGCGGGCAGCGGACGCCGAGCGGGTCGGGGATGCCCTCGGCGACGATCGCCTCGCGGTGGGCCCGGGCCGGCCGGTAGGCGGCGAGGTCGCGGGCGACGTGCTCGGGCATGTATCGGCGCGGACCGTTGCCTACTCCCGACATGAGGGCGGCGAGACGTTTCTGCCCTGCTGAGTTGATCTCGGCGCGGTACTGCGCCGGCGGGGTGTGCCCATGGGCGACCGCGGCTCGGGTGCCGAGCAGTTCCTCGCGCCACGCGGCCGGGTCGTCCGGATCGGCGGCCGGTACGGGGTCGGTGTGCCGGTTCATGAGCTCGCCGCGGTGCGGTGCCCATGCGGCGAGCACGTCGTGCGGCTCGACGGCGCGGAACTGCGCGCTGCGGTCGCCGGCGCGCTGCTCGTAGTAGCGGCGTACGGCCTGCGAGGCGTCCCAACCGGTGTCCGGCAGGGTGGCGGGAACCTCGGCGAGGGCGGCCGTCCAATCCGCGATGGTGCGGGCGGACTGCTGCGGGTCGGCGAGGGCGCGGCGCACGCGGGAGTCGAGCCGGCCGGCGTAGGCGAGTAGCGCGGCGATGTGTTCGTCGATCACGGGGTGCCCTCCTTTTGGGCTTTCAGCAGGGCGAGGCCGGCGGCGAGGTTGTCGGTGTACGCGGCGGGAGCGGCACGCAGCGGCGCGACGTTGGGGCCGGGCAGGGCGGCGGGGGCGCGGTCGAGGTCGCCCCAGACCTTGAGCCAGTAGCGGGCCGGCTTCGGCTCGGTGCCGGTGGTGCGGCGGGCGGCGAGGCCGACGAGGGCCTCGACGCCGTGCGCCTGGACGAGGCGGAAGACGTCGCGCTGTTCGCCGAGGCCGAGCGTCCAGCGGACGGCGACGCCAGCGGCGGCGAGGGCGTCGCCGAGCGGGTGCAGTTCGGGAATCAGCGGGGAGCGGGCGGGCGAAGTCGCGCGCGGCTGCTGCTGTGCTTCTTGTTCTCTCTTGTTCTTCTTGTTCTGGGGGCCGGTTTCCGCTCCCCCCGGGGCCGGTTTCCGGCCCTCCCCCGGACCGGATTCCGGCCCCCCGGGGGCCGATTTCCGGCCCGGGCCGGAATCTGACCCGGGCCGGATTCCGGCCCCCTCTGCACGGATGTGGCCGAGGGCGAGCGGCAGGCGATACACGGTCTCGCCGGCCGGACCGGTGACCCCTGCGACGACGAGCAGCTCGCCCGAGTCGAGCAGCGCGTCGACGGCGCCCCGGACCGTCGAGCGGGCGGCGCGGGTGCGCTGCATGAGCATCGCGGTACCGGCGTAGGCGGTGCAGTCGGCACCGGCCTTGTCAGCCACGGCGAGCAGCACCACGAGGGCGGTACCTCGGGCGGCGGACTGGTTCCATACCCAATCCGTGGCGTCGAGGCTCAACGGTCCGTCTCCTTACTGGTGTTGGCGATCCGGGGGCCTCGGGCCGGCCGGCAAGCGCGGCAGGGGTGTGCAGTGGGCAGCGGTGGCCGGTGAGGTAGTGGCGCACGTCGTCGAGGGCGCGGCAGTGGCGGCCGGCGGCGCCGTCCCAATGCCCGCAACGGGTCGGGACGGCGGGCCCGTGGCTCACGGCGCGGCGTCGGCCGCGGCTGGCTCGGCGGCCTCGGGCCATCCGGAGAACTGCGAGGGCACGTCCTCGACCGTGGCCTGCTCGGCGCCCTGCGGGGCCGGCTGCGGCACGGTCTCACCCTCGATGTAGTCCCCGGGCACGTCGAGCCCCTCGGGCGACGCATCACGCCGCACGGTCTCGTCGTGCGCGACCGCCCGAGCGAGCTCGGCACTCTTCGGAATGATCTTGAAGAGTTGGCGAATGGCGGTCTTGCGGGCCATCGCGTCGTAATCCGTCGACCACGGCCCAAAGTCCTTGGCCTTGCTGCGCTTTCGGATCGTCTCGATGTCGTCGACGTCGAGCACGACGAACGCGCTACCGCCGTTCGACAGGCGCGCAACGGCGTAGTAGTCTGTCGGCCGGCCCTTGGCCGAGCCGCGCGCCGGCCGGTGCGTCAACTTCGGTTCGAGCCCGTACTCGTACTCGAACTCGTCGCCCTCGTACACGGTGTGGGCGTCGAGGCCGGCGGCGAGCGGGTGCTGCCAAAACAGCTTGATCATGCCCTGATAGCCGATGACGAGCTGTACCTCGTACGCCCGAACCTTCTTGTTCCAGAACGGCAGCAGGTACGCCTCACCGGACACGCCGCCCGGTTCGAGGCCGAGCGCCGAGCAGGTCATCAGCGCGCCGGCGAACGACTCTTGCGTGCACTCGGCGAGGTGCTCGACCCTGCGCAGCTCGGTAAGCGCGATGCGCGCGATCCGGTCCGCGCCGCCAAGGTGCGCGGGCAGCGCGCGCTCAATCTCCGGGCGCATCTGCTGCACGAACTGCACGAGCGTCGGCTGCGCCGGGCGGTTGGGCTGGACGGCGGGGGAGTGCGACCGGGTGCGCTTGTTGGCGACCCGCTCGGCAAGGTTCGTGCTCACGCTGCGCTCGTCTCCTTCGGGACGACGAGGCGTCGGGCGCGATGCGCCCGGAACTCGTCGGGGTGCTCGGCGGCGAGGCGCTTCGTATCAAGCGCGTCGACGCGGTGCGTGTACTGCTGCGCGAGGTCCGGGTACGCGGCGGCGAACCGTTTCGTCGAGAGCGGCCCGTTCTGCTTCCACGTGAAAGCGACGGCGCCCTGCGTCTTGACGACCTCGGCCTCGCCGGCGACCGCCTTCAGCTTGTTGTCGACCTCGCGCAGCTCGTCGGCGGTCCTCGCCTCGCGGGCCTTGAGCTCGCGCCGGCGCTCCAGTAGCGGCCCGACCTCGGACGGGTCGGCGACGGCCACGGCATCGGCCTTGACCTTGTAGAGGTGGCCGAGCAGTTCCTCAGTCGCCTCGGACCCATCGACGGGCGGCGGGGTGCCGTCGAGCACTCCCTGCCAGAACTCACCGACGAGGGCGACGAGGTGCTCGACGAGGGCCTCGTCGCGCTCAACGCGGTGAATCAGCAGCCGGTTACCACCGAGCAGAGCGGCGACATGCGCGTGCTCGTACCCGGTAACGGCGAGATACCAGAGGGTTTGGAGCGCCGGCCCATCCGGTACACCGAGCAGCCACTCGTCGAGCTGGAACGCGCTACGCGTCTTGATCTCCAAGAGGCTGGACGGCCGCCCGCCCTCGTCGAGCACGTACCGGTCGACGTTGGCGAGCATCCAACGGCGCTCGACGTGCGCGAGCGTCCCCGGGCCCTCGACGACGGCGAGGCCGGACCGCTCGGAGAACACACGGGCGATCGTCGGCTCGTGCTCCAGTCCCCAGAACGCAGCCTCGGCGAGCTCGGGGTTCATCGGGCGGTCGAGCGGCAGCTCGCCCCGCTTGTCGAGGTAGACCTCGTGCGCCGAGGTGTACTTGCTCATACCGAGCACCGCGGCGACTTCCGAGCCGCCAACTCCCGTACGACGCACGGCGAGCCACTGCTCGCGGTCGAGGTTCGGCGGCGCCACGACGACGCCCGTCGGTGTCACGGTGGCCGGCGCGGCGGCGATCACTTCGCGCCCCCGACGTACCGGGCATACACACGGTGCTCGACGACGCCGTGCTCAACGACCGTGCGGGCGACCGCCTCGAAGGTTCCGGCCGGAAGGTAGGAGGAGAGCCGGCCCCGGCGAATCGCTTGTGCAGCCGACGAGGCGCGGGCGATGTTGGCCGACTTCTGTACGACACCCCACGACCCGGGGTGCGACTGGAGCTCGCTTGCGATCAAAGAGTGCTTGGTGTTCTTGCTGCGCGGCGGTGGGCCGATGAAGTCGACTGCCACGTATCCCCCTCGGGCTTGTCGTCGAATTCAAACAGACAGGGGTGCAGCGCACCCCTACAGGCGCTTTGCCTGTATCTGTCCTCGAACAAGAACAACCGTAAGGAGTCGAGATCTGCACGTCAACGCCGTTGTCTGCTGTGCATCAAGGGGCGATGGCTGCTTAGATGAGACTGTTCGTGTTCTGCGACAAGAACGGAGTTGAGAACCGTGTCGGAGAACGACACCTCCACTGAGGGCGCCGAGCCCACCCCCTTCGCCGACATCGTTCGTGAGGCGTTGGCGGTCAAGGGGGAGACCTTGAGGAGCCTCGCCGCGCGCTGTGTCGACCCGGTGACCGGGAAGGCGGTTGGGCACTCCACGCTGTGGAAGATCGCCGACGGGCAGAGCTACAAAAACGGGCCATGGCTAAAGCGAGCCGTTGCGGCAGGGGTCGACCGCGATTTCGACGAGGTCGAGAGGGCGGCGGCGGCAGAGTGGGCCGGCCTGATCGTCGGCGACCCGCTCAGGGCGAGCACGAGTGAGACCAAAGTCGTCGTCGTGTACTCGTCAGACGCCACGCCGGAAGACCTCCCGATCCTTCAAGAGAAGCTAAAGGAACTTGGACTCGGGAACGCCCAGGTCGTAAGCGGAATCGACGGTGACGCCGAGTCGTAAGGGCGTGACCTGCGGTGTCTGTGGGAGTAGTGTGGATCGGACTTTGCCTCGGACATATGTTCGAGGGCGGAGGTCCGGCCATGCCACGAGGGGGGCATCTTGTACCGCGTCACCCGAACCCGACTCGACGACAAAGCAACAGCGGCCGGCGTCGCCAACGGCGACGACCGGCACGTGATCTTGGATGACCGCTCCATCACGAACACGGGCGCCCTGGCGCTCGAACTCGTCTTGAACGCCCTTGCCCCCCACGGTGGCGATCAAGAGCAGGCGCCGCGCCGCGGAGAGCCAAAGCCCGAACCAGGCAAGCGGCAAGAGTGAACACGAGGAAGGGCCGCGCGGAGCGATCCGCGCGGCCCTTCCTCATGTGTTGAGCTGGACTCAACCCCGTTCGCCAAGGGTCCATTCATGCAGGTCACGCCGCGCTTTGGGTGAGACCGTGGTGAGCCCCTGGTGAGACCGGTGTGAGACCGGACGCCGTCGTACTGGGTGTCACGGGATGGCAGGGTGGGCGCCGCCTACCCCTTGTGACCAGCGCAAACGTCATGCGGCGTCATGAGTCGGCATCCCCCAACACATCCCCCTCCGGACTTTTAATC
>NZ_JAJPWK010000038.1:0-42078 GCF_046549115.1 Streptomyces sp. x-19 | reverse complement strand
CCGGCACGTCCAGGGCTGTCATGTACCGCAACTCCGGGCTGACGTGTGGGTCCCGGAAGTGCTCACGCAGGTCGAGCGTGAGATGCGCCGTCGGCGGTGCGTCGTGCAGGTAGCCGAACGAGATGACCGTGATGTCCACGGGCTTGCTCACGCGGCCTCCCCCCGCAGCGCCGCTACCTGCTGCCGGGCGTCCTCAGCACCGGCGCCGGCCTGGGCGGCCTGGTCCATGTGGTGCTGGCTCAGCGCGTCGAGCGCCGCGGCGGCTTCCTTCTCGAAGTCCTCGCTCATCGGGCACCGCCCCCGGCCTGCTGCGAGTCGGCCTGGCGGGCGCGGCGAAGGAACTCGTTCATCTGGTCCGAATCGCTGGACTTCGCAGCGATCAGGGATGCGAAACTGGGAAACACAGGACTGCCTCCAACTAGGTGGCCTGTGCGCGGGCCTCGGAGGGGCAACTCCGGGGCCCGCACCTTGTTGTGGTGCAGGTGGGCGGGAAATCTCCCGGCTCCCCACGCCCCGCCCGTACGGGCAGCCCAAGAGGGCGCTCGGACGGGCGGGGGAGGCAACCGGCCGCGGCTAGCCCGCGGTCGCTTGGAATGAATCACCTCCCGGGCCCGGTGCTGCTGGGCCGGAGGCGGCCCCATCGACCACCCGTGTGCAGGTGGCTGGGACGGCACGCTGTGGAGTTCTCAAAGAACGGACGCTTCCTTCAGAGCCGCTTCCGCGGGCACCTCCGGGCGCTGCACACCGGCTGCGAGATCCACCCGCCATCTGGTGCGCACCAGAAGGTTGGCATCTGGTGCGCACCAGAGTCAAGGGCTTCGCCGATTCGGCGGGCTGACGTCCGCCCCGGTGCACCTCCAGGAGACCCGTCCGGGCAGGGGTGCCGGTAGCCAACAAGGCTTAACTTCCTTACTGTTAACCCCTGTTGACCTGCGGTGATGTAAGGCATGCTGAGGAGGTCGGCGAGTGGATCTATCACCGGGCGGTGGCCTGTGAAGACAGGACTTCGGAGTGCGCGAATGGCGCGCGGCTGGTCTCAGGAGCGACTGGTGCGCGAGATCGAGCAGTACGCCCGACGGCACGTCACCGACGTTGCCTCGACCGCGAGTCTGCGGGTGTACGTGTCCGAGTGGGAGAACAGCAAGCGCAGCATCTCGGACCGCTACGCAGCGATCCTGCGGCAGATCCTCGGCGTCACGGACGGGGAGCTGAGGGGTAGTCCGGCCTCGGTGGCGCCGGCGATGGCCGACGGGTATGACGAACTGCTGAGCAGGATCGACTCAGCCAGCAGCGTCAGCGGATCCATGGTGAAGTCGTTCAACGAGCAGACCGAGCTGCTGCGCACCATGGACCGCCAGAGGGGCGCCTCCGGGCTGATTGATCAGATGACAGGGCATCTCTCCGCCCTTGAGGAGGCACTGAACTTCGCGGTGCTCCCGAGTGCACGCCGGCCCGTGGCGCTTGCGCTCGCCGGGGCTTCAACCCTGGCTGCATGGCAGGCGATTGACGCCGGAGCGGTCGAACGTGCCTGGCGGCACTATGAGCTCGCGAAGCGGGCCGCGCGCGATGCCGAGTCCCCGATGTACCTCGCCCACGCGATGGGAGAACAGGCGTACGTGCTGTGCGAGGCGGGTCGGCCTTCCCTGGGCCTTGATCTGGTCCGCGACGCGCAACGCTCTCTTGGCCAGGGCGGATCACCTCGCCTCCGGGCATGGCTGTACGCGGCCGAAGCTGAGCTGTGTGCCCATGCCGGCATGCCGGACGACTGCCGACGCGCGCTCGACGCAGCTGTGGCGAGCATTCCGCCCGGCCCCGAGGACCGGGACCCGGACATGCTGAGCATCTTCCTGAACGGCGGCCACCTTGCCCGGTGGCGCGGCAACGTCCTCGCGATGCTCGGCGATGACGACGCGGTGAGCAGCCTCTACGGCGCGCTAGAGATCGCGGACCCAACCTTTGTCCGCGCAAACGCCGGACTCCACACCGATATCGCACGAGCGCATCTGGCACGAGCCGAGTACGACGATGCGAACACGCACTTGCGGCAAGCCCGGCTGTTGGCGAGCCGCACCGGGTCGGTGCGGCAGCGCCGCCGCGTGGACTTGCTCAGCTCGCGGTTGTAGTGCCCTGCTTGCCCTTGCTCGCCAGGATGTGGAGCAGGGCGACGAGGGTGCCGGAGCCCATCAGCTCACCACGGGCCATCAGCCCCGGCACGTCGGTCAGCGGCACCCATTCAACGTGTCCCGCCTCTTCGAGATCGGTCGGGGAGCCCACTTGCTCAGCCCCATGCCCCACGTAGATCTCGTGGGGCGCATCGACCATGCCGACCATGGGTTGATAGGTGACGACGTGCTCCACTGACTTCGGTCGCCAGCCGGTCTCCTCCACGACTTCCCGCAGTGCTGTGTCCTTGGGGTCCTCTCCCTCGTCCACGATGCCTCCCGGGAGCTCCCACCCCCACTGCTGTGGGACGAACCGATACCGCCACAACATCAGTACGCGGTCTCGGTCGTCCAGGATCGCAGTGACCGCGACGTGTTGGAGTTTCACCACGTGATGCTCAAAGCGCTCGACGCCTGGCGGCTCCACATCCCAGAGCTGGAGCTTGACCCAACGGTTGTCGTAGAGGTCCCGCTCACCATGGATACGCCAGGGCTCCAGTCCTTCGGGGGGCTTGACGCTGACGCCCCCGGGCACCCGGTAAGAACTCCTGCCGTAGACCTCCAGGGCTCCTTCGGCCACGAGCCGGCCCAGTACCTGCCGAAGCGCGGTACGACGGATGCCTAGCTCCTTATCTTCTTCGAGCGCCCGCTCTGAGGGGATCTTGCTTCCGGGGGCGTACTCGCCCGAGGCGATCCGTTCCCGAATCACCTTGTATGCATTCGTCGTCCTCGGGCCCATCCGTGGAGCACTCTCCGTTCTCAGGTGGTGCGTACCAGGGTAATAGGCAAGGGACACAGTGCCTCCAGTCGTAGGTGGGGAGAATTCTCCGGGCGCCGTGCAAGACCAGCCGGAAGCACAGCCTCCGGTGAATACGCGAGAAAAGTTCGGCCGCCAAGCTCCGGACTCGATCAGTTGAGGATCCTCGATGTTGATCACGTCGCCGGCACGCGCAGGAGTCTGAGAATCTCACTGTTGACGCTGACGCGACGCCCGTTGGTCGGATTCGATGGATGCACGATCGCGGGAGGGCGGTCCATGCCTTCGCGATGTGCCGAAGCGGCCGGCGCCGCACCCCGAGCGCTCGGACGGGTTAGGTCGGGTCCCTGCTCTGCAAGGGGCTCGGGGCGAGCGCCGGCTGTCCTAGGCTCCCTCTGCACGTCCCGTGCGGCGCAGCCATTCGTTGTAGCGCCACGCGAGGGCATCCCGATGTGGCAGCTTCGGAAGGTTCAGCTTCGGGTGGCGGATACCCAGCTCTTCCAGGGTCGGCCCGCTCTGCCGGACCTCTGCAGTGAGTGTGTCGGGGTTGATGGCGAAGAGATGAGCATCGAAGGCCCGGTGGAGAGCAGCGTTCATGGGCAAGCCGTTCCGCGCGTCAGAGCTGCCACCATCGGCGTCGCCGCACAGATGCGCAGCTTCGACCATCTCCGGAACGCCGATGTCGGAGAGAGGGCAACGAGGGCCATACCGCTGGAAGACCTCAAGCTTGAAGCGCGCTTGGTCAGGCCTCGCGGTGACAGTTCCGCTTCGCCGGCGCCTCCGATTCCCTTGCAGCGAGAACGGTGTCTCCTCCGAGCGGTCGCGGTCGATGACGCGAGCGGGTGGAGTGTCCCCGAATCTCACGTAGAAGATGCTGCTCTCGTCTTCCCATCCTTCGACCCACGCAAGCTGCACACCGCGCAGATCGCCATGCTCAGTGATCACAAAGACGGGGAGCTTGAGCTGGGCCGCCGCCTTCGTCCCGTCGACCTCCCCCTTGTCGCGCCCAGGCTGACGGGTGACTGGGTAGTGGTAGATGACTCCGTCGTCATCCAGATCGTCGGGGTAGTGCTGTCCGGTGTGCTTGAGTCCGATCGCCACTCCGTCGGGGTGGATCTCCTTGGTTCGTGCCTTGTCTGTCCAGATCCCTCGGTAGTTTCCGTACGCACCCACCGATCGGACTGCGTCAGCGGTAACCAGCCCCGCCTCGTTCCTCCGCTGCAGCAGGTCTGTCCACACAGTCAGACGCCAATTGCGCTCTTCATCCACCGTCTTGGAGTGGGCGTCGAGCACGATGAACCCCGCGGCGCGCAGAGCCTTGTTCGTCGTCTCCCCATCCGAGAACTGATCGTTGGCGAGCACCCCGATGTCCGGGTACTGGTAGCCATAAGCGACGCCGGCGATCGTCTTGGCGTCGTAGAGACGACCGTTGCGCCTGACGTAGTACTGGGTGGGCGAACCGAAACCGTACTTCGCCCGGAACGCCTGGCCTCTCATCTCATCGAACTCAGCGAGAGCCTTTTCGACAGCTACAGCGCTGGTCAGGTCCTGAATCCTCACGTCCACCCCTAGGTATCTACTGCTCGGATGAGCCTAAAGAAGGGCGCTGACAACGGGGTTGAGCACCCCGGTGCGGTGCCGGGCGAAGGCCGAGGGCGATATGCGCGGCGGGTGGGGGAGGCCACTTCGTCCCTCGCGTGTGAGCTGTGGACGAGAGACGCTGGGGTGGCCACTCAGTTCTGACGGCAGCCGTTGACTGCAACGCCGACGGACGCCGCCGTACATGAGGCACCAGCGGTGCACTGCGATTTCGGTTGCGGGAGAGAGTCGCAAACGCCGATAGCACGCTTGATCGAACTTACAAAGCAGATGTCGGCGGTTCAAATCCGTCTGTGCCCACTGCGCTGACCAGTGCAAACGCAGTAGATGCCCTTCCGGAGAGTGATCCGGAAGGGCATTTTTGCGTCCCGGGGGACAGGCGGGGGGCGAAGAAGCAGCACTCGTCGTTTTGCTCGCGTGAGGGCTTATGGGGGCCGACGCGAGTGTCCCGGGGGCGTGACGGCACGGTGACCTCCCGGGGCCGTATCGGACATCATCCGATACGGCCCCGGCATGCGCGGCGGCAACCGTGGCGCCTCGCATTCCGGCCCCCAGGTGCCGCTGTTGAGTCGACCGGCCTTCCGGCAACTCAGGCGGCGTCTTGCCCCACCAGCCACGACGGCGGCTCGGGTGGTTCACCCGCCTGGCGAACTTCGGCGCCGCTCGGGACGGTCAGCTCCTGCTGCGTTTCATGCACCTCTGCGAGCAGATGCGTCACCAGCTCCTCCAAACGCGGCCCGGTGGTGTCCCTGGGGACGGTCACCCAGACCGGTCCGCCTTGCCGTGTGTCGCCGACGGCGTGTCCGTGGAAGCCCTTCGCGTGGCGTTCGCATTCGACGATCCGCACGTCGCAGTAGTCGACCAGTTCCTGCAGGGACGCCACGGCATCCGGTTCGGCGTACTCGCGCCCCTGCGCGATGAACTCGTTGAGGCGGGCGCGCAGTTGGTCGGCCTCCTCGAACGTCATGGATACGTAATGCCGCTTCTCGCTGTTACCGATGTCGAGACCGATCTGAGGGAGCCGGGCGTGCGGCAGGTGTTCCATGAACAGATCGAGCGACTCGGCCTCTCGCCCCCATTTCGTGCGGATCACGGGTTGGAGCTCCAGCTTCATGCTGTTCTCGGGCGCGGCATGGAAGTGGTCGACGAGGAGTCCGGTCGGGGTGTGCTTCTCCGCGTCCCGGTACTGGCACCAGGGCGGGCAGGGGGCGACGAGTTCGAGCGGGTGAGTTGCCGGCGCGTAGTGGTCGACAGACTCGGTCGCGCCGTCGAGGACGACGGTGTTGTACCGGTGCCTGAGACCGCGCAACTGCAACGCGAAATGCTCCAGGCCGGCGATGAACGAGCCCAGGGCGGCGCTGTCCAACTCGGACGTGCCGTCGGTGGCGGAGAGCCAGAGCCGGGGCGCCTCGCCGCCCGCCTCCTCGGCGTGGCCGAGACCGACCTGCACGGACAGCAGCGGGACTTCGATGCTCGGGCTTGCTCCTTCCGCGGGCATCAGGCGCACGGGGGTGCTGACGTGGCTTCCTGTCGCCTCAGCGTGCGGATCGCGTGCGCACCAGTTGGGGCACTCGTGCTCAGCAGGGCGCAGGGGCAGGACAGTTGCGGCGGACATGATGTCTCCTTTGATGGGAGCGACTTCCTGTCCAGCAGAATCGACCCCGCCCGTGGGGGCTCGGCCCTACACTCGCAAACCGGCTATACGGCCCGTTCAACAGCGTCAGGCTGGGGCCCCGGTGACATGGTCGAGCGCCCTCCGGGGCGCCCATGTCAGCGACGTTCTCCCCTTCGCCGATGCCTGGTGTGGCCCACTGTGGGGAGGGAGCGCCTGACCGCCGAGCTATGTGCCCGCAAGGTCGAAACGGCAGCATTCGATTGCTTGCATAAAAGGAAGTGTCATCAAGGCAACTTTCCTGTGTACCTGCAAGCTGTGCGAGGCAGTGCAACATGAACGGATTCATCGGATGCCAAACTGAGCTCGGCCTGCTGGACGACCTGCTCCATCCCGTGAAGACCGGCGGGCGCAGCGGACGGCCGGTACCTGCGGTACTGATCCGCGGGCGCCGCCGCGTCGGCAAGTCCCGGCTGGTGGAGGAAGTGGAGCTGCTCACCACCCGTCGCATGGTCGCCGCTGATCTGCCCCTGTCCACCAGGCCCAGCCGCGAGATCCGCTATCGCATCGATGACCCCTACCTGCGCTTCTGGCTCTCCTTCATCGGTCCCGGCATCCCCGCCGTCGAACGCGGTCGGGGTGACCGCGTCCTCGACTCCATCCGCGCCAGTTGGACATCCTGGCGCGGCCGGGCCATCGAACCCGTCATCCGTGAAGCACTCTGGCGCCTGGCCGACGACCGGCTTCCCGAAGACACCCACGTCGTCGGCGGCCACTGGACCCGCACCAACGACCCGGAGATCGACCTCGTCGGTGTGGACTGCTCGCCCATCGCCAAGAAGATCACCTTCGCCGGTTCAATCAAGTGGCTGGAGAACAAACCCTGCAGGGCAGCCACCAGCCGTATTTCGGATCCGACCTCCGTGGGACGCACCAGCCTCACGCGCGCGCAGTGAAGTTTTCGCCTGACCCGGTCCGTATTCGATACGCCTCAGACCGACTCGGACATACCCGACAGGTGGATTCAAGCTGTGACCGGCGCTGTAATCCACCCTCCAGGAGCCCCTAAGATCCATGCATGGCCCAAGATAAGCTCGGCAAGATCCTCGGTTCAGTAGCAAAGAGAATGCGTGCCGATTTTGAGCAATCGCAGAATTTCAATCATAATGGCGAGGCTGGGACGTCACGCGAAGTACTCATTCACGAATTCCTTTCCGGTTACCTGCCGGCTCATGTTGAGGCGGTTCACAATGTGGAAGTTATTTCAGCGAACGGCGATGTCTCGCCGCAGTCCGACATTGTTTTGATTGATCGCGGGACGCCGCCGTTCACGACCCTCAACGGCTTTCGGATCATTCCCAATGAATGTGTATACGGGATGGTCGAAGTCAAGACGAAGCTGGACGGAGATCAGCTCACCGACGCCTGTAACAAGATCAGCAAGATGCGCGGGATGCCGAAGACGGCATACCGGCCAATTTCTGGGACGATTCCTCGCTCCACCAAGGCCTACGGTAAGACGCACGACTACTTTCCCACATCGGGCATGATCGTTGCTTTCGACAGCCTGAAGCTGGAAACGATCGGTACCCATCTCGTTAACTGGTGCCGGACTCGCAATCCCATCGCGTGGCCAGACAGTGTATGGGTGGCAGGCAAGGGGCATCTGCAGTGGGGAGACGCTCGCACTGGTTCACTCTTCAGGTCCCCGGTGGCAGGTGCCTCACTCTTTCAGATCGACGCCGATCCAGAGCAAGACATCCTTCTCCCGCTAGCGCTTCACCTCAACGTCCATTTCTCCGATGCCTGGATGAATCCGCTCGACCTCAACCCCTATTCCGGGGCCACGCCGTTGGGGCAACTCTCGGGGCAGTGGACGATTTAGGTGCGACTCCGCGCAAACTCCTCTCTGTCGCCAGCGGCGTGGCGACAGAGAGGCCATCACGCTACTGGGCGGTTGTGGGGACGACCGCTCCGACGAAGCTGCCATCGTCCGCGCGGTAGGCCACCTCGACGTCATACCGATCGAGCAGGGCGTACATGTCGGCAGGAGGAGCGGCCGGCAACAGGATGACGCGCTTGGGTTCCCCGTGATGCCCTGGCGTCTTGACGTACCGGCTGTAGTCCAGGACCTGCCCGAGGGCCATACGTACGTCCTCTCGGGAATTCGACCCCTTCGCCTCATAGAGCACGTGATCCGTTGCGTCGTACAAGTCGGTACGGAGCGTTGAGGTAAGGCCCTTCACCTTGATTTGGAACGCGCCGATCTGGTGCCCGAAAGATTCCAAGTGAGCCTTGTACGCCTGGGTCAATTCGGCCTCATGCCGCACGGCGACGGTGGCGGCAGAGGCAGCACGCACACTCAGCTTGGTGCCGAAGGCCTCAGGGACGACAAACGTGCCGCTGGTCTCCGCGTTGGGGGCTGCCCTCCGCGCAGAACTCACCTTGCGCACGCGCTGCTTCGGAACCGGCAGAGCACCGCTGGTCGCCGGGTCTGACTGGAACATCGCCGCAGTGACCGGCCGGAAGGGCACGAACTCAGCCGTAGTCTCCCCGGCGGCAGGGATCACGTCTTGCTCGGAGCGCTCAACAGCACCTTCTTGGCGCAGGCGGAACACAATGACATTGCGCTCGTGGCCGTCCTTGTCATGGACCTTGCGCCACACATAGGGCTCCATGCCGTCCAGCGTGAACGTCCCGAGGTATCGGTGCGTCTTTGTATCGCTTCCGGGCAGCTTCCCTACGCGCGTGAACACGCGAAGCACCCGATCCTGCTCTGCGTGCCGCAGAATCGCCCTGTTCCCTGACCCGGTGACACCATCGAACGTCTGGTCGCCGGACTTGCCAGCACCGGTGTACTCGAAGACAGGGCCCAGTTCGTCTTCCTCGGCCAACCAACCGTCGTAGTAGCCGTTCTGCTCGCCGACGTCGGGGTCCGAGTAGAGGTTGACGCTGTGCATGTCCTCGGAGGGGCAGATCCCTCCCTGCGGGCTTCCCCCGAACGCTGCACGGATCTCCGTGCGTGTGCGGATGTCTCCGGGGTTGATCACTGCAAGGCTGGTGGTCATGGGCTGACCTTAGGCCACTGCACTGACAGTCCCGCCCTGAACTGCTTACGTTGCCAACCGGCCAGCCCCGGGGCTGTTTACGCGCTCTCTTCTAGGGTCGCTGGCGCCCCCACATGACATCAACGACGGCGGGCACGCGCGGATCAGAGCGGTGCCCGACGGAGTGAGAACGCCAGCTATGGCGCGGCGGATTGAAGCCTTGGTCGAACTTACACAGCAGAGGCAGAGGTCGGCGTTCTGCGAACGGTCCGGCCGCTCTGCGCGCAGAGCCGTTCCCGCGATCGGAGTTCGCTGAGAGTCCATCTGCACACGTCCACGAGGCGGCCCCCTCCACATGGTCCTCAAGGGCGGCGCGCACGTGCGGGGTTGGTGGTCGGGGCGTTTACCCGTGTGGGGCCTCGGCCACGTCGACCGCCGCGAAGCCTTCGCGGCGCATCCGCTCGGTCCCCCAAGCGCCGAGCGGGCCGAGCGCTTGATTGAGCGTGCGCCCGTGCTCAGTTAGGGAGTACTCCACCCGCGGAGGCACCTCGGCATACACCTCTCGGTGCACGAGACCGTCCTCCGCCATCTCGCGCAGGTGCTGCGTCAGCATCTTCTCGCTCACTCCCCGCAGACCGCGACGGAGTTCGGCGAAGCGGCGTACGCGATGGGCGTCGAGTTCCCAGAGGATCAGTCCCTTCCACTTGCCGCTCACCACGTCGAGTGCAGCGTCGATGCCGCAGATGTAAGGCCCGCATCTCGGTGCCTTCGCCATCACTGATCCCCTTACGGAAAGGTAAGTACCGCAGCAAATAGTAGGTACTTCCGAGAATAGTGACGCTCTCCGAGCATGGAGGGGTGAACGAACAACAGGACGACACCATCAGGCAGGACAGCACGGTCACCGTGATCGGGCTCGGCCCGATGGGCCAGGCGATGACCCGCACCCTCCTCGCCGCCGGCCACCCGGTCACCGTCTGGAACCGCACCGCCCGTCGGGCCGACGGCGTCGTCGCCGACGGAGCAACGCTCGCGGCGACACCCGGCGAAGCGGTCGAAGCGAGTGACCTCGTGATCCTCAGCCTCACCGACTACCAGGCGATGTACGACATCCTCGACAGCGCCACCGCATCGCTCGCAGGCCGGACGCTGGTCAACCTGAGCTCTGATACCCCCGACGGCTCACGCGAGGCGGCAACCTGGGCAGCGGGCCACGACGCCGCCTTCCTCACCGGAGGCGTCATGGTCCCCGCGCCGATGGTCGGCACGGCGGCGGCCTACGTCTACTACAGCGGCCGTGCCCACGTGCTGGAGCGCCACCGGGCGGCGTTGGCGCTACTGGGAACACCAAGGCATCTGGGCGAAGATCCGGGCCTCGCCCAGATGATGTACCAAGCCCAACTCGCGGTGTTCCTCACCACCTTGTCCGGACTGATGCACGCCACCGCGATGCTGGGGACCGCAGGGATGAAGGCCAAGGAAGTGCTGCCGGAGTTGCTCTCCTTGACCGACTCGATCGGTGACATGGTGAGGGCGGGTGAAGAGAGCCCCGGCACCGCGCTTGATGCCGGAGAGCATCCCGGTGACCTCAGCACGGTCACCATGATGGGCGCCACGTCCGACCACATCGTCGAGACCAGCACGTCACTCGGCCTCGACCTCGCGCTCCCCCTGGCCGTGCAAGCCCACTACCGGCGCGCGATCGAGAACGAGCACGGCAGCGACAACTGGACCCGCATCATCGACGGCATCCGAGGACCGCGCTGACCGATGCGGGACCGAGGAACACCCGCCCGGCCGCGACTCCGAGCAGTACGTCGAAGTGGTTTTCCGGGTTACGCGGTCCGGTCCTGGAGCGTCGCCGCCTGCGAGGATGGCGGGCGCATCGGGGAGAGCGTCGGAGGGGGCATCAGATGACGCAGCAGGGGGCCGTCGTGGTGGAGGGCATGGACGGATCGGCCGCAGGGCGGGCCGAGTTCGCGTTCAGGGTGATCTATGGCGAAGCGTTCGCCGAGCCTCCCTACGGCGAGACCGAGGACGACGTCGCCGCCGCCTTCCGCCGTTTTCCCTCCCAGGTCCGCAAGCCCGCCTTCCGCGCCGCCTTGGCGCGCGGCGAGGGCGGCGAGCCGGTCGGCATGGCGTACGGCCACCCGCTCGCCGCCGACACGGGCTGGTGGGACGAGCTGACCGAACCGGTGCCCGAGGAGGTGCGGCGGGAGGACGGCCGCCGCACCTTCGGGCTGAGGGAACTCGCCGTGCGCGGACCGTGGCGGGGTCGGGGCGTCGCGCGGCGTCTGCACGCCACGCTGCTCGACGGCGTTCAGGCCGAGCGGGTGCTGCTGAACGTCCACCCGGGCAGCGAAGCGGCGGCGGCCGCCTACCGGGCGTGGGGATACCGCAAGGTCGGCGAGGCGCGGCCGTGGGGAACGGGCGCCACCCTCCATGACGTGATGCTGCTCGATCTGGGCAGGTCCGGGGGCATGTCGGCGCATCGCGGCGGCGCAGTGCGGCGGTGGGGGAGTCGACCGTGACGTTGTCGGCGCCGACGGCCGTACCGATGTCTCCCGAGGCCGGTCCGGCCCCGATCTCAAGGCCCTGTTGAAGGCCCAGGGCGTGGTGTGCCTCGTCCACCGGACCGTCGGTGGTTTCGCCGGTTTTCCCCTGACCGGTTGATCAGCCCGGCGGGCCGCTGCGGTGGGCAGCGGCTGCTTTCCTCGGCCCCCGATCCGTTCGGATCGGGGGCCTTTGGTGTTTCTGGGGGGATGTGTAGGGTGGGAATGACTTGAACTTTCAAGTAAATTGTTGAGGGAGTGCTCGGCCGGCGATGCGATCGGCCGGTCCGTCGCGCGGTGCAGTGGATGCGTCGCGCGGTGCGGTCGCTCCGGCACACGATGCAGAGGAATGAGTTTTTGTCATGACAACCCCCCACAGCATGTCCGGTCTCGATCGGCTCGGCGGCGCGGCGCGGAACGCCCCCTCTCCGCACGGCTACGCCGTCGGCCTGCTCCTGCTGCGGCTCGTCCTCGGGCTGACCATGGCGGCGCACGGCAGCCAGAAGCTGTTCGGCTGGTTCGGCGGTCCGGGGCTCGACGGGACCGGCAAGTTCTTCGAGGCGAGCGGCTACCCGGCGGGCAAGGTGATGGCCGTGTGCGCCGGCCTCACCGAGACGCTGGGCGGGCTCGGGCTGGTGCTCGGCCTGCTGACGCCGCTCGCCGGCGCGGCGGTGGTCGGCACGATGATCAATGCGTTGGCGGTGAAGTGGGGCGGCGGCTTCTTCGCGCCCGAGGGCGTGGAGTACGAGCTGCTGCTCGCCACCGGCGCGGCCGCGCTGGCGCTGACCGGGCCCGGCCGCTACGCCGTCGACCGCTTCCTGCCGGGCCTGCGCGCGCATCGGCTGGCCTACGGGGCGGGGGCGCTCGTCCTGAGCGTGGTGCTCGCGGCGGCCACGCTGCTGATCCGGAAGTGACGCGGGGGGCCGCCGGGGCACGGGGGCGGTCCGGGCCGTGGCGGCGGGCAACGACGGGGGAACGGCGGGGGAGCGACGTGCGGCGTGACGGAAGAGTGGAGGCGTGATGGCGGTTCGGCGGCTGAACCATGCGGTGTTGTACATCCGCGAGGTGGCACGGTCGGTGGCGTTCTACACCGAGGTGCTGGGGTTCACGGTGGACGTGGAGATTCCGGGGCGGGCGGCCTTCCTGAGCGCGCCCGGTTCGGACAACGACCACGACCTGGGCCTGTTCGCGGTGGGCCCCGATGCCCCGGGGCCGGAGAACGGCCGGATCGGGCTCTACCACCTGGCCTGGGAGGTCGGGACCCTCGGTGACCTCGCGGCGATCGCGGCGCGGCTGCGGGAGCGGGGCGCGCTGGTCGGCGCCACCGACCACCTGGTCTCGAAGTCGCTCTACGCCCGGGACCCGGACGGCAACGAGTTCGAGGTGATGTGGCGGGTGCCCCGGGCGGACTGGCCGGGCGCGGACGAGGCGGACCGGCTGCGGCCGCTCGACCTGGCGGCGGCGCTGGAGCGCTGGGGCCCGGACCTGCTGACCGGCGCGGCGGCCGGCTCGGCCACCTGAGGCGCGGCCCGCACGCGCACCGACCGCGTGGCGCGACCTTCCCCCACGGGCAGTGGGGACGGCCGCACCACGCGGTCGTGGCGTTCCGCCGGTGCGGGGGCCGGGACTAGGGGGCGTCGGGCCCCTGTGCGCGGGGCGCCGGGAGGGCGTCCGCGGTGGCCGGCGGGTCCTGGGCGCGGGCGGCCCAGCGCTTCTCGACGCCGCCCAGCCGCCAGTACGCCAGCGCCGCCGCCCACACCACGACGAACAGGCCGACGATGAGGAAGCCCACGTTGTTCAGGTCGAGCGAGGAGATCCCGCCGGTGAGCGGGTCGTCGAGGCCGAGCTTGTCGTGCAGGACGGTCACCAGCTCGATGGTGCCGATGAGGAACGCGACCGCGATCGACAGCCCGGTGATGGTGAGGTTGTAGTAGACCTTGCGCACCGGGTTGGCGAACGCCCACTGGTACGCGAAGTTCATGAACGTGCCGTCGAGGGTGTCGAACAGGCTCATCCCGGCGGCGAACAGCAGCGGCAGGCAGAGGATCGCGTACCAGGGCAGGCCCGCCGCGGCGCCGCTGCCCGCCATCACCATCAGCGTCACCTCGGTCGCGGTGTCGAAGCCGATCCCGAAGAGGAAGCCCAGCGGGTACATCTGGCCGGGGCGGCTGATGGACTTGGTGAGCCGACCCAGGATGCGGTTCATGAAGCCGCGGGAATCCAACTGGGCTTCCAGCTCCCGTTCGTCGTACGTGCCGGCCCGCATCGCCCGGAACACCTTCAGGATGCCGAGCAGGGCGACCAGGTTGAGGGCGGCGATGAGGTACAGGAAGGTGCCGGAGACGGTCGTGCCGACGAGGCCGAGCGTCTGGTGCGCGCGGGAGCCGTCGCTCATCAGCGTGCCGGCGAGTTGGGCGCCGCCCGCCACCAGCGCGGCCATCACGACCACCACGCTGGAGTGGCCGAGGGCGAACCAGAAGCCCACCGAGACGGGCCGCTTGCCGTCGGCCATCAGCTTGCGGGTGGTGTTGTCGATCGCCGCGATGTGGTCGGCGTCGAAGGCGTGCCGCATGCCCAGGGTGTAGGCGGTGATGCCGAGCCCGGCACCGAACACCTGGCTGCCGACGGTGTAGTGGCCCGGCACGACCAGGAGGAAGAGCACGCCGAAGGCGACGACGTGCAGTGCCGCGATCACGGACATCAGACCCGCGGTGCGGACCGTGTCGCGACGTTGCCAGCGGAACGACCCGGGGGAGCCGGGTATGCCGAGGAGGGGGGACTTGCGGGACGAAGGGGAATCGTCCGGGGTATCAGTGGACAGGGCCATCCGGCCATCACGCTCCAGCACCTCGTGGATGATCTCGTGAGATGCCGTGGCCGGTCTCCTGGCTTACGGGTGCCCGCGTCCGCCCCGCCTTCCCGGCCGCAGGCTGCGGTCAGTGGCGCCGTGCGCGCGCTGGGCGCGCACGCAGAGGGGCGGAAACTCCCCGATCACAGTGGCGAGGGCCGCGCCGGCTTCGGACACGAGGTCCAGCACCGGTCTTCCCGAGCACCACGGCCCGGTCACTGTAGCGGGCACCGGTGAGAACCGGCCACGCCCGGTGGCCGGTGCGGGCCGCCACCGGGTGCCGGCGGCTCGGATCACAGGGCCAGGGCGGAGAGGAACGCGTGCAGTTCGTGGTCGAAGAGCGGGGTGTTCTCCAAGTTGACCAGGTGACCTGCGGCGGGCACGCGTATCCGGCGGGCGCCGGGGACAGCCAGCGCTATGGCGTGGGCGTTCGCCGAGATGTCGGAGGAGTCGAGGTCGCCGTCGAGGACGGTGGTCGGCACCCGGATCTCGCCCAGGCGGTCGAAGGCGCCGACCTCCAGGGGCATGCCCGCGCCCGCACCGTCGGCGTGCACCTCGACATTGGCGGACGCGGAGGCGCGCATCCGCTCCCGGAAGCCGGGGTGCACGACGGACGGCGTGCGGTGCGGCCCGTCCACCCACATCCGCAGGAAGTGCTCCACGAACCGCTCGACGCCGTCCGGTGCGTCGAGCGCGGCGACCTGCTCCCGGATGTGCTCCAGCAGGAAGGGGTCGGTGAAGGCGCGACCGCTGATGCCGGGGGAGGCGAGGAAGAGGGCCGTGACCCGGTCGGGGTGGGCGAGCGCGGTGTCCAGCGCCACCCGGGCGCCGTGCGAGAGGCCGACGAGGACGGCGCTCGGTATGTCGAGTGCGTCCAGCAGGGTCACCAGGTCGTCGTGGTTGGCCCAGTCGCCGGCCACCGTGGAGGACAGGCCGTGGCCGCGGAAGTCGTAGCGGACCACCCGCAGCCCGGAGTTGACCAGCCAGGCGAACTGCTCGTCCCACATGTGCTGGTCGAGCATCCCGTCGTGCAGGAGCACCACCGCGGGGCCGGAGCCGGCCGACTCGTAGAACAGCTCGCCGTCGTCGACCGGCACCGTGTCGTTGTCGATCTCGGACCATGCCTGGAAGTCGTGGGTCATTCTGCGGGCCGTTCTGTGCGCGTGGGGCGGTCGGTCGGACGGGTGGGCGCCGCTGGTCGGTGACCCGTTCGAGACGGTATGGGGACCTGTGCGGTGACCGGGGCGGCGGTGTCCCGCACTTCGGGATCGCCGCTTTCCTCCGGGGGAACGCGCGAGCCGTCCGCCAAGTGCCGGAATTCCTCACCGATCCGGTCCAGTACCCGCAGCGCCGTGCGGACCTCCTCGGCGGACAGGTCGGCGAGCCCGCGGCGGAGTTCCCCCGCCTCGGCTTCCTGGACCCCGCGCATCATCGCCGTGCCCTCGTCGGTGAGCCGGATCAGCGACGAGCGGCGGTGCGCGGGGTTGGCGGTCGTCACGACCAGACCCAGCTCCGCCGCGTGGTTCACCCAGCGCTGCACCGGCTGGCGGTCCAGGTCGAGGGAGCGCGCCAACTGAGGCACGGTGCGCGGGCCGTGGGTGCGCAGCGCGTCGAGGAGGGTGCGTTCGCCGGCGGTCAGGCCGGTGCCGTCAAGCGTGCGCTCCGCCGCGCGCACGATCGTCCGTTGCAGCGGCCGCAGCCGCCGGATGACGTCGTACAGCAACTCCTCGGCGGTCTCCGCACCCCCGCGCGCATCCCCTTGTGCGGATTCCCCTGCGACTTCCCCGGCTTCTTCTCCGCCTTCTCCGACTTCCTGGGCTGCTTCAGCCTCTTCGGCTTCTCCTGCTACGGCCGCCGCGGAGTCCGCTGCGGTGTCCCGCCCCGCGTCCCGCCCCATGGCCCCCTCCACGCCCCGTTCCCCTTCCCCCAGATGACATCCTTGCTGTCATGATGACATCCACGATGTCATTTCGGAAGGGGTGTTGAGGCACCGGCACCGGTCGGTGAAGTGCCGTGCGGCGGGGCGGAGTCGGGCGGGGTCAGTCGTCCAGCGGGGGCGGCGCCTCGTCGTCGGTGAAGGAGACGACGAGGTCGGCGCGGGGGCGGGTGGCCGCCACCAGGCGGGCGTTGGCCTCGTCGGAGGTGCGGACGAAGTCCTCGGCGTCGACCCGTAGGCGGCCGAACCGCTCGTGCCGGTCGATCAGCCGGTGCACCCGCTCCTGGGTGTCCAGTTCGATGTACCACGCCTCGTCGAGTAGTTCGCGGATCCGTGCCCAGGGGTCGGAGTGCAGCAGGAGGTAGTTGCCCTCGGTGATGACGAGCGGGATGTGCGGCGCCACCGGGATGCTGCCGGCGACCGGCTCCTCGATGCGGCGGTCGAAGGCGGGCGCGTAGACGGGCGTGCCGGGTTCCGGGGAGCGCAGCCGGGTCAGCAGGGCGGCGTAGCCGGCCGGGTCGAAGGTGTCCGGCGCGCCCTTGCGGTCCGTGCGGTCCAGGCGGCGCAACTCCGCCTCGGCGAGGTGGAAGCCGTCCATCGGCACGAGCACGGCCTGGCCGGTCAGCTCCGCCGCGAGTCGGACGGCGAGGGTGGACTTTCCGGCGCCCGGCGGCCCGGCTATGCCGAGCAGCCGGCGCCGGCCGGGCGTCGCCGAAGCGGCGAGCCGGCGGGCCCGGGCCACGAGGTCGTCGAGGTTCATGATGGGTCCATCGTGCCTGATGGGCGGGGGTGCTCGCCGGGTGGTCGGGGAGGCCGGGCGGCCGGCGTCCGATTCCGCCCGGTGTGCGGCCGGCGGCATCGCCGGTGTGCCCCTCTTCGCCCTCGGTCTGCCTCCCCGGCCCGCCCCACGGCGGCGTCCGCGGGCCGACGTCGAACGCGCCCGCGCCGCCACCCGGGGCCCGGGCCCTGCTGGCCGTGGGGCAACAACGGCGGGCGGAAGGGGCGGAGTTCGGGTGCGGTCGGCCCGGTGCCGCGGGGTGGGCGCTCCTGTGGGCGCTGTCCTGTCAGCCCGCCGCGCCCAGCCGCCACAAGGAGGTGACCTCCGCGGCCCGGGCCACGTGGAGCGGGTCGGCGGTGTCCTGGGCGCGCGGGTGGCGGGGGGCGATGTCGAGCCGGTCCAGGACGGTCAGGCCGCCCTCGGCGAACGCGTCGAGGAGTTCGGCGTGCGGCCGCAGGCCGAGGTGTTCGGCGAGGTCGGAGAGGATCAGCCAGCCCTCGCCGCCCGGGGTCAGGTGGTCGGCGAGCCCGCCCAGGAAGCCGTGCAGCATCCGGTTGCCGGGGTCGTAGACCGCGTGCTCCACGGGGGAGGTCGGTTTGGCGGGGACCCACGGGGGGTTGCACACGACGAGCGGGGCGCGGCCGGCCGGGAAGAGGTCGGCCTCGACGACCTCCACCTGGTCCGCGACGCCCAACCGGGCGGTGTTCTCCCGGGCGCAGGCCAGGGCGCGCGGGTCCTGGTCGGTGGCGATCACCCGTCGCACGCCGCGGCGCGCCAGCACCGAGGCCAGCACGCCGGTGCCGGTGCCGATGTCGAAGGCCAGCTCCCGGGCGGGCAGCGGGGCCTCGGCGACCAGGTCGACGTACTCGCCGCGGGCGGGGGAGAAGACGCCGTAGTGGGGGTGGATCCGGTCGCCGCCGAGGGCCGGGATCTCCACGCCCTTGCGGCGCCATTCGTTGGCGCCGATCACGCCGAGCAGTTCCCGCAGGGCCACCAGGACGGCGGTGCCGGCGGTGCCGGCGGTGCCGGTGGTGTCGGTGGCGGTGTCGGCGGGCGGCCCGGCCACCTCCTGCGGCGGGCCGAAGGCCCGGGCGCACGCCTCGCGGACGTCGGGGGCGCGGTGCAGCGGCACGGCCAGCTCCGCGTCCAGGGGGACCAGCAGCATGCCGAGGACGCGGGCGCGCTGGTTCTGGGCGGCGCGGTGCAGGTGGAACGCCTGGGTGACGTCGGCGGGCGGCGTCTTGCGCGGCCGGCGGTCGACCCGGCGGGCCAGCGCGGTCAGGAGCTGGCGGGCGTTGTGGAAGTCGCCGCGCCACAGCAGCGCGGTGCCCTCGCAGGCGAGCCGGTACGCCTCGTCGGCCCGGGTACGGTCGTCCGCGACGACGATCCGGCGGGGTGGCCGGGCGCCGTTCTCGGAACGCCAACGGGCGGTACGGACCTGGTCGTCCTCGGTCCATTCGACGACCGGGGGGTGGTTCACCGCGAGTGCCTCGTGTCAGTGGTTCGGATCCGCGCCGGAGCGGGGGAGGGGCGCGGTGGGGACGTTCGACTCTACTCGGTGCCGGCGCCGGGACCTTCGTCCCTGTGCGCTCCGTCGGCGCCGGGGCAGGATGGGGCGTACGGCGGCGTAAGCGGACGCACTCGGGTGTACTCGTACGTACCGATGCTTAGCCAGGCGCACCGAGACATAACAAGACGTACGCGGTCCTCAACGGTTCATGGGTGGAGGCATGTATGGGCACCTCGCCGGTCATCGTCGGTGTGGACGGGTCCCCGGACAGCGAGCGGGCGTTGCGCTGGGCGGCGGACGCGGCCCGGGCGCGGTCGGCGCCGCTGCGCGTCGTGCACGTGTGGCCGTACGCCACCGCCGAGCGGGCCGCGGCCGGTGAACGGGGCGGCGACGCGGTGCTGGCGGGTTTCGCGGACCGGCCGTTCCTGAGCGCGCTGCCGGAGGTGGAGTTCCGGGCGCTCAGCGGACTGGCCGACACCCTGCTGCCCGCGCTCGGCGCCGAGGGGCAGCTGCTCGTGCTGGGCTCGCGCGGCCGCGGCGGGTTCGCCAGCCTGCTGCTCGGCTCCAACGGCCTGGCCTGCGCCGCCCGGTCCGCCTGCCCGGTCGTGGTGGTGCCGCGCCCGGACCGCGCCGGCACCGAACGGGGGCCGGACGGCGAGGCGGTGCCGCCGGCCGACCGACAGGTGACCCTGGGTGTGGACGCCGCCTCCGACGAGCCCGCGGCGATCGGCTTCGCGTTCGCCGAGGCCGAGCGCCGGGGCGCCCGCCTCCGGGTCGTCTCGGGCTACACCTGGCCGATGCTGCTGCCGCCCGCCTTCGAGTACGCGGCGGTCTACGAGTCCACGCAGCCGGAGTACGAGGACGCGCTCGGCCTTCAGCTGGCGGACGCGCTCGCCCCGCACCGGGCGCGCCACCCCGGGGTGGAGATGGCGGTGCAGTTGCGGGCCGAGGACGCCGCGGGGCAGTTGGTGGCCGCGTCCGTGCGGAGCGATCTGCTGGTGGTGGCCCGGCACCGGCGGCGGTTGCCGGTCGGCCCGCGGCTGGGGTCGGTGGCGCACGCGGTGCTGCTGCACGCGGTCTGCCCGGTCGCGGTGGTGCCCGAGACCCCGGCCGACGACGCCGACGCGGAGGGCGGCGGTGCGGAGGGCGGCGGCGCGGAGGGTAGCGGCGCGTAGGCCGCTTCCGGGGGCCGGCCGGCGGTCAGTGCGCGGCGGTCTGTCGTTCCGGGCGCCGCATGAGGTACACGGCGACCGAGCCCGCTATGAAGAGCGCCAGGACGGAGAGGGCGGTGCTCATCCAGGACGCGCCGAGCCAGTGGCCGCCGAAGTAGCCCAGGCTGACGCTGTACGCGGCCCAGGCCAGGCCGGCCAGTGCCGACCAGGGGAGGAACTCGCGGATCGTCCGGTGCGCCACGCCGGCGCCCAGGCTGACCACGGAGCGTCCGGCGGGCGCGAAGCGGGCCAGTACGACGATGCCGCCGCCGCCCCGGGTGAGCGCCGTGCCCAGGCGCTGCTGGGCGGCGGCCAAGCGGCGGGAGCGCCCGATGGCGCGGTCGAAGCGGTCGCCGCCGCGCCAGGCCAGCCGGTAGGCGACCAGGTCGCCGAGGACCGAGGCGGACGCCGCGCAGAGCACCAGGGAGGCCATTTCGGCCAGGTGGTTGCCGTGCGGGACGGAGGCGGCGACGTCGGCGGCGGGGCCGTAGCCGGCGGCCGTGGTGGCCGCGGTGACCACCAGGACCCCGCTCGGCAGGATCGGGACGAAGACGTCGAGGACGACCGAGAGGCCGACGATCACGTACACCCAGGGGGTGCCGCTCAGCGACCCCAGGCTCTCCACCAACGTCTTGCTCCCGGTCCGGACCCCGCCGCGACGTCGCTCGGCGCGGCAGGGGCGGCACTACAGCCATACAGCGTACGCCTGGCCGAAAAGTGCGCCCGGGCCGGGGCGGGAAAGCGGTCCCGCCCGGGCCCGGGCCCGGGCGTCGGCGCGGGCGTCAGACGGTGCTCGCGGCGCGCTCGGCGACCGGCGCCGGCTCCTGCGCCGAGCCGTTGGAGAAGAGCCGGTCCAGCGCCCAGGAGCCGGGGCCGGTGAAGACGATCAGCAGGAAGGCCCAGCAGAACATCGCGGCCGCCTCGCCGCCGTTCTGGAGCGGCCACAGCGCGTGCGGCTGGTGCATCGTGAAGTAGGCGTACGCCATCGAGCCGGAGCTGACGAACGCCGCCGCCCGGGTGCCCAGGCCCAGCAGTACCAGGAGGCCGCCGGCCAGCTGGATGACCGCGGCGTACCAGCCGGGCCAGGTGCCGGTCGGGACGGCGTGTCCGGTGCCCATCGCGCCGCCGAGGACGCCGAAGATCGAGGCCGCGCCGTGGCAGGCGAAGAGGAGCCCGACGACGATGCGGAAGAGCGCCAGGGCGTGCGGCGTCGATTTCTGGGTGAAGGAGTTCAGGGGAGCGGACATGAGGTGACTCCTAGGACTTCGGGGACGTGTGCGGGCGCGGGGGACGTCGCGCCCACGGAGTCCTGTAGATTAGGCGCACCTAACTAATGCTTGCAAGTTCAACATTCCGCGTGAAAGCGGGAGCTATTGGTCCGAACCAATGAGATTTGAGGCGGTCTTTGCGGCACGCAGTGCCGCCCGCGCCACCGCGTCGGTGTCGGCCAGCGTGACCGAACCCACCCCCGGGCGTGCCCCCGCCGCCGTCACCCAGTGCACGCCCTCCGTCGGCACCCCGACCGCGAACCGCCGCGGATGCGGCCGGCCGTCCGCCCCGATGAGGTGGTACGGGCTCGGCGACACGTCCAGGCCGCCGGTCTCGTAGCCGTCCGCGGCGTGCGGCCGGCAGCCGCCGTCCGCCAGCAGCCCGGCCAGCAGCGCGTCCCCGGTCCGCCGCAGGTCCGGCTCCGGCAGCCGGGCCTCTATCAGGGCCCCGGCGGTGACGCACGAGCCCGGGACGGCCGGGGAGTGCGCCGTGAAACCGGGCGCCGTCCCGTCCGTGCCGGTCGCCCGGACCTCCATGCCGGGGCCGACGACCTCCAGCACCCCCGCCTCGACGAGGGCCGCCATCTCCGCTATCCGGCGGCGCGGCGGCCCGATCGACAGGAAGGCGTTCAGCGGGGTGTACCAGCGGTCCAGGTGGTCGCGGCGGGAGGCGCCTGCCAGGCCGCCGTGGTCGACGATCAGCCGCAGCTCGTTGCGCAGGTCCCGCAGCACGTCCAGGGCCGCCTTCACCGGGCCGGCCACGTTGCCCTGCCGGGCGTGCGCGACGTCGGCCCGCAGGCGGTCCAGCAGCCAGGCGCGGAACGCGGCCCGGTCGGCGAACGGCCCCGCCGGGCACGGCCGGGTGGTTTGGTCCCAGTCCCAGCGGTCGGCGGGTGCCAGGCCGAAGGCGTCGAGCACCGCGGCCTCGCCGGGGTCGCGGTGCGCGCTGCCCAGGAAGCGTTCCCGGAAGCGGTCCCGTTCGGCGTCGGGCAGGCCGCCGCGGCCGGTGGCGCGGCGCGCCAGCAGCGCCTCGTAGTAGACCGCCTCCACCTCCTTGGCCACCAGCGGCCAGACCTCCGTCAGGAAGTCCGGTGGGTCGCCGGCGTCCGCCCGCTTGCGGAACGCCGCGATCACGTCCGCGGTGAGCAGCAGCGGCAGGTGCCGGCCGTGCGCGCCCTTCGCGTTGTCACCGCGCGCGTGGTACGGCACGCCGCGCCGTGAGCCGGCGTACAACCGGGGCTCGCGCCCCGACGGCCGGTAGCCCAGTGTGCCGTCGGGCCCGGAGGTGAACCGGCCGCCGCGGCCCGCGGTCAGCAGCGCCAGGTGGTCGAAGAAGTTCAGCCCGAGGCCGCGCAGCAGTACGGGGCGGCCCGCGGGCAGCGCCGCCAACTCGGCGGTGAGGTCGGCGGGGTTGGCGGGCGGCAGATAGTGCAGGCCGTGGGCGGCGGCGTGGTCGGCCAGGCTCCGTTGGCCGGCGTCCGGGCGGGTCGGCAGGTGGCCCTGGGCCAGCACCACGGCGCCCAGCCCGGACAGCGTCCGACCGTCGTCGAGGGTGAGTGCCTGGCTGCCGTCGGCGGCCTCGGCCAGGCGCACCGCGCGGGCCCGGTGCGCCACGACCCGCACCCCGTCCGGGGCGGTGCGCACCGTGTGCCGGAAGACCCACTCCAGGTAGCGGCCGTAGAGCGCGCGCCCCGGATAGTCGTCCGGTCCGACGTCGCACCCGTCCCAGTCGTGCAGGCTCGGCCCGGTGCGGATCGGCCCCGCGCACTCCACGCTGGCGTCGGTGAAGAGGGTGACCTGTGAGGCCACGGTGTTCATCAACAGGTCGGCGGGCTGGTCGGGACGCCACACCTGGCCGGCGCCGGGCGGGGCCGGGTCGATGACGTGGACGGTCAGCCGGGTGCCCGGCGCCAGCTCGGCGGCCGAGGCGCAGATCCGCTCCAGGACACTCGTCCCGCGCGGACCCGCCCCGACGACGGCGAGGCGGGCGGGGGGACGGTCGGCGGGGTGGGCGGCGGCGGCCACGAGCGGCTCTCCCTGGGGCGGCGGACGACCGGCACGCGGGACAGCGCTCCGGCCGTCGAAGGGCGGACGACGGCAAATGTGCGCCCCATCATCACCGTCCGATGCGCCGCCACGGCACCCGGGTGGGCAAAAGATTCGGCCGGAATCCCAGGTGGGCGGGGCACCGGTGGCGGCGAACCGCACCGCATCGGCGCTTCACCGGCAACGGACGCATCGGGCCGGGAACCCGTCCAAAACCCTCCGCAACCCTCCGCAGCCCTCCGCGGCGCCGTGCCCGGTGCCCTGCCCGACGGCTCAGCAGCCGTCCAGGATCTTCTTCAGCGCGGCCTTCTCCGCCTGGTCCGCGGTCAGCCCGTAGGTGTGCTTGACCCACACCCACATCCGGGCGTACTCGCAGTGGTACGACGCCTTCGGCGGCAGCCACTCGGCCGGGTCCTTGTCGCCCTTGGCCTGGTTGACGTTGTCGGTGACGGCGATCAGTTGGGAGTGCGTCAGGTCGTTGGCGAACTCCTGGCGGCGCGCGGTGGTCCACTGGGCGGCGCCGGACTTCCACGCCTCCGACAGCGGGACGACGTGGTCGATGTCCAGGTCGGACGCCTGGGTCCAGGTCGCCCCGTCGTAGGCGGAGACCCAGGTGCCGCTCACCGCGGCGCAGCTGCCGTCCTGCTGGACGTTCCTGCCGTCGCGCTTGAGCACCACCTCGCGGGTGTTGCAGCTGTTGCCCTGGTCGATCCAGTGCGGGAACTTGTCGCGGCTGTAGCCGTCTTGGGGGCCCTCGGCCTGCTCCTTGATCTGCCCGAGGTAGGTCCGCGCGGTGGCGGCGCTCGGCGGGGCGGGCGGGGCGGCCTGGGCGGGCGGTCCGCTCAGGATGAGGGTGCAGGTCAGGGCGGCGGTCGTGGCCGCGATGAAGGACACGCGACGCGCGTAGCCCAGTGGCATCGGAACTCCCTTGGTATGGGGGGAAGTTGACGTGCGCTCGGGCCCATGGTGGGTGCGTGGGGTTGCCGGCGCATGGGCTCCGGGTGACAGCGTGGCGACATGTGCACGTCACTTCAAGGGTTTGGTGTCCCCCTACAGTGGGCGGGTGCTGCTGCCGGTCACTCCCGTCCTCGGCGTCGTCCTCGCCGTCCTCCTGCTCGCCGCGGTGGCCGTCGCCGCGCTGGCCCGACTCGGCCACGCCCGGGCGATCGCCCTCGCCGGCCTGCGCGCGGCGGTCCAACTCGCCGCCGTCTCCTTTCTCATCGGCTGGGTCGTGCGCGTCCTGCCCGCCTTGCTGTGCTTCCTGCTCCTGATGTTCGCGGTGGCGGTCCGCACCGCGGGCCGGCGGATCACCGCCAACCGCACCTGGTGGTGGGCCGCGGCGCCGATCGCCGCCGGCGCCCTCCCCGTCGTCGGGGTGCTGCTGCTCACCGGCCTGCTGCCGCCGCGCGGGCTCGCCGTGATCCCGGTCGCGGGCATCCTGATCGGCGGCGCGCTGACCGCGACCGTCCTCGCCGGGCGTCGGGCGCTGGACCAACTGGAGCTGCGGCGCGGGGAGTTCGAGGCCGGACTGGCCCTCGGGCTACTGGACCGGGAGGCGCGGATGGAGGTGGCCCGGCCCGCCGCGGCGGACGCCCTGCTGCCGGGCCTCGACCAGACCCGGACGGTCGGGCTGGTCACCCTCCCCGGCGCGTTCGTCGGCATGCTGCTGGGCGGCGCCTCGCCCGTGCAGGCCGGCGCGGTCCAGCTCTTCGTCCTGGTCGCACTCCTGGCCGTGCAGGCGGTCGCGTGCGCGGTGGTACTGGAGCTGATCGCCCGCGGACGGATCCACCGCGTGCCGACGGGGCGCTGACGCCGCCGGCGCCTCCCGGCGCCGACCGCGGGCGCGCCGACGGCCCGGCGGCTTGCGACCGTCCGGGCCGTACAGGGGGCGGAGCGGGTCTCAGGCGCTGATACGGACCGCGATCCCGCCGTCCACCAGCGCCTCGACGCGGAGCTGGGTGAGGTCGCGGACGTGCGCGGTGGGGGCGAACCGGGCGGCCCGCTCGCCGACCCCGACGACCCGCATGCCGGCGGCCCGGCCGGCCTCGATGCCCGCCTCGGAGTCCTCGAAGACCAGGCAGTCCTCGGGTGCGAAGCCCAGCTCGGCGGCGCCCTTGAGGAAGCCCTCCGGGTCCGGCTTGCTGGCGCTCACCGATTCCGCGGTGATCCGCACCTCCGGCATGGGCAGCGCGGCCGCGCCCATGCGGGCCTCGGCCAGCGCGATGTCGGCGGAGGTCACCAGGGCGTGCGGCAACCGGGCGAGGGCGGCCATGAAGGCGGGGGCGCCGGGCACCGGCACCACGCCCTCGACGTCGGCGGTCTCCTGCTCCAGCATCCGCCGGTTGTCGGCCAGGTTCTGCTCCATCGGGCGGTCCGGCAGCAGCGCCGCCATGGTGGCCCAGCCCTGGCGCCCGTGGACGACCTGGAGCACGTCCTCGGCCGGCAGTCCCTGTTCGACCGCCCAGCGCCGCCAACAGCGCTCCACGACGGCCTCGGAGTTCACGATGGTCGAGTCCATGTCCAGCAGCAGGGCGCGGGCTATGAGCGTGGTGGTGGCCGGCATCGGCGGGCTCCTGGGCGCGGTGGGGCTGGCAGCTGCGCTGTCAGGGGGCGGAAGGACACAAGCGGTCCCGCCCGCCGGTCAGGGAGTGCGGGCGGAACCACTTTGTTTTCCCACGATACAAAGAGGTGCGGGCCACCGACAACCGCTCCCGCCTCCGAACGGCATGGCATTCGTCACGGTCCGGGGGACATGTCGCCCTCCGACGGCGTCCTCCGACGGCGTCCTCCGATGGCGCGCGCCGTACGGGCCGCGGGCGCGGAACCGGGCGCGTCCACCGGGTCCGCCGGGCCCACCGACCGGTCACGGCTGCCCGGTGCGCGCCTCAAGGGACGCGCGGGTCGCGGGCCCGTAGACGCCGTCCGGATCCCCGTGCACCCCGTAGGTCCGCTGGTACCGCGCCACCGCGTCCCGCACCGCCGCGCCGTACTGGCCGTCCGCCGCCCCCGCGTAGAGCGCCACCTGCCGCAGCCGCCCCTGGAGCTCGACCACCTCCGGGCCGCTGGAGCCCTCGCGGAGCGCGATCGGTCCGCTCGGCGGCGCGCTGGGGGCGACGTCGCCCGTCGGCACCGCGACGCTGCCGGACGCCCGCACCGGGGACGGCGGCGGGGTCGGCGGGCGGGGCGGGGCAACGGTTGCCCCGGGGCGCCGGGAACGCGAGGTGGCGGGGGCGGGACGCTCGGGGGCCGGCGCGGAACGGGTGGGCCCGGCGGTGGTCGGGAGGGCCGTGGTGGGGGCGATCGCGCCGCCGTCCGGGGGCGCCGCCCGGTCGCGGTCGCCGCCGTGGAGCACCCCGGTGCCGAGCACGATCGCCGCGGCGGCCACCGCGGCACCGGTGACGGCCAGGAGGGCCGGCCGGCCGCGGCGCCGCCCCGTGGGGGCGGGCGCCCCGGGGGCGCGCTCCGGAGCGAGGGGGGCGACCGGCGGATCGTTGGGGCCCGGCCCGGACGCCCGGAACGTCTGGGACGCGGGGCCGGCGGGGCGGGACGCCCGGTGGACCGCGGCGTCCACGCCGGGTAAGTCCTCCAAAGCATCCAGCCGCCCCCAGTCACCGAGGCCGGAACCCGATCCGGCGTCGCCGGGCGGGGCGCCGCCCCCGGCCCCGTCCGGCCCGCCGCCGTCCCGGTCCGGCAACGAGACGTACGGCCGTAAGCGCAGCGGGTCAAAGTCCTCCGCCTCGGCCGCCGCGCACAGGCAGGTCGGCCGGCCGTCGCCGCGTACCGGGGCGAAGCAGTGCGGGCAGGTGGCTGCTGCCGTCACGAAGGGTCCCCTCTCTGGAGGCGCGAACCGGCAGCCGATTATGCAGAGCGCCCGCCCCCGCCCGCAGGCGCTCCACGAGATCCGCGCGACCTCTTCCGGCGCCGTCCGCCCGGCACCGCCCGGCATCGCCCGGTCCGGCCCGTCCCGTCCCCCGCTCCGGGCCCCGTCTGCCCGCCCGCGGTCCGTCGCGCCGCCCCGGGGGCGGCAGCCGGCCGGCGGGCGCTCAGCGGGCCGTTTCGCGCGGAAACGCCCACGATGGAGTGAAGGAAAACGAAGGAAGTGCAGAAAGCGAAGGACGCCAGGCGACGGCCCGGCCCGCCGCGCGCCCCGTCCCGCCCGCGGGCGGGTGTGCCGGCGCCGGCACGCCGGGCCGGAGACGAGGGAGACGACGCTCATGGCGCAGGACACCGCTGCTCCTGCCGTTCCCGGCGAGGACCGCTCGCGACGCACGGTCCTGGTCGCGATCGGCGCGCTGCTGCTCGGTCTGCTCATCGCGGCACTCGATCAGACCATCGTCGCCACCGCGCTGCCCACCATCGTCAGCGACCTCGGCGGACTGGACCACCTCTCCTGGGTGGTCACCGCCTACCTGCTGGCGTCCACGGCCGCGACGCCGCTGTGGGGCAAGCTCGGCGACCAGTACGGCCGCAAGAAGCTGTTCCAGGCCGCCATCGTGATCTTCCTGATCGGCTCGGTGCTCTGCGGCCTCGCCCGGAACATGGGGGAGCTGATCGGCTTCCGAGCCCTGCAGGGCCTGGGCGGCGGCGGCCTGATCGTGCTGTCGATGGCGATCGTCGGGGACATCGTGCCGCCCCGCGAACGCGGCAAGTACCAGGGGCTGTTCGGCGCCGTGTTCGGCGGCACCAGCGTCCTGGGACCGCTGCTCGGCGGGCTGTTCGTGGACCACCTCAGCTGGCGCTGGGTCTTCTACATCAACGTCCCCATCGGCATCGTCGCGCTCGCCGTCATCGCCGCCGTGCTGCACATCCCGGCGCGCCGGACCCCGCACCGGATCGACTACCTGGGCACCGCCCTGATCGCCGCGGTCGCCGCCTGCCTCGTCCTGATGACCTCGCTCGGCGGCGTCAGCTACCCGTGGGGCTCCTGGCAGACCGCCCTGCTCGCCGGGCTCGGCGTGGTGCTGCTCGCCGCGTTCGTCGTCGTCGAACGCCGGGCCGCGGAACCGGTCATCCCGCTGCGCCTGTTCACCTCGCGCACCTTCACCCTCTGCGCGGTCATCGGCTTCGTGATCGGCTTCGCGATGTTCGGCTCGATGACGTACCTGCCGACGTTCCTCCAGGTCGTGCAGCGGGTCTCGCCGACCATGTCCGGCGTGCACATGCTGCCGATGGTGTTCGGCATGTTGCTGTCCTCGACCGCCTCCGGGCAGATCGTCTCCCGCACCGGCCACTACAAGGTCTTCCCCGTCGCGGGCACCGCGGTGGTCGCGCTCGGCCTGCTGCTCCTGCACCAGCTCGACCCGACCAGCGGCGTCGCGCTGATGAGCACCTACTTCTTCGTCTTCGGCTTCGGGCTGGGCCTGGTCATGCAGGTCCTGGTCCTCATCGTGCAGAACGCCGTGCCCTACGAGGACCTCGGGGTGGCCACGTCGGGCGCCACGTTCTTCCGCTCCATCGGCGCCTCGTTCGGCGTCTCGATCTTCGGCACGATCTTCGCCAACCGGCTCGGCCCGCGGATCGCCGACGTCCTCGCCGGGCAGCGCCTGCCGTCCGGCGTCTCCCCGACGGCGATCGCCCAGGACCCGCGGACGATCACCAAACTGCCGCCCGCGCAGGCCGCCGGCGTCCTCGGTGCCTACTCCTCCTCCATCACCGACGTCTTCCTCTACGCCGTCCCCGTCGTCCTGGTCGCCTTCGCCCTGGCCTGGTTCCTCAAGGAGGAGCCGTTGCGCGGCAGCGTCATGGCCCCCGACACCAGCGAGGTCCTGTGTTCCAACCCCGTCGAGCGCTCCTCCCGCGAGGAGGTCGCCCGAGCACTGTCCAAACTGGGCAGCGCGGCGGGCCGCAAGGACATCTACGAGAAGATCACCGCCCGCGCCGGCCTCGACCTGAAACCGGCGGCCAGTTGGCTGGTGCTGCGCATCCTCCGTTGCGGCTCGGTGGAACCGGCGCTGCTGGCGGAGCGCAGCCGGGTGCCGCTGGGCGTGATCACCGAGGGCGTCCGGCAGATCGAGGAACGCGGCCTGGCCCGGCGCGAGGGGCTGATGCTGCTGCTCACCGACGACGGGCGGGCCGCCGCCGGACGGCTCTCCGAGGCCCGTCAGGCGTCGCTGGCGGAGTTGCTCGGCGACTGGTGGACCACCGACCGACCCACCGACCTCACTGACCTCGTCCGGGAGTTGACGTCGGAGCTGTGCGGCTCGGACGACGAGGAACCGCACAACGGCGACGCCCGCCAACCGTTGCCCCGCACCCCGGCCGCCGCCCCGCCGCGCCCGCCGGACCTCACCAAGTGACCGGCCGCCACCGCGCGGCCGGACGTCACCCCGCGGCGTGCGCCCCCGACCCCACCAGCCGCTTCTCGAAGAAGATCTCCGCGTAGCGGTCGTCGTGGTACGGGGCGATCTCGACGTAGCCGCGGCGCCGGTAGAGGGCGACGGCCTCCGTCAGGTCCCGTCGGGTGTCCAGCCGGATCCGCTCCGCGCCCAGCCGGACCGCGGCGGCCTCCGCGGCCTCCAGCAGCCGCCCCGCCACGCCCCGCCCCCGCCGGGCGGGCCGGACGAACACCTGCTTCAACTCCGCGGTCCGGGCGTCCCACAGCCGCACCCCGGCGCACCCGACGGGCTCGTCGTCTGCGTCCCGCGCCACCAGCAACACCCCGTGCGGCGGCAGCAGCGCGTCGCTCGGGTACTCGGCCACGCCCTCGTCGATCTCCTGCGGCGTGGAGCGGCGCCCCTCGTGCAAGACGTAGTACCGGTCGGCGACATCGGTGTAGTACTCGCGCAACAGGGCCAGCGCCAGCGGCGACGCGGCCGGTTCGACGGTGACGGTCCAGGACGGGGCGGCGGCATCGCTCATGACAGTCATGTCACGCCGCGGCGACGCCCGGCGCAACAGGTTTTGCCGGCCCGGGGCGACCGCCCGCCGCACGGGCGGTCGCGCCGCCGCGGGCCGCTCCCGCCGGGCGGTTGGGCGCGGGGCTACTCGCTCTTCGGCGCGGCCTGCTGCACGACCTCGAACGACCAGACCGTGGACCCGCTGGCGGCCGGCTTCGGCCGGTCGCCGCCGCCCTGGTGAGCGGCCTTCATCGGCCCCTCCATCCATGCCTGGAACGACTCCTCGTCCCGCCACCGGGTGTACACCAGGTAGTTGTCGGTGCCCTCGACGGGGCGGAGGAGCTCGAACCACTCGAAGCCGTCCGAACTCTCCACCGCGTGCGCACGGGAGGCGAAGCGCTGCTCCAGCGTCTCGCGCTGCTCGGCCGGGACGGTCAGGACGTTGATCTTTACCACGCTGGGCACAAGGCACCTCTCACGAAACGGACGCTGACTGGTCGCACAACCTCGACCAACTGCGTGCAGTCTCCTACACGGGCCGGTCAAAACGCCGTGAAGGCCACGACGGATCGTTCCGGCCCGCGCGAGAGCAGTAACCCCACTACTCCGGAGTGGCGGGAGTGGCGGGGCGTCCTGGTGGTGCTTCAGCCGTGCGCCTTGGCGAAGGCGACCAGCCCGGCGAACGCCTGCGGGGTGAGCGAGAGCTGCGGGCCGCGCGGGTCCTTGCTGTCGCGGACGGGGACGATACCGGGGACGTTGGCGGCGACCTCGACGCAGTTACCGCCGTTGTTGCTGTAGGAGGACTTGAACCAGCGGGGGGAGTCGGTCGTCACGGGGTGCCCTTTCGAAGCGTGAGTACAGCGTTCCGGAGGGGGCGTCTCGTTCCGCAGCACCACCCGGCTACTCCGGGGCGGTGGGAGTAGCGGGGTGGCCTGGTGGTGGTTCAGCCGTGCGCCTTGGCGAAGGCGACCAGGTCGGCGAACGCCTGCGGGGTGAGTGAGAGTTGCGGGCCGTGCGGGTCCTTGCTGTCGCGGACGGGGACGATGCCGGGGACGTTGGCGGCGACCTCGACGCAGTTACCGCCGTTGCTGCTGTAGGAGGACTTGAACCAGCGAAAGGATTCGGTCGTCACGGGCTGCCCTTTCGAAGCTGTTCGATCACGACTACGGATTCTGTGTGCGACTGGGCTTCGGGCCTGCAACCGATGGTAGGCCGACAGGGGGCCTGAAGGGACGCCAGGTCTTCATCGATCCGGCGTGTTTGGTGGTTCAGTTCATGCACGTAAGTACCGCGTTGCGGAAGGGGCTGCCTCGTTCCGCAGGAGCAGCCCCGCTACTCCGGGATGGTGGGAGTAGCGAGGCTGCCGGGTGGTGGTTCAGCCGTGCGTCTTGGCGAAGGAGACCAGGCCAGCGAAGGCGCGCGAAGTCAAAGTGAGGTACGGGCCGTGCGGGTCCTTGCTGTCACGAACCAGAACCTCATCGGTGCTCAGGGCGTGCTCCGGCGCCCACTCGACACACTGGCCGCCGTTGTCGCTGTAGGAAGATTTGACCCATCGGAGGGAAGAGCTGGTCACTGGGTGCCCTTTCGTAACTCGTTGATCAAGGCCACAGACGCCGCCTGGGGGTACGCGTCGGCTTGCAACTGATGGTAGGCCGTCAGTATGGGCAACACCGAGGTGCTTTCCCGTTCGAGATGACCCCGTTGAGCTGACTCGGCGTATGACATGAGCGAGCGATCCGGCAGCGTCAGCACATTGATCGGCAACCTGAACGTTCGACGCTCTCCCATGTCGAACGGTGCCACCTGGAACACGATGTTCGGCATCTCTGCAAACTCGACCAGGCGCGCAAACTGTGCGCCCATGATGGCATCTCCGCCGACGGGCCAACGGATGCAGCTTTCGTCTAGCAGCGCGAAAACCAACGGTGGGTGTGGCCGGACCAGTGCGGCCTGACGTTCTGCTACGAGCGAGACTCGTTCGTCTGCCTGCTCAGGCGTGATCGCGCCGCGCTTGACCGCGCTCTCGGCGAGGACCGATGCGTACTCCGGCGTCTGCAACAGCCCTGGGATTACGCCCACTTCATACAGGCGGATCTCTGCTGCACGGCCCTCGTGGCTGACGTACTCCGGGAACCCCTCCAGCAGGCTCCCGTGTTTGATCTCGCGCCACTCGCGCTCGAACAGATCTCCAGTCCCAAGGGCCTTGTCGGCGCCTGCCGCGAACCGATGGGTTGGTGGCCTCCGCCCAGTTTCGACGGCAGAAACGTGCGCCCCAGTGCAGCCGATCCGCTCGCCCAAATCGTCCTGTGTCCAACCTTGTTCGTCCCGTAACCTGCGCAGACGCGTCCCGAAGCGGGCGCCGGGTGATGCTTCGGGATCCAGCTCCTTGCGGTTCACCATGACCATCCTCAACTCAGCAATCGGGTTTCCCTAGTTGATGGGTGCACCGACTGTAGTCCACGCTGAACGCTCCCGGTAGCGATCCCGCTACGGAGAGGAGTGGGTCATGCCCCCCGAAAACCCCGCCACTCAACATGCACCGCCCCCGGCGACCGTCTGGTTCGGCAAGTGGACGCCGTTGCCGGCGAACATCCCGCGCGGACCGTACATCGCGCCAACGCCCGCCATTCTGCGAGACGTTGAAGCCGGACTGCGACGGCTGGTGAACCATGGTTGACGTCTTCATCGAGTGCGGCGAGGTGCTGATCCGGTCCGCGCTGGACTACCCCCCTTGCCGCTGCGGCGGCGCGACGTGCCCCGACGTGACGCGCACGGCTGACGGCGACGAGGCGGAGCGCCAGCGGCCCGACGGCCATCGGGACTCCCGCGTCCTGCGGGATCTCCGGTCCCGTGTGCGTGATGACAACGCCCGTCGGAGGTACTGACGTTGACTGGCCACAAAACGCACCGTGCACCCGGCGGACGGATCGTCGGGAGCGTGCTCGCGCTGGTGGTGGGAGTCGCGGCGGTGCCCGCCGTGTCCCTCCTCCTCGCTCGATGATCTGCCCCGGCCCTCATCTGCAATGCCGGGGGTGTGACGGCCGGGGAAAAGTGACGGGGCACATCCTTCGGGTAAACCCCTCCCTCTCCGGAGTGACCGTGACGGTGTACCTCGGATCGGGGTGTCGGCCCTGCGGCGGGAACGCCTATTTCTGCCTGGCGAACCCGAAATGTGAAGGCCCCCACGAGGGCGCGACCCCGGTAATTCTCGCGTACAAGCTCCCCCCGGTATGAACTCGTACAGGAAGGTCACCATGATGAACACGCCGCCGGTATCCCGCGCCCTCGTGAGCCAGGTGGGTACCGACTACTTCGAAATGGCCGATCACAGGGCGGCGATGGAAGTCGGTGCCGACTTCGTCAACGCCTTTCTTCGCCTCGCCGTCGACTTCCCCAACATCGGCGTGGTGCAGGTGAACGGCCGGGACTTCGCATACCGCCTCGACGTCGGCTTCCTGACCATCGACGAAGCCAAGGAGGTGACGCGGAACGTCGATGCCCTCATGGATGAACTCCAGGCATTCCGCGAAAAAGCGGCCGCCGAGCACACCGAAGCGAAAGCCGGTAGCTAGGTCACGCTTCAGCAGCCGAGGTGTACGAGGCACGATGCCCCCTCGTGCGGTATCCGGTGCCGCCGCCGGTACCTGCCTGCAAGTGCGGTACCACGCGTACGTACACAAAGACAAGAAGTAGCCGGCGGTCGTAGGGAAAGCCTGGGTGCGCCAAGAATGGCGAATAACGCCCCTTTCAACTCCGTTCCTGCCGATCGATGCTCGACGTTCGCCCGGCGTCCGTGAATCTCGGTGAGCGCAGGAAAAACTTTACCCCGGCCCCTGTGAGGCGGGGCCGGGGCGGGCAGCAAGAGTCAGTGCATCGTCCAACACGAAAGGGTCATGAAAGTGACAACGGCCATCGAAGCCAGCACCGCCGAACAGACCCGAACGCAACTCCTGTGGCTGGACCTGACACGTAAGTGCCAGCTTCAGTGCAGCCACTGCTACAACGCGTCCGGCCCGGATGGCACCCACGGAACCATGAGCCGCGTGGACTGGATTAGGGTTCTGGACCAGGCCGCAGCCTACGGGGTGCACAAAATCCAATTCATCGGTGGTGAGCCGACGATGCACCCCAACTTTGCGGAATTGGTGGACCACGCGCTGACCATCGGCCTGAACGTGGAGGTCTACAGCAACTTGGTGCACGTCTCCAATGAGTGCTGGGAGGTGTTCCAGCGAGAGGGGCTCTCCCTCGCCACCTCGTACTACTCCGACGAGGCTGAGCAGCACAACGCGATGACCGGTCGCCGGTCCCACGCACGAACGCGAACGAACATCGAACGCGCGGTGGGGCTCGGAATCCCGCTGCGGGTGGGAATCGTCGATGCGGGGGAAGGGCAGCGGGTCTCGGAGGCACGGCGCGAACTGGAGGCACTGGGTGTGACCCGCATTGGTGAGGATCACGTCAGGCCCTTCGGGCGAGGGGCGCAGGATCAGTCGCCGGACACTGCCAATCTGTGCGGCCGGTGTGGTACCGGAAGGGCAGCGGTCAGCCCATCCGGTGACGTATCCCCGTGCGTGTTCTCGGGCTGGATGGGCGTAGGCAACGTCAAGAACGTCCCGCTCGCCTCTATCCTCAGCGGTGCCGCTATGAGCCAGGCCACTGAGTCCATTCGAACCATGGTCGGTCGAGGTGGCGGAGAGGACGAGGGAGGGGACGGCACTTGCGACCCGGTAGGGGATGGTGAGTGCACACCGGGGTTCCCGAGTAGTTCTTGCAGCCCGAGGAGCTGAGCAATATCAACCCGCCGGACGCTCAGGCAGTGTGGAATCTGGTTCGCCCGTACACCGGAGAACAGCGCGACGTCCAGCCGACAGGTCGCGGATACGGTGCGGACGTTACGGCCCTTGTCCAGTGTGAGAACGGGCCCGTATTCGTCAAAGCCTGCCGAAACCGTCCCGGAGGCCGACGCGCCTCCCTCATCCGGGAACGGTTGGTCAATCCGTATGTACGTGCCGTTTCAGCAGAGCTGCGATGGCACGCCGAAGACGCCGAGTGGATCGCACTCGGCTTCGAGGCCATCGAGGGGCGATCGGCGGACTTCGCTCCGGGCTCACCGGACCTTGTGGCAGTTGTCGGCGTCGTTGAGCGCATCGGGGAGCTCCCTCTTCCGGAGCAAGCGCACGACTGGCAGGAGACCCGGTGGGACCGTTTCGCCGACGAAGCAGAGGCCCGCTTGTTCAGGGGCACGACGCTGCTGTTCACCGACATCAACCCGGACAACGTGATGATCGGGAACGGAAGAGCCTGGGCTGTGGACTGGTCATGGCCGACCCGTGGGGCCGGTTTCATCGATCCGGCGTGTCTGGTGGTTCAGCTCATCGCCGCAGGCCATACGGCAGAGGCCGCCGAATCCTGGGTTGCGGACTGTAAGGGCTGGGCTGGCGCGGGCCGTCGGGAGATCGACGCATTCGCCGCGGCAACTCTGCGTATGAATCGTACGGTTGCTGAACGTCGGCCGGATGAATCATGGCTTCAGTCCATGGTTGAAGCCGCACGTGCATGGTGTGAACACCGTGGTGTGACTGCATGAGTCGCTCTGGCGGGTCCAGGTAAGCACTGCGTTGCGGAACGACGAGCGGCACGCCATCTGCGGGTGAACCGGGCCTCGTCCAGGCGCAGTTGGTGCGACTGTCGGCGCGGCTTGCGGTGCGGAGCCGGCCGGCCGGGCCGGCCGACCGGGGAGCCACCGCTCCCCGGCCCGCAGCCCCACCGGCCGCCGGTCGATCAGTTGATCGCGAGCAGCTCCACGTCGAAGACGAGGGTGGCGTTCGGCGGAATGACGCCGGGGACGCCGCGCGGGCCGTAGCCGTAGTCCGCGGTGATGACGAGCTTCGCGCGCTCCCCCAGCGACATCTGCGGAACGCCCTCGTCCCAGCCCTTGATCAGCTGGCCGACGCCTATGTCGCAGACGAACGGCTCGTTCCGGTCGCGGCTGGAGTCGAACTTCTGCCCGTTCTCCAGCGTTCCGGTGTAGTGCATGGTGATCGAGTCACCGGCCTTCGGAAAATTCTTGCCGTCCCCGGCCGTAATGACTTCCCTGGTCACACCCATGTCAGATCCTTTCAACAGTGGTCAGTAACAGCGGTCAGAAGACCCTATCGAAGCGTGCTCGCACACCCGCACGGGCGCGGGCCGGTCGACGGTCCGCCGGCGGGGGCGTCGGACGAGTCGGCTGATTTGTGACGGTTACCGGGCGGCCCGGCCGGACAGGTACCGCCCGCCCCTCGAAGGAGGTCCGGGGCCCGCACAGGGACGTGACAGGGACGCGACAGGGAGGAGCGGAACGTGGCCGAGGCACGCGCGGGGAACACGGAAGGCGCTGACGGGGCGGAGGACGCCCCGAGGGCGCGGCTGGAGGCGGCGCGGGACTACGCGCGGCAGATGGCGGCGGAACTGGTGGCGGGGCGCGTCTGGCACGACGAGGACGGGCAGCGGATGCCGTTCCCGCCCCTCGGGGACCCGACCCGGGCGCACATCGTGTCGTACACGGTGATCGCGGAAGTCCTCGACCGGGCCCTGTAGTCGCGCCGCCGCCCACGGCGCATCGGTCAGCCCGGCGGCGTCGGGGGCCGCGCCGTGGGGACCGCCGGGCCGCGGCGACGGCGGCCGGCGGTCAGCGCGGCGGTGGCCGCCATCAGCAGGAACAGGGCGGCGCCCGCGGTGGGGATCCAGAGGGGGATGCCGCCGACGGTCAGCAGGGTGTCGACCTGGCGCACCCGCCGGTACGGGGTGTCCGCGGCGGCGCGCCGGAACTCGTGGTCGCCGCTGATGCGTTGCGGCTGCGGGAAGTCCTGGTCGAGGGCGGTCAGGAAGACGGGGGCGGGGCCGGCGAAGTCGCGGACGGCGTCCTCGGGTCGGATCCGGCCCGCGTAGACGACGCGGGGCGGTGCGCCGCCGATGGCGCCGCGCGGCGCCATCCGGTGCGGGGCCAGGAGGTACAGGCTCAGCGCCTGCGGGGTGGAGGCGAGGCGGGACAGCCGCATCGGGTAGACGAGGCGGTCGGAGGCGAAGGACAGCACGAGCGGGTCCAGGGTGCCGGTGAGGGGGGTGCCGTGGTCGGCGGGGGCGAGCCGGACCGCCACGTACTCCCAGCGCTGCGCCACGTACGGGCGGAGCGCCTCGGCCAGCGCGGGGGGCAGACGGAAGCCGTGGGCGGCGAGCCAACCGCGCAGCGCGCCGGGGTCGGTGGCGGTCAGGCGGGTGACGTCGAACGGTCCCAGCCGTTCGCGGCCGACGACGCCGACCGACGGGTCCGCGGGCGGCGGGGCGGCGGAGACCGCACCGTCGAAGTCCGCCTCGAAGGGCCAGTCGCCGCCGCGCGGCCAGAAGTAGTGCCGGAGTTCGACGGCCGGGGCGGTGATGTCGCCGAGCTCGTCGGGGAGTTCGGGGTCGCCCAGCCGTACGGTGGCGCGGTGCGGGACCGGCATGATCCAGGCGGCGTCCGGGGCGGTGCCGTCGACGGTGAGGCTCATGGCGATCCGTTCGGTGTCGCCGTCCCACTGCACCACCGACGTCTCGTGGTGCACCGCCACCGTGGTGTCCGGGCCGTGCACCATCGCCCCGCAGCCACAGGCGTACGCGGGCCGGGCGAGCCACCCCATCTGCACGGCCAGCAGCACCAGGACCAGGCACAGCGCCCGCCGGCGCGCCGCCGTGCCCGCCGCCCCCGTCGTTCCGCCCGTCGCCACGGTCATGGTGGTCTCCCGTTCCGCGCCCGGCGATCCGCACGATCGCCAGGGTCACAGACGGGCGCAGCGGTGTCACTGGTTCCCCTTGTCCGTCCGGTGTCACCCGGACGCGGTGGCGCCGCATGACGAACGGCCGGTCGCCGGACCCGCGGTGGGGTCCGGCGACCGGCCGTCGTGCAGTGTGGGCGGGTTCAGCGGGCCGCGGCCGCCGCGGTCAGCTCGCGGGCCTCGGCCTCGGTCTCCACCGCAGGCGGGGAGCCGGGCAGCGGCTTGCCGGCGGTCTCCGACATCAGCAGGACCGCGATGCCACCGATCACGGCCGCCGCCATCATGTAGTAGGCCGGCACCATCTTGTTGCCGGTCGCGCCGATCAGGGCGGTGACCACCAGCGGGGTGGTGCCGCCGAAGAGCGACACCGAGATGTTGAAGCCGATGGACAGCGAGCCGTAGCGCACCTGGGTCGGGAAGAGCGCGGGCAGCGCGGAGGGCATCGCGGCGGTGAAGCACACCAGCAGCAGGCCGAGGATGCCGGTGCCCACCGCGATGGCGGCCAGCGAACCCTGACGGATCAGCAGCAGCGCCGGCACCGACAGCACCAGGAAGCCCACGCAGCCGGCGGCGATGATCGGGCGGCGGCCGAAGCGGTCGGAGAGCTTGCCCACGAACGGCTGGACGCACATCATCGCGACCATGACGACGAGGATGACCATCAGGCCGTGCGTCTCGTCGTACTTCAGCTCCGAGGTGAGGTAGCTCGGCAGGTACGACAGCAGCATGTAGTCGGTGACGTTGAAGACCAGGACCAGGCCGACGCAGAGCAGCATGGCGCGCCACTGACCGAAGATCATCTCGCGCAGCCCGATCCGCTTCTCGACCTCGCGGCGCGCCTTCTCCTTGGCGTGCGCCTCCTTCTCCAACCGGGCGAAGGCCGGGGTCTCTTCGAGCCGCATCCGCAGGTAGAGGCCGATGATGCCCATCGGTCCCGCGATCAGGAACGGGATCCGCCAACCCCACGAGTGCAGGTCCTCGGTGGACAGCAGCGCGGTCATCAGCGTGACCAGGCCGGCGCCGCCGACGTAGCCGGCGAGGGTGCCGAACTCCAGCCAACTGCCGAGGAACCCGCGCTTCTTGTCGGGCGCGTACTCGGCGATGAAGGTGGAGGCGCCGCCGTACTCGCCGCCGGTGGAGAAGCCCTGGACCAGGCGGGCCAGGAGCAGCAGGATCGGTGCGCCGACGCCGATCATGGCGTAGGAGGGGATCAGGCCGATGGCGAAGGTGCCGGCGGCCATCATGATCATGGTGATGGCGAGGACCTTCTGGCGGCCGATGCGGTCGCCGAGCGGGCCGAAGAACATCCCGCCGAGCGGGCGCACCAGGAAGGCCGCGGCGAAGGTGCCGAAGGTCGACAGCAGCTGCGCGGTCGGGTTCCCGGACGGGAAGAAGACGTGGCCGAGGGTGACCGCGATGTAGCTGTAGACGCCGAAGTCGAACCACTCCATCGCATTGCCGAGGGCGGCCGCCGACACCGCGCGCTTCACCATCGCGGGGTCGACGACGGTCACCTCGCCCGGTGTCTGCTGCTGGGGGGCCGTCTGCCGCGGCTCGGGGGCAGCGTCGGAGTCTTTGCCGACGCCCTTACGGGACCCGGGTGCGAGGGGGGACTGCGTCGGCACGTGTTCGCTCGCCTGCGCTCTCTGGGACGACTACAAGGGCATGCTCCCGCCATGGCGTGGAGGGGCAAAGGACGACCATAGGGGCAGACCGGGTCATCACGGACGGTGTGCGGATGGCTGCACAGTCGCTCGTCTACCCTCTCCTCGCTGGGCAAACGTGCATCCGCGAACTTTCTCGCCGGGGTGTCGTTTGTGATCCATCTCGCGGGGATTGGCTGCAACCGCAGGGTGGATTGTGGTCCGCGTCACGCGCGAGCGGGGGCGGGGAGGCTCCGCGTTCGCATACGGAAACGGCACGTGAGGATGCGGAGCGCGACGATCCACTCTCGGTGCGGCCCGGCGGGGCCCACGGAAACGGCGCGGTGGTGCGTCGCGCCCCACCGCGCCGAAGGATCGTCGCGTTCCTCCAGGATCGGCCAGGGGCGGGCGTCCCGCCACTCGGGCCGCCGCCCCTCCCCGCGAAGCGCCCGCCTCACGGCATCCACGCCTCGTACGACATCACCTCGCCCGCGGTGATCCGGAAGTCGGGCAGGTCCTTGGTGAAAGTGATCTCCGTGCCCAGCAGTTGGCCGGTGCGCGGATCGAGGATCACCATCTGGCGGGTGGCGTCCATCGCGCCGTCGGGCCCGTCGTGCACGAACGCCTGCCCGCGCCGGCCCAGTCGGTCGGTGACCGCACCGGCCGGCCGCAGCCCCCCGGTGTCCGCCAGCAGTTCCACGATCGCCGCGGTCTCCCGCGGGCCCGGCGTCCACTCCTGACGGAACGACGAGAGCGCCATCAGCAGTTGCGGGACGGTCGCCGCCCCGTCGTCGCCGTTCGCCGCCCCGTAGAGGGAGGTCAGCAGCGCGCGCAGCGCCGCGGGGTCGGTGGGCGGCCTCGTCCGGGCGGCGAGGCCCCCGTGCGGTGCGCCCGACCCCGGCGGATAGGTCGCGCGGTGCAGCACCTTGCCGTCGCTGACGGTCCGCCAGCGGCCGTCGGCATCGTGGATGACCGGGCGGCCCGGGTGTTGCGGGTCGGTGGCGACGACCAGTTCGGAGCCGCTGCCGTCGGCGTTCCACCGGGTGATGCGCTCCTCGGGGACGGTCACCGGGGACGCGGTGTCCGGGCCGGTCCCCATGGACAGGGTCCAGCTCTGCAGGTGGCTGCCGCGCCGCGGCCCGTCGGCCGGGCCGGCCGCCCGGGCCCGCGCCCGGGCGATGCGGGCGAGCCCGGCCAGCGAGGGCTCGGCAGCGGCGGCGTGCGGCACCAGGGCGGCGGGGGCCGCGACGGCCGGGCTGCTGCCCGCGTCGGTGAGGGTGAAGGCGAGCACCGCGACCAGCGCCAGCACCGCCGCCTCGGCGCGCAGCACCAGGCGGCGGCGGGCCCGTCGGGTGCGGCTCTGGTGCAGCAGCCGGTTCAGACCGCGTTCGGCGGTGGCGTCCAACGGGCGGTCCCGCCAGCGGCCCTCGTCGGCCGGCACCGGGTTGGCCGCGCGCAGCAGCTCCAGTTCGTCACGCATGGCCGTCGCCTCCTGCTCGTGCGGACACGGTGGTCCGGGTGCGGTCGATCTCCGTGCGCAGGCGGCGCCGGGCCCGGTGCAGCCGCATGGCCGCCGCGCTCCGGCCGCAGCCGAGGGCCACCGCCAGTTCCTCGACGGTCAGTTCCTCCCAGGCGGTCAGCCGCAGCACCTCCTGGTCGCCGGCGGGGAGCCGGTCCAGTGCCTCGTGCACCCAGGAGCCGGGCCGCTCGGCGTCGGGGCTCTGCACGGTCTGCCGGCCGTGCGCCGCCTCGTGGTTGCCGATCCGGTGCAGCAGCCGCCGGTAGCGCCCGATCCCGCGGACCGTATTGGCCAGGCAGTTGCGGGCCACTCCGTACAGCCAGGGCAGCGGCGGGTCGGGGAGTTCGGCCCGGCGCCGCCACGCTATGGAGAAGACGTCCGCCACCACCTCCTCGACCTCGTGTGCCGGGGCGTCCAGCCGGCGCGCCACGAAGCGGCTGACCGCCCAGTAGTGCGCGCGATATGCCTCGGCGAAGGCGTCGTCCGTGCTCATGGAACCCCTGTGTCCGGCAACGTCTGGATCTTCACACCCCACCGGGGTGACCCTTCACACCCCGGTGGCGGGCCGCCCGGAGTGACGCTCCACGGCGAGCCGGACACCAACGGGGCATGAAGCTCCCCGCACTGTCGTCACCGGCGGCCGGGTCCGCGGCGCGACCGCACGGCGCGGCGCGGTCCGCCGCGCCGCGGAACCCGGTGAAGTGGCTGACGACCACCGACCACAAGACCATCGGCACGCTCTACCTGGTGACCGCCTTCGCCTTCTTCTGCGTGGGCGGCCTGCTGGCGCTGTTGATGCGCGCCGAACTAGCCCGTCCAGGGCACCAGTTGATGTCGAACGAGCAGTTCAACCAGGCGTTCACGATGCACGGCACGATCATGCTGCTGATGTTCGCGACGCCGTTGTTCGCCGGGTTCGCGAACTGGATCATGCCGCTGCAGATCGGTGCGCCGGACG
>NZ_JAJPWK010000037.1:0-44782 GCF_046549115.1 Streptomyces sp. x-19 | reverse complement strand
GCATCGCCACCCGCTACGACAAGACCCCAGACAGCTACCTCGCCGGCCTTCATCTTCGCGCCTCCATGATCTGGATCAAGGACCTCGCTCAAACCAGCCATTGATCACAACTCAATACGCGCCCTAGAACGGCTCCGCGGCGCAGTCGAGACCGGGTTCGCCCGCGTCGACGGCGCCCTCGCACTCGTCGTTCAGCGATCCGACCAAACCGACCGACGCCTCGCCGACCTCGACAACCGCCTCGACGCCGTCGAACGCCGCCGCTGGCCTCCCCAGCATCGCCGCCATGGTCGGCATCGTCGACCTGGCCGTGACCGTCTGGCAGGCCACCATCGCCCGATAGAACCAACGCGCCCCCGCACGGCCGTTCGTGGCCGTGCGGGGGCATTCGTGCGTTTCGGCATCTGGGACCGCCGGCCGCTCTTGCCATATCAGCCCAAGTTCCCGGTACCCGGAGCTTGCGCCCCGCGTACTCTGGCAGTAGTCCCGCGTCGTCACTACCCATAAGGGGTGCCGGTGAACACCTACTCGCGTGAACTCACCACAGGCGACCGAATCAAGCTGTACCGCCAGCGCAAAGGGCTCTCGCAGGCCGCGCTCGGGGGCCTGATCGGCCGTTCAGAAGACTGGGTAAGCAAGGTCGAACGGGGTGTGATCCCGGTCGACAAACTCTCTGTCCTGCTCGAAATCTCGCGCGTCCTCGACATCCGAGAGTTGGCCGAACTGACCGGCCGCAGCATCGCTCTGGCCGTGACCGGGTCGCCCGAACACGAATCAGTGCCGGCGATCCGCCGCGCGCTGAACACCATCTCGTCTCGCCTCGGCGCCGACCTTCCCGGCGCCCCGCTGACCGCAGACGAGTTGGCACTGCGCGTCGACGAGGCATGGCATTCGTACGAGCACGACGTCGACCGTTACGCCGTCGTCGGACCGCAGTTGCCCACCCTGCTCGCCGAAGCGCACTATGCCTCCCGCAACGCCAGCTCCAACGACGAGGCCAAAGTCGCGCGGGCCGTGATCAGCCTCTATCACCTGTTGCAGGTGTTCCTGCGCCGTGTGGGAGAACAGACGCTTTCCCGCCTGGCCGCCGACCGTGCGCTACAGCTCGCCGACCAGTCCGGCGACCCCATCCTGCTCGGCGCATCCGCGTGGAACCTGGCCGGGATCCTGACCAGCTCGGGTGACGTCGCCGAGTCGGCAGACCTCGCCCGGTCAGCCATGGAGGTAACCACGCCGGGCGACGATGCATCGCCCGAACTTCTCTCTGTTCACGGCGCGTTGCACCTTGCCGCGGCCGTTGCCACCATGCGCGACAGCCGGCCGTCGGCAGCATGGGATCTGTTGCACGACGCCGAGCGTGTGGCTCGCCGCGCCGGCGTTGACCGCAACGATTGGCGTACGTCGTTCGGTCCGACGAACGTGGCCATGCATGGGGTGCACCTCGCTGGCGAGGAAGGCGACGCAACCGAGGCACTGCGCCTCGCCGACACCGTCGAGGACGACAATCCGGTGCTGCCGCTCGAACGGCGGACCCGGTACATGGTCGAGGTGATGAACGCCAACCGGCTGAAGCAAGATGACTATGCGACCCTCTACATGATCGGTCGTATTCGCAAGACGTCGCCCGAAGAGGTCAAGTTCTTCCCCTTGGTACGCGAGGCCATCCGCGACCTCCTCAAGCGCGAACGCCCCACCTACCGCGCCGAATTGCGCGATCACGCCGCACATGTCGGCGTCCTCGCTGGCTGATTCACAAGCCCGGAAGAAAGGCACCCCGGAATTTTTTCCGGGGTGCCTTCGCGTGTGCCCCCTACGGTCTGGCCAGTGGTGAACTCCCCTGCCAAATCAAACAGTTGAAAGGGGCACGATGACCTCAAGCCATCAGTCCGCCCGACGCATCGAGAGGGCACCCAACAGGCCGATGGGCCGCACAAACGCCGGCCGCTTCTTCATCCCCTTACGAGTCACCGACGGCCAGCAGGTCACCGAGGAGTACCTCGTACTGACCGGCGCCGACTCCGAGCAGCTCATCGACGAGCTGTCACGACTGCTGGCCGGAGGCGAACCCGCGCCGCTCGACCCGGTAGGGGGGCCCGCGTGAGCGCCCCCGCCCCGACCGGATACGCATTCCTCGGCTTCACCTGCGCACACCGGGTTGTCGCCGGCGTTGTCGTCTGCGACGACAACGAATGGCGCGAGGTCTCCGAGGTACTCGACGAGCGACTGCACGCAGGCGCCCCCATCATCACGTTGGTGAGCGGCAGCACTTTCATGTTCGTACGCCCCGAGGCGCGACTGCTCATCTGCGCGCACCAGGCCCCCGCCCCCTGCGAGCGACACAAGACCCCCGAGCCTCTCGCCGGCCCGCCCGCTGGGCTAGCCCCGACGGCCCCGGAGGGTTGGAGGTGATCCGAACCATGACCCTCGCACATGACACGTGGGCCCTCATGGCGCCCCCGCCCCGGCTCGTACTCGACGCCGTCGAGACCTCCGCCAAACTGGCCCGCGACTTCACACGGGAGTACGTCACCTTTCACGCGTCGGACATCGGCGGCGAACTGCTCGACGACGTAACCCTCGTCGTCTCCGAGATCGTGACCAACGCCATTCGATACGGCACGGAACCGGGCGACTCCCTGCTCGTCGCCCTCGCCCACGGGCCCGACCGCGTCAGCGTCGAGGTCCACGACACCCGACGTGCCTCGCCACGCTTCAAGCCGGAGTCCGTAGAGAGACAACGGGGCCGTGGAATGTTCATCGTCGACGCGCTGGCAACCTGGGGCGTTCACGAACGCCCGTTCGGCAAAATCGTGTGGGCAGAGGTGAAAGCCTCATGAGCACAACCCGACCGACCCATCCGGAAATCGCCCTCGCGTTGCTCGACCTCAAGCGGAAGCACCGGGAGGCGCAGGCAGTTGCGGACCTCCGCAACGACGTCGAGTCGATCGCCCAGCTCGCCTGGGCCGAGGACAAAGGCACAGCAACGCTCCGCATGGTCATGGCCGTACATGGCTGGCCCGGTCACACCCTAGCCGGCGAGGCTGGCGCCGATGCGGCCTGGTGGCTCGCCCAGCACTCCGACGACCCGACCTTTCAAGAGCAGGCACTCGAACTCCTCCAGGAAGCCGTACAGGCCGGCGAAGCCACCCTGCGCCACCTAGCGTTCCTGACCGACCGGGTTCGTGTCCGCACCGGCCGTCCACAGCTATACGGAACCGCCTTTGCTGTCGACGCAAGCGGCGTTCGAGCGTTCGCTGTCGAAGACCCCGAACGCCTCGACGAGCGGCGCGCCGAGATGGGGCTCGAACCGTTCGACGAGTTCGACAAAGTCGTGCGTCTCATCACCAAGTTGCCGCCCGCAACCGCGTGACCAGTAGAACGGGCTGCCCCGGAGTGAGATGGACCCCGGGCCAGCCCGCCGAGATCGAGCGTACAAGCCACCACCCATCCAGAGCGCTGAAGGAGACCACCATGAACGCAGCAACCGACTTACGTGAAATCCGCTCCGTTGAGCTGGAGATCACCGGGACCTGCACCCTCCGGTGCTCGCACTGCTGCACCGAATCCAGCCCCCAAACCCCCGCCGGCGCCATGACCCCCGAGGACTGGCACCGCGCCATCACCGACATCGCGGACCTCGGCATCCCCCGGGTGCAGTTCATCGGCGGCGAGCCGACCCTCAGCCCCCACCTGCCGCAGTACATCGACCACGCCCTCGACCGCGGCCTCGGCGTCGAGGTCTACTCGAACCTCGTCCACGTCCGCCCGACCCTGTGGAACGCCTTAGACCGCGACGGCGTCCGCCTGGCGACCAGTTACTACAGCGACAACGCCGACGAGCACGAGCAGATCACCAAGGGCCGAGGCAGTCACGCCCGGATCCGCGCGTCCATCGTCGAGGCCCTGCGCCGCGGCATCCCCCTGCGCGTCGGCATCGTCGAGGTTCTCGACGAGCAGCGCGTCGCCCAGGCCGAGGCCGAACTGCGCCGCCTCGGCGTGCGGGTGATCCACACCGACCGTATGCGCAAGGTTGGCCGCGCCGCCGACCCCGCCGACGGCCTGCCCAGCACGACCGAGCTGTGCGGCCGGTGCTTCCGGCAGCGGGTGTCCATCTCCCCCGATGGCGAGGTGGCCGGGTGCATCCTCAGCCGCTTCCTGCCCGCTGGGAACGTGCGGCTGCAGCCCCTCGCCGAGATCCTGAACGGCGGCCGATGGGCCGAGATCACTGCCACCATCCCCGCGCCCCGGGCCGCCTGCCCGCCTGACGACTCCAGCGATTGCGACCCCGCCAACACCGAGGCGTGCGAGCCGGCATTCGACGATGACCTCGTACCCGCCCCCGCCCTGACCGCCCACACCGCAACCGTCCTGGAGGCCAGCGCGTGACCTGGCAATCCCTCGCGGAGGCCCTCGCCCAGAAAGTGACGCACCGCGCGTCACGATGGCGCGAGCCCCTCGCCACGACCCCCCGGCACCTCTTCGTCCCCCACTGGTGGGAGCGCGCCAACGACGGATGGTCGCTGCACTCGCCGGCCGACACCGACGCGCGGCTGCGCGCCACCTACGCCGACACGTCCCTCGTCACCCGCGTCGGCCCGCACCACGCCGACCACGCCCAACCTCACGACCACGCGCACGGCCGGCCGACGTCGTCCTCGACCCTGCCGAGCCTGGTCATCACCATGCACCGGCACGCCTACCTCGACCCGGCCGACTCCCTGCTCTACATCGGCACCGGCACCGGATACGGCACCGCCCTGGCCTGCCGCTACCTCGCCGCCCCCGAGCAGGTCACCAGTGTGGACGTCGACCCCTACCTCGTCGAGTCCGCACGCGACCACCTCAACGAGGCCGGCCTGCACCCACGCGTCGAGACCGTCGACGCCGCCGGCCCTCTACCGGTCACCCCCGGGTCCGTAGATCGACTCGTCTCCCTCGTCTCCGTGCCTCGCATCCCCGCAAGCTGGCTCGACGCCCTGTGCGTCGGCGGCCGACTCGTGACCACCATCGCGGGCACCTCCCTACTCGTCACCGCAGAGAAGAACCCCGACGGCACCGCGACGGGCCGCGTGGAGTGGGACCGCGCAGGCTTCATGCAGACCCGCCAGGGCCCGGACTACCCGCCCACACCCGGCCTTGACACCCTGCTCGCCGCCGCAGAGCAGCAGGACGGCGACGACGTCACCACGGGCCCATACCCCGTCGTGGACGTCGCTCAGGCGTGGGACCTCGATTCCATGCTCAGCCTGACCGCCCCCGGCATCGTTCACCGCTACCACCAGGCCGGAGAACGGCGCACCGCGCTCATGGCGCACGAGGACGGCTCATGGGCCCGCGCCACCGCCCAGGGCACCGACCGTCCCACCGTCCACCAGACCGGCCCCCGCCGCCTGTGGGACCTGCTCGACGACGTCCGCGCCTACTGGCTCACCCACGGCGAACTACCCGTGCGCGGCGCCCGCGTGCTGATCAACCCCCGCCGGACAGTCCTCACCCGCGGCCCCTGGCACATCAAGCTCACCTGACCCCCACACAGCAACGGCGCCCCACCGGAAACCCTCCGGCCGGGGCGCCGCCGCATCATCGCGAAAGCTCATGAACGAGATCATCCGAGACCAGCACACCGGCACCCTCCTGGCCCTACGCTGCCCCGCACCTCTGTGCCGAAAGATCATCTACGTGCTCGGACAGCGCCTCGAACGTCACTGGGGTGACCCCTTCCTGACGAACCCGGCAAACCCCTGCCGCTTCTCCGAAGCCCAAGTCGAGGACCTCGTCCCACACGGGCCACTCCCCGCCCCTGGAGGCGCCTCTTAGACGCGCTACACACCGATCGGGAGCGCCGACATCGACACCGCTACCGCGGGCCCGCCCGGCGACTGCCCCGGCCGCATAGTCAACAGCTTCTTGATTACGCCACGATGTACCGACCCGATCAGGCTGATGTCGGCCGCGGTCATGATGCGCGACCGCGTGGCGCCCTCACAGACCCGGCCGTCGCACTCCAGGAAGTGCGGCGGCCGGGTGCGGTTCACGCCGCGTCGGCAACGGCCTGCCGTCTGCGGCTGGCGCGTGGCCGAGGTGCCGGTGCAGGTCGTACCTCGTGACCTTGTAATAGAGCTGATGACCTGCCCATACGCCGGATTTTGCCTCCCGCCAGTTCGCCTATGGCAGACGCCCACGACTGGAGACTTGCTCGGACGCCATGCCAACGTACGGGTGTCGGCAAAACCGCCGCTCTACGTAGGGAAGAACCAGCGCCATGGACTTCTACGCCCAAGTGCAACAGCTACACCTCCTCACCGCCGGAGGTCTCCATTAGGCCCCTACCAGAATCCTCCGGTCTCACCAAGTTCGAACTCCTCTGGATAGTGAGCGCATAGGCACTTCTCACCTTGGAGACCGGAGATGCACGATCAGACCACTTCAACGCACGAAGCCGCGTTCTTGAATCTGACCAAGGCAGCAGAATACCTCGGCATTTCACCGAACACGTTGTACGTCTGGCGTCACCGGCGGCAGGGGCCGCCGAGCTTCCGCATGGGAGGCCGCGTCATGTACAGGATCTCGACGCTCAATGAGTGGGTCATAGCGCAGGAGCAGACGGATTCACGTTCCAACCCTGCCCTCAGTCCCCTCGGCCAGAAGCCGATGAAGCGCGCAGTACGCACTCCTTAAAAGGCTTCCCGCAGCCCGAACGAAGTTAGGGCCACCGATCTTCCGGGCCCTTGGCGCACGATTACCCATCGTCTCCCCACACATATCCAGTTGAGTTCGTAGGAGCAGTTTCCCTTGGCGGGGTACATAGAAGATCGCTGGCTCAAGAAGAAGCCCAACAAGGACACCGGCAAGCGGGAACGAACTGCCCTGTGGGGCAACGGAAAACGCTACCGAGTGAAGGGCATCCCGGGCGTCCGAGACCGCTCGTTCGACACGAGCGAGGACGCGAAGCAGTGGCTCGCGAACACGCAGACCGACGCCAAACGTGGCGAGTTCGTCGACCCTCGCGACGGGGCGATTCCCCTCACCGAGTACATCGAGAAGCACTGGTGGCCGAGCCGGTCAGACGAACCGTCGACCGCCGCCCCCATGCGCAGCAAGATCTGGAACCACATCATCCCGTTCCTGGGCGAGACTGCGCTCCGGGACATCGACGCTGCCGCGCTGCGCACCTGGAAGGCCCAGCTGCTCACGCGCGTCGAGGCATCCACGGCCCAAGTGATCTGGATCCACCTCTCCACCATCCTCGAAGCCGCCGTCGAAGACGGCCGCCTGGTCAAGAACCCCTGCAAGGCTCGCCGGACGGTCAAGGCACCCAAGCCCGCGAAGACGAAGGCCAAGGCGTGGGCCAGGGCAACCGTGGAGGCCGTCCGAGCGGGTCTTCAGGAGCGGTACCGCATCGCGGTGGACCTCGGCGTGGGTGCCGGCCCGCGGCAGGGCGAAGCGTTCGGCCTCGGCGAGGAGGACTTCGACTTCGATGCCGGCGTCGTGCACATCCGCCGGCAGCTACGGTGGGACTCCAGGGGAAGGCCGTACTTCTGCCTGCCGAAGGGTGGCAAAACGCGGACCGTCCCCCTCTCCCCCAACCTCGCCAAGCGTGTCCAGAGCCATCTGCGTCGCTTCCCCCCGGTCGCCTGCACACTCCCGTGGCGCAATCCCGAGCCACCGGCGACCGAGCTGGAGGCGCGGCAGCGCAAACCGATCACCGTCCGGCTGGTCCTGAGCACCTCGCAGGGCAATCGGATCAACTACTCGACGTGGAACAAGCAGAGCTGGCGGCCGGCGCTCGCGGCGGCCGGAGTCCTGAAGTTGGTCGGCGAGAAGGTCGCGACGTGCGGACGCCGCACCCGTCGGTACCCCGTCTACGAGCTCTCCCGCGCGGACATGTTCCACGTCCTCCGGCACACGTACGCGAGCACCCAGCTTGAGGCGGGCGAGTCGATCGTGAGCGTGTCGGAGTGGCTCGGGCACGCGTCGCCGCAGACCACGCTGAAGCACTACGCTCACTTCGTGCCCGGTGCGGGCAAGCGGGGCCTTGCCGCAATGGACGCGTGGTTCGATGAAGAGCCGTCGTCGGGTCAGGATCCACAACCGAATGTCCCTGAGAAATCCCTGGACGGTCCGCAAGCCCCGAGCGAGCCCGGAAACCGCAGGTCAGGGTGGTAGTCGCCCACATCGTCAGCCTGTACGAGGAGTACAAGGAACCGCTCTACGCCGCTCCCCCGCTGCTGCAGCGGATGGTGGACGCGGGCCGGCTCGGGCGCAAGAGCGGGTCGGGGTTCTACTCGTACTGAGACGTTTGAGAAGTCCGTCAAGTGGCGCTGTTCCAGAGGAAGTTCACCCGGAACAGCGCCAGTGGCGGCGTGGCGGGCGAGTGGCTCCGCTGCCCCCTCCATCGGCGGAGTGACGGTCGGCCTTGCCCCTGAAGAATGATGCGGGCCGGTGACGGGGCGGAGCTGACGGACCGCTCCGCCGGCTGGCCGCCTTCGCCAACGATGCGCCCCGACCGGCGCAAACGCTCCAGGACCTGTCGGCTTCTCCCGCGCTGCAAGCTTTCTGCAACCACCCGGCAAGCCTTTGGCACACCCACCCGGGCACCTCCTCCGTACCCCCGCGGATCGGCAGGGGCAACGGGAGGCGGCCGTCACCACGACGGCGGCGGACAGCAGACATTGGGGGATGTCATGTCGGCAATCACCACGTCCTACGGGCTGGGACGGGAGAGCCAGAAACCGGAGTACGAACGCGAGTGGCTGACGCTGGTCGGCCGCAAACGCGTCCTGGTCATCGTGCACACCGTGCCCTACGGGAAGCGGCTGCAGGAGGTGTTCTCGCTGCTGGAGTCGGACTTCCGCGTCCAGGTGATGTTCACCGCGCCACCGCATGAGTTCAGCGACGGGGTGGCGCAGTTGCTCAGCCGGCTGGGCACTGTGCAGCTCGCCTGGCAGGAAGCGGTGCGGATGGAGTTCGATCTCGTACTGGCCGCCGGTCCGCGCGGGGTGGAGGAGATCCGGGGCCCGCTGATCACGCTGCCTCATGGCGCCAACTACCTCAAGCGGGTGGGGCCTTCGGGCAAGCAGTGGGTGGCGGGACTGTCCCGGCGAGACATCGTCCCGGACGGCAGGGCGCTGCCCGCCGCCGTCGTACTGCCCCACGAGGACGATGCGGGCGAACTGGCACGCCACTGCCCAGCGGCCCTTCCCGTGGCGGTCGTGGCCGGCGATCCGGCGCATGACCGGATGGCGATCAGCCTGCCGGAGCGCGATGCCTACCGTAGGGCGCTCGGCATCGGCGCCCGGGAGCGGCTGATCGGCGTGGTCTCCACCTGGGGTCCGCATTCGTCCTTCGGCTCGTTCGAGACGCTGTTGCCCCGGCTCCTGACCGAGTTGGACGACGACTCGGTACGGGTGGCCATCCTCGTCCACCCCAATGTGTGGTCCGGGCACGGTGCCTGGCAGGTACGCGCCTGGCTGGCGCAGTGCCGGACGCGGGGCATCGCGGTGGTGCCGCCCGAGGCGGACTGGCGCGCGGTCCTGATCGCGGCCGACGGCATCATCGGGGACCACGGCTCGGTCACTCTCTACGGCACGCTCACCCACGCACCGATCCTGCTGGCGGCGTCACCGGAACGGGAGATCAACCCCGCCTCGCCGGCCGCCACGCTCGCCCTGACCGCACCGACGCTGTCGCCCGCCCATGGGCTGCTGGAGCAGTTGGACTACGCCGCGGCCGAATACCGACGGCCGGACTACGCCGCCATTGCTGCGCGCATCACCTCCGAACCCGGCCGGTTCAGCCGGAATATGCGGCGACTGCTGTACCGCGTCCTGGGCCTCGGCCAGCCCGCGTTTCCCGCCCTCACCCGACGCCTGCCGCTTCCGTCGGCGCTGCAGACCTGGGTGGCGCGGGATGACGGGGACACCTGGCACGCAGGAGAGTCGGAGGTGCCGGCATGACGGCGGTCACGTCCGATGCGCCCCGGTGGCTGCGGCGCGGCGGCCGGCTGGTGAGCGTCGAGCCGGCCGTGGCAGCGGGCGACCGGTGGGCCCTGCCCGGCACCGGGGGGCCGACGCTACGGATGGTCCTCGGCACGCCGGGGGGCGCGTATGTGGTGGAGGCCGTGAGGGAAGGCGGGTGTTTGGTCCAGGCACCGGGCGACGGGACAGCCGAGATCGCCGACGAACGCGTCGACGCGGGCCGGCTGTACGGCCTGCACGACCACTTCGCGGTCGATATCGACCTCTGCGCCGAGGAACGCTGGCTCGGGTGCGCCGACCTGCTGCACGGCAGTGTCCCCCGGCCACGTGACCACGCCCTGCGCTGGGTGGCCGACGTACTCGCCGACCGGGTCGGCTGCCGGCTCGCCACGCTGCCCCTGGAGGACGGGGGCTGGGTGGTGGCGGAGCGCCGGGGCAGCCGAGGTCAGGTGCGACCGTACCTGGTGCCCGCGCCGTCCTGGTGCGGAAGCCCGCCCACGGCCACGGACCGGGCGTTGCTCGCCTCTTGCCTGTACGGCTGGGCGGCAGCGGGGCAACCATGGGGCAGGCTGGCGTCGATGGTCGTCCTGACGCGCGTTACGTCCACGGTCTGAGGGTCCGCCACGTACCGGGCACCATCGAGTCGATCAGGCGCCGGGCAACGGGAAGACCGCCGCTGCCCGCCGCGTTGTGGACCCGTAGGGGGTGCTCGTGCCCCCTACGGGTTCTGTTCGAGCGCCCCTGGGGAGTGTCCGCCCCCAGCAACTTCACCCGCCCAGTTCGCCCAACCGCCCCGCCAGCCGCGCCGCCTCGTCAGGGCTGTGCGGCAGATGAGCCGCCCGGGAACGCTCGTAGAACTCCCGGGCGGCATCCCTCTCACCATGGTGCTGGGCGCTCCGGCCGAGCAGTTCCAAGGCCCTGGCCCGCCAGTGAGTCGCTCCCGACGCCTCGAATACGGCCAGCGCCTCCCGGAGTTCGCCGATGCCTCGCTCGTAGCCGTCGGCCCCGACGTCCGCGGCGCGCTTCCTCGGGCTTGCGGCCAGTGTGTGCGCGTAGCCGAGGAAGGCCAGCGCCCGCGCCGCGTCGTACGGGTCCCGTACCTCGGTCAGCAAGGTGTGCGCCTGGGAAAAGCAGTCGACGGCGCGGTCGATGTCGTCGCCCTCCAAGGCGATCTCACCGACGATGATCCGGGACAGCGCGGCACCGCGCTGATAGCCGCAGCCCTCCCACGCCGTGATGGCCTGGGAGAGGTACGAGACGGCCTGTCCGGTGCGGCCCGCCTCGCGATGGCAGGTGCCCAGACCGTGCAGCGCCTGTCCTTCGTCTCGCACGTCGCCGGCCTCGCGCGCGGCTGCCAGGGACCGGTGGTACCAGTCGACGGCGTCGTCGATGCGATGCGCGCTGGTGAAGCCGATGGCGCCGGAGTTGAGCATCTGGCGCTCCGCTGCCCGGTCACCGGCGCGTTCCGCGGCGGCGAGCCCCAGTTCGTGGGCCTCGATCCACAGGCCGTAGTGCCTCAACCGCAAGAACAGCGGCCACATCGCGTCGACGATCTGCCAGCCCGTGTCGTACCAGCCCTGTCCGGTCGCGGTGCGGACGGCTTCCAGCAGGTCCAGCCGGTGCACGGCCAACCACTCCAGCGCCCCCGTCTCGCCGTCGAACGGGAGCGGGAGACCGTCGGGGCGGAAGACGAAGTCCCGCCGCAGGGTGAGCTGAATGGGCGTGAGCAGCCGTTGAGCCTCGGTGGCCGTCGCCAGGTACCAGTCGCACGCCCGGCGCAGGGTCTCGCTGCGGCCGTCGTCCGTCTCGTCCAGGAGGCCGCGCTCACGTGCATGGAGCCGCACCAGATCATGGAAGCGATAGGCGTCGGGCCCGGACTCCTCGATCAGATTGGCCTCGAGCAGCGCGTCGATCAGCCGCTCGGCCACCCGCATGGGCACCCCGCAGACCGCCGCCGCGCTGCGTACTTCGAATACCCGCACCGGCAGCAGGCCCCACCGCCGGTACAGCCGCGCGGCACCCTCCGCCAGGACCGCGTACGAGCCGTCCAGTCCGCTGCGTACCGCCTTCTCCCCTTCCACTGTCAGCTCCTCCAGGCGATCGCGGTCCTCGGCGAGCGCGTCCACCAGGGCGCGCAGCGGCTGCTTGGGCCGCGCTGCGAGACGCGCGGAGGCCAGGCATACGGCCAGCGGGAGGCCGGCGCACAGCAGAACCACCTCGCGAGCCGCCGCGGCCTCGTTCTGCACCCGTTCCCGACCCACTCCACGCGACAGGAGTTCCTCGGCCGCTGCCGGGTCCAAGACGCCCAGGTGGTACACCCGAGCGCCGTCCACGCCCAGCCCGGTCAGCCGGTTTCTGCTGGTCACGACGGTGAGGCCGGATCTGCCGCCGGGGAGGAGGGGCCGGACCTGGGCCGCGGACAGAACGTTGTCGATCACTATGCCGATCCGGAGGTTCGCCGTGACCGAGCGCCAGAGCGCGGCTTGTTCGGCCAGCCCGGCCGGGACCGGGCCCACTCCGAGGGCCCGTAAGAACTGGCCGAGGATCTCACCGGGCTCGGCGGGCCCCTCGGGGGAGTGCCCGCGCAGGTCGGCGTAAAGGTGGCCGTCCGGATACGCCTCGTCGGTGTCGCGCAGCCACCGCGTCACCAACGCCGTCTTCCCGACGCCGGCGGGACCGCTGACCACTATCAGCGGCGCTGAGTGTCCTGTGTGCCGGGAGCGCAGGTCGTCCAGGGCCGCCAGGTCGTCGGAGCGGCCCATGAAATGGGCCGTGAGGGGCGGGAGTTGGCGTGGCACCGGAAGGGTCGGCTGTCGCCCGGCGCCATGAAGGTGGATGCCGCCGGTCACCTCTCCCGCCTGGATGACGGGGCCGTTGAGCTGCGCCTCGCCGCCGACCACGTTCCCGTCCCGACCCATCCGCCCCCCTGTTCCACCGACCCCCACCATCGATCACATCTGCATCAAAAAGTGGATCGCCTCGCTCACGGATCGATCACGAATGGATGGCCGGTCACGCATTGACCGGAGGGTAACTACCCATCAAGTGCGGGACGGAGAACCTGACATAGGAATTCGGCCATTGCGCCGGGCCCTCTGGTCCGCTCCACGGCGGACGACGGGGACGCCCAAGCCGCCGTCGACCTCCTGCACCAGGCCGACGATCTGCCGCTCCACAGACGGAGGTACGGGGGCCGTCCGCCCGCCGCTCGGGGGATGGTTCGGCGGGCGGATCCGGCCGGCGGGCGCCCGACCGCCGGCTTCGGCCCCCGTGCCTAAGAGTGAACCTCCTTCCGGCCGTTGATGACAGTGTGTGAATGCGCCATCTCCGTGCGCCCGCTTCGCACCCCGTGCGAAATGCTCACCGTGCGTCACTTCGCACGGGGTGTGAACCGCTGACCCGTATCCGCCCTCCGCACACGCTCCCGCCTTCCACCGCAGCACAGTTGACTGGTGCCGGTAATCCCCCGACCGCCACCAGGAGAAGGAAAGAGGAGCGGAACGTGACCGCCCACCGGGACCCCGATCCGATCACCGCCGACTTAGCGGAGCTCAGACGCCTACTCGACGTGCGCACCGCGACCGTCGACGGTCAACTCAGGTTGCAGGCCGAGCGCTGCGAGCAGAACACGCGTGACGCGGACGAACTGCAAGCCCGCGTCACGCGGTTGGAGAGCCGCCGCTGGCCACTGCCCTCGCTCGTCGCACTCACCGGGCTCGCCGCGCTGGCGGCCACCGTGTGGCAGCTCTCCGGACGCTGACTCCGGGCGGCCTCAGCCGAGTCGGATGTGGTGCAGCATCAGCAGCGCCGCGGCCATGTTGGCGGCCGGCACCTCCCCCCTGAGCACCATGTCGGGCACCAGCTTGAGGTCGACCCACTCGCGCCGGTCCGACTCGAAGTCGTCCTCCGGGGCGCCGAGGTACTCGGCACGGTCGGACCAGTAGATGTGGTGCCGCGCATCGGTGAGGCCGTTGGACGGCTCCACCGTGAGGAGGTGGTGGAGCGGCCCGGGGCGCCACCCGGTCTCCTCCTCCATCTCGCGCGCGGCCGCGCCGGCCGGATCCTCCCCGTCCTCCACGACGCCGGCGGCCAGCTCCCAGCCCCAGCTGTCGGTGATGAACCGGTGCCGCCACAGCAGCAGCACCTCATTGGCCTCGTTGACCGTGGTGGCCACCGCGACCGGCCGCATCCGGATCAGGAAGTGATCCAGGTGACGGCCGTCGGGCAGCGCCACGTCGGCCAGGTTGACCCGGAACCAGGGATTCGCGTAGACGGGCTTTTCGCTGAGGTTGTTCCAACGCACGTAACTGCCACCTTCCGGTGTTGGGCCGGCAAGGTGACACGAGCCCGGTCACAGCGGAACGCGCAGCACCTCGTCGATGAGATCGGCAGCCTCGTCCGTCGCGGAGCTCCCGGTCTCCGCCAGATGCTCGCGCACCGCTCGCAGCCGGTCCCGCAGGCGCTGCGACTCCATGCCCCGAACCTGCTCCGTCATCTCCGCGGCGTTGGCCACGGCCCGGTCCGCGTCCCCTTGGCGCAGCTCGATGTGGGTGAGCATGGCCAGCCGGTGCACCCGGCCGCGGTCGTGTGCGGGGGTGTCCACGGCGGCGTCCGCCTGCTCCCGGGCGGCCCGCAGGTCCCCGAGGCTGAGCAGCGCCTCCGCCACTTGTACGTTCACCAGGCCCGGCTGCACGTAGCCCGTCTCGGCGGGCTCCATCCCGGGGCGGATCCGCTCCGCCGCCGCCTCGGCCCGCCGGATGCAGTCCAGTGCGCCGGCGCCGTCGCCGAGCCGCGCGTACGCCTTGGCCTGCATGGCGTGCAGGTCGGCCGAGAGCGCCGGGGTGAGCTGTCCGCCCGCGGCGCGCAGGGCCGCCTCCGCGAAGGCGACGGCCTGGCGGTGTTCCCGTACGAAGAGGGACTGGTTGACCAACAGCGCGATGATGTACGCGCCGAGCCCGCGGTCCCCGCTGGCCTTCGCCAGCCGCAGCGCCTGATGGAAGTAGCGCTGGGCCAGCCCGAGAGCGTCCGAGTCGTACGCGCAGATGCCCGCGACGGCCACCAGCCCACCGGTCGCCCGGTGCAGCTGACGCCCCGTCGCATCGCTGTAACTGCCCCGCAGCAGCGGCGCCGCCTCGGTGTTGAGGAATCCGACGATGCGTGCTCTGGTAGCGATACCACCCGCCTTCCGGTACAGCTGCTCGTAGTGGGTCCGCGCGGCCCGGAGCATCTCGATGTCGGCCATCCCGACCCGGGCCACCCCGTCGCGCGAGACGTCGAAGTCCTCCGGCGGGTTCTCCCACTCCCACACGGGGATGATCGCCGACGTCCCGGTGAGCGCGGGCGCCGCGACCACGTGCGGCCGCTGCTGCTCGTCGGACCGCCACAGCGCGGTGGCCCGCTCGACGAACCCCGACAGCGGGGTGCCCGGAGCCTGGCCCGTGCCCGGCCCGCTGAACCCGATGTCGGCCAGCCCCACCGGCCGGTGCAGCCGCTCGCCGAGGATCTCGCAGATCAGGTCCGGGACCTGCCCGCGCGGCCGCTGCCCCTTGAGCCATCGCGCGACGGCGGTGTGCTCGTAGCGCAGCGCCAGCCCGCGCTGCCGCCCGAGGTGGTTGACCCGCGCCGCGAGCCCGGCGTGGGAGATGCCGGCCTCGTCCAGGATCGCGTCGAGCAGCGTGTTGGGCTCCATGCCTCGCCCCCAGGGACGTACGGACTCCGTAAGTCCAGCGTAATCAGGGGGAGTTCGCACCCCGTGTGAACCGGCCGCGGACGAACGGGGCGGAACGGGGGCGACCGGGCGACGCGCAGGTGACGGCTGCCCGCGGCACGCGTACGGGCCCCCGCCCACCAGCGTGGACGGGGGCCCGTACGGGGCACGGGGCCGGGGCGTCAGCCGCGCAGGACCGCGCCCACCCGCTCGACCGCGACGGCGACCGCCGCGTCCCGGGCCGTGGTGGCCTCCTCGGCGGTCAGCGTGCGGTCGTCCGCCCGGAACCGCAGTGCGTAGGCCAGCGACTTCTTGCCGGCGCCCACCTGCTCACCGGTGAAGACGTCGAACAGCCGCACCGACTCCAGCAGTTCGCCGGCACCGTCGCGGAGGGCGGCCTCGACGTCCGCCGCCGCCACCGAGGCGTCGACGATCAGCGCGACGTCCTGCGTGGCGACCGGGAACGTGGAGATCCGCGGCGCCTTCAGCGCACCGGCCGCGGCCCGCTCCAGGCGGTCCAGGTCGATCTCCATCGCGCTGGTGCGCTCCGGCAGGCCCAGCGTCTTGACGACGCGCGGGTGCAGCTCACCGGCGTTGCCGACGAGCACCTCCTCGCCGTCGACCAGGGCGAGCAGCGCCGCGCACCGGCCCGGGTGCCACGGGGCGTGCTGGTCCTGACGGACGATCAGCTCGACGCCGGCCTCGCGCGCGACCCGCCGGCCCGCCTCGATGGTGTCGGCCCATCCGGCCGGGTAGCCCGATCCCCACCAGCCGGCCTGCTCGCGGGCGCCGGCCAGGACCACGGCGGCCCGGCGCGGCTGCTGCGGCAGCGAGGCGTCCAGCGACGCGATCTCGTCATCGGTCGGCCGGCGGTCCACCACCAGGCGGCGCGCCGGCCGCTCCTGACCGGTCGCCCGGAACACCGGGCCGGTCTCGAAGAGGGCCACGTCGTGGTTGCCCCGCCCGTAGTTGCGGCGCAGCGCGCCCAGCAGCCCGGGGATCAGGGTGGTGCGCAGGTCCGGTTCCTCGTCGGACAGCGGGTTCACCAGGGTGACCGCGTCCCGCCGCGGGTCGTCCGCCTCGATGCCGAGCTGGTCCAGCACCGCCTGACCGGTGAACGGGTAGTTCAGGGCCTCGACGTAGCCGGCGCCGGCCAGCACCCGGCCGACCCGGCGGTGCAGGCGCTGACGCTCCGTCAGCCCACGGCCGGCGGGCGGCAGCGGCAGCGTGGACGGCAGGTTCTCGTAGCCCTCCAGCCGGATGACTTCCTCGGCCAGGTCGTTCGGCTCGCTGAGGTCGGGGCGCCAGGACGGCACGGTGACCACCAGCTCGTCCTGCCCGTAGACGTCGCAGCCCACCTGCTGGAGGCGGCGGACGACGGTCTCCCGGCCGTACGTCACGCCGGCCACCTTGTCCGGGTGGTGCGCCGGGATGGTGATCGTCCGCGGCCCACGCGGCGAGACGACCTCGGTGACGCCCTCCTCCGCGGTGCCGCCGGCGAGCAGTACCAGCAGGTCCACGGTCCGCTGCGCGGCCGCGGACGCCGCCTCCGGGTCCACCCCGCGCTCGAAGCGCTTGGCGGCCTCCGACGAGAGCTTGTGGCGGCGGGCGGTGCGGGCGATGGAGATCGCGTCGAAGTGCGCGGCCTCGATCACCACGTCGGTGGTGCCGCTCAGCCGCCCGGTCTCCGGGTCGACGACCGGCGCGGCGATCTCGGTGTTGGCGCCGCCCATCACACCGGCCAGCCCGATCGGGCCGCGGTTGTCGGTGATGACCAGGTCCTCGCCGTCCAGCACCCGCTTGGTGCCGTCCAGGGTGACCAGTTCCTCGCCGGGCGTGGCGCGGCGGACGCCGATCGGGCCGTCCACGGTCGAACGGTCGTAGGCGTGCAGCGGCTGGCCCAGCTCCAACATCACGTAGTTGGTGACGTCCACGGCGAGCGAGACCGGCCGCATCCCGGCCTTCTGCAGCCGGCGCTGGAGCCAGATCGGGCTGCGGGCCTCCGGCTCCAGGCCGGTCACCGTGCGCGCGGTGAAGCGGTCGCAGCCGATCGGGTCGCCGACCTGGACCGGGTAGCCGCCGGCGTTCGGCGGCGGCACGTCCAGCAGCGCCGGGTCGCGCAGCGGCAGCCCGAAGGCGATGGCCGCCTCGCGGGCCACGCCGCGCATCGACAGGCAGTAGCCGCGGTCCGGGGTGACGGCGATGTCCAGCACCTCGTCGCGGAGCTCCAGCAGCTCGATCGCGTCGGTGCCGACCTCGTACTCCGGCGGCAGCACGATGATGCCGTGCGTGCCGTCGTCGCCCATGCCCAGCTCGTCGCCGGAGCAGATCATGCCGTGCGACTTCTTGCCGTACGTCTTGCGGGCGGCGATCTTGAAGTCGCCGGGCAGCACGGCACCGGGAAGGACGACCACGACCTTGTCGCCGACGGAGAAGTTCCGCGCACCGCAGACGATCTCCTGCGGCTCACCGGTGCCGTTGGCCTGGCCGACGTCCACCGTGCAGAAACGGATCGGCTTCTTGAAGCCGTCCAGCTCCTCGATGGTGAGCACCTGACCGACGACCAGCGGGCCCGTGAGACCCTCGCCGAGCCGCTCGACGGTCTCGACCTCCAGGCCGACCTCGACCAGCTTCTCCTGCAGTTCGCGGCCGGTCGTCGTCGCCGGCAGGTCGACGTACTCCCGCAGCCAAGAAAGCGGGACCCGCATCAGATCTCCATCCCGAACGGCCGGGTGAACCGGACGTCGCCCTCGAACATGTCGCGCATGTCTTCCACGTTGTGCCGGAACATCAGCATCCGGTCGATTCCGAACCCGAAGGCGAAGCCGCTGTACTTCTCCGGGTCGACGCCGCAGGCGATCAGCACCTTGGGGTTGACCATCCCGCAGCCGCCCAGCTCGATCCAGCCCTCGCTGGAGCAGGTGCGGCAGGGCCGGTCCGGGTCGCCCACGGACGCGCCGCGGCAGACGTAGCAGACCATGTCCATCTCGGCGGACGGCTCGGTGAACGGGAAGTAGTTCGGCCGCAGCCGGGTCTTCATGTCCGGACCGAACAGCGCCTGGACCATGTGGTCCAGGGTGCCCTTGAGGTCCGCCATGGTCAGGCCCTCGTCGACGGCGAGCAGCTCGATCTGGTGGAAGACCGGCGAGTGCGTGGCGTCCAGCTCGTCGGTGCGGTAGACCCGCCCCGGGCAGACGACGTACACCGGCGGCTCGCGGTCGACCAGCGTGCGGGCCTGCACCGGCGAGGTGTGGGTGCGCAGCACCACGCCGGACTCGTCGCCCTCGGTGCCGTTGCCCCGGACGAAGAAGGTGTCCTGCATCTGGCGCGCCGGGTGGTCCGGCACGAAGTTCAGGGCGTCGAAGTTGAACCACTCCGCCTCGACCTCGGGGCCCTCGGCGACCTCGTAGCCCATGGCCACGAAGACGTCGGCGACCCGCTCCATGAAGGTGGTCAGCGGGTGCCGGGCGCCGGCCGGAACCCGGTCGTACGGCAGCGTGACGTCCACCGCCTCCTCGACCAGGACGCGCGCGTCGCGCTCCGCCTCCAGCTCTTCCTGGCGGACCTTGAGCGCCTGGTTGACCCGGCCGCGGGCCTGGCCGACGCGCTTGCCGGCGTCCGCCTTGGCGTGCGGGGGGAGGGCGCCGATCTCACGGTTGGCGAGGGCGAGCGGCGACGTGCCACCGGCGTGCGCGATCTTCGCCTGGGCGAGCGCGTCGAGGTCACCCGCGGCGGCGATGGCGGCCAGCGCCTCATCGACCCGTCGGGCGATCTCTTCCGGTTTCAGGGCTTCGACCTCGACAGGGTCGTACGACTTATTGGGTGCGGACATCTCTTCCCGTGCTTCCGGTGGTGTGGCTTGGCGCGGCTCGCTTCGCCTCGGCTCTGCGCCCGCGTGTCCGCGATGCCTGTGCGCCAAAGGTGCCAAAGGTCAAGTCTAAGGGGCGGGCCCTCCCGGACCCGCCGTCGGCCCTGTCCGGGCCGTCGCGGGGCGCCCGCCGCGCGCCTCAGGCCAGGAAGGCCGGGGCCGCGACGGGCAGGCTAAATCGGAACTGGGCGCCGCCGGCCGGGGCCCGGCCGACCGTGATCGTGCCGCCGTGGGCCTCGACGATGCCCTTGACGATGTAGAGACCCAGCCCGGTACCGCCGCGCTTGCTGCCCCGCCAGAAACGGGTGAACACGCGGCTCATCGACTCCTCGGGGATGCCGGGACCCTCGTCGCTCACGGTGACGCTCGTCCCCTCTCCACCACTGGTGTCCTTCACCGGTCCGACCTCGATGGTGACGGTTCCCTCGCCGTGGCGCACCGCGTTTTCCAGGAGGTTGCCCAGCACCTGGTCCACCTTGTCCGGATCCGCCCACAGATCGGGCAGTGGTTCCCGCAACCGGATCAGGAAACGGTCCGGCAGCTGGCCCGCGGTGGTCTGCGCCTGCACGTGCCGCCGGACCGCGGCGATCATGTCGACCCGTTGGCGGCGGACCTCCAGCCGCCCGGAGTCGATCCGGGAGATGTCCAGCAGCTCGGCGATCAACCGGGTGACGCGGTTGGCGTCGGCGTCCACCGTCTCCAGCATCAGCCGCTTCTGGTCGTCGGTGAAGCGTTCCCACTTCTGGAGGAGGGTGGCGGTGAAGCCCTTGACGGAGGTGAGCGGCGACCGCAGCTCGTGGGCGACGGTGGCGATCAGCTCGGCGTGGCTCAGCTCGGTGCGCCGACGCGCCTCGGTGCCGCGCAGCGCGATCACCAGGCGCCGCACCGGGCCGGTGGGCCGGGTGCGGACGTAGCGGGCGGAGACCAGCACCTCGCGGCCCCCGAGCAGCAGGTTCCGCTCCGGCTGGCCGCGTCGGATCGCGAGCCCCCCGTACGGGTCGGTCAGCTGCCACCAGCGCCGGCCCTCCAGGTCCTGCAACGGCAGCGCGTCCCCGACCGGCCGCCCCAGCGCGGCCGGCGGCTCGATGCCGGTGATCCGGGCGGCGGCGGCGTTGAAGCAGATCACCCGACCGTGCTCGTCGGCGACGACGAGGCCGTCGGGGAGGTCGTCGGGGGTCAGGCCGAGCACCGCGCCGGCCGCTTCGGGCGGGCAGTCGTCAGCGGCGGCAGTGCTGGCCGAAGTCCTCGCCGTCATCGCCGTGTTACCCCCTTCCGGGCCGGAGCTGGCAACACTACTAGCTCGGCCCGGCCCGACCGTCGGGATCGCGACTACGCCCCTCCGGCGGGTGACGTCGCGCGGCAACCTCCGGTGGTGCGCTGGGCGCGCGCGGAGGCGTACAGGCACACCGCGGCGGCGGTCGCCAGGTTGAGGCTCTCGGCCTTGCCGTGGATCGGGACGCGCACGACGGCGTCCGCCAGCGCCCGGGTCTCCTCCGGCAGCCCCCACGCTTCGTTGCCGAACACCCAGGCGGTCGGCCCGCCCATCGCACCGGCGTCCAACTCCGCGTCCAGATCGCGGTCGCCGGCCCCGTCGGCGGCGACGATCCGCACCCCGACGCCCTGCAACCCGGTGACGACCTGCTCGACCGGCACGCCCACCGCGACCGGCAGATGGAAGAGCGAACCCACCGACGCCCGCACCGACTTGGGGTTGTAGAGGTCCACGGAGGCGTCGGTCAGCACCACCGCGTCGGCGCCCGCGGCGTCCGCGCAGCGCAGCACCGTACCGGCGTTGCCGGGGTCCCGGACGTTGGCCAGCACCGCGACCAGCTGCGGGCGGGCGGCGAGGACCTCCTCGAACGGCGAGTCCAGGAAGCGGCAGACGCCCACCAGCCCCTGCGGGGTGACGGTCTGCGAGACGTCCGCGACGGTCCTGTCGTCGGCGAAGTGCACCGGCACCCCGGCCGCCCGGGCCGCCTCGACGATCTCGACGTGCCGCTCGGCGGCCTCGACGGTGGCGAACAGCTCGATGAGGGTGGGCGCTCCACCGACCCGGTGCGCGACGGCCTCGCGGACGGCCTGCGGGCCCTCGGCGATGAACCGGCGTTCCTTGCCCCGGAAGTGGCGGCGGGCCAGTCGCCGGGCGGCGGCGACGCGCGGGGAACGCGGGGAGATCAGCTCGGGGGTGCCCATCGGCGGCGGCTCGCTTCTTTCGTTCGGTGCGGGCGCCCGAGACGGGCGCGGGGGGTCTCCCCCGAGGAGGGGCCGGGAGTTCGGGGGAGGGTCCGGAAACGCGGCGGACCCGCAGGCCGGGGCCCGCGGGTCCGCACTCGTGACGTCGTCACGACGTCACCACGCTGTCAGGCTGCGCTTCAGGCGGCGGCCTTCGGAGCGTTCACGTCGCTCGGCAGCGCCTTCTGGGCGGCCTCGACCAGCGCGGCGAACGCGTTGGCGTCGGTCACGGCCAGGTCGGCGAGGATCTTGCGGTCCACCTCGATGTTGGCGGCCTTCAGACCCTGGATGAAGCGGTTGTAGGTCATGCCGTTGGCGCGGGCAGCGGCGTTGATGCGCTGGATCCACAGCTGACGGAAGTCGCCCTTGCGCTTCTTGCGGTCGTTGTAGTTGTAGACGAAGGAGTGGGTCACCTGCTCCTTGGCCTTGCGGTACAGGCGGGAGCGCTGGCCGCGGTAACCGCTGGCCTGCTCCAGGATCGCCCGGCGCTTCTTGTGAGCGTTGACTGCCCGCTTGACGCGTGCCACTTGTTAACTCCTTGTAGCGGGGTCGCGGTGGTTCGTCACACGACCCGATTCGACGTGGGTCCCGGTTCGGTCGGTGCGCCCCGCCCGTGTGGCGGAGCGCCCCGGCTCACTTGCCGAGAAGCTTCTTGATCTTCGCGGCGTCGCCCGGGGCCATCTCGGCGTTGCCGGTGAGGCGACGCGTCACGCGGGACGACTTGTGCTCGAGCAGGTGGCGCTTGCCGGCGCGCTCGCGCAGCACCTTGCCGGAGCCGGTGACCTTGAAGCGCTTGCTGGCACCGCTGTGCGTCTTGTTCTTCGGCATGCGCCGTTCTCTCCTCGTCAGTGGCGCTCCCACCGGCGGGGACCGGCATGCGGGAGCGTCAGATGTGTCGGTTGTTCCGGGGCGGGTGCCCCGGCGTGAATCCGGGGCAACTCACCCAAGAGGTCACGCCTCGGCGGGCTCCTCGGCGGGCGCCTCGGCAGCCTCCGCGGGAGCACCACCCTGGCGCTCTGCCTTGCGGGCGGCCTGCGCCTCGCGGGCCTCGGCCATCGCCTCGGTCTTCTTCTTGTGCGGACCGAGGACCATGATCATGTTCCGGCCGTCCTGCTTCGGGTTCGACTCGATGAAGCCGAGGTCCTGGACGTCCTCCGCGAGCCGCTGGAGCAGTCGGAAGCCCAACTCGGGGCGGGACTGCTCGCGACCACGGAACATGATCGTGATCTTGACCTTGTCACCCTGCTTGAGGAACCGAACGACGTGACCCTTTTTGGTGTCGTAGTCGTGCGGGTCGATCTTCGGCCGGAGCTTCATCTCCTTGATGACCGTGTGCGCCTGGTTCTTGCGCGCCTCACGGGCCTTCATAGCCGACTCGTACTTGAACTTTCCGTAGTCCATGAGCTTGCAGACCGGCGGACGGGCGTTCGCCGCCACCTCGACCAGGTCGAGGTCGTACTCCTGCGCAAGCTCCAGGGCCTTGGCAAGCGGCACAATGCCGACCTGCTCGCCACTGGGACCGACGAGTCGCACCTCGGGGACGCGAATCCGGTCGTTGATGCGGGGCTCGGCGCTGATGGATCCTCCTCGGTAGCACCACGCGACGGCCTGGCGGACTGCCGCGTAACGTCTGTTCGGTGTGACCAACCGCGCCGGTACATGAAAAATGCCCCGACGGGACACAGGCGGGGCTCCACGTGGATCAGGAGCACCGCCGCGAAACATCCGCGGGGCGCAGCCGGACCGTTGACCCGCCAACCTGAGATCGGTCGGGTGGGAGATCGGAGCCTCCACTTGTGGGCCGGTCACCTATGTGTCCGGCCGGTCGCAGCAACCAGAATACACGAGTCAAGAGGGGAGCCGCACTCTCGTGCGGACGGGTGACGCTCGCCGCACGGGAGGACACCTGCCGTCCCGGGGGACGACGGCTCCCGGGCGCGGGGCCGTCGGACAAGGGCCATAGGCTGGGGGGCGACCCCTCCAGCAGGAAGTGAAGCCCCAGCCCATGAGCGAGCAGACCCCCCAGCAGCCGGCCGCCCCGGAGACCGCCGGCGCGGCGCGGCCCGACTTCGAGACCATGACCCGGGACATCTCGGAGGTCCCGGCCGTCGAGGTCATCACCACGGTCGCGGTGCACCTGATGAGCTCGGCGGCGGTCAACCTCGGGCTCGCCGAGGGCGGCGAGGACCACAAGGACCTCGATGAGGCCCGCAAGCTCATCCACGCGCTGGCCGGGCTGGTCACCGCCAGCGCCACCGAGATCGGCTCGTACCACGCGGCACCGCTGCGGGACGGCCTGAAGTCGCTCCAGCTCGCCTTCCGCGAGGCGTCCGTGGTGCCGGACGAGCCGGGCCAGGGCCCCGGCGAGAAGTTCACCGGGCCGGTCTACGGCTGACCCCGGCGGGCGGACCCGTACGCGACGACGAGCCCCGGCCGGATCGGCCGGGGCTCGTCGTCGTCGCAGGCCATGCGGGCGCCTCAGACGCGACCGCCGGGAGCCGGTTCGTCCGGCTTGCTCGGCTCGCCGCGGGCGGCCCGGTCGGCGACCACGACCGGCTCCTGCGGTGGGTGGGTGATCTGGTGCACCACCGCCGCCAGTGCCCCGCCGATCAGGGGCGCGACGATGAAGAGCCACACCTGGGTGATGGCCGCACCGCCCGCGAAGATCGCCGGGCCGAGACTCCGCGCCGGGTTCACCGAGGTGCCGTCCAGCGGGATGCCGATGAGGTGGACGGTGCCCAGGGCCAGACCGATCGCCAGGCCGCCGAAGCCCAGCACCGCCACCTTGTGCGTGACGCCGAGCACCACGAAGACGAACAGGAACGTCATCACGATCTCGGCGACGAACGCGCCGCCGAGGTTGATGTGCACCGCCGAGCGGTCGCCCCAGCCGTTCGTGCCGAACGCGGCGTGGGTCTGGAGCCCCGGCACCTGCTTGGCGACCAGGAAGAGCAGGGCCGCGCCGACGATGCCGCCGAGGACCTGGGCGATCCAGTACTCGACGGCCGTACGGACCGTGATGCGCCGGGCCAACAGCATGCCGAGCGTCACCGCGGGGTTGATGTGGCAGCCCGAGATCGGGCCGAGGGCGTAGGCAAGCGCGAGCATGACGAATCCGAAGGCCAGGGCGATGCCGAAGGTGCCGATGTATTCGCCGGCCAGCACTGCCGCGCCGACGGCGAAGAACACCAGGAGCAGCGTGCCGAGGAATTCGGATACGACCGTGCGGGTCTCCGTGGTCTCCATGGGCTCTCCTCGCGTGGATCTTGAGCTCTCCTCGCATTGTGCGGCCCGGAGGACGAAGCCGCCCGTTGGGCGCGGGCGGCGCACGAGCGTGATCCGGCGGATCAGCGCTGGTAGAGGGGCTCCCCGGAGGTTTCGGCGCCCGGCGGGAGGAGGGCCAGGTCCAGGCCGCGGACCAGTCGGCCGCGGAGGGTCTCGTCCGTGGACAGCGCCTGCGCCAGCCGCTGGGCCGCCTCGGCGGGGACCACGCCCGGGGCGAGGCCGAGGGCGAGGGTGCCGTCGGTCTCGGCGGACGGCGTCAGGTGCGCCAGGACGACCGCGGGCTCGGCGGCGAGGACGGCCCGCAGCGCCTCGGTCACGGCGGGGTCGGCGAGCGGATCGGCGGCGGTCCGGCCCTCGGCGAGGGCACGCAGGGCGGCGCCGGTCAACTGGTACGTGGCGGGACCGGCCAGGTCGATGACCACCGTGTCGGCCTGCTCGTGCGCGGCGGCCAACAGGGCCTGCCGCAGCGGCACGGCGACCGGGCGGGCGTCCGGGCGCCAACGCTGGAGCGTCTCCATGGAGGTGAAGGCCGGCAGCGCGCGACGCCCGTCGGGAGCGGTCAGCGTGGGCACCGCCATGTCGCTGGTCTTCTCCCGGCGCAGCCCGTCGGGGCCGGTCTCGACCTCGCCGAGGACCGCCACGACCGGGACCAGGAGGCGGGCGTCGGCCAGGGCCGTCAGGAGGGCGGGTTCGGTGCCGGGATCCGCCGCGTACGCCGCGAGCGCCGCGGCGAGCGCGGGGTCCGCGGAGCCGTCGTCGTCGGCGAAACCGGGGTTGGGGATGTTCTTCTGCACCCCGCGAGACTATCCACGCCCGGTGCCCCGAACCACGCCCGCCCCCATGCCTCCCCCCTCACCCGACACCGCAGCCGAACGGCCCGCGCAGCGGACCGGCGGGACGGCCGGCAACAGGGGAGGTCAACCCACCGCGGAGGACCGCCGCCAGATGAGGACGGCGGCCGTGGTGAGGGCCAGGCCGGTGGCGGCGAGGGTCCAGGGGAGCCAGTTGACGGGGGTGTCGTCGGTGGGGTCCGCGACCGGGCCGGGGCCGAAGTAGCGGTGCGGGAAGGCGGCGGGGGCCGGTTTCTGGGGGGTGGGGGCGAGGTTCGCGGCGGCCTTGAGGGCGGCGGCCGGGTCGATGAGGCCGGCGCCGAAGTCGTCGTTGCGGCCGCCGTCGGGGCGGTGCTGGGCGGTGCTGGTGAGCAGGGTGCGGATCTGGGCGGGGCTGAGGTCGCGGTGGGCGGAGCGGATCAGGGCGATGGCGCCGGAGACGAAGGCGGCGGCGGGGCTGGTGCCCTGGCCGGAGACGTAGTCGGTGCCGTGGTCGGCCATGAGGATGTCGTTGCCGGGGGCGCAGACCGTCGCGTACCAGTGGCTGGTGGAGAAGGAGGCGCGGGCGTCCAGGTGGGTGACGGCGGTCACGGCGATGACGCCCGGGTAGGCGGCGGGGTACGAGACGTGGTTGCCCTTCTCGCCGCCGTTGCCGGCGGAGGCCACCACCGGGATGCCCTTGCCCAGGGCGTATTGGATCGCGGCGTCCTCGCGGGGGTCGGGGTGGGCGGTCTCGCTGTCGTCGCCGAGAGACATGTTGATCACGTCGGCGCCGTGGTCGGCGGCCCAGCGGATGCCGTCGGCGAGGGCGCCGGGCTTCTCGTCGCGGGCCCGCCGGCGGTCCGGGTCGTGGTCCTCCAGGATCACCCGGATCGGCAGGATCTTGGCCTCGGGGGCGATGCCGAGGATGCCGTCGGAGCGGCCGGCTCCGTGGCCGTGGCCGGCGATGACGCTGGCCATGCCGGTGCCGTGCTGGGCCCAGGTGGCGTCGCCGGCACGGGCGCCGAAGCCGATCAGGTCCTTCTCGGGCAGCACCTGGCCCTTGAGGTCGGGGTGGTCGGCGTCGACGCCGGTGTCGAGGACGGCGACGGTGGTGCCGGCGCCCTTGGTGGTCCGCCAGGCGTCCTGGGCGTGCACCGCCGCCAGGCCCCACTGCTGGGCGCGGATGGCGTCCGCACGGGCGGGCAGTGCGGGCAGGACGGCCAGGGCGGCGGAGGCCAGGGCGACGGTCGCGGCCCGCAGCGCGGACTTGGTCATGGCGCTTCCTCCGTGGGCGACGCGGGGATGCCGGACGCCGCGCGGAAGGTCGCGGTGACCTTGTCCGCCAGGCCCTTGGCGTCGTGGCCGAGTCCGGACTCGGCGGGGGCGGTGGCGGTGCCGGGCTGGACCGCGGCGTCGGCGGGCTGCGGATCGGTGACCTCGCGGCCGTCGGCGAAGCCGGAGACGGCGTAGACCACGACCGGGATGTCGGTGAGTATCCGCACCGTCCAACTGGCGCGCTGGGCCGGCCCGAAGCCCTCGGCCGGGGTGCCCCGGGCCGCCAGCGGCAGCGGCATCAGGGCCGTGCGGGTGGCCAGGTTGTGGGTGCTGAAGCGGGCGTTGAGGTCCATCATTCCGGACCGGTCCGCCTTGGTGGTCTGGGCGCCGACGGTGATGACGTCGGTGCGGGTGGCGTCGACGTAGGTGGCGCGCAGCAGGCGGGCGCAGCCGGCCGGGGCGAGTTCCTTGGCGAGCGGGCCCTCGGCGGCGGCGGTGCAGTCGGCGGCGGGGGCGACGGCGATCCGGATCCAGGTGCGGTCGGCGCCGCCCGGGCCGGCGGCCAGGCCCTCGACGGTGCGCGGGAAGAGGGTGTCGACGGGGGTGTTGCGCCAGGCGTCCTGGCCCTTGGCGAAGGCGGCCTCGGGCGTCGGGGTGCCCTTGGCGGGGGACTCGGTGAGCCAACTGCCGGCTGCCGCACCGCCCATGAGGCCGATGCCGAGGACCAGGCTGACGGCCGCGGCGACGATCCGGGTGCTCGGCAGTCGTTCGGCCAACGAGCGGTGCGGGGCGGGCTCGACTCCCGTGGGGCCGGCGGGAGTTGCCGGCCAGGGCGGGGCGGGTGGGACGGCCGGGGTCGGTGGGGGCGGTGTCGGGGTCGGTGGGGGCGGTGTCGGGGCCGGTGGGGGCGGGGTCGGTGGGGGCGGTGTCGGTGGGGGCGGGGTCGGCGCGGGGGCCGGGGCGGTGGGGGGCGGCGTCTGGGCCGGGGCCGGGCTGGTGCGGGCGGCCGGCTCGTCCCACAGGGACGCGCTGTTGGCGAGGTGGAAGGCCGCGGTGTCGCGGAACGAGCGCGGGGCGTCGGTGGGCGGCGGCGGCGCGGCGGGCGGTTCGGCGCGCGGGCGCGGCGGGGCGGTCGGCGGGGCCGACGGGCGGGGTGGTGCGACGGGGGCCGTGGGGGGCGCGGAGGCCGGGGCGGCCTCGGCGGGGAGCGGCTGCCGGGCGGCCGGGGGCGCGGCTGTGGGGGCGGCGGGATCGGCGGGTTCCGCGGGGACCGGGCGCAGGACGGTGGTCTTGGGGTCCTCGTCGGCGGGCGGCTCGGCGGGCGGCTCGGCGGGGCGGCGCGGCGGGCGCGGGGGTATGGGCGGGATGCGCGGAGCATCGGCGTAATCGGCGTCGGCGCTCACCAGCGCTCCCCCTCGCACGGTGTGCCCCGGACCCGACAAGCAATCGGGGCAGGGTGGTTCGTATCCGGACAACACGCCGCTGACCTGCTGGTTGCGGTGTCGAGCCACTGTAAGGGCTGCCCCGGTCACTGCTCCAACCCCCGCGCACCGGGGCGTCGCTTCCGGTGCGGTTCGTCCCCCTACCCAGCGGTAGCGGCGTCTGGCAGGCTGCGGGCCATGCCGCAGCACTCCGCCGACGCGTACGCCGCCACCGCCGCTCCCCGGGCCCTCGACTCCGCCGGAGCCGGCCGGAGCCCGGTCGACCGGGCCACCGCCCACCTCGACGCGCCGCTCGCCGTCGTCGACCTGGCGGCCTTCGACGCCAACGCCGACGATCTGGTGCGCCGTTCGAAGGGCAAGCCGATCCGGGTGGCGAGCAAGTCGGTGCGCTGCCGGGCGCTGCTGGAGCGGGTGCTGGCGCGGGACGGCTTCGCGGGGATCATGAGCTTCACGCTGGCCGAGTCGCTGTGGCTGGCGCGGTCGGGGTTCGGGGACGTGCTGCTGGCGTACCCGTCGGCGGACCGGGCCGGCTTCGCCGCGTTGGCCGCGGACCCGGGGCTCGCCGCGGCGGTGACCGTGATGGTCGACGACCCGGCGCACCTGGACCTGATCGACGCCGCGCGCCCGGCCGGCCCGGGCAGCGGCGCCGAGATCCGGGTCTGTCTGGAACTGGACACCTCCTTCCGGCTGGCCGGCGGGCGGGTCCGGATCGGCGCCCGGCGGTCACCGCTGCGCGACCCGCAGGCGCTCGCCGCGCTGGCCCGGACCGTGGTCCGGCGCCCCGGCTTCCGGGTGGTGGGGCTGATGGCCTACGAGGGGCACGTGGCGGGGGTGGGCGACGAGGTCGCCGGGAAGCCGGTGCGCTCGCGGACGATACGGCTGATGCAGGCGGCGGCCCGCAAGGAACTGGCGCAGCGGCGGTGGGCGGCGGTGCGGGCGGTGCGGGCGGTGGTGCCGCGGCTGGAATTCGTCAACGGCGGCGGGACCGGGAGCGTGCAGCACACCGCGGCGGAGGCGGCGGTGACCGAGATAGCGGCCGGTTCGGGGCTGTACGTGCCGCGGTTGTTCGACAACTTCCGCTCGTTCCGGGGCCGGCCGGCGGCGCTCTTCGCGCAGCCGGTGGTGCGGCGGCCGGGGCCCGGTGTCGTCACGGCGCTGGGCGGTGGCTATCCGGCGTCGGGCGTGGCCGGGGCGGACCGGCTGCCGGAGCCGTACCTGCCGGCCGGGCTGCGCTACGACCCGCAGGAGGGGCCGGGCGAGGTGCAGACGCCGTTGCTGGGGACGGCGGCGGACGGGCTGGCGGTCGGTGACAAGGTGTGGTTCCGGCACGCCAAGGCCGGCGAGCTGTGCGAGCGGTTCGCGGAGCTGCACCTGGTCGAGGGGGACCGGGTGGTGGGGACGGTGCCGACGTACCGGGGCGAGGGCCACACCTTCCTGTAACGGTGTCACAGGTCGGTGCGGCCCTCGCGCGGTCGGCCGGCGGGCCGGGTCAGGCGTGGATGCGGTCCTGCTGGTCGGCGACGACGGTGCCGTCGGGGCGACGGACCGGTCCGAGGGAACCGTCGGTGTTGGTGTAGCCCTTGGTGGCGCACGGGTAGGCGCCGGACTTGCGGGGCAGCGGGTCGATGAACATCGGGTTGACCACCCAGCGGCCGTCCGCGTCGTCGTAGCCGCGGCACATCAGCTCGTCCTTGTTGCGGTTGATGGCCAGGTGGGCGCCGGTGGCGTCGTCGACGAAGGTGACGTCGGTGTTGGCGTCGCCGCCGCCCAGGGCGATGCGGTGCGCGGGGTCCTGCTTCCGCCACGCCTCGGCGCCCTTGATCCCGTAGATCTCCTGGTTGATCCAGCAGCGCTTGCCGTCGACGTACGGGATCGCCTCGCCGGGGCCGTCCTTGACGCCGCCGCAGCCGGCGATGGTGGTGGTGAGCCGGCCGTGGCGGACACGGTTGCGTATGCCGATGGTGTGCCGGGCGTCCACCCCGACGCCGCCGGACCACGCCTCGGCGACGGTCTCCGACGACGCGGAGACGATGTAGACGTCGAAGCCGGCCGCCTTCAGCGTGCGGATCAGGTCCTTCTGCTGGTCGTAGTAGCGGATGTAGCCGGCCAGCTTGTGGGTGCCGACGGTCTGCACGGCGCCGATCGGCGCGGCGAGGTTCTCGGCGCGGGCCCGCTTGGCGTACGCGGTGAGGGTGGCGGGCTTCAGGCCGGCGAACAGCTGGGGGACCCAGGCGTATTCGGGGACCGTGCGGCGGTGGTTCCACTCGCCGGCGAAGGCCGGGGCGCCGCTCATGGTCTTGGCCTCGCCGCGGATCTCCATGAGCTCGTCGGCGCAGGCGGTGTTGGTGGAGGTGCGCAGCGGGCGGCCGGGGGTGCCGGTGCCGCAGGCCCGGGTCAGCGCCCGGTCGGCGGCGGCGGTCAGCCAGGGGCTGGTGTCCCGCCAGCTCTTGGGCCGGGGCACCTTGTCGTGCCGGACCATCCAGGCCAGCGTGGCGTCGGAGATGTCGTTCTTGACGACGGTGTTGTCCCAGTCGAAGGCGGCGACCGGGCGGGGCCCGGTCGAGAGGGGCTGCGCGGAGCGCATCCGGCCGGGGCGGTGGTCGGGCGACGGGTGGGCGGAACAGGTGCCGCGCTCGTCGATCATCTTCTGGAGTTTGGCGCGGTTGTCGCCGTACCAGGGGACGTCCTTGGACAGCTGCGGGCAGTGCGCGCGGGCGGTGGCCGGGCCGGGCGTGGCGGCGGTGGCCGGCACCGTGGCCGTGAGGGCGGTCAGGGCGGCGGCCCCGGCGAGGCCGAGGGCGAGCAGGCGCCGGGTGGGGGCGGTCATGTGTCCTCCGTGGTCAAGGGGGGAAGCACGCCGGGACCGGCACGCGGAGGCGCCGGTCCCGATGTTGATCATGGAGACTACAGGGCAGCTACACGGGGGTGACGTAGGCGCCGGCGATGCCGCCGTCGACGAGGAACTCGGCGGCGTTGACGAACGAGGAGTCGTCGCTGGCGAGGAAGGCGACGGCGGCGGCGATCTCCTCGGGCTCGGCGAACCGGCCGACCGGGACGTGCACCAGGCGGCGCGCGGCGCGCTCGGGGTCCTTGGCGAACAGCTCCTTGAGCAGCGGGGTGTTGACCGGCCCCGGGCAGAGCGCGTTGACGCGGATGCCCTCGCGGGCGAACTGGACGCCCAGCTCGCGGGACATGGCCAGCACGCCGCCCTTGGAGGCGGTGTAGCTGATCTGCGAGGTCGCGGCGCCCATCACGGCCACGAAGGACGCGGTGTTGATGATGGAGCCGCCGCGCCCGGTCTGCTCGAACTGGCGCTGCATGTAGGGCAGGGCGTGCTTGCAGCAGAGGTAGACGGAGGTGAGGTTGACCTCCTGGACGCGCTTCCAGGCGTCCAGGCCGGTGGTGAGGATGGAGTCGTCGTCGGGCGGCGAGATGCCGGCGTTGTTGAAGGCGACGTCCACCGAGCCGTAGGTGTCGAAGGCGGTCTTGTAGAGCGCCTCGACCTGTTCGGCGTCGGTGACGTCGACCTGGACGAAGGTGCCGCCGACCGCTTCGGCGGCGGCCTTGCCGGCCGTCTCGTCGATGTCGGCGCAGACGACGTTGGCGCCCTCGGCGGCCAGGCGGCGGGCGGTGGCCAGGCCGATGCCGCTGCCGGCCCCGGTGATCACGGCGGTCCGGCCGACGAGGCGGCGGCACACGGCGGTCTGGTCGGTCACTTGCTCTCCTCGCGGGTGGTGGCGGTGCGGGTTGCGGTGCGGATCACGAGCCGGCCGGCTCGGTGGCGATGAAGACGTTCTTGGTCTCGGTGAACGCGGCCAGCGCGTCCGGGCCCAGCTCGCGGCCGATGCCGGACTGCTTGAAGCCGCCGAACGGCGTCCAGTAGCGCACGCTGCTGTGGGAGTTGACGGAGAGGTTGCCGGCCGCGACGGCGCGCGAGACGCGCAGCGCCCGGCCGACGTCACGGGTCCACAGCGAGCCGGAGAGGCCGTACTCGGTGCCGTTGGCGAGCCGTACGGCCTCCGCCTCGTCCTCGAAGGGGAGGACGACGGCGACCGGGCCGAAGACCTCCTCGACGGCGGTGCGGTCCTCGGGGCGGCCTTCCAGGACGGTGGCCGGGTACCAGAAGCCCTTGCCGGCCGGGGCCGCGCCGCGGACGGCGGCCGGTGCGTCCTCGGGGACGTAGGACCGTACGCGGTCGCGCTGGGCGGCGGAGATCAGCGGGCCCATCTGGGTGGCCGGATCGGCCGGGTCGCCGACCGTGAACGCCTTGACGGCGGGCTCCAGCAACTCCAGGAAGCGGTCGTAGACGCTGCGCTGGACCAGGATGCGGCTGCGGGCGCAGCAGTCCTGGCCGGTGTTGTCGAGGAAGGAACCGGGGGCGGCGGCCGCGGCGGCCTCGACGTCGGCGTCGGCGAAGACGATGTTGGGGCTCTTGCCGCCGAGTTCGAGGGTGAGCCGCTTGGTCTGCGCGGCGCACTGGGCGGCGATCCGCCGGCCGGTGGCGGTGGAACCGGTGAAGACGACCTTGGCGACGCCGGGGTGGTCGACCAGCGCGCTGCCGGTGACCGGGCCCTCGCCGGGCAGCACCTGGAAGAGGCCCTCCGGGAGCCCGGCCTCCAGGGCGAGTTCGGCGAGCCGGAGCGCGGTCAGCGGGGTCGTCTCGGCCGGCTTGAGGAGGACCGCGTTGCCGGCCGCGAGGGCGGGGGCGGTGCCCCAGGCGGCGATCGGCATCGGGAAGTTCCAGGGGGCGATGACGGCGACCACGCCGAGCGGTTCCTGGAAGGTGACGTTCAGGCCGCCGGCCACCGGGATCTGGGTGCCGGTCAGGCGCTCCACTCCCCCGGCGGCGTAGTGCAGCAGGTCACGGACGTTGCCCGCCTCCCAGCGGGCGTTGCCCAGGGGGTGGCCGGCCTCGCGCAGCTCCAGTTGGGCCAGCGGCTCGATCTGGGCGTCGACGACGTCGGCGAACCGGCGCAGCAGCCGGGCCCGGTCGCCGGGGGCCACCGCGGCCCACGCTTCCTGGGCGGCGGCGGCCCGGCGGACGGCCGCGTCGACCTCGACGGGCGAGGTGGTGGGGACGGTGGCCACCACCTCCTCGGTCGCCGGGTTGAGGATGGTCAGCTCTTGCAGCACGGGCGTTCCTTACATGCGCTCGAAGGAGCGGAAGCGCTCCCAGTCCGTGACGGCGGCGTCGTAGGCGTCCTGTTCGACGCGGGCCATGTGGCGGTAGTGGTCGACGACCTCGTCGCCGAAGGCGGCGCGGGCGATCGGACTGTGCTCCCACAGCTCGGCGGCCTCGCGCAGGGTGGTGGGGACGTGTGCGGCGTCGCCGTTGTAGGCGTTGCCAGTGGTGGCGTCAGGGAGTTCGAGCGCGTGCTCTATGCCGTACAGGCCGGCCGCGACCATGCCGGCGACCGCGAGGTAGGGGTTCACGTCGCCGCCGGGCAGGCGGTTCTCCAGGCGGTGGGAGCGGCCGTGGCCGACCACCCGCAGGGCGCAGGTGCGGTTGTCCGGGCCCCAGGCGACGGCGGTGGGCGCGAACGAGCCGGGGCGGAACCGCTTGTAGGAGTTGATGTTGGGGGCGTAGAGCAGCGTGAAGTCGCGCATCGCGGCGAGTTGGCCGGCGAGGAAGTGCCGCATGGTCCGCGACATGCCGTGCGGGCCGGTCTCGTCGGCCAGCACCGGGCGGCCCTGCTCGTCCTGGAGCGAGAGGTGGATGTGGCAGGAATTGCCCTCGCGCTCGTCGTACTTGGCCATGAAGGTGAGCGCCATGCCCTCCTGGGCGGCGATCTCCTTGGCGCCGGTCTTGTAGATGCTGTGCTGGTCGCAGGTGATGAGCGCCTCGTCGTAGACGAACACGATCTCGTGCTGGCCGAGGTTGCACTCGCCCTTGGCGGACTCCACGGTCATTCCGGCCGCGCCCATCTCGTTGCGGATCCGGCGCAGTACCGGCTCGACCCGGCCGGTGCCGAGGACGGAGTAGTCGCCGTTCCACTGGTTGGCCGGGGTCATCCCCCGGTAGCCGCGGGACCAGGCGTCCTCGTAGGTGTCCTTGAAGACCATGAACTCCAGCTCGGTGCCGGCGTACGCGCGCCAGCCGCGCTCGGCCAGCCGGTCGAGCTGGTGGCGGAGGATCTGGCGGGGGGAGGCGACGACCGGTGAGCCGTCGTGCCAGGCCAGGTCGGCGGTGATCAGGGCGGTGCCGGGGTTCCAGGGGGTGCGGCGGAGGGTCGCCGCGTCGCCGTGCATGGCGAAGTCGCCGTAGCCGCGCTCCCAGGAGGACATCGCGTAGCCGTCGACGGTGTTGAGGTCGACGTCGACCGCGAGGAGGTAGTTGCAGCCCTCCGTGCCGTGTTCGAGGACGGTGTCGAGGAAGTAGCGGGCGGCGAACCGCTTGCCCTGGAGCCTGCCTTGCATGTCGGTGAAGGCGAGGACGACAGTGTCGATCTCCCCGTTGTCGACGAGGACGCTGAGCTCCTCGACGGAGAGCGGGGGCCTGCGGTCTACCACGGTGGTGCCTCCTGTCGCTGCATCCGGAGGTCATAAGGTAGGCACACGAACCATTGCTTGGGAAGGGGTTCCGATGGACGGTGCGGCCGATCGGCTGGCGCCGGTGCTGCGGCCGGTCCGGGCGGGCAACGGCTTCGAGGAGGCGCTGGAGCAGATACTCCAGATCGTCCGCCTCGGGCTGGTCCCGCAGGGCGAACGGCTGCCCGCCGAGCGGGAGTTGGCGGAACGGCTCCAGATCAGCCGGGTCACCCTGCGCGAGGTGCTCAAGGTGCTCCAGGACGAGGGTCTGGTGGAGAGTCGGCGCGGTCGCTACGGCGGCACCTTCGTCCGGGTGCGCACCGAGAACCCGGGCGAGGCGGAGCTGCGGCGCCGGATCGACAAGACCGACGTCGAGGACATCCTCCGCTTCCGCGAGGTGCTGGAGGTCGGCGCGGCCGGGCTGTGCGCGGCGCACGGGCTCTCCGACGACCAGGCGGAGCAGCTGCGCGCGGCCCTGGCCGCGACCGAGGACGCCCCGCTGGCCGACTACCGGCGGCGCGACACGCTGCTCCACCTGACCCTGGCGGAGCTGTCCGGCTCGCCGTCGCTGGCCGCCCAGTACGCCGCGGTCCGGGCCGGCGTCAACGACCTGTTGGACTGCATCCCGCTGTTGGTGCGGAATCTGGAGCACTCGCAGACGCAGCACGCCGCGCTGGTGGAGGCGGTGTTGGAGGGCGACGCGGACGGCGCCCGCGAGGTGATGCGGGAGCACTGCTGCGGCACCGCGGCCCTGCTGCGCGGCTTCCTGGCGGCACCGGTCCGCTAGGCGAGCGCCCCGCCCGCGCCTCTCGGCCATGCCACCAGTCTTTTCCGCACGGGTCTTGCGCTGAGCCCCCAGGACGACAAAGGTATGCGGCTAAACCTTTACTCCGGTTGTCCCCGCAAGGCAGGAGCGGCTCATGGCCGACAGCACCCGTGCGCAGACCGCAGCGACCGCCGCCTCCGCGGACGGCGGGCCCCCGGGCGAGGGCGCCTCCTACCTGGAGCGACGGACGCTGCGCCGCGGCAGCGCCGGCCCCCTGCTGCTGACCGGCCTGGGGGTGGCCTACGTCGTCTCCGGCGACTTCTCCGGCTGGAACAACGGGCTGGCGCAGGGCGGTTTCGGCGGGCTGGCGATCGCCGCGGTCCTGATGGGCCTGATGTACACCTGCCTGGTCTTCGCCCTGGCAGAGCTGGCCTCGATCCTGCCCACCGCGGGCGGCGGCTACGGCTTCGCCCGGCGCGCGCTGGGCACCTGGGGCGGCTTCCTGACCGGCACCGCGATCCTCATCGAGTACGTCCTGGCACCGGCCGCGATCTCCCTGTTCATCGGCGACTACGTCGAATCGCTGGGCCTGTTCGGCCTGCACTCCGGCTGGCCCGTCTACCTCGCCTGTTTCGTGCTCTTCATCGGGATCCACCTGTGGGGCGTGGGCGAGGCGCTGCGGTTCAGCCTGGTCGTCACGGCGGTGGCGGTCGCCGCGCTGCTGGTCTTCGCGGTGGCCGCGTTCAGCAACTTCCACGTGGACACCCTCAACGACATTCCGGTGAAGTCCGGTGCCTTCGGGGCGAGTTCGTGGCTGCCGTTCGGGGTGCTGGGCATCTGGGCGGCGTTCCCGTTCGGGATGTGGTTCTTCCTGGGGGTGGAGGGCGTCCCGCTGGCCGCCGAGGAGACCAGGGACCCGGCGCGCGTGCTGCCGCGGGCGATGGCGGCCGCGATGGGCGTGCTGCTGCTCCTCGCCGTGGTCACCTTCACCGCGGCGACCGGGGCGCGCGGTTCGGCCGCGATCCAGTCCGTCGGCGATCCGCTGGTCCAGGCGCTCCAGCCGCACGGCACCCCGACCACGATCAGCCGGATCGTCAACTACGCCGGGCTGGCCGGACTGGTGGCGTCGTTCTTCTCGCTGATCTTCGCCGGGTCCCGCCAGCTCTTCGCGCTCTCCCGGGCCGGCTACCTGCCCCGCTTCCTCTCCCTGACCAGCCGCCGCAAGGCGCCCTACCTGGGGTTGCTGGTCCCCGGCGCGCTGGGCTTCGCGCTCGCCGCGGCCACCGGCGACGGCGCCCGGATGCTCAACGTCGCGGTCTTCGGCGCCACCATCTCCTACGCGCTGATGGCCCTTTCGCACCTCGTGCTGCGCCGCCGCGAGCCCGGCCTGGAGCGCCCGTACCGGACCCCGGGCGGCATGCTGACCTCCGGCGTCGCCTTCGTCCTGGCATGCTCGGCGTTGGTGGCGACCTTCCTCGTCGACGAGGAGGCCGCCTTCATCGCGCTCGGCGTCTACGGGGTCGCGCTGGCCTACTTCGCCTTCTACTCCCGCCACCGGCTGGTGGCCGCCGCGCCCGAGGAGGAGTTCGCGGCGCTGGCCGCCGCCGAGGCCGAACTCGCCCGCGACTGACCCCCGCACCACGGCCCACCGCACCGCACCACACCGGAGGAACCGCCCGATGTCCCAGCCGCAGCCGCCCCTCATCGGCATCAGCACCTACCAGGAAGAAGCCCGATGGGGCGCCTGGGCGCTGCCCGCCGCCCTCGTGCCCGCCGGTTACCCCCGCCTGGTGCGGCGCGCCGGCGGGCTGGCGGCCCTGCTGCCGCCCGGCGACCCGGAGACCGCCGCGGCGACCGTCGCACGGCTGGACGGACTGGTGATCGCGGGCGGCGCGGACATCGCCCCGGCCCGCTACGGCGCGCAGCCGCACCCCCGCACCGGGCCGCCCGCACTGGACCGGGACGCCTGGGAACTTGCCCTGATCGAGGCGGCGTTGGCGGCCCGGGTGCCGCTGCTGGGCATCTGCCGCGGGCTCCAACTGCTGAACGTGGCGCTCGGCGGCACCCTCGTCCAGCACCTGGACGGCCACGCCGGCCCGCCCGGGGTCTTCGGCCGGCACGAGGTCACCTCCGTGCCCGGCACCCTGCTGGCGGCGACGCTGCCCGAGCCGGTGGCCGTGCCCACCTACCACCACCAGGCGGTGGACCGGCTCGGCAACGGGCTGATCGTCTCGGCCTACGCGGAGGACGGCACCATCGAGGCCGTGGAGCTGCCGGGCGCACCGGCCCTCACCCTGGCGGTGCAGTGGCATCCGGAGGCCGGCGAGGACACCCGGGTGATGGACGCGCTGGTGGCCGCGGCCCGTGGCACCACTCCGGCCGGCGTCTGACCTCCGGACGTCCGGGCAACGCCTCACCCCCGGAAGTCGTCCGACACCCCCACCAGCAGCACCCGGCTGTCCGGAGCCAGCGCGCGCCAGCGGTGGGCGACGCCGCCGGCGCAGTAGAGGGTGTCGCCCGGGCCGAGTTCGTAGCGCTGCCCGTCCGCCTCGGCCTCCACCGCGCCCTCGATCACGTACATGACCTCGTCGTGCGGGTGCCGGAAGGTGCGTTGCCAGTCGTGCCGGCCGGTGAACTCCAGGGCGTGCAGCTGCTGGTGGCCGCGGACCAGCGGGCGTACCCGGCCGGCCTCGCCGCCCTCGGGGACCGCGGCGGAGTCGGCCCGCACCACGTCGACCGCGCGCGGCCCGTCCGCGGCGGCCAACAGGCGGACCGCGGTGGTCTCCAGGGCGTCGGCGATCAGTTGGAGCGAACGCATGCTGGGCCGGGCCCGGTCGTTCTCCACCTGGCTGAGGAAGGGCGCGGAGAGTCCGGTGGCGCGGGCGAGGTCGGCCAGCGTCAACTCCCGTGCCCGGCGCCGCCGTCGGACGGCCGCCCCCACCCGCGGCACCGCCGTCGTGGCCTCGGTCCCGCTCATCCCTCGCTCCTCACCGGCACCATCGCGCACTCCTCGTCGAGCTCCTTATTGGGGCGTTCACAGCCCTGCAACACACCGGTCCTAGCGTCTACGCTGTTTGATCCCATCAAACAAAGTTTGACAAGACGTAGTTTGACGAGGGGATTTCCGGCATGAAGCCCGGCCTGACCGCAGTCGATCAAAACACACGCCGCCGCCGCGGCACCGGCCTGATCGCGCTCGACCCCACCACCGCGTACGACGGCTACACGCTCTACGCCCCGCTCACCGGCGGTGGTCAAGTCCTGCTGGTCGACCTGTACGGCGACGTCGCCCACCGGTGGCAGCTCCCGCACCGCCCCGGCCGCCACGCCCGCATCCTGCCCAACGGCAACCTCGCCTACAACGCCACCCTGCCCGACCAGAAGGCGCTCTTCCCGATGTGGCACAAGTACCGCGGCGGGCTGATGCAGGAGATCGCTCCCGACGGCACGGTGCTGCGCTCGTTCACCGATCCGCTCCAGCACCACGACGCCCATCACTACGGCGACGGGCGGATCCTGTACTCCGCGCTGGAGCCGCTGACCGGCGACCGGGCCACGGCGGTCCGCGGCGGCGTCGCGGGCTCCGAACCGGCCGGCACGGTCTACGCGGACACCCTGCGCGAGGTCGACGCCGACGGGCGGTTGCTCTGGTCCTGGAACGCCGCGGACCACCTCGACCCGGACGCCTACGCCCTGCACCCCGCCTACTCCCGCGAACACTGGCCGCTGATCAACTCCGTGCTGCCGCTGGCCGACGGCGACGTGCTGGTCAGCCTGCGCAGCTCCTCCGCGGTGATCGTCGTCAACCGGGCCACCGGCGACGTCCGTTGGCGGACCGCACCGGGCCTGGTCTCGCAGCAGCACCATCCCACCGAACTGCCCAACGGCAACTTCCTGATCTTCGACAACGGCGTCTTCCGGCCCGACTGCGACGTCCCCTACTCCCGCGTCATCGAGGTGGACCGGGCGACCGGCACAGTGGTCTGGGAGTACCACGACCCCGCCCGCGAGGCGTTCTTCGCGCCCTTCATGGGCAGCGCCCAGCGGCTGCCCAACGGCAACACCCTGGTCACCGACTCCCCCGGCGGCCGGCTCTTCGAGGTCACCGCCGAGGGCCGGCTGTGCTGGGAGTACGTCGTCCCCGAGTTCGGCGCCTACCGCGAGCCCGAGGTCGGCGAGCTGTTCCCGACCCAGAACAACGCGGTCTTCCGCGCGTACCGCTACGCCGCGGCCGAACTGCCCTGGCTGAAGCGGCAGGTGTGAGCGATGACCGCCCCCGGGTCCGCGCCCGCCACGGCACCGGTGGACGCGCGGGTCCCGCCGTCCCGACTGGTGCCGCTCGCCGCCCAGCACGTCCTGGCGATGATCGCCGCCCCGGTCTCCACCGTCTTCCTGCTGGCCGGCGGCTTGCACCTGTCGCCCGACCGCACCGCCGGCCTGCTCAGCGCCACCCTGGTGCTGTGCGGCGTCGGATCGCTGCTCCAGTCGTTCGGGGTGCTGCGGATCGGCGCCCGGCTGCCGTTCGTGATGCTCCCCGGCGGCGCGGCCGCCGCCCTCTTCCTGCAGATCTCCCGAGAGCACGGCGCGGCCACCGCGTCCGGCGCGGTGCTGCTCGCGGCCCTCCTGCTGCTGGCCGTGCTGCCGCTGTACGGGCGGATCGTGCGGTTCTTCCCGCCGCTGGTGATGGGCACGACGGTGCTGGTCATCGGGGTCAACATGGTCGCCGTGGCGGCCCCGATGGCGGCCGCCGGCAGCGGGGTGGCACTGGTCACGGTCGCCGCGACCGCACTGGGCTTCCTGCTGCTGCGCGGCGTCTGGCGGCAGCTGTCGGTCCTGCTCGGCATGGCGGTGGGCACCGCGGTGGCGGCGCTGGCCGGCACCCCGTTCCGCGCCGTCCCCGGGGACGCGGTCGTCGCCCCGCCCCGCCTCCTGCCCTACGGCGTCCCGCACTTCGACCTGCTCGCCGCGCTGCCGCTGCTGGTCTTCGCCCTCGCCTCGCTCGCCGAGGCGACCGGTCAGACGGTGCTCAACAGCGAGGCGGTGGGTCGGACCCCGGAACCGGCCCGCGACGTGCCGCGCACCGCCCGCGCGGACGCGGTGGCCTCCCTCGTCGCCGGGCTGTTCGGCGGCCCGACGATGGTGACCAGTGCGGAGAACATCGGCATCGTCCGACTCACCGGCGTGCGCAGCCGGTTCGTGACCGCGGCCGCCGGGGCGCTGCTGGTGCTCGGCGGGCTGCTGGCCCCGGTCACCCGGCTGCTGGCCGCGCTCCCGGTGCCGGTGGTCGGCGGCGCCGCCCTGGTGATCTACGCGGTGATCGCCGCCATGGGGATCGACATGCTGCGCCGCACCGACCTCGGCGACCGCGCCGCCTCCACCGTCGTCGCCCTGACCCTCCTCGCCGGCCTGCTCCCGGTGCTGGCCCCGAAGCTGTACGCGCCGCTGCCCGGCTGGGCCCACACCCTCTTCGGTAGCGGAGTGCCGGCCGCCGCGCTCACCGCGGCGGTGCTCTCGGCGCTCTTCCGCCGGCTGGACGCGACGGGCCGGGCGGCCCCGGCCGGGGCGGGCTGACGGCAGCGGGCCGGGGCCGTCAGCCCGCCGGGGGCCGGCCCGGTCACGGCGCGCCGCGGGTCAGTCCGAGCAGGTCGCGGGCCGGCCCCACCGGGCGCTGGCCGACCCGCCACACCGCGCGCAGTTCCCGCCCCAGGTGCAGACCGCGCACCGGGACCTCCACCAGCCGGCGGGCCGTCAGCTCCTCGCGGACCGCCAGCTCGCTCAGCACGGACGGGGCCGCCTCGCTGACCACCGCGGACTTCACCGCGGTCGTCGAGGCGAGCTCCAGCAGTGGCGCGGCCAGCCCACCGGCCCCGGCCAGCGCCGCGTCCAGCACCTGGCGGGTGCCCGAACCGCGTTCCCGCAGGATGAGCGGGGTCGCGGCGAGTTCGGCGGCGGTCAGTTCGGTGCGCCGCCTGGTCCAGGGGTGGGACGGGGCGGCCACCACGACCAGCCGGTCGTGCCCGATCACCGCGCCGTCCAGTCCGGCCGGCACGTCCAGCCCCTCCACGAACCCGAGGTCCGCCTCACCGGCCAGCAGCCGGTCGGCGACCGCCCGGGTGTTCCCGGCCGACAGCGACACCGCGGTCCCCGGGCGCTGGGTGCGCAGCGCGATCAGCCATCCGGGCAGCAGGTACTCGGCGATGGTCATGCTGGCCACGACGCGCAACCGGGAGTCGCGTCGGCCGCGCAGCGCCTGGGTGCCCGCGTCGAACGCCTCCGCCGCCTCCACCACCCGGCGCGCCCAGTCGGTGACCAGGGCCCCGGCCTCGGTCAGCCGGGACCCGCGCGGCGACCGCTCGACCAGCGCCACTCCCAACTGCCGTTCCATGGACCGGATCCGGCTGCTCGCGGCGGGCTGGGTGATGCCCTGTGCCCGGGCGGCCCGGCCCAGGCTGCCGAGCCGCGCGACGGCCAGCAGCAGCTCCAGCGCCCCGAGGTCCGGCACCCGGTGGTGCAGCGGCACCCCGGCGCCCACTTCCGCGGGCTCCGGCCGCGGCCCCGCATTCTCGCCACTCATAACCCCAGCTTATGCCCTCATAGACACGAGGTCCCTGGTGGGCGCCGCCCGCAGCGGAGACGCTGCTGTCATGTCAACGCTCGCCCAGACCCCGTCCAGGATCCCCGTCGCCCTCCGCGACGTCGCCCCCGACACCGGCCCCTCGGTGCGCCACCTCGGCCCGAACTGGTACGCCGCCGTCATGGGCACCGCGATCGTCGCCAACGCCGGGGCGACGCTGCCGGCGTCCGTACCCGGCCTGCGCACCGGCTGCCGGGTGGTCTGGGCGCTGTCGGCGCTGATGCTGCTCGCCCTGCTGGCCGCACGCACCGTGCACTGGGCCCGCCACCGCGACCAGGCCCGCCGCCACCTGCTCGACCCCACCGTCGCCCCGTTCTACGGATGCCTGGCGATGGCGCTGCTCGCGGTCGGCGGCGGCACCCTCGCGGTCGGCAAGGACGTGCTCGGCACACCCGCCGCGGTGGCCGTCGACGCCGTGCTGTGGAGCGCCGGGACGCTGGTCGGCCTGGCCACGGCGGCCGGCATCCCGTACCTGATGGTGGTGCGGCACCGGATCGCCGAGGGCAGCGCCTCACCGGTGTGGCTGCTGCCGCTGGTCGCCCCCATGGTGTCGGCGGCACTGGGCCCCGCGCTGGTTCGCCACCTGCCGCCCGGCCAGGCGCAGGAGGCGATGCTGCTGTCCTGCTACGCACTGTTCGGGATGTCGCTGCTGATGACCGTGATCGTCCTGCCGCTGGTGGTCAGCCGGCTGTTCCACCACGGGCCGCTACCGCTCGCCCTCACCCCCACCCTCTTCCTCGTCCTGGGCCCGCTGGGCCAGTCCACCACCGCCGTGCACAACCTCGCCGACGCCGCCCCCGGCGTCGTCCCCCCGCCCGCCGCGCACGCCATGGCCGCCTTCGCGATGCTCTACGGGGTACCGGTACTGGGCTTCGCACTGCTGTGGCTGGCACTGGCCCTGGCGCTGGTGGTGCGCGCGGTCCGCCACGGAATGGGCTTCGCGATGACGTGGTGGGGCTTCACCTTCCCCGTCGGGACGTGCGTCACCGGCGCCGCGGGCCTGGCCCGACAGACCTCACTGGCGGCCTTCGGCTGGCTCGCGGTGGCCCTCTACGCGTGCTTGGTGACCGCGGTCGCGGTGGCCGGGACCCGCACCGCCCGCGGACTGCTGAACGGCACCCTGCTGGCCCCGCCGCCGCAGCCCGCCGCCCCGGCCCGACACCCGGCAGCGGCGTAGCGGCGCACCGGCGTGCGGCTCACGCCCCGGGCCGGCGGCCCGCCCCCCGAACACCCAGGGCCGCGGCCAACACCTCCGGCGCCGCCACCAACGACGGCCCGTACCAGGTGAGATGGCGTCCGCTGACCAGCGCGGCGGGCAACCGCGGGAACGCCTCTGGCCCGTCCGCCGCGGTGAAGCGGTACGGCTCGTCGGGCAGCACGACCAGATCGGCCGGGACGGCGTTGAGGTCGTCGAGCGGAATCCGCGGGTACCGGTCCGCGTGGTCGGCGTAGACGTTGCGCACCCCGAGCCGCGCCAGCACGTCCCCGGCGAAGGTGTCGCGGCCCAACACCATCCAGGGCCGCCGCCAGATGGGCACCACCGCGGCCCGCTCCGGCGAGCGGGTCGGCAACGCCCGCCAGACGTCCTCGGCGGCGTCCAACCAACCGGGCCGGGCCACACCGCAGCCCTCCACCAGCACCCGGGCCAACTCCCGGAACGCCTGCTCCAGGGTGCGGACCTCGGTGACCATGACGGCCACCCCGGCCGCCCGCAGCGCGTCGAGGTCCTGCGGGCGGTTCTCCTCCTCGTTGGCGAGCACCAGGTCCGGCGCCAGATCCACGATCCGGGCGGTGTCCGGATTCTTGGTGCCACCGATCCGCGAGACGTCCAGACCGGCCGGATGCGTACACCAGTCGGTCGCCCCCACCAACACCCCGGGCGCGCTCACCGCCACCGCCTCCGTCAACGACGGCACCAATGACACCACCCGCCGCGTCGTGCTCCGCAAGGTCATTCCCTCACGTTACGCGCTGGCGCGCGGGGTCTTCCCACGTTGTCGGCCGTCCCGCCGTGGGGGTTTTGCCGTTGCGCCTGGCGGCGCGGCCGTTGTCCGCTGCGCTGGACTACGCCGTGGGGTGTCGGCTACCTCGCCGCTGCGCGGGGCTTTGACGTACGTGGTCGGCCGACCCGCCGTGGGGGTTTTCGCCGTTGCGCCTGCGGCGCGGGGCGTTGTCCGCTGCGCGGGGCTGTTGGGTGCCGGTGACGGGCCTGCGGGGGTGGTGTGCAGGACTGCTGCGCTTTACGTCCTGCACACC
>NZ_JAJPWK010000036.1:0-49642 GCF_046549115.1 Streptomyces sp. x-19 | reverse complement strand
GCTGCACGGCTTCCGACGCCTGCGCATCCGGTGGGAGCGACGGGACGACATCCACGAAGCCTTCCTCGGGCTCGCTACATGTCTCATCACCTACAGACACGTCCAACGCCTTTGTTAGGACCTCTTAGACAGGTGATATCTCCCATGGGTTCTTGATTCCGGGCCTGCCAACGAACCGCTAGACTCGCAGCTCACACAGCGTCGCAACGGTTCCGAACGCCCGCAGGGCATGGAAGCTCGATCTCGTCGATCCAGGTGGAGCGGGCGATCGCAAGTCGCAACGGTTCCGAAGGCCCGCAGGGCATGGAAACCAGAGGGCTGTGGCCTCGTCTTCCGCCTCGACGCTGAAGGTCGCAACGACTCCGAAGCCCGCAGGGCATAGCAACTCTTTGACAGCGTTCCACCGCCGCCAGTCCTTGCTGGTCGGAACGGATCCGAACCCCGATAGTGCGGATCTGCCTGCCCTTGTCGATACAGCCGTCGGGGTAGAGGTGGCTGGCGTGGGTGAGCCAATGTCCGCAGGCTTCGCTTGGAGAGAAGGGGCGCGGTTCTATGGGACAGGTCAGCCGGTTACACGGGGCAGTGCACGGTCTGGATCAGGCGGTTGGAGTGGCCCCTGCGGACAAGGACACCGCGGCCTGCTGGCTGTGGGGAGGCGTACACGCCGGGGAACAGCTGGCCCTCGCCGCGGTCCCCCGCCATGACCAAAGCTGAGGAGCCGGACTCGCGCAGGCTCTGGACCAGGGGTTCGTACAGGCCACGGGAGGCGCCTGCGACGCGGCGGGTCAGGACGAAGTGGAGGCCGATGTCCACCGCGGAGGGGATGTACTGCAGGAACGGGGCGAGAGGTTCCTGGCCGGCGGTGGTGAGCACGTCGTAGTCGTCGACGAGGACCACGATCCGCGGACCGCCGCCCCAGCTACCGGGCTCCAGGTCCTCCAGGCGCGCGCTGTCATCGGGCAGCCGCTTGCCCAGGACGTCGGCGATACTGTGCGCGAGGCCCGCGCACAGCTTGGCGTTGTACGCGTAGCCGCCGTTGAACTCCTCGGGGACCGCGCCGCGCAGGGAGCGTCTGGGGTCCATGACGGCGAAGACCAGCTCGTCCTCGCTGTACCGCTCGATGAGCCCGCTGGCGATGGTCTTCAACAGGTTCGTCTTGCCGCACTCACTGTCGCCCATGATCAGCAGATGCTGGTCATGCTGGAACAGATCGAGCAGAACAGGCTGGAGCGCCGCCTGGTCGAGGCCGATGGGCACCCGCTGGGGTTCGGCGACCGGCCCTGGCAGGAGGTGGGGCTCCAGAATGTGCGGCAACACTCGCACCGGCTGGGCCACGTCACCGCTCCAGGTGGCGCGGATCGTCCGGGCCGATCGCTCCACAACGGTGCCCACGTTGGCGGCATCGGTGAGTCCGTCGGTACGGGGCAGGGCGACCTGTGCGAAGAGTTTGCGATCGGTGAGGACACGACCGGGCTCGTCGGGCGAAAGCGTCGCGGCGAGCTTGTGGTCGATGCACGATTCGCTGGGGTCGTTGAGCCGCAGCTCGATGCGGGTGCCGAAGTTGGACTGGACTGCGATGCGGGCGTCGTTCCAGCGGAGCATGCCCGCCACCACGTGGATGCCGTACCCGCCGCCGCGTTTGAGGATGTCGGCGACGTCATCGTCGAGCTGCTCGAAGTCGTCGCGCAGCGCGCCGAAGCCGTCGATGACGAGCACGATCTCGGCGGAGGCCAGCTGGGGTAGTCGGCCCGCGGTGTGCAGGTCGCGCAGCTGTGAGAGGGAGTCGATGCCATGCTCCCGGAAGAGGTCCTCCCTGGCTGCGAGCATGCTCCGTACTTCCTCGACCGTGCGTGCAGCGCGCTCGCGATCGGCACGGCTCGCGATGCCACCCACGTGTGGCAAGCCCGCCAGGGCGTGGAGTCCGCCACCGACCAGGTCAAGGCCGTAGATGCCGACCTCGCGTGGGGTGTGGGTCAGCGCGAGCGAGAGGACGAGGGTGCGCAGGAGCGTGGTCTTGCCGGACTGCGGCCCACCGATGACGGCGGCGTGGCCGCCTGCCACGGTGAGGTCCAGGTACCACTGGCCCTGCCACTGCTTGGCCGGGTCATCCAGTAGGCCGAGAGGGATCTCAAGGGGGCCGCGGCGCCCTGCGAGCTGCGTACCACGCGTGCTGACGTTCAGGGGGCCTGCGACGGTGTCCAGGGCGATCGCGTCAGGCAGCGGGGGCAGCCAGATGCGGCGCACCGCACCGGAGGCGTTGGTCAGCTGCTCGACCGCAACGCCCAGTTCGGTCGGCCCCATCTCCCGGCGCCGCAACACCTCCTCCTGATCACCCGAATCCTCGGCAGTGGTAAGGGTGTTGAAGGTGTCGTAGGGGAGGGCGAGGGGGCCCGTGTCCTCGTCCCCCTCGCGTTGCACCGAGCCACGGTAGGCGCCGGAGACGTAGCTTGCCTTGAATCGGTCGTAGTGGCTGGTGTCGACCTTGAGGTAGCCGAAGCCGGGGATCGGCGGCAGGTGGAAGGCGTCCGTGGTGTCCAGGACGGTGCGGGATTCGTCGGCGGAGAAGGTGCGCAGGCCGAGCCGGTAGGAGAGGTAGGTGTCCAGGCCCTTGAGCTGGCCGCCTTCGATGCGTTGGCTGGACAGCAGCAGGTGCACTCCGATGGAGCGGCCGATGCGGCCGATGGACAGGAACAGGTCGATGAAGTCCGGCTTGGCGGTGAGCAGTTCACCGAACTCGTCGATGACCACGAAGAGGTGTGGCAGGGCCTCCAGTTCGGGTCGCCCGTTGGCGCGCAGTGCGGTGTAGTGGCCGATGTCGGCGATGTTGCCCGCGTCCTTGAGGACCTGCTGGCGGCGCTTGACCTCACCGGCAAGCGAGGCATGGACCCGCTCGACCAAGCCGGCCTGGTTCTCCAGGTTGGTGATGACGCCGGCGACGTGCGGCAGGTCCGCGAACGGCGCGAAGGTCGCACCGCCCTTGTAGTCGACCAGGACCAGGGCGAGGACTTCCGGCGGGTGCGTGGCCACCAGAGCGAGGACGATGGTACGCAGGAGTTCGGACTTCCCCGAGCCAGTGGCGCCGACACACAGACCGTGCGGGCCCATGCCCAGCTCGGAGGACTCCTTCAGGTCCAGGAGCACGGGCTCGTGGGAGTCGTTGAGGCCGATGGGCACGCGGAGGAAGGCGCGTTCGCTCCGTGGTGCCCACAGGTGCGAGAGGTCAAGGTGCGCTACGTCGTCGATGCCGAGCAGGCCGGCGAAGTCCACTGGCCCGGTCAGGGGAGCATCGACCAGTGACTCGGCGGACAGGCGCAGCGGCGCCAGCATCCGAGCCAGCCCCTCTGCAAACGGAATGCTGACCTCGCCCACAGTGCCGTGGGCAGTGACCGGCTCTTGCCCGCGCAGGTCCTCGATGAATACCTGATCGCTGTCGACGGTGATCCGGACGCCGACATGTCCCGGCTCCTGGACCCGCTGTTCCAGCAGATGCAGGACGGTGACGCCCATCTCGCGCAGGCCGACCGCTTCGTCGGGGCGCGGCAGTTCGACGGCGTCCTCGCCGTGGCCGTCGGCGACGACGAGCAGCCGGGACGTCATCGACAGGGCGTCGTTACCGGACAGACCGCGGCGCACCTCGGCTGCATAGGAAGCGCGGCGTCGCAGTTCCGGGCCGAGCTGCCGCGCGAGCTGGAGAGTGGACGGGGCGATACGGCGGGCGGCGACGGGACCATCGAGCTGCTCGGTGTCGAGGAGATGCGGCAGCCACTTGGCCCACTCCCAGTCGGCGAGCTGACCCTCGGGCACGGTTAGGGCCATTGCGACGTCGTCGGGGGCGTGCATGGCAGCGGTCTGCACGAGCAGGGCCCGCGCCACGCGCAGGCAATCCTCGCGGGGGCCGATGACACTGATGTTGCCGACACGGTCCAGCGGGACGGTGAGCGGGAGCTCGGTACCGGTGCGGAAGCGGGCTATCAGCGCCGACGTCTCGTTGAGCATGAACCGGTCGGGCGGGGTAAGGACCGACGAACCCTGCTGAGCGATCTTCAAATCGCGCACCGGCATCTCGCCAGTGCCGACGCGCACGCGCAGGAAGTCGCCGTCGGTGCGGCGGCGCTCCCACAGGCGCGCCGGATCCCGCACCACGTCGTAGAGGGCGGGTGGCGGCGGGTTGAGGACATCGGCGTGTTCGCGCTGCTCACGTTCCTGGGCAGCAAGCTCCTCGCGCAGGTCCTCCAGGTAGGCGAGGTATGCCTCGCGCTGGGTGCGGCGGGTGCGCTGCGCCTTGCCACGCTGCGAGAAGACGAGCGCGACGGAGCCGATGATGGTGACGACGAGGATGATCGCGCCGAGCCCGGCGAACTGACTGTTGCGCACGACCGTCATCATCACCACGGACGACATGACGCCGGCGACGGGCAGCAGCGACATCGCGATGTTGCCCGCCTTCCCTTCGGGGAGGTTGGGTGGGGCTTCGATGATGCGCGCCTCGGAGGCGGCTGGAGGCCGGGTGGTCCTGGCCGGGCGGTGGATCAGTCGGGTACTCATCGTCGTCCGTCATTCACGATCGGGCACGGCATCGGGTCAGTAACGCTTCTGGGAGAGCTGGAAGACATCCGCGGCAATGCGCGCGGCGGCTTGCCTGGTCGGCGGAGCGAGGAATTCGGTGTGGACCGGGCCGCCGGCCGCCAAGTGCCGGTCATACGGCAGAACCTGGACACTTGCCCCAGTGGACCTGAGTTGCTGGGCGGCCTCGTCGAGGTCAACTCCTTGGTGAGGCACCAGTTCGGTGAGCACGACGACGGTGCCGGCGATCACGTGCCGGGGCAACTCCTGCATCCACTGCAGCACGGAGTACGTGCTGGTGATGCCTTCCGGCGTGGCCGGGGTGGTCAAAACGCGGCCATGGGCGGCAGCGAGCGCGACCCGGGCGACTTCGGCGGGCAGCGTCTCGCAGTCGATGACCATCACACCGAAGTAGCGCCGCAATGCCACCACAGCCCGCTCGTACGCTCCGCTGTCCAGCATCGCGCCGATCTGACCCAGGCTGGCGGGCAGCAGCCAGGCGTTGTTGGGAAGCTGGACGAGGTAGCCGGTGATGTCGAGCAGCGACATGTCCGGCTTGACGATGTCCGCGACATCGCTGGTGGTCCAGCGCAGTGTCTGGACACCCAGCCGCAACGGCAGCGAGCCCAGCGCCGGATCGGCCTCAAGAACCAGGACCGGATCCTGCCGATAGTGCGCGAACGTGGTGCCGAGCAGCGCGGCTACGGTGGACTTCCCGGCGCCGCCCCGGATAGAGGTGACGGCGATCTGCCGGCCGGTCGTCACGGGCCGCTGAAGCGCCTCCGCGGTGTGGGTGATCTGGGCGACCTCGTGCGCGGCCGATGAGGAGAGCGTGTGACGCAGCGCGCGTGCCGCACGCGCGGCGAACGACTCACCGCGCACCGGCTTGCGCCGTACCGCGCTGGCCAGGCTTTCGTCCACCACGGGCCGGGATCCGGGGACGTTGTGGGGCACGTGTTGCTGGGGGGATGCAGCCGGAGTCTGCTGCCCTTGGTGCCCAGCGTGCTGTGGCCAGCCGCCTTGGTGGCCTGCCTGCTGCTCCCGGTACTGGTGCCCCTGGTATGGGGAGCCGACCTGGGGCGTACCTCCCCCATGAGGACCGTCCGACACCTGGGAGCTCTGTGCCGGCAGGCCCGTACCCTGAGCGGACCTGCGGTACGCCTGCTCGCCGGACCACTGCGCTCCCTGCTGGGCGCCGGCTGTCACGTCGCGCAGCACATCGCCCTGCCAGCCGTTTCCGTTCGGCACGCCTGCCCTTCACCCCTACCCTGCTGCCCCGCCCGGGAGCGCCTGCACTTCAACTCAGAACTGATTGAGCAGCTGCCCGTACACACCGAACACACCGAAGGCGAGCGGGAAGAGACCCACCATGCCCACGGATTCGACCAGATCAGCCACGCGCCGTAGCCGCACCTGCAAATGCTCGGGAAGCTCCACCGCCAAGACCAGCAGCGGCAGCACCGCTGCCACGCACAGCACGACGAGCGGCCCAGCGCCCCCTGCGCGCTCCATCCACAACACCACCAGACGCACGATGAGGCACGACGCTGCGGCAAGGAGCGCCACGACCTCGGCGACCAGCGGGAAAGCCCGCGCCCTCGACACCAGCACGACAATCACGAGCGATCCCAAGGCCACGGTCCACACGGTCGGCTTCTCGGCCTGGGTGAGCAGCCAGCCGGCGAAGGTCGCCGAGATTGCGGTGACGATCGTCGATAGGGCAAGACCGCGGTGCGTCGCCGCCAGCGCGGTGCCCACCTGGTATCGGCTGACAGAGACGCCGCCCGCACGGCCATCGTCGAGCGCGGTGAGCCCCGATGCCATCAGAGCAAGCCGCGGCAGCACACCGAGCAGCACCAGCGAGACGACTGCCATCACCGCGCCGAGCCGGGACAGATCACTCTGAACAGCGGCAACGGCCTCCCATGCGATGGCGAGCACACCGGTCGTCGCAGCCCCGACGAGCCCACCCTTACCAAGCGGCGAAAAGTAGCCGAGGAAGGCAAGCGTCACAACCGTCGCGCCCGCAACCGCAGCGAGCCGCGCCGCTCCCGGCCAGCCGTACGCATCAGCGGCCGTCCACGCGGCGAGAACCCCAAGCCCACCGGAGGCAAGCAGGAGCGCCGTCGCCAGGCCCCGGTTACCGCCCCCGATCTTGGCGACGAGCGAACCAGCCATCAGAAGCACGACCGTGACGGCCGCCAGAACAGCGGCCAGGGCACCGAGTGCGAACTCACTGCGAGCTAGCAGCGCAGCGACCACCATGAAGGCGATGGCCGCCACGCCCGCGCTGGCCCGGCGCGCAGCAGGACGCCAGCGCCAAGCCCGCAGGTCAAGATCGTCAGCCACCTGGTCAGTGACGTCGTGCACTACCGGGGCGGGCGGCGCAGAGTGCATCCTGACGAGCCGGAGTACAGCGCCGTCGGTGATCCCGGCGGACGCCAGCGTGCTGTCGTGCGGCAGGACGGACCCGTCGGACGTCATCAACTGCCGGCTCATCGGCTGCGACGCAGGCCGGTCGTCCAGCAGTTGAAGGACGTCCGGGAGCAGCTGCCCGATCTGCGTGTCAGAGAGCAGAACGACGTCGGCTCGGCGCCGCTCGCCCACCAACGTCACTCGGCTTAGCTGCGCCTGGGAAGTCGTTGCTCTGCTCACCACTTACGGGAACCTATCATCGCGGTGTTGAGGACTCTTGGGTCAACTGGGCATGCCTATCCTGCCAGCCCCCGCCTGCCCTGCTTCAGGGAACTCTGCTTCCAGTACGAGAAGTCATCGCGCATTTCCCAGGAGATACGGCAAAACATTCCGGATCTGCGGAATTCTACGATTTCGCCGACTTTGTCGGCTGCTCGTACGGCTGCACCTGTCGCTGCTGCTTCTCCTGCTCAGCCTTCTGCTTCGCCAGCGTGTGCTGAAGGAACGACCATCCCACGCACCCCGCGCACAGGACAGCCGTGATCGCGATCCCGGCGAACATCTTCCCGAGTCGCTCGTCGGCCGTGCGCCGCCCCCGCTGTGCGCCGAACAACAGGGCGTCCCGCATCCTGCGTCGGCGTACCGCGACCGACTCCAGCAGCTGACTGTCGTAATCCCGCGCCATTACCCGTCCGTCGTCTCAGTCGTCCGCTACCTCAGTCTCGGTCGATGCTCTCTCGGCCACCGACGCCACACGCCAGCCACTCCCCCGAGGCCCTCCCTCATGATGGCGCACTTCCACCTCTGCCCGCCGCATAGTTGGCTCGTCGCGCACCGCTATATGCCGTGCGTACGCGTTTGGTTCCGCACCAGCACGCCTACCCAGCACCTAAATGCTCCTTATAACCGCTGTATGCACGCGCTTCGTCGGTCTCTTGCTCGCTAGGCATCCAGGACCGAGGAGAAGCCCTGAAGCCCACAGTATCCAGCCGCCTCAGGGCCGGGCGGAGGGCGGCCGAGTCCGGGGCCAAGGTGTTCAAGCTCGGCTACTTCGACTGCTCCGACGATCTGACACAGGCTCCGCAGTTCTTCAAGCAGACGGCGATTGCGCCGGCGTCGACAAGGTCTTCGAGAGCCCGCCTCATGGCGGACTCCGCATGGGCCTGGGGCCTCCCCCTCGCACGTCGGAAGAGGGGCTGCAAGTTTCGTCGCCTGCCGCGGTCGAATCCGGTAGATCCCTGGGATAGCCGTGCCGATGGGGGTGCGTAAGGTGGCGGCAAGCGGCTGTGTGGGTTGGGGGCATTGTGGTAGCTGAGCAGCAGCGGCGGGCTCGGATCGTGGGCTACTGGCGTGCGGTGGAGCTGTTCAGTCCGCAGCGGATTCCTGCCGTGTCGGCGCGCGAGCGGGTGTACGCCGTGGCAGAGGACAGGCCGCTGCCGTGGGAGGACGGCCATCCTCTGCGGTCGGTACCACTGGAGCCGGGATTTGTGTGGCAGCACGTGGTGTACGGCGGTGCGTACACGCTGCGGGCGGTGCGCGATGTGCTTCTGGAAGTCTTCGGGGAGAACGAAGAAGACCACGACGGTCGGATGGATGGCGAGAGCGCCCTGTTCGCTTTGACCGTCAACGACGAGGGTCGGCTGCTCCTCGACTCTCCGGTGCTGTCTACATGTGCTTGGGCCGCAGGCCGTGCCGTGTGGCCAGGGCCAGCCCGCACAGGATGGCTGGACGGGTTCGATGAGGAGGAAGCGGCGTGGCTCGCCCGCACAGCCGACCTGGGCGAGGAGCTGGTTGATGAGCTGCCCAGCTTCGAGGCGAGTGATCCCTCCGGCGCCGATGACGACGGTGAGGGGGACAAAGTCGGCCTGTGGCGCCTGTCCAGCAAGGACCTGCTGGGCTTCGTGCAGGACCTCAGCCAAGCCTGGGGCGTGACGGATGCTCTCCGGCCGGGTGAGGTCCGGGTGCGGAGCGTGGCGGTGCGGCAGAGGCAGGCCGATGACGCTGATCAGCAGGACTTCCTCAACAGCTTCTTCGCGGCTGACCTGGAGCTAGTCTGGCGCGCCTTGCAGTCACGGGAGCCCGGGGCGGGGCTGGCTGCCTATCTGACGCCGGGGGCACAGGTGAATTCCGCGTGGCGGGTCGACCTGCGGGAGCAGCCGCAGATCGCTCTGGACGCGGTGGCACCCGAGCGCACCCCGATGGGTCGTTGGCCGGCGAACCCAAAGCATCCGCTCGCTCTCAGTCAGCAGTTCGCGGTGAACACCATCTTTGCCGAACTGGCCGACTCCAGCGGGCTGTTCGCGGTAAACGGCCCGCCCGGCACTGGCAAGACGACGATGCTGCGCGACTGCTTCGCCGCTGTGATCGTCGAGCGCGCCCGTTGCCTGGCCAAGCTGCGGATGCCCTCCATGGCGTTCGCCGACGGGGAGCCGTACCGGTGGCAGAGCGGCGACTACACCCGCACGGTCACCGCGTTGAAGCCGGAGTTCACGGGTTTCGAGATGCTGGTCGCCTCGGCCAACAACGGGGCCGTGGAGAACATCTCCACCGAGATCCCAGCACGGGCGGCTCTCGACGATTTGTGGAGTGAGGATGCCGACTACTTCGCGGAGCAAGCGACCCGGCTTCTCAAGGGTGCGCCAGCTTGGGGTGCGGTCGCGGCCAGACTGGGCAATAAGAAGAACCGGATGGAGTTCATCAACCGGTTCTGGCACGGCAAATACAAGATCGATGATGAGCAGGCGCCGCCCCCGACGAAAGGTCGTCGGCCGCGCAATCGGGATGCCTGGATCGACAGCGAACAGGGCATCGCGCACCTTCTGCGTGAATGGAGTCGGCAGCCGCACAGCGGAGTGTGGCGGGAAGCCAAGGAACGATTCCGTCAGGCCCACGCCCGGGTGGAGCAGTTGCAGGCCGAGCGTGTGGCGGCCGCGGCAGCCCTTGGCCAGGTGTCCTCTGCCAACGCCGCCTTGCGGACTGCCGAGCAAGCTGCCGCGGACAGCGACACCCGTCTTCATCAAGCTCGAGCGCAGGTAGCCAGCGAGACAGCCGCACTGCAGCGCGCCGATGCGGCCCTCCATGAGGCACAACAGGTGCTCGATGCTCACGCTCGCCGACGTCCCGGGTTCGTCGTGAGCATCAGCACGCTGGGCCGTGCTGCACGGGAGTGGCATCAGCGCGACCAGGAACTGGCTGGCCATGTGGAGACGGCTCGCAGCGTTCGTAATGCCGCGGCAACGTCTCTGTTCGGTGCACAGCAGGCAGCGACTCAGGCAGAGCACACCCTGGACGTCTGCCGTCAGCAGCAAGCTAGGGCAGCAACCCACCTTCAGGCGCTGGAGGAGACCGTCGCCCAGGCCCACGCTGATTGGGGCGACCACGTCCCGCAGGAGGCATGGCTTCACGACGACACCACCCGCGAACTCGCCGCACCTTGGGGCGACGAAGTGATCGCCCAGGCCCGCGCAGAACTGTTCCTCGCAGCGATGGGCCTCCACGAAGCGTTCCTGCGGTGCACAGCCCGCACCATGTACGCCAACCTCATGGCGGCCATGGACGCCGTGGCTGGCGCGATCCCCAAGACCGTCTCCGCGGAGCATGTAAGGGCCGCCTGGCAGAGCCTCTTCCTCCTCGTTCCCGTCGTCTCGACCACGTTCGCTTCCCTGGACCGGGTCTTCGGCCGACTGGGTCCGGAGGCGCTGGGCTGGCTGTTCATCGACGAGGCCGGGCAGGCCACCGGGCAGATGGCCGTCGGCGGCATGTGGCGAGCCACCCGCACCGTAGTGGTGGGTGACCCGCTGCAGCTGGAACCAGTCGTGGTCTTGCCCTGGACCGCGCAGCGGGCTCTGGGCGACGAGATGGGCGTCGACGAGGAATGGGCCCCCAGTCGCATCTCGGTCCAGCAGCTTGCCGACCGCACCAACCGCTACGGCACTCTGCTGCCCGCTGAACTACCCGACGGGTCCCAGGAGGTCTGGGTGGGCAGCCCGCTGCGCGTCCACCGACGATGCGACAACCCCATGTTCGGCATCAGCAACGCCATCGCCTACGACAACCTCATGGTCTACGGGACCCCTGACCGCGGCGACTACCGCTACGGGCCCCGCAGCTGCTGGGTGAACGTGGAAGCCACCGAGGCAGACGGGCACTGGATTCCTGAAGAAGGCCGCGCACTACGCCGGGTCTTGGAGAAGCTGCGTGACGACGGCGCTGTCGACCTCGCCCAAGACGTCTACGTCATCAGCCCGTTCCGGGCTGTTGTGCGAGGCGCGCAGCGTGCCTGCCGTGGGCTGCTGCCAGATTCACGGGTCGGAACAATTCATACGACGCAGGGCAAAGAGGCCGACGTGGTGGTTCTGGTGCTCGGCAGCGATCCGCGGCGCCCCGGTGCTCGTTCTTGGGCTGCCTCACGGCCCAACCTCCTGAATGTCGCAGTCAGCAGGGCCAAACGCCGGCTGTTCGTCATCGGGAATCTGGTCTCGTGGCGTGACCAGCGGTTCTTCTCAACGCTCGCTGACGAGCTGCCCGCTCATACCTGGCAGCCGTAAAGCTCGCCCCCGTGGTGGAGGATCTAGGTGAGAGGCGTCCACTCGGGCCCGGCGTGCCCCCAGCCCGTTGGTCGTGTCGCAGAGCTACTCCAACTCGATGATGCGGACTCCGTTCGGGGCAGCAGCGGCGATGCGCTTGAGCTCATCCCGGCTGGTAACGAATAGCACCCAGTTCCTGCGGCCGGGCCATCGGTGCCAGTCGACTTGATCGGGGTCCGGCCGGATGACCCCGTATACGGCATTGTCAAGGTAGACAGGCGTGCCCCCGGCCAGATACTCGTCGGCCCGTACGGTCGCCTGACCGCCGGTCTCCTCTGTCACCCAGGTCTCTACCGCCGCGTGGACTCTCGCGAGGCCAGCAGCACCATGAGCCTCTGGGGACGATGGCGCAGCAACGTACCGCAGAGCTCTCGAGCGAACACGGCGGCTTCGCTGGGGAGGTAGGGCGCCGGCTATCCGCAGTGCGACCTCGCGGGCGATGGCCTCTGGGCCCATGCCATCCAGGCTCGTGACGTGAACCGTGCCGGATACTGCCCTCTTCCTTCGTGCCCGCCGCTTGGCCTTAGCGAAGTCTGCGGCAAGCGTCACATACTGTGGCGCCGTCCAGACCTGCTCCCACTGGTGCTCGGACAAGAGCTCCGGGGAGACGAAGTGATGGGGGACGACTTGGCGGTCCAGAACCCAGACCACGAAGTCCCGTAACGGTGTCTTCACGTTCTGCCATTGGCCGTGCCCTCCGAAGCACGGGACGTGATGGTGGCACGGCTCTGTAGCGAAGCGAACCAGGCCTTCGGCCACCTCCCAGACTGTGCGCTGCCCCTCGATCGGCGGCTTCACCAAGATCGACGGCACACGGCCACGCCAGCGCCGTGGTTGAGTCACCACCCAGCACACCCGAACGCCGTCCCGGGCATAGCGGTCGGTGCGCTGCCGTACCTCGTCTTCGGTGATCGAGGAGAGCTGTGCTTCCCAGGCCATGCGCAGCGTGCCATCAGGCGAGGTCGCCATGACGTCGGCCCGCCACCTGCCATCGGCGGCCGGCACTTCCAGGGCCGCGTGCCAGCCCGCGTTGCGTGCTGCGGTCACCAGTTCCAGTTTGAGCAGGCGATGCTCCATCGACTCACCGGCGAGGCCGCAGGTGGGTGCGCCGGGGTCGTGGGCGAAGAACCGAAGGCCTAGGTGAGACACCTTGGCGCGCACACCGTGGCGGCACTCGGGGCAGGCCAGCGGGACACGAGGACGGACGCGGTGGATTGCAGCCCATGCCCAATCGCAGCCCAAGTCCCCGGCCGTCGCGTCGATGCGGCCTCGTTCGGGATGGATCGCTATCATGGGCACTGAGCGATTCCCCCTTTCCCCTTTCCTCGCCCACTGTGGCAGCGGTCACTGACAACTTCGCTCGGCTACGTGGGACCGAGCCGGTCCCACGGGTTCTCCGGCGAGGGCGCCGGGGAAGGGATTGTTCCGTTGGGGCTTCCGTCGGGGTGCTCGTTGATCCACGACAGGCCGCCGAGATCCAACTGGTGGCGAGCGCGAGTGACCGCCACGTAGGCGAGACGGGCCTCACCATCATCGATGTCGCCGGGCAGCGGGTTGCCGTCCGCATCGGTCTCTTCCGGATCGACCGGCTCGCTGAAGTCGTCACCGATCCGCACAGAGGCCCATTCGCGGCCTTTGGCCTTGTGGGCGGTGGAGACGACGATGTCGGCGCCCTGCTCGAATGCGAGACGGTCAACCGCGGCGAGGATGATGTCAACGCCGTACTCATCGACAAGGTCGACCAGCGGGAGCAGGTCGCGACCCGATGGGTCGTATTCCGCGTACTCCTGGAGTTCACCCCAGCTGTCGAACAAGATCAGTTCGGGGTGGGAGCTTCGCTTGCCGGCTTTGAGGTCCCGTGCAGCCTTGGCCAGGGCGCGCAGGGATTCTCCTCCGCCGACAAGAGCAACGCGGCGTCCTAGGTCGAGCTGGTGCATGACCTCCAGCATCGCGCCGACATTGGAGCGGCACAGGATGGCGTTCGGATGCTCAACTCGCTCCGGTTTTGTGGAAATTGCATCGGTTCCGGCTAGGCGGATCGGGGAGTCGACGATGCTGAGCCACCGGTTAGCTTCATCTGCCAGGGCCGGGCCGAAGCGGAAGGACTGCGACAGTGCCAGTTGCGTCCCGTCGAAGTCACTCATGACATCGCGAGCACCGCGCCACCCGTAAATGGCCTGGGCGGAGTCTCCGACCATGACCAGCTGGCTGTGGCTGCGTTGAGCGTTGAAGACCTTCTCCACGACTGGATTGGTGTCCTGCGCCTCGTCCAGGAGCAGGAAGTCCGCTTCGATGCGAGGTTCGGTGAGGGCCCAGATCTTCAGGTAGTGATCGTGGTCGAAGCGAACAACGCCGTGATCAGGGTTCTGGAGGTCCTCCCACGCCTTGTGCGCGTAGGGCAGGACTACGTCGACGAGTTGGGCATGCAGGTCCTCGACCTCGATACCGCGGAGGCGGGGGACGTGGTATCGCTGGATCGTGGTGTCAGCGGACTGGCAGAAGCGTGTGACGGTACGCAGCACCGTGTAGGACAGGGCCTTGTTCGTGACGTTTCGCTCGCCGATCCGGATGCTCATGTTGAGCCCGATCCCCAGAGAGGCCACGGTCTTCCAACCCGGCACACGCGGGGCGTCCATGCGGCCGGTGAACCTGCGCCCCACTTCCGCGTAGGCCAGGGAATGGGCTGTCTTGCACTGCACATTGGCCGGGAACTTGGTGGAGGCTTCCACCGCGATGGACTTGTTGAAGGCGACGTACTTTCCGCGCTTCTTGGTGCTCGCCGCGAGCATGGCGAGTGTCGTTGTCTTTCCTGTCCCAGCGCCGGCTTGGAGGACCAGGTGGTCGCCGCTTTGGAAGGTGTCGACGGCAACGCTCTGCTCAGGGGTGGGGGCGGGCATCGTGCTCCTCAATCGTGTGGGGCCGTACGCATGCGCACGGTGACATGACTTACAGGGCGGTGTCGGGTGATCACCGGATTCGCTGTACGTGGTTCCGGAATTGGCGGAATCAAAGCGGCCCTGTGGCGCCTTAGCACTGCCGGATAGGACACGCCGGTTTACCTGCGGGCGGCTGCGAAGCTGGCAGGACCCGTTGCCGCGGAGTGAGAGGTTCTTCGGCGGCACCCAACTCCCCTTCCGTGTCGAGACCGCGCCATGTGGCCATGTCGGAGGTGTAGCAGCCGCCACTGACAAATGCCCTCTGAGGAATGAGCTACTTGTTCCCTGCACGAACGAATGAGTGCGCCGCCCCGGCTAGAGCTCCGCCTGCCAAGGTGGGCATGTCAAGGCTTCTGGCTGCCGGTGAAACTGTGGGCGGGGCCAAGGCCCGAGGCACTCGCTTCACTCACTTAGGCTCGACGTTGGGCGTGGGGCTGGAGCCTTATGTCCACCGCGTCTCGCATTCCGGCCTCGCTCGCGGACCTGGCCGTCCCGGTCAGTGAGCTGGCGCCGTACCATCGCAATCCGCGGACCGGCGATCTCGACTCGATCACAGAGTCGTTGTCCACGAATGGTCAGTACCGCCCGATCGTCGTCAACCGTGGCACCCACACCGAGCGTCCGAACGAGATCCTCGCCGGCAACCACACGTACAAGGCCGCCCAACGGCTCGGCTGGGCCGAGATCGCCGTGACGTGGCTGGACGTCAATGACGACACCGCAGCGAAGATCGTCATCGTCGACAACCGCACCAGCGATCTCGCCGGCTACGACACCATCCTGCTCGCGGACATCCTCCAGGACCTGCCAGATCTGCAGGGCACCGGCTACGACCAGCAGCAACTCGACCAGCTCCTGGAGGAGACCGAACTGCCCGCTCCGATCGAGCTGCCCAGCGACGGTGCCGGTACAGGTGCTGCTGCCACGGTGGACTATCTCCAGTGGGGCTACCTGCAGTGGTCGTCCACGCGGGTGCGGATCACTCAGGCCGAGGTCGAGCTGCTGGACGCCCTGTACAAGCGGTTCGTCGACAACAACGACTCCGACATGGGGTTCGGCTGGCACGTGCTCAACGACGAACACCGCGCCGAGGCCGGGGCGGGTGCTACGGCGTGAGGAGCCTCGATGTGCGCTTCGACCCGGCCTATCCGCTGGCGAAGTTGCGGCCCGCCGACTACAACCCGCGGCGTCTATCGGAGGACGCTTTCGTCCGCCTCCAGGGGTCGCTGCGTCGGCACGGGGTCGTTAAGCCCGTGATCCTCAACGCTGATGGGACGCTGGTCGCCGGTCACCAGAGGACCAAGGGGTTGAAGGCGATCGGGCAGGACACGACGCCGGCGATGATCCTGCCGCAGAAGGTGCGGCTGCAGGACGAGATCAAGTTCAACCTTCTCCACAACCGGGTGGAGACCGAGTCTTCCGTCGTGTACGCGGAGCCGGGCCCGATCGGGCAGTGGTGCTGGATTCCGTGGCAGACCATCGAGGTTGAGGAGTCGAAGAACCTCCCGTTCCAGCAGGCGATCGGCTTCATGACCGCCGCCCATGGCGCGTGGGGTTCCGTGGTCATCGACGATCAGGGCCGCGTCGTCCTCAACGCCGAGTACGCGGCTGTTGCCAAGTCCCAGCGGTTCGATGTCCTGGCCTGGACGGTGGCCTCCTTCGACGCCGGCCAGCTCGTCGAAGACCTCACCGGGGAGTACGGCGTGTACGACTGGTCCGGTCTGGAGGATCAGGCGCCGGTGTGGAACCAGCACATCGTGCAGCCGAACCGGCTGCGCGAGCACTCCTCGAAGGCGAAGGCGGACAAGGTCCGCTACAAGTCCGAGGTGTGGGAGCGCCTGGTGTTGCCGCGGCTGACGACGTCGCACCGGGTGGTGGACTTCGGTGCCGGTCACGGCGACTACGCCCGGCATCTGCGTGCGAAGGGCTACCGAGTCCAGGACTATGAGCCGTACCGGACTTTGAAGGGGAAGTACTCGATCGACATCCGCACGATCGTCGATCAACTCCGCGGCATCGAGCGCGAACTGCGCGAGAACGGGCTGTACGAGGTCGTGGTTCTCGACTCGGTCATCAACGCCACCACGAGCCTGGAGTACCAGCATTGGGTGCTCGTTACCGTGAACGCGCTCTGCGCCGCCGACGGGCAAGTGTGCATCGGCACCCGCAACTTGGAGCGCGAGGTGGTGTACGAGAACTCCGAGCACTCCATCAGCCGCGACTCGACCCGGCTGGCGTTCCTCGACGGGCACAACGTCGATATGCGGTTCGTGCGCGGCAAGTGGCAACGCATCCGCTACCACACCCCGGAGTCGCTGCGCGGGCTGCTGTCGCGCTACTTCGAGGAGGTGCAGCTCAGCGACACCACCAGGGCCACCGTGAAGGCGGTGTGTCGTAAGCCTCGGGCCCTCCCGATTGAGGAGTACGAGCGGGCTTTCTCCGAGGAATTCAACATGCCCTACCCTAACAATTTCCGACACAATAAGCATCAGGGGATATCGGCAATTCTGATAGAATTGACCAAGGAAAGGAATTCGACTCTGGAGGGGTAGGGAAATGAACTCAGGGGCGGACCTGGAACAGGTTCGCGTGGATATAGAGGGTCGCGACAGGTACCGCATCATGTGGCTGGCCGGCATACGTGAACTCGACCTAACACAGCACTGCCTGAAGACGTTCGGGGAATGCGACCGCTACAACGCCGACCACAAGCAGAGGCGTCAAACCCTGCATCTACCGGCAGCCACCCCGCCCGTGGCGTGGTACCTGTGCGCGCTGCCGATTCCTTGGGATTGGGCCCGCAACGCTCATCTCGCATTCGACTACGCACCCGGTGAGACCTGGGAGGGCGACGCTCTCGTGAACGGCCTCGGCATCCGGCTCACCAACGCTCGCCCCATCCTCGGCTGGGGCGAGCACTCCATTCCCACCGGTGCACCGAGGCGGAACTCAAGACTGTACCGGACTTGCCGAAACTGGCAGTTCGCCTGGTGGCTTCGTGCGAACCGCGAGGTCCCCGATGCACCGCCGCCGCCTATCGAAGAAACCTCTGGTGGAGTAGATCAGCTCACGCTGGGCTGAACCACTGCGGCTGCCCTCCAAAGCGGGAGGGCAGTCGCAGCGGTAGGCGGCGTGGCGCTGCGCTCGACTCAGGTGGCTTCTTGCGCGCCATCTGGCCTCACGGTCATGCCAGGTGTGTAGTCAGCGGGAAGAGCGATAGACAGTAGAAAGTTGTCACCAGCTTCAGGCAGTTGGACCGACAACTCTGTGAGCTCGAACAGTTTGAGTAGAAGTTGTTGCGGAGCGGAGGCGAGATTCAGGGCCAAGTGCGGCAAAGACTCCAGGAGGTCGGTGATGTCGGCCCCCGCAGCCGTCGTTCGGTTTGCAGTTTCCGCGTTCAAGTCGTTGAGGATTCTGACGGTGCTCTGCCGTTGCTCCTCAAGGTCGTTGTACGCCTTGCGCAGGCATTGACCGAATGGATCGTCTAGCGCACACTCTTGAGCTCGCCGAAGAGTGATCTCTTGCCTGCGGCTAATGTCGGCGAGGATGCGTTCGTGTCCCGCTCGCTCCTCCTCATATTGCCGCAGCCCAACGCTAACGATGGCGGCTAGGTCGGCAGCGAGGAGGTATCTCATGTGCGAAGCGAGGACGCGGTCGACGTAGAGGGCAACCACAGCTCTCAGGAGGGTAGCTTCGTTTACATAGCGTGCCTTGGGGTGTTGGGCATAGGTGTCAGGACGTCCACGGTTGTTGGCCCTGGGCCAGCATGTGTAATAGGTGATGCCCTTGCGGTGATTGCCGTGTAGTCGCCGTCCGCAAGCACACAGAACCCGTCCACGGAATGTGTAAGTGTGATGGCTTGATGGAGGTTCCTCTTGGCCGCTGATTCCTTTGCGTCCCAGTCGGGTTCGCCGACGAGCGTCAAGTTCGTCAAACATCCACTTCGGAATCAGTGGCTCGTGAACGGGATATGGAGACCAGACCCACAGTTCCGGGTTATTCACCTTACCGCTTCTTGAGCGTGAAGCCCGACGATTAAATACCTGATACCCAGTGTACTTTGGGTTGCGAAGGATTTCCCCGACGGTGGATTTCCCCCAAGCGCCCCGAGCTCGTACGCCGCCAGGTGGGCAGGGAGGTGGATATCGATCTCTATCCGAGTTCAGGCACTCTGCAATGACGCCGTATCCGAGCCGCTCGTAGTAGCTCCAAATGGCGATCTGGGTAACGGTCTCTGCCCTCACTCCATCTGGTTCAAGGCGGCTCTTCATGAACCCTTTGTCAGCCTTTATTGGATTGGGGTTTCTGTAGCGTTTTGCGCGGTAGCCGTAAGGAGGTTTGCCAATATTCCACCCTTCCCGGACATGCGTGCACAATCCTCCCCAGGAAGTTTCGAGAGCGTTGTATACCTCATATTCGGCAACTGATTGATTGATCCGTCGCTGCAAGATCTGCTGCGAGCGCCCTCCGTCGAGATTGATCGGCTCATTCCATGCGAACAGTGGGACCCCAGCCTTTTCGAGCGTTCGCTCAATGGAAAGATTCTCGAACATTCCTCGGGCAACCCTGGATGTGCTTTCGCAGATCACTACATCGAAGCGGCGGCCAGGTTGGCCTGCTTCGGTCAGGAGATCAGCGATGCCACCATCTCGAGCGATGGGGATATCGAACCGCTCGTAGTCGACTTTTCGGCCGCGCGCCTCCAATCCTAGGCGCCCTGACTCGACGTCGTAGAAGTGACATGTAACTACCCATGCCTCTGGAAGCGCAGACTTGCAACGCTCTAGTTGCCGCATCATCGACAGTCGAGGGTCCTGCTTCTCTTCGGTCGAGGTTCGGCCAACCCAAGCCACGCGTACCGCCCCGCGTAGCGACAGAGTAGGTGCCGCGAAGGGAGAGACAGCCAGGTCTGATCGCCCGGAGAATTCAAGAGTCACCGTCACCCCAATTCCTGACGCCCGCCTGGGCGAGTTGCTGGACCTGACGCGCGATTCACGTCCGCAGAGGGAGAATTGACATTCAGGTCACTCTCGTTCTCTTGCCAAGTTCTGCATGGAATGGACGCAGGCCCCGAAATTTGCTGATGAGATTGAGCCCACAGAAGTAATTCATGAATCGTGGTGGCCAACTCATGACGCAACTGTGCGCCTTTGATTCCCTCAATGCGTTTAACGCAATGCGGCCATTTTCGATCTGACGGTCCCGCATCAGGTGCTTTTGAGTCTGCGGACATTCAATCACGCTTCCCCTATGTCCGTAACCTCGATGTCGAATGGCGATCTCATGGTGCAGCTTTCCCTGCCACGTGGAAAGCGAAGCAGATCAACCCGTGACTCTTTAGGGTGAGGAATAGCAAAGGGGGTACTCGTGAGGCGAATCTACGGAAAGTCGTACCACCTGATAGATGTCTTAGAAAGGGGTGACCATCGTCATCGTTGGTAGAGGACTATTAACAGGAGCCTCTGACATTCGGCTTCGCCTGCGCACATGTTGCCGAAGCAGGAGACCCGGCCAACGCTCCGATCAGGGATCATGGATGAGGGCGCGGGGTCCGGGAGTTGTGTTCATGGGCCGCCCCAACCGCGCTACTCGGGCAGCCATCACCCAGCGCCGCGCCGACGCCATCGACCTGAAGCTCGCCGGCGTGGACTGGCTGACGATCGGCCGGAAGCTCGCCGCGGATCCTGCGATCAACTCCGATGGCATCGCCTACCCGCAGGGGTACGGCATCGACAAGTACAAGCGCGGCCAGGAGCCCCCCACCGACAAACGGCTCATCGAGCTGGCTTGCAAGGACGTCTCCAAGGCTCTCGCTGAGCGCACCACCGCTCTCGACGAGAGTGCGGATGAGCTGCGGCAGCTCATGGTGGAGCGACTGGAGCGACTGTTCTTCGGTGTCTACCGAGCCGCGATCCGCAACGGCGACTATCAGGCCGTCGACCGCGCTGTTCGGATCATTGAGCGCAGCAGCCGTCTCCTCGGTCTGGACCGGCCTGCTCGCACTGAGCTGTCCGGCCCGGACGGCGGTGCTGTCCAGGTGGAGACCGCGGGCCTGGAGGAGTTGGAGCGTTTGATCACCCTCGCCGGTGGCGAGGGTGGGCAGGGCTGACGAGGCGGCTGTCCTCGCGCTCTACCGGACGCTTCCCGCCCAGCGTCGTCGTGAGATAGCAGCCGCCTCCAGCCCTGAACTGCGCGCCCGCCTCGTGCGCATCGAGCGCGAGCTGGCCATGGACCGCTCCCCCGGCGCGATGGCTGCCGTACTCACCGGCGGCCGAGAGATGCAGGCTCCACACCTGGGCCTGATCGACGCTGCCTTCGAGCAAGTCGCTGCTGGGAAGCCGACCAGGCTGCTGTTGACGATGCCGCCGCGGCACGGCAAGAGCCGCAGGGCCGCCAGGTGGGCGCCCCTTTGGTACCTCCGCCGCCGCCCGGAGCACCGGGTGATGATCGCCTCCTACTCCTCCGATCTTGCCGATGATCACGGCCGGTGGATCCGGGACGCGATCCTCACCTACGGGCCGCAGCTCGGCATCGGCCTCCGGCCCGGCTCCAGCGCCGCGAACCGCTTCGACCTCGTCGGCACGGAAGGCGGCGCGGTCATGGCGGGTGTCGGTGGCGGCCTCACCGGCAAGGGCGCACACCTGGCGGTCGTCGACGACCCGATCAAGGACGCGGCCGAAGCCTCCTCGCCCACCATGCGGAAGCGTCTGTGGGAGTGGTGGCAGGCCGTCCTCCTGACCCGTATCGAGCCCGGCGGCTCGGTGATCTTGATCCAGACCCGCTGGGACGAGGACGACCTTGCCGGACGCGTCCTCGCCGACGAAGGCGACCGCTGGACCGTCATCGACCTGCCCGCCCTTGCGCTGTCCGAGGACGATGCTCTGGGCCGGCAGTTGGGCGCGGCCCTGTGGCCGGAGCGGTACGACGCCGATGCGCTCGCCGAGATTCGCCGCTCCGTCGGTGAACGCGTGTGGTGGAGCCTGTACATGCAGCAGCCGCGCCCGCAGGATGGCGGCGTGTGGCAGTGGCCGTGGATCACCGACAACCGCATCAACGCGGCCCAGCTCCGCGGCATCGACCTTGCGCGGATCGTCGTGGCCGTCGACCCGGCTGGCGGAGAATCCGCGGTCGGCGACGAGACCGGCATCGTGGCGGCCGCCAGTGACCGTGAGGGGCACCTGTACGTTCTCGACGACCGTTCCGGCAATCGCGGCGCCGACGCGTGGGGCCGCGAGGCTTGCCTTCTCGCGATTGAGCTGCGCGCGGACGCGATCGTGGTGGAGAGCAACTACGGCGGAGACATGAGTCGCCAGATCCTCCAGCAGGCATGGCAGGAGCTACAGCGTGAGCAGCGCACCGAGAACATGCTCATGCCCGCCGTGCTGCCGGTGACAGCCAAGCACGGCAAGCGGCTGCGGGCGGAGCCGATCGCGCAGCTCTACGAACAGGGCCGCGTCCACCACGTCGGAGAATGGCCCACGTTGGAGCAACAGATGGTGACCTGGGTCGCCGGCATGGACAGCCCGGACCGGATGGACGCGGCCGTGCACGCGCTGACACAGCTGGCCGACCCGCAGAAGTCTGGTACCGCGTCATCCACGTATCGAGATGATCGGCTGGCGCGGCGCCGCTGATCCAGCACATCAGGACGAGTTCATTGAATTCAGAACGGGACCTCGGGACCGTAGAGGGAATTCCAGGTCTTGCGGCGCACCCAGACGTACCGACGGGCAATTGATGTATCGTCAGTCAGAAATATCTTTTCCCAAAGGGCAGGAAAGTCGCTTTCACGGTAAAGGCCACCGGCGAGCATTGCAGTCACAGGTTCCCTGCACTCGTATGGACCTTGCAGCTTCGGATGCTCCCAGAGCCAGTCGACGTCGGCCACCGTCACGGCGCATTCATGCTCGCGGTCGCGGTACTTCTGCCGCCCGAGCCTGGTGGAGCTCTGGCGGGCAAAGAACCGGATACTTGAGGGCCGAAGGTTACACCCGGGTCCAGAAGTTATGCACTCGTCAATGCTTGACAGTAGGGTCGAGACCGTCAGGCCAGGGCTGTCTCGTAAAGAGGTCAGCGTGATCAGAGACCCCGCACTTCCATCTCTTCGATGAGGCCCATTTTCGGGATGACCGATGTCCTCAAGGGCCCGATCGACGGCTTCCCGCAGCGAACGACGTGTACGCATTTTCAGCCGACTGGGATCTACCCACTCGACACGGATAACAGTAACCGGCTTCGCGCCGCTTTCGCTGGCCGTTATGCCGGATTCCGTCCGGGCGTGATCACTCACGGTTTGCAGCGTAGTCGCTGATCCGGAGGCCGCCATCCAGAGCTGGTGAAAACGCCGTTCCTCGATCGCAGGGTCGGCGCCTGGAACTGCCTGCGCCATAACCTCAACAAGCAGTTGAACGAGCCCCCATGCAGGCAATCGGCAGCTGGAGAATGCGTCGTGAATTCGACTCTTGCTAGCGGTCCCTGTGCCGACGGCGTGCTGTAAGTCCCGCGTCGACGGCAGCCCTGCTCGGACGTGTAGTTCATGCAGCGCGTCGTTCAGCTTCTTCTGCGGTCCACTGAGTAACTCCGCCCTCTTCAGCCGCGCCACGTACGTCCTCCTGCCGTCCGACTCTGTCCAATGTTGTCCGACACAGGTTGCTCTCGTCCAACAACGTCTCGGGGTGATCCAGCCGCAGCAGGCTGGACTCGTTGTCAATCTCACCTGAAGGGCGTTCCATGGAAGGCTTCACCTGGCTTTGGCAGTCAGTCGGCGAGAACGTACTGGCCGACGTGCTGGGCTCGTTCATCGTCATGGGGATGGCAGCCGGCTTCAGCAGGCTCGTGCGGCGCATCCGCCGAGAGCGGTCTGAACAACAGACGACCGAGGACCACGCTGTCGCCAACTCCACGCCGTCGGACCCTTCGTAGCTCATCAGTCCGTGCCGAGGTGCGGTTGTGCCCCGGCACGGTGTGGCATGTCCGGGAAGGAGACTGGGCGTGGCCTGCCGTTGTGTCACATACGCTGAGCACTGGCGCGGGGCTGACGATGGGACCTGTCCCCCGTGGGCCTGCGCACCTTCCTCACCGACGCCTGGTCGTGGCTGAACTACAAGCCGATGATGGCTGGTACGCATGATGGGCGCCCTCACCGTGCGCTCGCACCGGATCTGCGGGCAACCTGGTTGCCTGACGAGGCGGTTCGTCGCCTGGCGGCGTACAAGCTCTTGGCCGCGTACGACAGCAACCAAGCCGGTGAGCTTGCCAGCTTGGCCGGCAACGAAGCCGCCGCCGAACGGCGGGAGTTCGGGGACCCGTCCGCGTTCGTTGACACTAGCCTCACGCACTTGCTGGGGAAGTCGCAGCAGATCATCGCGCCCGGTGCCGAGCACGCCAAGGACGCGGACGCCACGCCCGAGGCTGTGGCCGCGGCCGCCATGCAGCAGCGGCTACGGGACTGGGCGGAGGCGGAGCTGCTACCCCTGCGGATGCAGGCCGCCGAGCGCAAAGCGGTTCTGCTGGGAGATGCGGTGTACCTGCTGGCGTGGGACCCAGCCAAGGGCCGGGTGACGCTGCGGACATACGACCCGGGCTTCTACTTTCCGGTGCTGGACGACGACGCAGACCCGGGCGACTACCCAACACGGGTCCATCTGGCCTGGGAGATCCCGGAGAACCCCCGGCGGGGGCTCAAGGCCCGGGTGCGGCGGGTCACGTTCGAACTCGGCCCCATCGGCGCTGGTCCAGCCGACCATGAGGTGACACGGCGGTACCCGTGGGCACCAGATCGACCCTCCACGCTCACCTGCTATCTCTCCGATGCCGAATGGGCCGCCGACGATCTGCGCTACGGCCAGACACTCGACGAACTCCCCCTGGACAAAGCCACCTTCCGCACCCGACCGGACGGCCAGGTCCTGAACCGCCTGGACTTGATGATCGACTTCATTCCGGTGGTCCACGTCAGCAACACCGTGGACGACGGGGAACACTTCGGGCAGTCCACGTTGGCGAAGGTCATGCAGGCATTGGATGAACTCGCCGAAACCGACACCGACTCATCCCGCGCCTCAGCTACGACCGGCGCGCCGATCATCGGCCTGGCAGGTGCGCGGGCTGAGGTGGACCGGGTGACCGGCAGGCCCAAGCCGCTGTCCGTGGAGCCAGGCACGATCTTCCAGCTCGCTGACGGTGGGCGCATGGATGTGCTGGACACCTCGGAACAGCTGGCGGAGCTACGTGCCCGGGTGGAGGAAATCCGGGATCGTGCCGCGGTCAACGCCCGGCTGCCCACCGTCAGCTTGGGCACAGTCGATCCCACCGACGTGCCCAGCGGCTACGCCCTCCAGATCAGCCTCGGCCCGCTGGATTCGCTGGTCGACTCGATGCGGCTGGCCCGCGCCCACAAGTACGCGCTGCTACTGAAGATGGTGCAGCGCCTTCACCAGGCGGGCCGCGCTGAGGGCTGGCCGGCCGGCGGCACCCTTGCGGCCCGGCTGGTGTTCGGCCCGCACATGCCGACCGACCGGCAGGCCATCCTCGACGAGGTCGTCAAGGGCGTGAGTGCCGGCGTGTTCTCGCTGGAGACCGGCATCCGCATGCTGCAGGACGCCGGGTACCCCATCGAGGACGCCCGCGAGGAGGTCGCGCGGATCACAGCCCGAGACGTGGCTACGAGTCGAGATCAGGAGGCGCGGCCTCCGTCTTCTTCAGCATCTTGAAGCTCTCACGCTTCTCGGCAACCGGCCGGCGTAGCTCTTCTTCTGTCATGCGCCGCTTGGTGCCGCCGCCCCACTGGTACACGTAGGTGTCTTCGCCCCCGGGGACGTTGTCGATGCGCGTGACGACCAGGCAATCCCCCGCGAAGTCCCCGAACTCCGAGGAGAGCAGCTCACCTTCCCGGGACTGGCGTGCCTGGGCGATCTTCTGGCCGCCCCCGTCGAAGAGGGCGATCTCTTCTTCCGAGGCTCGCGGCACGCACGAGCCGGGCTTCGAGCCCGGGATGGCGTGCTCCCCCGGCGCCACGCTCACCTCGTAGGCGGTGAACGGGCTGCGGTCCACCCACGGTTGCCACACCCACACGGTCACACCAGACGCAGCAGCGAGGACGCTACTGCCGGCCGCCCACCACAGTGCCCGCCTCCTGCGCGACTTCTTCGACCGTGGTAAGCCCACGGAGTCCGTCGATTCAGTCACAGAACCCTCCTTACCTCTCGAAGATGATCATGCCAGGTGTATCCGGCATGCATCGATGTGCACTGTGGTGAGGGCGTGACGTTGGCGTGCGTAGACTCGATCACGGCGCGGGGCCATCGAGGAGCTGCATCTTGATGATCCGCCCCCTGCCGTCTCCCGACCTGGTGCTGGGCTACCGCCGGGATGGCCGCCCGATCCGGCCCATTCTGGGCGCCTCGGCCGACGATCCGTCCAACGATGAGGCCGTGGTCAACGTCAGCCAGAAGCAGCTCAGCACGATGCTGGCTCGGGAGAAGGACCAGGGGGGCCGTGCGGCCGTTCGGGGTCTGGTCGACAGGCTGGGTTTCTCCAGCAGTGCGGAACTGTCCGAATACATCAACGTGCAACGGCAGGTCGAGCAGGAGCGTCTGTCCGCGTTGCAGCGCCGCGAACAGGATCTCGCCGCACGGGAGAAGGCCGCCGTGGCGCGCGAGGCGCAGGCCCTGGCGCGGGAGCGTGATGCCGCGCAGCGGGCGCTTCTGGCAGGCATCGGCGCGACCGGCCGTGATCTCGACGACGCTGTCGCGCTGCTGCGCGTTCCCGAGGATGCGGATGACGACGCGGTCCACGAGGCAGTGGAAGAGCTGAGGACGCGCCGGCCCGAACTGTTCTCCTCGTCCGGCAGCCCGATCCCTCCCGCTCCTGGTGGTGCGCCCGCCTCGGTGCCGCCGCCGCGACCGGCATCGGTCGACCGCCGGCCCGGGGCGGCGGGCGCTGAGATGGCCCGCCGTCGCGGACTGCTCCCTCCCGCCTAATCGGCCGGCCAGCAAGACGGTTTGGGGACCACGCCCCGCGTTTCTCGTGGACCGCGCCACCACCCGGTGAGTGTGCGACCGCATCCCGCATCACCAGGAGGACGGCTTGAGCATTCAGCCGTACACCACCTCCGTGACGGTCACCACCAACCGGGACTGGCTCGCCTCCCGGCATGGCACCGACTCCACGGAATCGATCACCCTCGACCTGACCACGCTCACCAAGAACGCTTACTACGTCGAGCCGACCGCCGCCCAGCCTCACGGCTATGTCCGTTCCGGGGTACCGGTCGGCCGCATCACCGCTTCCGGGCTCTACGGCGCGTACGACGCGGCAGCGAAGGACGGCCGCGAGGTGTTCGCCGGCCTCGTATACGCGGAGGCACCGTTCACGCCCGGCGTCACCAAGGTCCCAGCGGCGCTGTTCTGGCACGGCACAGTGAACACAGCGAAGATCCCCGGGGGCCTTGACCCGACCACGATCACCCCGAACCCGGCCGGGGCGCAGATCCGCTTCCTCGGGGCGGTGAGCGCATGAGCGTCGCCGACCTCCTGAAGAACGTGTCCATCGCCGATCTGACGGTCTACGCCCGGGCCATGCCCAGCCCGGATGACTTCCTGCTCACCAAGACGGTGTTCGCCGAGACCAAGGTGCAGGACGTGAAGTGGCGGGTGCGGCAGAACAAGCGCCGCGTCAACGCCGCCTCCTACCGCGCGTACGACACGAGCGTGCCGTTCGCGAAGCGGCAGGCCGAGTCCACCCAGACCGAGGGCACGCTGCCCGCGCTCGGCCAGAAGCTCCTCGTCGGCGAGATGGAGCAGCTGCTGCTCGACGCCTCCCGCGGCGCCGACGAGGACCGGCTCGTGGAGCTGCTGTACGACGACGTGGAACGCCACGTCGAAGCGATCCGCTCCCGCCTCGAACTCGCCGCTGGCGATGTCCTGTTGGACGGTAAGTTCACCCTTGCCGGGGAAAACGGGCTGGCTGTCGAAGTCGACTACGGGGTGCCGGCCGCGAACATGCCGACCGCACCGAAGCCCTGGTCCGATCCGGACGCGGACCCGATCGCGGACGAGCTGCGCTGGATCGACTACCTGGACTCCATCGGCGCCCCGGTTCCGGAGATGGTCCTCACCAGCCGCAAGGCGTGGTCGCATCTCGCGTCGAACGGGGCCTACAGGGCGGCGTATTACGGCACACCGGCCGGCGGGCAAACGCCGACGGCGACGCTGAACCCGCAGCAGGTCAACTCCGTCCGCGGTAACTACGGGCTGCCCCCCGTGACCTTCTACAAGGCGCAGGTGTGGCAGGACGACGTGTCCAAGCGGGTCCTGCCGGAGGACCGGTGGATCATGCTTCCGCCGGACCGGGCGAAGTGGGGCCAGACCCAGTACGGAACCACCACCGAGTCCCTCGCCCTGTCCCGCGGTACGAACCCGCAGATCGAGAGGGAGGACGGCCCGGGCATCGTCATCACCCGTGACGTCGAGGACGACCCGGTGCAGATCTGGACCAAGGGCGCCGCCGCGGCGATGCCGGTCCTGTACTCGCCGGACTGCCACATCACGGCGACGGTCCTGTGAGCACCACGCCCAAGCCGCTCGGGGTTCTTGCCGCGACGGTGCACGTCCTCGACCCGTCAGAGCGTGTTCCTGTCGTTCTCCCAGCCGGAACCGAAGTCACCGATCCGTCGATCTGCGAGCAGATCACCAACCCGGCGTGCTGGCGGGGCGAGCCCCCGGCCATCACACGGCCGAGTAAGGCTCCCCGAAAGACGAAGGCCGCCCAGGAGTAGCCGTTGCGGCGGGGAGCACCCAGCTCCCCGCCGCTTCCTTGCTAGGAGCATTCCATGAACAGCGAGATCCTGCACTGGCTCCGAGCCCAGCTCGGCCCAGACATCGACCCTGCGGACCTCACCCAGCGATATCAGCGTCTCGGCTCCGCCCGCGCCGTCGTTGCCGAGGTCCTGCACGAGAGGATCACCGCGCTCCTCTCCGACCCGTTGAAGGTCACCGTGAACGGCGTCGCGACCATCGACAACTCCGCGAACGTCGCTGCGCTGGAGCGCAGCATCGCCCAACTCGACCATCAAAGAGCCCCCGACGACGTTCTTCTCGAAGAGTCCAGCCTCAGCGCCATTCCCCTCGTAGCCCGTCCACGACGCTGACAGCAACCGCCGAACGAGCCAGCATTCCGAGACTAAATTTCCGACATCGAGCCTCCCCTGTGAGTCCGGGACCGGCCGATCGACAGCGACAAACCCGCAACGACGGGAAATGTCAGCTTCAGCCTCGAAGCCCCCACGGCGGCGGAGAACTCTCTCCTCGACTCCAAGCGGAAGAGAAGGACGCCGAAGTAACCCCGCGTCGGCGGGGGTAGGCCACCAGAGACCGGCAAAGAGGTCGGGGGCCCGAAGGGGGAAGCCCTGCCCGCCCTCAACGGGGGATTCAGACAGGCAGGGCGGCCAGCGACACAGCCCCTCGCTACCAGCGATAGCAAGCGAGCATGCAGTTGTTGCCCGTGAGGACCCGCCAACTGTGTCACCATCCGTGGTGCTTCGCACATCACAACAGTGATATCTCTTCAGGTCCGGCAAGCTTTGACACCTGCGATCCCACAGCCTCGGGCTCATCGACCTGCCTCCGACCCAGTCGTGATGAGCCGGGGCAGGGGCCTTCGACGGACTAACCCACCTTGCCTGACGTGACGTCACGGCCCCCTGGCCTACAATCGCATGATTCACAGGAGGGGTGCCGCGCGCACGACGTCTGGGGGCAGGAGAGGCATGGCAGCGTCGAGCCTGGAGGCTTTACGGAAAGTGTGCGTTCCGCGGGAGGACGTACTGGAAGGCGGGTTAGCGGACAATCACTTCGCAGCGCAGCTGGACAAGGTGGTTCGCGACGCGGAGCACTATCCGGTGTACGGCGACGCGCAAGCGTTCTTCGCGCAGACCTACCCCACGAGCGGCCTTAAGACGCTGCTCACCAAGACCTTCGGCCGCCTGAGCGGAGCGAAGGGTGTCGCAGGGGAGAATGGCGTTCTTCGCCCCACGACCTCGTTCGGTGGCGGTAAGACTCACGGACTGACCGCCGTCTACCATCTCGCCAAGGGTGCCCGGCCGTCCAACATCGCTGAATTCCTGGACCCGACCCTGCTTCCCGACGGACCGGTCCAAATCGCGGCCCTGGTCGGCGATGCCCTCGACCCCACCGCGGGCGTCGAGACCAACGGCCATCGCACCTACACGATGTGGGGTGAGATGGCCGCGCAGATCGGCGATGGCGCGTTCGCCGTGATGGAGGCGAACGACACTCAACGCACCGCTCCGGGCACCGCCACGATCAAGGCCGCCTTCCGTGGCGAGCCGACGGTGGTGATCGTCGACGAGATCGCCAAGCACCTGCGTGCACTGAGCTCCTCCGGCAGCGAGGACGTACGCCGCATGGCTGGCGCAATACCCGTCTTCCTCGGCAACCTCTTCGAGGTCGCTTCCGACCCGACCAACAAGGTCTCGGTCATCATCACCCTGGCCGCGACCACCAACGCGTTCGGTGCGGAGACCACCGAGATCAGCGAGCTGACCGGCGAGGAGAAGGAGAAGGCCGACGCCGCTAATGCAGCCTCGGTCAAGGCCGCCCAGGAGACTGGTGACGTGCTGGCCCGTGCGGTGCGGCCGAGCGCGGTGATCACGCCAGCCGCTGACAACGAGATCGGTGAGATCCTCAAGAAGCGCATCTTCGCCTCCGTCGACGAGGATGCCGCCAGGGCAGCCGGGGATGCCTACCGGGGTTTATACGAACAGCTCGCCAAGACCGAGCAACTCGCCGGCGGTGCCGAGCAACCGGCTTCCTACGGCGACTTGGTCACCAAGACCTACCCGTTCCACCCTGAGCTGGTTCGTGTCCTCGACAAGCGTCTGGGTAACATCACCGATTTCCAGCGCGCCCGCGGCGCCTTGAAGCTCCTGGCCGAGGTCGTTGCCAACATCTACGCCACCAACGACGACGCAGCGATCATCAACGTCGGCGACATCGACTATTCCAACGAGCCGGTCCTCAACCACCTCACCGACGGCCTCCAGCGCGCCGAGTACGCAAGCGTGGCCAAGGGCGACTTCGCCTCGAAGGCATCCCACGCGGCAGTCGTCGACGCCGAAGTCTTCCCCGGCAAGCCCATCTACGCCACGCGCGTGACCCGCACCGTGTTCACCCACTCCCTGGAAATGGTCTCCACCGCAGGTGCGGGCCGCAACGACTGGCTGGTCGGCACCCTGCGCCCCGGCGAGGGCGCCGCCATTTTCGAGAAGGCGCTCACCGAGTCGGAGAAGGTCTTCTGGCACCTGTCGTACGACGGTGCTCGCTGGCGCTTCAACATCGAGCCTAACGTCAACGCCATCATCGAGACTGAGAAGCGCAACGTCGCCAACACCGCGGTCGCCGCGGAAGTTGACAGCCTGATACAGAAGGCTTTTGCCAATGACGGCGGCGTTACCGCGATCCATTTCCCGTCAGGTCCTGCTGAGATCCCAGATAAGGACGCGCTGCGGGTGGTCGTGCTCGACCACGATGTCGTCACCGTCCATCCGGACCACGCCGACCAGCCGCCGACACAGATCGTGGAGATGCTCGACAAGGTCGGCTCGGTCGGCGCACCGCGCAAGTACCGCAACTCCCTGGTTTTCGCCCTGGCCGACGCTGAGCAGGTCCACGTGCTCAAGGACCGCGCACGTGCCCTGATCGCCTCCAACAGCCTTGCCACCGATACCCACCGGCTGGGTCAGTTCAGCGAGGGAGTCGGCAAGAAGGTCGAAGCCTACGACAAGGAGGCCCGCCTCCAGGCACGCATTGCGGTCACCCGATGCTTCAAGCACATCTACTACCCGGCCGATGAGAAGGCCACCGGCTACCTGCGCCACCGCGAGCTTCCCGCCCAAGCCCAGGGCGACCCGAAGAATTCCACGTCTGCGGTCATCACGCTGCTGACCGACGAGGAGAAGATCCGTACCAGCCCGTTCACTGCGTCCTTCCTGCGCAACCGAACCTGGGCATACAAGGAGGCCACGAGCACAGCCGCGATCGCCGACTACTTCTGGTCCGACCACAAAGCATCCATCGTCCGCAACACCTCTCTGCTGCGTGACGCGATCATCAACGGCGTCAACCACGACGGCTGGGTCTACTACGACTCGGCCAGCGGCAAGGCCTACACAGCGAACAACCAGGCCGGCATGTCGATCACCTTCAGTGCCGACGCCGAGGTCATGACCAAGACCGAGGCACAGAAGCGCGGCCTCCTCGTCCGCAAACCCACCCAGGCGGAACTCCGCTCGGTGCTCACCAGCGACCAGCTCACCGGTGCTGGCCTCCGCTCCCGCCTTGAGGCAGCCTGCGGCGGCGAGCCCTCCAAGACCGACGTCCTCGACCTGCTGGCCACCGCCGTCCAGTCCAGCGAGTACGGCTGGTTCGTCGTCACTGACGCCAAGCCTGCTGCTGGTGTCCGGGCACTCTCCCCCTCAGCCATCAAGGACAAGGGCCTCGACACCCTGCACATTCTGCCCCGCGAGATAGCCGACGAGATGGGCGTCGAGGTTCCCACGCGCACCGCCGCCTCCAAGACCTTCACCGCGAACGGTCCCGGCGGCGCAGCCATGCAGACCCTGCTGGATGCTGTCTCTGACTATGCGATCCGCGCCGTCTCAGCCTTCACTTTGAAGGTGAGCGCGGATGCTGCGTCTGGCGCGAGCGACATCGACCTCGCTGTCGCCTCACTTGGCATGCTGCAGAAGCAGAGCATCACGGTCCGTTCCACCATCCGCGCCGAATACAAGGGGCTCACTGGAGGCGGCATCCAGTTCCAAGGCATCGCCGAGCGTGCCGACTTTCAGATGGCGTATGGCCATGCCAAGAAGGCGCTAACCGCTGCCACCAAAGTCGTCGGCGACGTCACCCTCACTTTCCGATTCGAGCCGGCACTCGACGTCAACGATCCGCAGTTCGCCCAGATCCATGACGTCATCAAAAGCCTCGGCATGAAGAGCACAACGATGACTGCCGAGGTGAGAAAGTGACCGTCCCCGCACGCGCGATGGCTGTACCGCGCCGACGGCTCGATGCCGTCAACGGCGTCCGCGGCTTCCGTCTCATCGTGAAGCCCGGCCGCGGCGAGACCTACGGCCTCACTATCGAGGAGACGTACGGCGAGGTTGGCTCCGTCCTTGCCACGGCCGTCGTCACCCTCACCCCGCAGCAAACGGGCCGCATCGTCGACGCACTCTTCGCAGCCATGAGGCGATCGGGCCACCAGCCGAGCGTGCTGACTTTCACCCGCAAGGCACCCATCCGGCTCGCTGAACCCGACGGCGTACGGCTGGCCCTGATCCTGATGGCCACCCAACCCATCGCCAAGCACGAGCGCGTCCGCGCGCTCGTCGCCGGCCTCAACGGCATGAGCACCGAAGAGACCTACTACTGGTACTCCAAGTGCATCAGCGTCGATGCCAAACGCGCCCGCAAGGCCCTCCGCACCCTTCTCTCTGACGACTGAAAGAGCCCGCCTTGAGTAGCACCAAGCCGCGCGTCCTCATCGAGGACTGGCTCCCCGTCGCCGAGCTCGGCATCGAGTCACGCCGTGAAGCGGCCCCCATCCCCGGCCAGTTTCCGAAGCTGAAAGCGTTGCACGTGTGGTGGGCTCGCCGTCCGCTGGTGGCGTCGGCCGCAGTCGTGTTGGCAGGCATACTTCCTGCATGGACCCGGCAACTGGGCGACGCCTTTCCTGGCCATCCGGAATTATCGAACCCGGCAGCCTTCAAACAATGGGTCCTGAAGTTGGTCGGGATCTGGGGTGACCCCATTGCCGCACGCCGGCGGATTGCCGCCGCCACCGAGCGAGGGGAGAAGCTGGGTGCTGCGGCATACGGGTACCGCCCAGCCTTCAAGAACTTACCGAACAATGACGACATAGCACTTCTCCACGAAGTACTGCGTCACACCTGGGGTGGATCCCTGCCGTTGGTGGCGGACCCAACCGCAGGCGGTGGATCCATTCCCTTCGTCACGGCTCGGCTCGGCCTTCCTACCGCAGCGAATGACCTCAACGCCGTAGCCGCCACCGTTCTGAAGGCTGGGGTCGAGATCCCCGTTCGTTTCGGCCACGAGTTGACGCCTGAACTCGAAAAATACGGGCACCGTTGGCGTCGCAGGGTGGAAGAGCAGCTTGGCAATTTCTTCGTCTACGAAGAGGGCGAGAAGTACCTCACCTACATCTGGGCGAATGCCGTCCGCTGCCCCCGCACGGGTGGTCTCGTGCCGCTCATTACCGATCAGTGGCTGGACAAGGCCAAGGGGCGAGAGACGGCCGTACGGATCGTCGTGCACGACCCAAACGGCAACCTCCTGAACGAGCCCATCTTCGAGATCGCTCGGGGCGACGAGATCGACTTCGACCCGTCTGCCGGGCTCATGACTGGTGGCATCGCCCGCAGCCCTTATGACGACCTCGCGATTGATGACGCTTACATCAAGGCCGAGGCTGGGTCAGGTCGGTTTGAGCAGGTTCTGTACGCGGTCTACTACCGCAAGACTGACCGTAGCAAGGGGTATCGGGCGCCCAGCAGTGAGGACGCGGCTTGCCTCGAACGCGCCAGTGACTACCTCGGAAAACATCGGGCTGGCTGGGAGGCGACCGGCTGTCTCCCGACAGAGGAGATCCCCGAGATCTCGAACTATGACCGCGGCCACCGCATGTACGGGATCACCAGGTGGACAGAGATGTTCACGGAGCGCCAGTTGGTCGTCCACGCGGTCTTCGCAGAAGAATTGCAACGTCTCCTGACGGAGGCAGAAGAGGACCTTGGGCAGGAGAAGGCTTATGCGCTTCTGACGGTGCTCGGGATGATCCAAGCCAAGGCGCTGAACTACAATGCCCGTCAGACATCTTGGGACGTAGGTAGGCAGAAGACGCGGAGTGTCTTCGAGAAACATAATTTCACGTTCCGCTGGACCTTCGCCGAGTTCCAGGGCTCGCACGAACTTCCCTCGTTCGCACTAAACCAGGTACTTGACTCATACGGCCAATTGGTCACTCTGGTCGGGCACGTGTCGCCTGAATCCTTGGTTGAGTCTCAAGTTCAAACGCCGGTCATGGTGACTCAGGGATCCGCGGCCCATCTCAGCGCGCTGGCGTCAGGGAGTGTCTCCCACCTGTGTATGGACCCGCCCTACTATGACAACGTCATGTACGCAGAGCTCTCTGATTTCTTCTACGTCTGGGAGAAAGCGACGCTCGGTCGTCTTTACCCAGACTTCTTCGTCGACACGGAGACCGACAAGGAGAACGAGGCGATCGCCAATTTCGCGCGTTTCGTCGCGTTCGGGCGGAGGAAGAAGCAGCTCGCGGATGCGGACTACACGGCGAAGATGACTGCAATCTTTGCGGAGTGTAATCGTGTCCTGCGTGAGGGCGGCGTCATGACCGTGATGTTCACACACAAGAAGGCTGAGGCGTGGGACGCGCTGGGCACCGCCATCATCGACGCAGGTTTCACTATCGAGACTTCCTGGCCTGTAAATACCGAGCCGGAAACATCGTCCCATCAGAAAAACAAGAACGCAGCGAACAGCACCATCATGCTCACTTGCAGGAAGCGCGAACAAGCTGAGAGCAATGGACCGATCTACCTCGAAGACGTCGAGGCTGAGATCCGGAGTGCAGCGCGCGATGCCGTGCTTCGGTTTGAGAACGACGGCATCGGCGGCGTCGACCTCCTGCTCTCAACCTATGGACCAACGCTATCTGTTATCTCGCGTCACTGGCCCGTGTACTCCTCGACGCCGGATGAGAACGGGCGCGACCAACTTCTTCGGCCCGAGGACGCCCTATCCCTGGCTAGGGAAGAGATCGTCGACCTTCGCCGGGCAAGGCTCATTGGACAAGGTGCGAGGACCGACACGCTGACCGACTTTGTCCTCCTCGCTTGGGACACCTTCGCGGCCAGGGAGTTTCCGTACGACACAGCCCGTCTGCTTGCACTCGCAGTGGGTGGCCTCGATGTGGACAAGCTTGAGCGCGCGAAGCTCCTCAAAAAGGGATCTGGCACGGTCAAGCTTCTGGCACCAAGGGAGCGAGTGCGGCGTGGTGCAGAGAGCAATCTTCCCGGAGTACGTCCAGACGCAGAGTCCTTCACGAACGTCATCGACGCAGTCGACACGGCCCTCTACATAGCTGAGCACGACGATTGGCCAGCAACCAAGAGGTTCCTCGACAAGCACGGCTACACCAGCGACGCAGGATTCAACGCCGTGCTCCAGGGCCTTGTCAACGCGATCCCTCGGACGAAGGTCAAGGGCGCTTGGGCGGTGCCCGAGGCGGGTCACCTCGACACGATGTGCACGCTCTATTTCCCTGACGTGACCTTGCCCGAGGCCACCGACCTGGCCATGGAGGACGACAACAAGCCCGACGCGCTCTTCGAAATGGAGTGAGGTTGGCTGAGCACGACGACGCCCTGTTACCCGGTGCCGTCGCCAAGCTGGCGGCACCGGCACAGGATGGTCTCTTCGATCACGACGCTGCCACGGCTAAGGACTCGTTCCGCAGCGTCCAGCTGAAGCCGATGTACTCTCCCGACGACGCACCGTTCGAGGCGTTCTACGAGCCGCTGTTGTCCCGTGCGGTTGCCTACGACCGCGCGGTCGGGTACTGGTCCGGTGCCGAGTTGCAGTTCGCCGCACAGGGTACGGCGTACTTCATCGCCGGTGGCGGGGTGATGCGACTCATCGTCGGCGCCCAGCTCGGCAAGAAGGACGTTGACGCGGTGCTCTCCGGCAGCCCACTCAACGATGTGGTCGCCGAACGTCTACTGGCTGACCCTGGCCTAGAGGGCATGAGGATCGTGCAGAGCGACCACCTCAGCGTGCTGGCCTGGATGGTCGCCAACGACCGGCTCCACATCCGGGTCGGCATTCCAGTCGACAAGCACGGCCGACTGCTCACCCATCAGGAGTCGGGCCGCTACTTCCACACCAAGTACGGCATCTTCACGGACCGTTACGGCCAAAAGGTAGCATTCAGCGGCTCCAACAACGCCTCGGTCACCGCATGGGTGAAGAACCACGAGACCTTCGACGCCTACCGCTCCTGGCGTACCGAGTCCTGGGAGGACTACGGCAAGTCCAAAGAGCGAGCCTTCGAGCAGCACTGGCGCGCCAACCCCGACCAGGGTTGGGCGATCATCGACCTGCCCACCGCGGTCCGCGAGCACTTGATAGAGCACGCCCCCGACGCTCCGCCGTTCCCCTTCAACACGCCATTACCGCAGCCGAGGCATGGAGAGGCCGATCACAAGGCGCTGCCTGTCGACAACGCCCCCGATATCCAGGCAGCCTGGGACGAGTTGGTAGGCCTCCGCGATGCGCCGAAAGCGTCCGCATGGACCGGCGTAGGTACGGCGTGGGCTCAACCGCTGCCGCACCAGGCCGAGGTAATCGACCGGGTGGTGTCGACGTACCCGCGCGGCTATCTCTTCGCCGACGAGGTCGGTCTTGGCAAGACCGTCGAGGCAGGCATGGTGCTACGCGAGCTTTTTACCTCCGGCCGGGCGAAGAAGGCGCTGCTGCTGGTGCCAGCCTCGGTGATGAAACAGTGGCAGGAGGAACTCCACGAGAAGATGAACCTCGACGTCGCCCGCTACCACAAGGGTTGCTTCGTCGACCGGTTCGACCAGCCCATCGCGACCGGTCCGAAGGCGAACCCGTGGTCAGCCTTCCCGATCGTGCTCGCCTCCTCCCACCTCGCTCGCCGCCGCAGTCGCCGTACCGAGATCCTTGAAGCCGGACCGTGGGATGTCGTCCTCGTCGATGAGGCCCATCACGCTCGCCGGCGCGGCTCCAAAGCGACCGATACACCCAACTCCCTGCTCGCGCTGCTCCAGGAGATGAAAAAACGCGACCTGTGGCGTGCGATCTACCTCGCTTCGGCGACCCCGATGCAGATGTATCCCCACGAGGCATGGGACCTCATCGAGCTACTCGGGCTGCCGGGTAAGTGGGGTGAGCAGGCGTTCTTCTTCACGCAGTACTTCACCTACCTCGGAGACCCGCCTGAGAGGCGCAGCTGGAAACTCATCTGCGACATGCTGGAGGACTACTTCTCCGACCCGCTCGCCGAGCACGACTACGAGCTGGAGCAGCAGGTCAACGACGTACTCGGATGGGCCGACGCGTTCACGGTGACCGGGATGGCCGGCAATCCGCCCTCGCCTGACCTCAGGGCGCAGTTCCCCAATGCCACCTCCGAGTGGATGGATAAGTGGGCTCGCAGGCACACCCCGATGCGCGATCGGGTCTTCCGCAACACCCGCAAGACCATGCGGGCTTACCAGGCGGCAGGCATCATTCCGGCCTCGGTCATCATCCCGCATCGGCACGTCACGGACGAGTTCATTCGCCTGACACCGAACGAGCGGAAGCTGTATGAGCGCATTGAGGAGTACATCCGCCGCCACTACAACGCTTACAAGTCCGACAAGTCAACCAAGGCTCTCGGCTTCATCATGACCGTCTACCGGCGCCGGCTGACCTCATCCTTCGAAGCGATTAAGCGGTCCCTGCAACGCCGCCTCGATGTACTTGAGCAGGGCAAGAGCCTCGCCGATCTCCTCACCGATGACGACGGCGCGGACCTGGAGAACTCTCTCTTCGACCCTGAGACCTTCGACGTCAGTGCCGACCGCCTCAGGGAAGAGATCGTCGAGCTCCGCTCCTTCCTCAACGACCTGGGCGACATATCTGGCGAGGACACCAAGGCCAAGAAGCTCGTCGAGGACCTGGCCGAGTCGTTCAAGACGTATGACTCCTCGGTGGTCTTCACTCAGTACGCCGACACCATGGACTACGTCCGCGAGCGACTCCTGGCCGCCGGGTACCACAGGCTCGGGTGCTACTCCGGCCGCGGCGGCGAGATCTACGATCCCGTAACAAGGGAGTGGATCCCAGTCACCAAGGCCGAGATCAAGACCCGATTCCGAAACCGCGATGTCGAGGTCTTGATCGGCACCGACTCGATGAGCGAGGGCCTCAACCTGCAGACGTCAGGTCGCCTCATCAATTACGACATGCCCTGGAACCTGATGCGCGTCGAGCAGCGCATCGGCCGTATCGACCGCATCGGCGCCGCCTACGAGCGCCTCCAGATCAGCAACTATTTCTACGAAGACACCGTCGAGGAGCAGGTCTACACGGGCATCAAGGAGAACTACGACGACTTCACCAACATCCTCGGCGGCGCTGCCCCCGTCCTCGGCACCGTCGAGAAGGCCATCGAAGAACTCGTCCTCGCCGCGAACCTCAGCGACGAAGCCATCGCCAGCGAGATCGCCGGCATTCGAACCCAGATCGACGACGTCCACAACCAGCCCGTCACCACCGATGACCTCGGCACCCCCAACCAAGACATCACCATCAAGCCCCCGCCGGACCTGGTCGGAGACATCACCCCGTCAGACCTTGCCACCAAGCTCACGAACAACCTCCTCTCAGGCCGCTGCCTAACCCCAGACGACGGGCGCCCCGGCATCTACAGCCTGACCCTTCCGCGTGACGACGCCCGTGTGTCCTTCGGACGTTCCGACGGAGCGACGTCCGTCGAGTGCTACTTGGGGCAGCCATCCACGACCTCAGTCCCCGTGACGTTCGACCGCGACATCTGGGACACCAGTAGCGACAGCGACCTCGTCTTCCTGACCTATGGGACACCCGAATTGGGCTCCCTCCTACCCGCCGAACCCGGTGAGTGAGCCTTTTCCAAGCTGGCGGTGCTGACCGTGTGCTGGACACGCATGCGCGACGACGAAGCTCCTGGTAGACGGGTTCTCGACCAAGATCACCCGTGTCTGCCAGGAGCTTCGCGTGCTTGTCTACCCATCCTCGGTCGATCTGTCCAATCGCACCCTGCGGTTCCTGACCGGGCGGCTGAAGGCCAGGCGGCAGGAGATCGGGACGCGTTGGCGGCGTCTTCCCGCCTCGAGACAGGCCCTGCTCGCCCTGGCTCACCTGCGGTGTGGTGACACCTACGCCCAGCTGGCCGCCGGGTTCGGCATCGGGGTCGCGACTGTCTACCGCTACATACGTGAGGCCGTCGACGCCCTGGCCGCCCTCGCCCCGTCCCTGGCCGAGGCGATGCGGACGATCCGGACGAAGGCGTTCGTCATCCTCGACGGCACCCTGCTGCCGATCGACCGCATCGCCGCCGACACCCCCTATTACTCCGGGAAGTACAAGCGCCACGGCATGAACGTGCAGGTCCTCGCCGATCCGCTCGGGCGGCTGCTCTGGGCCTCGCCGGCTCTGCCCGGGTCGGCTCACGACCTGACCGCCGCGCGACAGCACGGGATCATCGAAGCCCTCACCGAAGCGGGGCTCAGATGTTGGGCGGACAAGGCGTATCAGGGCGCTGGCGGTTCCGTCCGCGTACCGTTTCGGGGCCGGCGCCTCAAGCGGTGGAAGCGCCGCCACAACTCCACCCACGCCAAGATCCGCTGTCTCGGCGAGCAGGCCATGGCCACCCTCAAGGGGTGGCGCCTCCTGCGGAAGCTCCGCTGCAGCACCAACCGAATCACCGACGTGGTGAAGGCCGTCCTCGTCCTTCATCTCGCATCAACGTGAGGTTGGAAAAGGCTCAAGGCATTTGGGGCGATCAAGCGGCGTGTAGCAAAGTGGACCGCCGCCATCGAGGCACACCGCCATCTCGACAAAGACCCGATTCCTCCTCTGTCTGTGGAGTGGTCCTGTGAGCCCACCTGGGAGAATTGGACCGCGGCTCGACAGATTGAGACTGTGCCATTTGCTCGCACACCAATCCGCGACGTAGCTCAGGGCCGTATCTCGACAACCAGTTACCCGCTGGCATGAGCAGGGCCATGAACGTACTCGGAGTCTCTGCGTACTTCCACGACAGCGCCGCCTGCCTGATCCGCGACGGCGAAATCGTCGCAGCTGCCCCGGAAGAGGCCTTCACGCGGCGCAAGCACGACCAGTCCTTCCCTTCACAAGCTGCGCAGTGGTGCCTGCAGTCCGCCGGCATCGAGTGGTCAGATATTGACTGGTTCGCCTACTACGAGTTGCCCTTGCTCAAGATGCGTAGGGTGCTTGCGTCAGCCGCAGCAACCGGACAACAGGACGTGATTCGCGGAACAGACCTCTGGGCACGGCTCAACGTCAGCAGCAGGCGCGATGTCGGAGCGATGTTCCCTCCAGGCCGGCGCCACGGGCGCGTGCTCGCGGTAGAACATCATCTGTCTCACGCAGCCTCTGCGTTCTTCCCAAGCCCTTTCGACGAGGCTGCGGTCGTGACCATTGATGGCATCGGTGAGTACACGACGACATCGGTCAGTCTTGGCCGGGATCACACTCTCACCCCCCTGCGACGACAGGCGTTCCCTCACTCCCTGGGGCTGTTCTACTCAGCCTTCACTCACTATTGCGGATTTCGCGTAAACAGCGGCGAGTACAAGCTCATGGGCCTCGCCCCCTACGGCACACCACGCTATAGCTCGCTGATCGAAGAGCGGATCATCCGGATCTCGAAGGACGGCTCGTTCCGGCTGAACATGGAATACTTCGACTTTCTGAGCCCTTCCTCCCAGCGGTTGTCCTCGGATCCACTAGAGGAATTGCTGGGCCGCCCTCGCCGCTCCGAAGAGACCGATATCGACGAGTTCTATGCCGATGTTGCAGCGTCGACTCAGGCCACCTTCGAGAAGGCGGTCGTTCGAATCACTCGCTACGCACGATCGCTAACAGGGGCAAGGAACCTGTGCCTGGCGGGCGGTGGTGCGCTCAACTGCGTTGCGAATAGCAAGATTCAGGCCGAGAGCGGCTTTGAAGGGATCTGGGTTCAGCCAGCGTCAAGCGATGCCGGCGGATCTCTCGGCGCTGCTTCGTATGTTTGGCACCAGCGGCTGTCGAACCCACGTCGGCCTGAGGGGAGGGACGCCATGCAGAGTTCGCTCCTCGGCCCGTCATTCGGCAACGGGACCGTCCGTAGCTACCTCGACAGCATTGGCGCCCAGTACAACCAGGTCGATCACGAGGAACTGGTTCGCACCGCAGCCGATCTGCTTGCCGACGGGAAGATCGTCGCATGGTTCCAGGGAAGGCAGGAGTTTGGCCCTCGGGCGCTCGGCAGTCGGTCCATTCTCGGGGATCCAAGATCACCGTCTCTGCAGAGGCATCTCAATTTGGCAGTGAAGAATCGGGAATCGTTCCGGCCGTTCGCGCCCGCGGTACCTGTTGAGGATGCGAAGGACTACTTCGAGGCTCCCACCGACTCGCCCTACATGCTGTTCGTGGCGCCAGTCAGGAAGGACCTTCGCGTGCCGGTATCCGGTAAGGACAGCGGCGTCCGGCCCGAGGAGCGTGTCAGGCAGGTCCGTAGCGTTCTGCCGGCCATCACTCATGTTGACCATTCGGCGCGCCTTCAGACAGTCGACCGCGCCACCCATCCACTGTTCTGGGATCTGCTGCGCGCATTCGGCTCCATAACAGGAACCCCTGTGCTAGTGAACACATCCTTCAACGTCAGAGGTGAACCCGTAGTCTGCACTCCCGAAGATGCCGTGAAGACGTTTCTTCGCACAGAGATTGACTTCCTGTGCATTGGAGACAACATTCTCGATCGCCGGAAGCAGTCTGCCGTCAGCATCACCATCTCCCCTGTCGCGGAACTGGATTGAGCGGCGGATCATGAGACCTCTCGATATGTACTATCAGGCACTCTCGTTCATAGCACCCCGCACGCCGCTGGTGCGCTCAAGAATCCTGAACGCTGCTCTGCATGGGATTCCCTACACCCGCCTCAGGAAGCCGCACCTCGGCATGTTTCAGCCGGATTCCATGCTTGGCTGGTCACACCTGAAGGGAGTTGAGGCCGTCCATCCCTCGTTTGAGTTCCGTGTGCGATACAAGATCGACGGATCCGGCAGGCGTGAGACTGGCCACTCCGGGAGTTCATCAGAGGTTGCGATCCTGGGCTGCTCTTGGGCATTTGGGCACGGAGTCAACGACAATGAGACTTTCGCTGCTCGATTGTTCAGGGAACAGGGCATATCTGTTCACAATTACGCATGCATGGGCTATGGGCCCGCACAGGGCTATCTCCAGTTACTTCACCGAGTGGACCTGAAGCAGGTCGTGGCGAATGGCGGCGTCGTTGCGTACGTTTGGGTGCCTGACCAACTCGTGAGAGCTTGGCGCCGGCTGGAGTGGATCGTCCTGAACTCGTGGGTAAATCCACACGGGCCCAGCCACCCCGTGTTTGACCTCGACAATCAGGGGCTCCGGCATATTGGACTCGTTGGGCGTGAAGGAGCCAGAGTCGACCCGCCTCTTCTGCCGGGAGTTGTCGAGCGGACCGAGTGGCGAATAACCGCCCTGCTCATTGGGGCGATGCATGAACTGGTCACTGCGACTGGGCGGCAGTTCATGGTGGTGGTGCCTCCTCTCCCTGATCGGAAGCAGGACCAAGCCGCTGGACAGAAACTAGTGGCACTCCTGCGGGAGAGCGGAGTGCCCTGTACAGACATGAGCCACGAGGCAAATACAGGGCGTAGCGATCGCAGCTCGATGTTCTACCGATTCGACGAACACCCGACTGCCATCTGGCATGCAGCCGTAGCCGATTCCTTGGCGAAGGCAATCCTCAAAGTTACCGCTGTACAAGAGAGTTGAGGCAAAGGATCCCATGATGAACTCATCGGCTGTCATCAATCTCGAGCCGGCACGCCGCCTCGTGGACCGGCACTTGGCGCACTCGGCTCCGTTCGAAGTCGCCATGGACTCTCTGAACCTGACCATCTTCCCTGGAGTGTTCTGCCCTGCGTACACCAAGACCAGCGCGTTCCTCGCGAAAAATGTTCAGGTTGACCCCGGGGAGACTGTCCTCGATGTCTTCAGTGGATCCGGTTATCAAGGATTGCTGACCGCACAGACTGCCGCCAAGGTGGTTTGCGTCGACAGCTCCCCCGAGGCAGTCCGCTGTGCCATGGCCAACGCCGAGAGCCAGCAGGTGTCTGACAAAGTCACTGCCCTGGTAGGTGACCTCTTTGATCCGGTGACCGAGCGGTACGACGTCGTCATCGGGAACCCCCCGCTGCTCCCTGGTATGCCGGCCAATGCAATTGAAGCAGCGATCTTTGATCCCGAGCTCATCCACTCCAAGAGGTTCCTTGAGCAGGTCGGTGACTACCTCACCGACCGGGGGCGGGCGTACCTGATCGCCACCGATGCCCATCAGGACATGGGGATCCTCGACGTCGTCACGTACAGCGAGGAGTGCGGCCTCAACGCGTCGGCCATCGCACGCCTGCCGCTTCCCTACGAGACTTACACGGTCTACCGGGTCAGCTCACCGAGGTCGCACTGATGGCGCGCATCATTGCCACTGCCGAGAACTTTGCCTTCGGCCCCGCAGGCAAGCTCGTCACAGTTGCGGAGAGGCTCTCACGCCAGGGGCATCAGCTCACATTCGTCGGGTACGGCACAGCCTTCCAGCTCGCTCGGCGTTCCGGCTTTTGGGAGGATGTGGTAGAGCGAGATACCGACGGGGAGAGCTTCCAGCGATACTGCGAGAATTCTCTTCGCAGCTTCGACCTCCTTCTCTCCTGTGTAGATCGGTCGAGTGCAGAAATGGCCAAGGGTCAGGACGTCCCTGTCGTCTGGCTCGATCCTCTCTCCTGGTGGTGGGACGAGCTGCCGGACTGGGTCTCCGATCTCGACCTGCGGATCACGCAACGTACCATTGGCGCAGAACCATCAGAGCACGCGCCTCAACAGCGCAGCAATCATGTCGTTGTGGGACCGATAGTCGGGTCGATTCCTCGCCTGGAAAATGCTCTAAGCGCCACTGACCTGCTCGTCAATTTTGGCGGCGGAGAAGCAGCAGGATGGTACAAGTTGGGCAAGGACACCAACTACCCCTATTTGGTGGTTGAATCCCTGCATTCACACGTAGACCTGACGAAATTCAGCTCGGTCACCATCACTGGCGGCGAACGGTTTGTGTCTGAATGTAGACGACGGTGGCCTGCCAGCCGATACTCATTCGAGTGTCTCGGGCATCAGGACTTTCTGGAACGACTCGCATCTTCCTGCGCCTTCCTCACCGTTCCAGGGCTTGAGGCGCCCCTGGAAGCGTGGTCTGCCGGCATCCCCACACTTTTCCTGCCCCCTTCCAACAGCAGCCAGTACGTTCAACTCGACGAGTACCGAAGGCAGGGGGTTGCTGCCGCAAGTATCCACCTTAGGGATCACCTGCCCGGCCTGGACCTGATGCAACTTCCGCTGCGGGAACGCTCAGCGCGCTTCCTGGAGCAGCTGGGCGGGTTCGAAGAAGACTCGGACATCCGGCGGTCTTGGCGCAAGCAACTCGAAGCCATGCTGAACGACACACGTACATGGCCTCAGTTGGTAAGCGACGCCCATGCATTCATCGATCAGCTTGGCCGGAATGGCCTTGAAGACTGCGTCGAGGCCATCGAAGCCCTACTACGCCGGAAGGGTTCTGAATCATGCGTGTATTCCTAGCAGGCATCATCCAGGGCGCTCGTACTGATGACGGGATACACAACCAGGGATACCGCAAGGAGATCCGTGATGCCGTATCGGCCGCCTACCCAGAGGCCCAGTTCGTCGATCCTCACGAGGAGAACCTTGGCCGACTGGAGTGGTCACGAGATCTCCAGAGGGAGATGTTCCTCCGCTACGTGACGGAGGCAGGACGGTGCGATGCCCTCGTCGCTTGGCTCCCCGAGCCAAGCATGGGCACATCGGTCGAGATGTACGAGGCCTACCGAATGGGCGTTCCTGTATTCACGATCAGCCCCATGGAGGGGACTTGGGCAGTCTTCTCGCTCGCAACTCGAACTTTTCCAGATCTTGAAGCGTTCTCGGCGTTCGTTCGCAGTTCAGAATTCGCCGAGTTGATGCTCTCTCCCCGATGAAGGGGTACCTCCAAGGTGGGTGGCGTGAATGAATGAAATCATCAACCACTGCGCGGACTGGCAGTGGAATGTCAATTTCTGGTCGAAGCAGGACAGCCCCGCTGCCGCGATCAATCACTTCCTGGCGCGTCAGCACACAGGCGCAACTGAACACTCTGATCGGCCCTTTGCATGGCTGTGCTACGGGCAGCGAGGCGATGCGACCGCAGTGGCCGCCTACCGTGCATGCCGTGACTCGATGGGGGACGAAGGGCTGTTTACAGCCGTACTCAAAGCCCACGGACACCGGAAGGCAGACCTTGCGGAAGCCGCGGTGCATCTGGAGTGGCAGGCGCACAACCATCCCCTCTCCCTGACAACAGGATGGGATGCCTGGCAGGCCGGCGCCAGCGGTGCCATCGAGGCCATGTTCCAGATACTGCTTGGCCAGAGCCACAATGGGAGTGCCTGCCAGCTGTACCGGGCGTGCTTCGACGAGAACCCTGCTGCGTTCTTCGAGGTGGTCAGCATCCACGTGGCACAGCTCAAAGTGGGTGGGCACGACCACCCATATCTCCACGGTGCCATACCGAACGCTTCTGTCCTGCGCGATCAGGTCCCGACTGGCGGGGACGATCGCACGAGTCGAAGGGGCTGCTGAGTGCAGAACTCACCACGGGTGGATGTCATTGTCCCGTACGGGCATTCAACGAGTCAGCCGGAGCGGCAGGAGAACCTCCAGCAGGTCCTGGAGAGCCTGCAGAGCGACCTTGAGTACGGCAACTGCCGGGTGGTTCTTGCCGAGTTGGGGAAGCAGGCCACTCAACGGGCCCTGGCTCGGAGCCTGACGACTGACTACGTCTTCACCAGCACAGATGAGGAGTTCTCACCAGGCCGGGCGATGAACGCAGGCTTCCTCAACCGGCAGCGTGCGGCTGATCTGGTGTACTTCCACCAGGCTGACTTCCTCGTCGCCCCTGACGTCCTTGGCCGAGCGGTGCAGCTGATGCTGCGACTGGACTGTCCGTTCGTCTACCCCTACTGGGGAGAAGTTCATCTATCGCGGATGATGAGCGAGGCCGTGCGCTGCTCCGCGGTGCAGCCGGGACAGCTCTTCGACGTCCTTCAACGGTGCGTCGCACAGCGACGCACCGTTGAAGGTTCGGAACGGGCCACCTCAGACGCGTACGACGAAGTCGCCCTGAGCAGTGATGAGTTGGATTCACTCGTCAACTCTCTCCCGGCGAATCTTCGTCGAGACATCTCCGAGGCCGACCACGTCCGGTTGTGGGGGTCGGATGACCGCTCCTACGCGCCCTACCGTTGGCGCCCGGAGGAGACTCTCGCCGCCAGTCTCTGCCGGATCAGCGGAGGGCCGCGGGCCAGCGCCGCCTATCTCTGCTCCGATGCCGCGTTCCGCCAGGCCGGCGGGGTCCCAGAGCTTCCTGGATGGGGATATGAGGATCTCATCTTCTGGCACACGGTCCAGGCCTTCCACCCTTACACGGGGGACCGCAGCGGAATCTCCTTCAAGGAGAGCGTCATCACGATGAACTATCCGCTCATTCATCTTTGGCATCCCGTAAGTGGACGACCTGACTACTACGCCGCAACGGAAAGAAACGAGCGGATCTTTCATGAGTTCCGCGCCCGTACCGCTGAAGAGCAACGCGCTGGCGTAAGGGCGTTGCCGCCCCGCGGCTAGGAATCCTAGAAACCCCAAGCAACGGAGGCGGGGGCAGGAATGGAAAGCTCGTTAAAAGTAGACCTGAACACCCTCACGCCTATCGGGCGATCCTCCTATATAGGGTTGCTGAAATCTACAGGGCGGCAGGTCAAGGTAATTCTCGTCAAGGGCTCAGAGGTGCTGCCACTTCAAGAGGCAGCTGCGCTGCGCCGGAAGCTCGTTGAGGGGTTAGCCGGCAAGGTTGGCTTGCCGGTTCCGTTTCCCGCCGAGATCCATTCCGGGCCGTGCATATTCGAAGGCTCTGCCGCATGGGCCTTCGTCAACTCGTACGTCCCAGGATCGGATCTCACCAGTATCGTCCGACGGCTCGCACCTGGCCAGGACTCAGAACTCGTGCACGAGCTTGGACAAGCCACGGGTGTGTCCCTCGCGGTCTTGCACAGCGCGTCCCAGCCTTTGACCAAAGCCCGGCACAAAGAAGATGACGGATCCGTTGATCAGGAAATCTTCTGGAGAGAGAAGGTACTCACCAGACAAGAGCTCCTCGCACGCCGAGTACGCGAGGCTAGCAAGATCACAGCATTGGATGACCGCCACATACGGAGGGCCCGCTCACTGGCTGGCGCGTTCACCAACCGTTTCAGGGCTACGGACCATCACGCCGCCGATGAAACACTGGGCTGTTTGATCCACACGGATCTTCACGGCGGAAATGTAATTCTGGATACCGGTGCGCCATCAGAAGCCAGAATCGCTTCGTTCATCGATGACCAGCTAACAGTTGGCGATAGCGAGTACGACATTGCCAGCATCCAGAACTGGGCGTTCGAAGTTATGGATGATCAATCCTTCACAACATTCGTCCACGGACTTGAAATCGGATACAGGAGCCTCATTCCGCGCTACGCCACGCGGAATTCAAGTCTACTCCTCTACCTCACCGACCGATCGCTCGGACGGCTGGCCTACTATGCGCGATCTTCCCCGAAGTGGGTCGAACCATACGGATCGGAGCGCCTGGTCCGCCATCTCGACCTTCTCGACAAGATTGCCAGCACAACGACCTCCCCCGACAGCTTCACCGATCCTTTCACAACCGTTAGGAGACTGGCTACATGAATGAGGTCCCCCTTGATGGTGCCGTTAAGGCGGCCACTGGTGCACTCGTCGCTGAAGCCCAGGTGGCACAGTTCCAAGAGGAGGGCTATTGCGTACTGCCTGCCATCGTTCCTGAATCGTTGATGGAGCTGCTTGACGAGGAATGCGAGCAGGCCATCGGCAACGTACACAGCGAAATGGACGCCAAAGGCGCGGACGTCCTGGGCGGCAGTCGGCGAGGATTGCAGTACACACCCGGTGGCTGCCGGAACGCACAGCCGCGGCTCCGCGAGTTCCTGTTCAGCGATCTGCTCCGGGGGATCTGCGGGCAACTGAACGGACCTGAATCATATCTGATATGGGATCAGTTCTCCGTGAAGATGGGCACCAAGGGCACACATGAAGGGAGTGCTCGCTTCGAGAACGACGGAAGCCCCCAGTCTCTCGGCTACTTTTCGTGGCATCAGGATTCGGGCTACGTGCCCCTGGACCACGCCCCGTACCTCTCCTGCTGGGTTGCGCTGGACGACGTCACGGCCGAGAACGGCCCTCTCCGGGTCATCCCCTTCTCAGAGCTCGGCGTTCGCACACGAGTCACACACACGCCAGACCCTCTCAATGGTGACCTGGTGGGGTACTTCGGGAGCCTTCCGGGTGTACCCATCGAGGTCCCCAGGGGCAGCCTGATCTGCTTCAGCAGCACCCTGTTCCACACAAGCTCGACGAACGACACCAGTTCCCCTAGGCGCGCCTACTTGGCTCAATACTCGTCAACCACCAGTGCAGCCAGTGGGAACGTTCTGTGGCGAGATGCCGAACGCGTCCCCTAGTCATCCCCTCCTGGCCCGATGCCTGTGCGGAAGAAGGAAGCGCATGAACCAGTCCCCCTCGGACCCCGTGGACGAGAGGTCGCTCGATGCCGCTGTGCTCCGGAAGGTGTGGCCACAGTTCCACGACGTTGAACTCGCCGGTACCCGGAGACTCAAGGGGCGTAGCCACCGGGTCTACGAGTGCACTGACGTACGTGGAGGCGCTGTTGTGGCCCGTCTCTCCACTCCACAACGTGCCCGATTCAACATCGAGGCCTCTCTCGTTCAGCGATGCCGCAACGCCGGCATCCCCGTCCCAGCGATCAGATACGTCGGTAGCGAGGACGTCGTGGACGGAGCCGTCTCGATCATGGTGCAGGACAGAGTGGTGGGCGAGACTCTCAGAGAGCATGCGAGGCGAGTCGGGCCGGAGGGTGCCAGTGGCGCGGTGCGACAGGCCGGCGAGGTTCTAGTAGTGCTTGGTCAGGTTGGTATCGGTTCTGGCATGTCGCGGTGGCAGGTGGGGCAGGCGCCGGTCCAGAGCGCGAGGAGTAACTGCAGTTCGCGTGCGACCTGGTAGAGGCTCAGGCCGGCGC
>NZ_JAJPWK010000035.1:0-55015 GCF_046549115.1 Streptomyces sp. x-19 | reverse complement strand
CAAACCGCTCACCCGTCAACCCAGGACGACCCACATACCCCCGAGCCACCCCCACACCAGCGATATAAATCTCCCCCACCACACCCACCGGAACCGGCCGCAAAAACCCGTCCAACACATACACACGCAGGTGGGTGAGGGGGGTGCCGACCGGTACGGCGGCCGGGTTCTCGCCTGCCGCGGCGCGACCGGTGGTGGTGTAGACCGAGACCTCGGTGGGGCCGTACTGGTTGTGCAGTTCGGCTCCGACCACGGCATGGAAATGGTCGGCCAACGCTCCCGTCAGCTGCTCGCCGCCCACGAACACCCGGGTGAGGCTGTCGCAGCGGTCACTGCCCGGTTCGCGCAGGAAGACCTCCAGGGTGGACGGCACGAACTGGGCGACGGTGACCCGTTCCTCACGGATCAGCTCGGGCAGGTAGCCGGGGGCGACCTCGCCGTCGGGCCGGGCCACGACCACGGCGGCTCCCTGCTGCAACGGCCAGAAGATCTCCCACACCGACGGGTCGAAGCTGAGCGAGGTGCGCTGCAGCACTCGGTCGGCCGTGCTGAGCGGGTGGCGTTCCTGCATGCCGGCCAGGTAGTTGGTGATGCCCGCGTGGGTGACCACGATCCCCTTGGGACGGCCCGTTGATCCTGAGGTGAACACCACGTACGCCGGGTGTTCGGGCCGCAGGTCCGGGGCCGGCGCGGGGACGGCGGCTTCCGGTCCGAGGCCGGCCAGGAAGGCGTCGTCGACGACGAGGACGGGCCGGGTCTCCGCCAGCATGTGCTGGATGCGTTGGTCGGGGTAGTCCGGGTCGAGCGGCAGGTACGCGGCGCCTGCCAGGTGAATCGCGTGCAGGACGACGATCAGCTCGATGGACCGGCGCAGTCGGACCGCGACGATCCGCCCCGGGCCCGCGCCCTGGGCGGCCAAGGCGCCGGCGAGCCGGCCGGCGCGGGCGGCCAGCTCCGCGTAGGTGATCCGCTCGCCGTCGCAGACGACCGCGACGGCGTCCGGGGTGCGTCGTGCCTGCGCGGCGAAGAGGGCCGGAAGTGTGGTGGTCGGGGCTTCGCCCGCGGTGTCGTCGGTGCCGTGTGCCGGGGTGGGCCGTTCGGCGTCGGTGAGCAGTGTCAGCCGGCCGACCAGCCGGTCGGGAGTGGTGGCGAAGGCTTCCAGGGCCAGGCGCAGCCGACCGACGCAGGTCTCGGCGTCAGCCGCCTCGAACAGGTCGCCCCGGTAGGTGAGTTCCAGTCGCAACCGCTCGCCCGGCACCACGGAGAGGCTGAGCGGATAGTGCGTACCACCGGTGGGGTCGGACTCCTCGACGGTGACGCGCAGCCCCCTGGCCTGCTTGAGGATCTCCTCGCGGTCGATCGGCGCGTTCCCGAAGACGACCGAGGTGTCGAACAGCTCGCCGTGTCCCGTGAGCCGGTGCAGATCCGGCAGGCCGAGGTGGTGGTGTCCGACGAGCGCGCTCTGTTCGTCCTGGACCCGGGCGAGCAGTGCGGCCAGTGGCTCACCGGGCTTGAGGCGGACCCGGACCGGGAGGGTGTTCATCAGCAGGCCGACGATCTCGTCCACCCCCGCGAGGTGCGGCGGACGACCGGAGACGGTACCGCCGAAGACGACGTCGTCACGGCCGGTGAGGGTGTTCAGGAGCAGCGCCCACGCCCCCTGGATCACGGTGTTGAGGGTCAGGCCACGTGTGCGGGCGGTGCTTTCCACGGCTGCGGTGAGGCTCGCGGGCAGCTCGGTGACCAGGAGGCCCGGGAGGGAGTCGGCGGGAGCCGGGCGGGCGGGGGCCACCAGCGTGGGCCCGTCGAGGTCGGCGAGCGCCCCCCGCCATGCCTGCTCGGCAGCGGTCCGGTCCTGGCTCGCGGCCCAGGCGAGAAAGGCACGCAACGGTACCGGTGCGGGCAGCTCCGCTTCCTCACCGTGCAGGAACGCGAGCACGTCGCGCAGGATCAGGGGCACCGACCAGCCGTCGAAGAGGATGTGGTGACTCGACAGGGCGACCAGGTGCCGTTCGTCCGCCAGCCGGATCAGGCCGAAGCGCAGCAGCGGCGGCGCGGACATGTCGAACCGGGTCCGCTTGTCCCGGGCGAGCAGGTCGGCCAGGCGCCGGTCCCGCTCCTCGGGCGGCAGTCCGCGCAGATCGTGCTCGTGCACGGGCACCTCGACATGCCTGGCGACGAGTTGCAGCGGCTCACCCGCCGCCGACTGCGTGAATCCGGCCCGCAGGGCGGTGTGCCGCTCCACCACGGCCTGGCAGGCGCGTCGGAAGGCGCCCGAGGTCAGCGGACCGGACAGCCCGAAGACCTTCTGCACGGTGTAGGCGTCGGCTCCCTCGGCGAACCCGGCGTGGAAGAGCATCCCCTGCTGGAGGGGGCCGAGCGGCAGCACATCCGCCACGGGGCCCTCACCCGTCGTGTCCAGGTGCCGCCACGCCTGCTCCAGACGGGCTCGCTCGCCGACTTCCAACGAGACCAACTGGTCTTGTGTCACAGGCAGTTGGGTCGACTCCTCGACAGGTTCGGTGGCATGGGCGGCCAGCTCCGCCACCGTCCGGTGCGCGAACACCGCCTGCGGGGTGAGCGGGATGCCGGCACGGGTGGCCCGCGAAGCGAGCCGGACCGCGACGATGGAGTCCCCGCCCAGCTCGAAGAAGCTGTCGTCGATGCTCACGCGGCTCGCGCCGAGCACGTCACCGAACAGCTCGCAGAGCGTGGCCTCGCGTGCGTCGCGCGGAGCGCGCCCGGTGACGGAGCCCGTGTACTCGGGCCTGGGCAGCGCCCGCTGGTCCAGCTTGCCGCTCGTGGTCAGCGGCAGATCGGGCAGGAACACCACGGCGGCCGGGACCATGTACGGGGGCAGCGCACGACCGACGGCGCCGCGCAGCGCGGTCGCGTCGAGCGGCTCGGCGCCTGCCACCGGCACGACGTACGCCACCAACTGGCGCACGCCCGGCCGGTCCTCACGGGCGACGACGCTCACCCGACCGACGCCGGGTGCCTGGGCGAGGACGCTCTCGATCTCACCGGGCTCGATGCGGAATCCGCGGACCTTGACCTGCCTGTCGCTACGACCGAGGTAGGTCAGTTCACCGTCGGCGGTCCAGCGGGCCAGGTCGCCCGTGCGGTACATGCGGGTGCCGGGCGGCCCGTACGGGTCGGCGACGAACCGTTCGGCGGTCAGTCCGGGGTTGTTCAGGTAGCCGCGGGCGAGCCCGTCGCCGCTCAGGTACACCTCGCCCTCGACGTCGGGCGGAACCGGCCGCAGGGCGGTGTCGAGGACCCGGACCCGGGTGCCGGGGACGGTACGGCCCATGGGTGGGACGGTCCGGCCGGACAGCGGCGGGGTCTGGGTGGCGATGACCGTGGACTCGGTGGGCCCGTAGGCGTTGACCATGCGCCGGCCCGGGGACCACCGGGCGACCAGCTCCGGTGCGCACGCCTCGGCGCCGACGACCAGCGTGACGCCCTCGGGCAAACCGTCCGGCGCCATGGCGGCCAGGGCGGACGGGGCCATCAGCAGGCAGTTGACGCCCAGTTCGCGCACCAGGCCGGCCAACTGCGGCCCGGGGGCGAGCCGCTCCGCCGGGGCGACGACGGCGGCCGCTCCGGTCAACAGCGCGGTGCACAGCTCCCATATCGAGGCGTCGAAGCCCCGTGATGCCAGCTGCAGCACCCGGGTGCCCGGGGTGATGTCCAGGAGCGTCTTCTGGTGGGCGAGGAGGCCGGCCAGGCCGGTGTGCGGGACGACGACACCCTTGGGGTTGCCGGTCGAACCGGAGGTGTAGATGACGTACGCCGGGTGGGCGGGCCGCAGCGGCGAACGGCGGTCGGCGTCGGTGAGATCGGTATCCGGCAGTCCCGGCACGGGCTGACCGGCGGGGCCGTCGGCGTCGGCGTCGGCCTCGGCGTCCAGATGGAGCCGCACCACATCGGGGGCGAGGGCGGGGTCATCGGCTGCGCGCGTGGTCAGCAGGAGCACCGGCGCCGTGTCGTCGAGCATGGTGGCGACCCGCGCCCGCTGGTGGGCGAGGTCGATGGGCAGGTAGGCCGCGCCGGACTTCAGTACGCCGACGGCAGCCGTCAGGGCGGCGATGCCGCGCGGCAGGGCGACGGCCACCACGCTCTCGGGCCCGGCCCCGCGCTCCACCAGCGCCCGGGCCAGCCGGTTGGCGCGGGCGTTGAGCTCGGCGTAATCGAGGGTTCCGGCGGCGGAGATCACCGCAGGACGGTGCGGAGCGGTGCGGACCTGCTCCTCGAACAGGTCCGGGAACGTGCGCGCGGGCACCGGAGCGGAAGGGCCCGGGAGCTGTCCGGCGGCCAGCACCCGAGCGCGCTCGGCCGCTGTCAGGACATCGGTCCGGGCCAGCACCCGGCCGGCGGGCTCGCCGAGGAAACGGGTCAGGAAGTCGATGAAACGGCGCTGGTGCGCGGCGAGTTCGTCGGCGGTGTGGCGATCGGGGTTGGCCTCGAACTCGATCCGCATGCCCTGACCGTCCGGCCCCGGGTGGCAGGTGAGGTTGAGGTCGTGGACGGGTCCGCCCGACAGTGCGGTCAACGTGGCCGCACGGCCGGCGAAGTTGCTCTCGGAGCCGGCCGGCATGATGTTGACCAGCACGCCGAACAGCTGCTCGTTCGCACCGAGCATCCGCAGGTCGCGCCGCAGGTCGTCGTAGGGGTGGCGCTGGTGCGCGAGGAGTTGCCCGAGCCGCTGTCCCACGTGCCGCACCAGCTCGCTGCGGCTCGCCCCGGGATCGACGCAAAGCCGCAGCGGGAGCGTGTTGGAGACCATGCCCGGCACGTTCTCGGAGCGTGCTCCGACCCGTGCGGCGACGGGCACTCCGATGGCGAGGTCGGTGGCTCCGGTCATGCCGTGCAGATAGGCGGCGACCGCCGCCAGCATCACCACGCTCCACGAGGTACGGGCTTCCCGCCCGGCGGTGCGCAGCGCCCGCAGTTCGGCGTGGGGCAGTTCACTGGTCGCGGCCAGGGCGCGGGCCGAGGCGCCGGTCGGTACGCCGGGGGCCAGGCTGACCGTCTCGGGCCGGTCGGCGAATGCGCCGGTCCAGTACTCCTTGTCCGCCGTGTAGTCCGCGGACGCCCGGTACTCGGCCTCGTCCGCGAGCAGGTCGGTGAGCCGGCCGAGCGGCCGACCGGAGACCTCCTCGCCGGCGGCCAGTTGCTCGTACACCTCGGCGATGCGCCGGGAGTGGCGCACCGAGCCGTAGCCGTCGGACAGGATGTGGTGGCTGCGCTGGTACCAGAGGTAGTGGTCGTCGCCGACGCGCATCAGCACATGCACCGACAGCACGTCGGTGAACAGGTCGTTCGCGGTCCGGCTGTCGCGCTCCATCAGCTCGTGCGCCGCGCCGAAGGGATCGGTCTCACCGCTGAGGTCCAGTTCCCGCCAGGTCGAGCAGCCCGGGGCGACGGGGCGCTGGTGGGGGCCGTCGGGCAGCTCGACGAATTCCACGTCGAAGGTTCCGCTCTCGGCCTCGGCCCGGCGGACCGCACGCGCCAACAGGCGGCCGTCCACCGGCCCGTGGATCTCCATGACGACGACGGTGTTGTAGGCGGGATTGCCGGGGTCGAGCTGCTGGGCGTAGAAGACTCCCCGCTGGGCGACCGTGAGCGGGAGGAGGCCGCTGCCCGCGGGATGGTGTGAGGTCACTGCGTCGCGTGAAGTCATTCGGCGTGTCAACCGCTCTCTCGTGAACCGCTCTCTGGGGTGAGCCGGGAGCCGGCAATTCGAGACGATGCTGCACTTCCCGCACAACCGCTCACCAGGCAACCGACCGGCAATCGCGAGGCCCGGCGAAGCTGCCGCCCGACGCCGGTGGAGTTACCGCCCGCTTGCCTGGTGACCGCCGCACGGTCGCGGCCAGGATGATGTCGGACACCTCTTCGAAAACAGTGGTCGTCGCACCGAGTGTGCGCGCCGGGCCTGTCCCGCCTCCAGGAATCGGCAGGGCAATTGGGCGGCAGACCGGTTGCCGGTCCATATGCCTGGTCCCGCTCCCGCGGTCCCGCCACGATGGGCGGGACAGCTGGCCACGCAGGACCCCGGTCCCGCGCCGGCCGCGGCACACGAGGAGGGGCGGGAAGCCAGATGCGTACGCCTACCGCGGCCGGGCCCGCTTCGGCGCGCGCCCCGCAGCGCGAACCGGGTCCCGGCCCGGTACCGAGGATCCGCCGGTGGGCGGACAGCAGCTGACGTGCGGCGTGGCTGCGACGGTGGCGCGTGCACCCGGCAGCTCCGGCCCGGTGGGCGCGACTGCCGGTCGGCCGAGGCGTCCGCGGTGCTCGACCGGCCGGCCGCGACGCTTCGCTGACCGGTCCCGGCCGTACGGGCTTCGTCGGGCGGTACCGGTTCGCCACCCAGTTTCCAGGGAGTTGTGAGAGTTGAACGATCTGACCGGTATCAGCGTGTTCGAGGCACACGGCGAAGGGCTGGCGTCCTTCACGCACGGGCACGCCCGGATGATCGACGAGGCCGTCGCCGAGAACGGTGCGGCGCTGGTCCGGGGCGCCCGGGCCGAGGGCACCGAGGACTTCGAGCGGGCCCTGAAATGGCTCGGCTTCGAGCCGCTGGCGTACACGGAGCGGTCCACGCCCCGGAGCCAGGTGGGCGACGGGGTGTTCACCTCGACCGAGTACCCGGCGCGCGAGGTGATCCCGCAGCACTGCGAGTCCTCGTACGCCGGCGCCTGGCCCGCACGGCTTGCGTTCTTCTCCGCCACTCCGGCCCTGACCGGCGGCGCGACCCCCCTCACGGACGTCACGCGCGTGCTCGACGACATCCCGGCGGAGGTGGTCGAGACCGTGGAACGGCGCGGTCTGCGCTATGTGCGCAACTACGGCAGCGGTGTCGGCATGGACTGGCGCGAAGCCTTCCAGACCGACGACCGGGCGGAGGTGGACCGCTTCTGCGCCGAGGGTGGTCTGGAGTGGGAGTGGCTGGCGGACGACTGTCTGCGCACCCTGCGCCGAGCGCCGGCCCTCGCGACGCACCCACGCACCGGGCGACGCCTGTGGTTCAACCACCTCGTGCTGTTCCACCAGTCCTCGCTCGCCCCGGAAGTGCGTGCGGCCCTGGTGGCCGTGCTGGGAGGAGACGGGCTGCCCAACGACGTCTTGTTCGGCGACGGGGAGCCGATCCCCGACGAGACGGTGGCCGCCGTGCGGTCGGCGTTCGAGCGTCGCCAGCAGCGCTTCGACTGGGAGCTCCACGACCTCATGGTGATCGACAACATGCGCTGGTCGCACGGCCGAGAGGCGTTCACCGGCGCACGCCGTGTCCTGGTCTCGATGACGGACCTCATCACCCGGGGCTGAACCGGACGGTCCCGCACCCTCCCTGCCGCCGCCGGCCGTACGACGGCGTCGCGGCGTCGTCCGCGCCGTCTTCCCCTCCCCCCACCGGGCCGACCCGCGTCCCCCTCCCTCCGCGCTCTCGCGCAGCCACCCTTGTCCGCCCCCTGGGGAGCTATCTGTGAACGAAGTGACAGAGTCGCCGATCGAGTCCGCACTGCCTCTCACGCCGATGCAGCAGGGCATGCTCTTCCACGCGCTGTACGACAGTGACGCGGTGGACGTCTACACCATCCAGGCCGCCTTCGAGCTGCACGGCGACGTCCGCCCCGCACGACTGCGCGCCGCCTGCGCCGCGACGCTCGCCCGCCACCCGGTACTGCGGACGGGCTTTCGCGTACGCGCGAACGGGCAGCCGGTGCAGCTCGTCCGGCGCACCGTGACGACGCCCTGGACGGAGCACGATCTGACGGGGGAGCCGGAGGAGGGCCGGCGCACGCGGCTCCTGGCCTTCATGGAGGAGGACCGGCTGCGGCGCTTCGACATGGCCGCGCCCCCACTGATGCGGTTCGCCCTGATCCGGCTGACCGAGGAGCGGCACGTACTCGTTCTGACGTACCATCACATCCTGCTGGACGGCTGGTCGTTGCCCCTGGTGCTGAAAGACCTGTGCACGCTGTACGGACGTCCCGGCCTCGACGAGCCGGAGGACACCGCAGCCCCATCCGCCGGTCTCGGACCGGTGGCCCCGTTCGGCGACTTCCTGCGCTGGCTCGGCCGGCAGGATCGTGCCGCGGCGCATCAGGCGTGGCAGCAGGCACTGCACGGGCTGGAGGAACCCACTCTCGTGGCCCCCGGTGCGGCCCCGGCGGGCGCCGGCGCGATGCCCGCGATGCTCCCGCTGATCCTGTCGGAAGAGGCGACCGCGGCGCTCACCGCCACCGCCCGGACGCACCACCTCACGCTCAATGCGGTGGTGCAGGGCGTGTGGGCGTTGCTGCTGTCGCTGCTGACCGGGCGCGACGACGTGGTGTTCGGGCAGACCGTACACGGGCGTCCCGTGGACCTCAGGGGCGTCGACTCCATGGTGGGCCTGCTGATGAACGCGGTTCCGGTCCGCATCCGCCTGGCCCCCGAGGAGTCGCTGGCCCGACTGTTCACCCGCGTGCAGGACGAACAACTCGCGCTGGGGCCCCACCAGCACATCGGTCTGGACGAGGTGCAGCGCCTCGCCGGGCTCGGCACGCTCTACGACACCTCGACAGGCTTCGGCAACGCGCCCTTCGACTGGGCATCCGTCCAGGAGATCGCGCCCGGTCTGCGCCTGGGGCCGCTGCCGGAGGAAGCCGACGCGGCCGAGCAGCAGATCAGCGGCTCCACCCACTACCCGCTGAGCGTCGTCGCCGTGCCCGGACCACGTCTGCGGCTCGAACTCAACTACCGCACCGACCTGTTCGACGAGCAACGCATGGAGCTGCTCTCCTCCCGGCTGCGCCTCCTGCTCGACACCTTCACCCACGCGGCCGAGACTCCCGTGGCAGCCGTCCCGCTCCTGACCGGGGAGGAGCGGCAGCTGGTGCTCGGCGCCTGGAGCCGTCGCCCCGGCGCCGAGCGGGCGGCCGGCCGCCGGGCCGCCACACTCGTCGAGCGGTTCGCGGCGCAGGTGCGGCGAGCGCCCGACGCTCCGGCCGTGACCGACGGACAGCGCGCTCTCGACTACCGGGAACTCGACGAGGCGGCGAACCGTCTCGCCCGGCTGATGCTGCGCCGCGGAGTGCGGCCCGGGAACGCGGTCGCCGTGGCACTGCCGCGCGGCACGGACCTGGTCGTCGCGCTGCTCGCCACGCTGAAGGCGGGCGCCTGTTACGTACCGGTCGATCCGGGCTACCCGGCGGAACGTGTCGCGTTCATGCTCGCCGACGCGGCTCCCGAACTCGTCGTCTGCGCCGACCAGGGCCATCCGGGGCTCGCCGGACACCCGTCACTGCTCCCCCTCGGCGACCCCGTCGTCCAGGCCGAGCTGGCACTGCTGTCCGCGCACCCGGTGGACGACACCGAGCGCGGCCGGCCCCTGCGGCCGGAGGATCTCGCGTACATCATCTACACCTCCGGGTCCACCGGCCGCCCCAAGGGCGTTGCGGTGGAGCACCGCACGGTCGACGGCTACCTCGCCTTCGCGAGCACGGCGTACCCCGGCCTCGCCGAACAGGCGCTGGTGCACTCGCCGCCCTCCTTCGACCTGACCGTCACCGGCCTCTTCGGCCCGCTCGTCACGGGCGGGCTGGTACGCGTCGTCGACCTGGAGGACTTCGACGCCCCGGTCGGCGACCGGCGACCCCCCTCGTTCGTGAAGGCCACCCCCAGCCACCTGCCGATCCTGGTGGCGTCGGACGACTGGTACTCGCCCTCCGGTGAACTGGTGCTCGGTGGCGAGCAGTTGACCGGGGAGGCGCTGGCGGAATGGCGCGCACGCCACCCGGGGACGACGGTCGTGAACGAGTACGGCCCCACCGAGGCGACCGTGGGCTGCACGGAGTACCGGCTGGAGCCCGGCGCCCCGCTGCCGCAGGGCGCGGTGCCGATCGGCGTGCCCGTGCCCGGCGCCCGGCTCTACGTCCTCGACGGCTTCCTGCGCCCCGTACCGGTGGGCGTACCCGGCGAGCTGTACATCGGCGGTGACGTGCTGGCCCGCGGATACGTCAACCGCCCGGGGCTGTCCGCGGCACGCTTCGTGGCCGACCCGTTCCGCACCCCCGGCGGCCGGATGTACCGCACCGGCGACGCGGCCTGGTGGCGGCACGACGGGATGCTGATGTACGGCGGCCGGCTGGACGACCAGGTCAAGGTCCGCGGATACCGCATCGAGCTGGGCGAGGTCGAGAGCGCGCTCGTGGCCGACCCCGCTGTCGCCCAGGCCGCGGTGGCCGTACGGGAGGACCGACGCGGGGCACCCCGGCTGGTGGCCTACGTGGTGGCATCCGACGTCCCGGAGAGCGGGACGGCAGGACTCGCCGAACGGATCGCGGCGCGGCTGCCCGCGTACATGGTCCCGTCGGCGTTCGTCACGCTCCCCACGCTGCCCGTGACCCCCAACGGCAAGGTGGACCGGGCGGCGCTCCCCGCGCACGAGCCGATCCCCGCCGAGGACCACCGGCCGTCGCCGGAGCCGGCTCCGGGAACCGCCGCGCGCCGGAAAGCCGAGGCGCCGGCAAAGGCCCGGGAAGCCGAAAATGCCGGGGCGACCGGAGCTGCCGACGGACCCGAGGCGTCCGAAGGGAACGTGGCAGACACCCTGACCCAGTTGTTCGCGCAGGTGTTGCACCTGGACAGCCCCGGGGCCGGGGACGACTTCTTCACCCTCGGCGGAGACTCCATCACCGCCATCCAACTCGTCGCCCGCGCCCGCAAAGCAGGTCTGCACCTCACCCCGAAGCACCTCTTCACCCACCGCACGGCCGCCGCCCTCGCCCGCTTCCTCCAGCAGAACGCCGGCACCACCCGAACCAGCACCCAGGGCACCCCGGAACGGGACCGCCAGCCCGCCCACGCCGAGACCCCCCAGCGGGGCTCCGGCGCGACGAGGGCGGAGACGACGGCGGAGACGAGGGCGGACCACCACGGCTCCGCGACGGCCCTCGCCACCCCGATCATGCACTGGCTGCACGAACACCGCGGCACCATCGACGCCTTCCACCAGTCGACTCTCCTGCGCGTCCCGCCGGGACTCGGCCTGAACCACCTGATCACCGCCGCGCAGGCCGTGGCGGAACGCCACCAGTCACTGCGCGGACGTCTCGACGGAAGTGGCGGTCTGGTACTGGCACCCGTCGACCGGGACGCGCTGGTGGACGCCGTGCGCCGGGTCGAGGTGTCAGGACTGGCCGAGGACGCCCTGCGGGATCGCATCACCCGCTGCGCCCGGCAGGACGCTGCCGCACTCGCGCCGTACGAAGGCGCGATGATGCGGGTCACATGGTTCGATGCGGGCCCGGACGGCCAGGGCAGACTGCTCGTCACCGTCCATCACCTGGCGGTGGACGCGGTCTCCTGGCGGGTCCTGCTCACCGACCTGTACACCGCGTGGCACGGCGCCACGACCGGAACCGTCCCGCGCCAGGAGCCGGTGCCACTCACCCTGCGGGACTGGAGCGACAGGTTGCGTGCGGCCGCGCACAGCTCCGAAGTGGTGCGGGAAATGCCGTACTGGAAGCGGACGTTGGGTGGGCGCAGCGTCCAGATCAGCGACGTCCCGCTGTCCGCCGCCCACGACATCTACGCCACGGCCGGGGAGCGCGTCCTCACCCTCCCGACGGAACTGACCGCCCCGCTGCTCACGACCGTGCCCGCCGCGTTCGGCGCCCGCACCAACGAGGTGCTGCTCGCCGGTCTGGCACTCGCACTCGCCGCCTGGCGGCCGCGCCTGCCGGACGGCACGGCCGTTCTCGTCGACGTCGAGGGCCACGGCCGCGAGCAGCTCGACGAGGACGTGGACCCGTCCGCCACCGTCGGCTGGCTCACCTCCCTGTACCCGGTTCGCATCGACGCGGGGATCGACGGCTGGAGCGCCGACGGCGACCCCGCCGACCCGCGGCTCGGTGCGGCGGTGCGCCGGGTCGCCGACCAACTCGCCGAGGTGCCCCGCAACGGCATCGGCTTCGGCCTGCTACGCCATCTGAACCGGGACACGGCCGCCGACCTCAAGGACTTTCCCAGCCCTCAGGTCGGGTTCAACTACCTGGGCAGAGGGCGTGGTTCGGGAGACGGCGACTGGGACGTGGCGCCCGAGTCGGACGCGCTGCCGGTCGGCGCGGATCCGCGGATGCCGATGCGGCACATCGTCGAGGTCAACGCGGTGGTCGACGGCGGCCCGGCGGGGCCGCGCCTGGTCGCCCACTGGCTGTGGGCCCGGCTGCATCTGACGGAGGCCGAAGCCTCGGAACTGGCCCGGCTGTGGTTCACCGCGCTGGGCGCGCTCGTCGCGCACGCGGCGACCCGGGCGGTGTCCGCCGCGTCGGCCGCCCAGGCCGACGCCGCGGAACTGACCCGGCTCGGCGCGCGGACGGGCCTGCCCGTCTCCCACGTGCTGCCGATGACACCGTTGCAGGAAGGACTGCTCTTCCACGCCCGGTACGACAGCCGCAGCCTGGACGTGTACAACGTGCAGATCGCGCTGGAAGTGGCGGGGGCGCTCGACGTACGACGCCTGCGGGCCGCCTGTGACGCACTGTTGCGGCGCCATCCCATGCTGCGGGCAGGCTTCCTGCAGCTGCGATCGGGCGAGCCGGTGCAGGTGGTACCGGACGACGTCCGCATGCCCTGGTACACGCACGACCTCACGGACCTGGAACCGCGGGATCGGGCCGAGCGGCTCACGGACCTCCTCAAGGCCGACCGGCACCGGCGCATGGACCCGGCCACGCCGCCACTGATGCGCTGCACCTGCATCGGCCTCGCCCCGGACCGCTGGCAGGTGGTCCTGAGCATGCACCACCTGCTGGTGGACGGCTGGACCACTTCGCTTCTGCTGCGCGACCTGCTCTGGTTGTACGGCGACGGCAGCGCCGGCAGCAACGGCAGCAACGGCAGCAACGAGGCCCTGCCGGAGCCTCCCGACTACCGTGCCTACCTGTCGTGGCTGGCCGCCCAGGACCAGGGCCGGGCCCGGTCCGCCTGGCACGAGGCGCTGGCAGGGCTGAAGGAACCCACACTGCTCACCGCGGACGACGACACCGCTCGGGTGCGGGCACTGCCGAAGAGCCTGGTCGTCGAGTTGTCCGAGGCCGAGACCCACGCACTGCACGAGGTGTCGCGTCACCAGGGCATCACGCCCAACACGCTGGTACGTGCCGCATGGTCGCTGTGCCTGCACGGGCGGACGCTCCAGCGTGACATCGTGTTCGGCGCCACCGTCTCGGGCCGCCCGGCGGAACTGCCGGGTGTCGAGGACATGGTGGGGGTGTTCATCAACACCGTTCCGGTGCGGGTACGGCTGGATCCCGCCGAGCCGGTGGCGGATCTGCTCGCCCGGCTGCAGGCGGAGCACGCGGAACTCCTGCCCTACCACCATCTGCCCCTGCCGGACATCCAGCGGACCGCGGGGCTGGGCACGCTCTTCGACAGCTGCGTCGTCTTCGAGAACTTCCCGACGGCCGAGGAGCTGCCGAGCGGACCGGACGACGGTCTGGGGCTGGTGCAGGTCACCGGTTACGACGGCTACCACTACCCGTTGAAGCTGATGGTCGCCCCCGGCACCCGGCTCCGACTGGAGATCAGCCACCGCCCCGACCTGATCGACCGGGAGTTCGCCCAGCAGACGGCGGACCGGCTGCGCGCGCTGCTCACCGAGTTGCCCCAGGCCATGGACGCACCGACGGAACGCTTCATGGCAGCCGAACCGGCGTCCGCCCGTGGCCCGGGGCGGTCGGCACTGTGCGACCTGATCGCCGAGGTGCTCGGCCGGGACTTCGTCGGCGCGGACGACGACCTGTTCGCCCTGGGCTGCGACTCGCTGTCGGCGCTGCGCCTGGCAGGCCGGCTTGAGGCAGTGCTGGGCCGCCCCGTCGACGTCGAGACCCTCTTCCGCTGCCGGACCGCGCGCGCCCTGGCCAAGGCCCTCACCTGAACCGCCTTGGCCCTTGGCCCTGGACCTCCCCACCTTCCGCACACCCGAGATCACCGAGACCTGGAGGACTGACACCATGACCAACCCCTTCGACAACGCGGACGGCACGTTCCTGGTGCTGGTCAACGACGAGCGCCAGCACAGTCTGTGGCCCGCGTTCGCCGTCGTACCGGCGGGCTGGGAGGTGGTCGTGACGGAAACCGACCGGCAGAGCTGCCTCGACTACATCGAGAAGAACTGGACGGACATGCGTCCGGCCAGTCTCGCCGACGCGGTCTCCGCGAGCTGATCCGCCATGCAACGGACCATGCTCAAGTCGAAGATCCACCGGGCCACCGTCACCGAGGCCAATCTGCACTACGTGGGTTCCGTGACGGTCGACCGCGACCTCATGGACGCGGCGGACCTGCTGGTGGGCGAGCAGGTGCACATCGTGAACGTGAACAACGGAGCCCGCCTGGAGACGTACGTCATCGAGGGCGCGCCCGGGTCGGGCGTCATCTGCCTCAACGGCGCCGCCGCCCGGCTGGTGGCCCCCGGCGACATCGTCATCGTCATCGGCTACGCCACGGTCGACGACGCGGAGGCCCGCACGCTGGAGCCGAAGGTCGTCTTCGTCGACGAGCGCAACCATGTGGTGAAGCTGGGCACGGACCCGGCTTCCTGACCCACGCACGGCCCTCTCGGGCAGGTCCCACAGGGTTCCTGGTCTCTCCCGGGGACACCTGAGATGCCCCGGGGCGGGCCCCCTCGTGGGGCCCGCCCCGGGGCGCTGCGGGACGGGCCGGTCAGTGGTGGTGGAACTCCGGTGGGCGCTTGTCGATGAAGGCGGCCATGCCCTCCTTCTGGTCGGTGGTGGCGAACACCGCGTGGAACAGGCGGCGTTCGAAGCGGACGCCCTCGGCGAGGGTCGTCTCGAAGGCGCGGGAGACCGCCTCCTTCGCCATCATCGCGACGGGCAGCGACATGCCCGCGATGGTCGCGGCGACGGCGCGGGCCTCATCCAACAGGTCGGCCGCGGGGACGATCCGGGAGACCAGGCCGGCGCGCTCCGCCTCCGTGGCGTCCATGGTGCGGCCGGTCAGGCACAGTTCCATCGCCTTGGCCTTGCCGACGGCGCGGGTCAGGCGTTGGGAGCCGCCGATGCCGGGGATGACGCCCAGCTTGATCTCCGGCTGTCCGAACACGGCGGTGTCGGCCGCGAGCAGGACGTCGCAGAGCATGGCGAGTTCGCAGCCGCCGCCGAGGGCGAAGCCGGCGACGGCCGCGACGGTCGGGGTGCGCAGTTGCCCCAGCCGGTCCCAGGCGGCGAACCAGTCGGTGAGGTACATGTCGACGGGGCCCCGCGGCGCCATCTCCTTGATGTCGGCTCCGGCCGCGAACGCCTTCGCCGAACCGGTCAGGACGATGCAGCCGACGTCCGGATCGCGGTCGAGGGACTCCGTCGCCGCGACGACCTCGTTCATGACCTGGAGGTTGAGGGCGTTGAGCGCCCGGGGCCGGTTGAGGGTCACCAGCGCCGTGCGGCCCGTGCGTTCGACGAGGACGGTTTCGTAGGTCGGGTCGTGGGCGGGGGTCATGTGGCGGTGCCGTCCTTCGTGTCGCTGGCGGGTGCGCATCCGGGCGCGGTGGCGGTGCCGTCCCGCAGGGTCCGCACGATGCCGGAGAAGTCCTGCTCGGCGCCGGCTCCCGCGGCGTAGTCGGCGTACAACCGGGCCGCGGCGAGGCCGAGGTGGGCGGGGACGTGGGCGGTGCGGGCCGCGTTGGCGGCCAGGCCGAGGTCCTTGGCCATCAGGGGGGCGGCGAAGCCCGGGGCGTAGTCGCGGTTGGCGGGGCTGGTGGGGACGGGTCCCGGGACCGGGCAGTTGACGGTCAACGCCCAGCACTGGCCGGACGCGGTGGACGCCACGTCGAAGAGCGCCTGGTGCGACAGGCCCAGGCGCTCGCCGAGCACGAACGCCTCGCTGACGGCGATCATCGAGACACCCAGGATCATGTTGTTGCAGATCTTGGCGGCCTGGCCCGCGCCGGCCCCGCCGCAGTGCACCGCCTTCCGGCCCATCGCGGCGAGCAGCGGCTCCGCCTCGGCGAACTCGGTGTGCGCGCCGCCCGCCATGAACGTGAGGGTGGCGGCCTCGGCGCCGGGCACGCCGCCGGAGACGGGGGCGTCCAGGGCGCGCATGCCGGCGGCGACCGCGGCGTCGTGGGCGGTGCGGGCGTCGGCGACGTCGATGGTGGAGCAGTCGACGAACAGCGTGCCGGGGCGGGCGGCGGCCAGCAGCCCGTCGTCCCGGTACAGGCCCAGGACGTGCCGGCCGGCGGGCAGCATGGTGATCACCACGTCCGCCGCGGTCACGGCCGCCGCGGCCGATCCGGCCGCCTCGACCCCTGCCGCCGTGGCGGTGGCGAGGAGTTCGGGCACCAGGTCGAATCCGATGACGCGGTGGCCGGCCTTGACGAGGTTGGCGGCCATGGGTCCGCCCATGTGGCCGAGGCCGATGAAGCCGACGGTGCGGGTCGGGTCGTTCACCAGGGCACCTCCTGTGCCGTCGCGCGGGGGGCGGAGACGAAGGGCGCGTCGGGGCCGGGCGGTTCGGGGGAGGCGAAGAACCGTTCCACGTCCGCCGCGCCGACCTCGGCCAGCGTGCCCGGTGACCACTTCGGGGTCCGGTCCTTGTCGATGACCTGGGCCCGGATGCCCTCGATGAGGTCGGGCGAGGACAGGGCGGCGCAGGAGATCCGGTACTCCTGCTCCAGCACGCGTTCCAGGGGGCCGAGGTGCCGGGCGCGGCGCACGGCGGCGAGGGTGACCTTGAGGGCGGTGGGTGACTTCCGGGACAGGGTCTCGGCGGCCCGCGCGGCCGCCGGTGCGGGGTGGGCGCGCAGCCGGTCGACGATCTCCTCCACCGTGTCCGCGCGGTAGCAGGAGTCGATCCAGGCGCGCTCCCGGGCGAGTTCGCCCGGCGGCGGCTGGCGCACGTGGCGTTCCAGCGCGTCCCAGACGTCGGTGGTGGTGAGGTCGGCGAGCAGGTCGGCGAGCCGGTCCGACGGGACGAAGTGGTCGGCGAGGCCGCACAGCAGGGCGTCGGCGGCGCCGATCGTGGTGCCGGTGAGCGCGAGGTGGGTGCCGAGTTCGCCGGGGGCCAGTCCCAGCAGGTAGGTGCCGCCGACGTCCGGGACGAAGCCGATGCCGGTCTCGGGCATGGCGATCCGGGAGCGCTCGGTGACGAGGCGGACGTTGCCGTGGGCGGAGAGGCCGACCCCGCCGCCCATCACGATCCCGTCCATGACGGCGACGTAGGGCTTCGGGTAGCGCGCGATGCGGGCGTTCAGCCGGTACTCGGCGCGCCAGAAGGCCGCCGAGGCGGTGCCCCGCGCGCGGGCGTCCTCGTAGATGGCGCGGATGTCACCGCCGGCGCACAGGCCGCGCTCCCCGGCGCCCGTGAGGACCACGGCCGCCACCGCGGGGTCCGCCTCGCAGGCGGTCAGGGCGGCGTCGATGCGGTCGACCATGGGGTGGGTCAGGGCGTTGAGGGCGCGGGGCCGGTTGAGGGTGACGCGGGCGGTGCGGCCCTCCCGGGTCAGGAGGACGGGGTCGTCGGAGTCGGTCACCGCAGTGCCTCCGTCAGGCCGCGGGCGACGATGACGCGCATGATCTCGTTGGTTCCTTCCAGGATCTGGTGGACCCGCAGGTCCCGGACGATCTTTTCGATGCCGTAGTCGCTGAGGTAGCCGTAGCCGCCGTGCAGTTGCAGGGCCCGGTCGGCGACCGCGTAGCCGGTGTCGGTGGCGAACCGCTTGGCCATCGCGCAGAGTTGCGGTGCCTGTGGGTCGCCGCGGTCCAGGGCCTGGGCGGCCTGGTGGACCAGGGCGCGGGCGGCGGTGAGTTCGGTCGCCATGTCGGCGAGCCGGAACTGCAGTGCCTGCGCGTCCAGCAGGCGCCCGCCGAACGCCTCGCGGTCGGCGAGGTGGACCAGGCTGCGGTCCAGTGCGGCGCGGGCGCCGCCGAGGGAGCAGGCGGCGATGCCGAGCCGGCCGCCGTTCAAGCCGCTCATGGCGATGCGGAAGCCCTCGCCCTCGTGGCCGAGCAGCCGGTCGGCGGGCAGCCGCACCCGGTCGAGGATGACCTGGCGGGTCGGCTGGGCGTTCCAGCCCATCTTCTTCTCGTTGGGGCCGAACGACAGGCCGGCATCGTCCTTGTCGACGAGGAAGGCGGAGACGCCGCGCGCGCCGTCGTCGCCGGTGCGCGCCATGACGAGGTACGTCTGGGAGGCGCCGGCGCCCGAGATGAACTGCTTGACGCCGGTGAGGACGTAGTGGTCGCCGTCGCGCACCGCACGGGTGCGCAGGGCGGCGGCGTCCGAGCCGGCGCCCGGTTCGGTCAGGCAGTAGCTGCCCAGGTCCTCCATGGCGCACAGGCGCGGCAGCCAGCGTTCGCGTTGGGCGGCGTCGCCGTGGTGGTCGATCAGCCAGGCGACCATGTTGTGGATCGAGACGAAGCCGGCGATGGACGGGCAGCCGGACGCCAGGGTCTCGACGATCAGCACCCCGTCGGTGCGGCCGAGGCCGCTGCCGCCGTGTTCCTCGCGCACGTAGATGCCGCCCAGGCCCAGGCCCGCGGCCTTGCGCAGCACGTCGAGGGGGAAGTGCTTGGCCTGGTCCCAGGCGACGGCGTGCGGGGCGAGGTGGTCCTGGGTGAAGTCCAACGTGGCTTCGACGAGGGCGAGTTGGTCCTCGGTGAGCAGGGTGGTGGGCACGGTGCTCATCCCATCGTCGGGAGGGTGAAGCTCGCGCCCTCCTTGGTCCCGGAGGGCCAGCGCGAGGTGACGGTCTTGGTGCGGGTGTGGAAGCGGATCGCGTCCGGCCCGTGCTGGCCCAGGTCGCCGTAGCCCGAACGCTTCCAGCCGCCGAAGGTGTGGTAGGCCACCGGTACCGGAATGGGGACGTTGACGCCGATCATGCCGGTGTTCACCCGGCGGGTGAAGTCGCGGGCGGTGTCCCCGTCCCGCGTGAAGATGGCCACGCCGTTGCCGTACGGGTGCTCGCTGGGCAGCCGTAGCGCCTCCTCGTAGTCCGCGGCCCGCACGACGCACAGGACGGGCCCGAAGATCTCCTCCCGGTAGACGCGCATCTGCGGGGCGACGCGGTCGAAGAGCGAGGCGCCCGCGAAGAACCCGTCCTCGTGGCCGGGGAGGGTGAACCCGCGCCCGTCCACGACCAGTTCGGCGCCCTCGTTGACGCCGATGTCGACGTAGCGGCGCACCCGGTCCAGGGCCTCGCGGCTGACGAGCGGGCCGAAGTCGGCCTCGGGGTCGTCGCTGCGGCCGATGCGCAGCCGCCCGACGCGTTCCTTGAGCCGCTCCACCAGGGCGTCGGCGGTGGCCTCGCCGACGGGGACGGCCACGGAGATCGCCATGCAGCGCTCCCCCGCCGAGCCGTAGCCCGCGCCGATCAGGGCGTCGACGGCCTGGTCGAGGTCGGCGTCCGGCATCACGACCAGGTGGTTCTTGGCGCCGCCGAAGCACTGGGCCCGCTTGCCGTGCGCGGCGGCGGTGGCGTAGAGGTGCGCCGCGATCGGGGTCGAGCCGACGAAGCCCAGCGCCCCGACCCTGGGGTCGGTGAGCAGGGTGTCGACCGCTTCCTTGCCGCCGTTGACGACGTTGAGGACGCCCGGTGGCAGCCCCGCCTCCAGGAACAGTTCGGCGAGCCGCAGCGGCACCGAGGGAGCGCGTTCGGAGGGCTTGAGGATGAAGGAGTTGCCGCAGGCCAGGGCGGGGGCGGCCTGCCACAGCGGGATCATCGCGGGGAAGTTGAACGGGGTGATGCCGGCGGTGACGCCGATGGGGCTGCGCAGGGAGTGCACGTCGATGCCGGTGCCGGCGTTGTCGGTGAACTCGCCCTTGAGCAGATGGGGGATGCCGGCGGCGAACTCCACCACGTCCAGGCCGCGCTGGAGGTCGCCGTGGGCGTCGGCGACGGTCTTGCCGTGCTCGGACGACAGCAGCCGGGCCAGCGACTCCCGCTCCCCCTCGACGAGTTGGAGGAACTTCAGCAGCACCCGGGCGCGGCGCTGCGGGTTCCACTCGCCCCACGCGCGCTGGGCCTCGGCGGCGTCGGTGATCGCCGCCTCGGTCTCGGCGCGGCCGGCGAGCGGCACGCGGGCCTGGACGGCGCCGGTGTTGGGGTCGTGCACGTCGCCGTAGGTCCCCGAGGTGCCCGGGGTGTGCTTGCCGCCGATGAGATGTGCCAGTTCACGGACCATGGATGCCTGCTCTCCGTCAGGTGAGATCCGGGGATGGCGCGCCGATCCGGCACGGTCGTCGCAAGGCGGCGCGTGCGGGCGGCGCGGGATGCGCAGGGCCGGGTGACCGTCAGAGGTCGGTGCGCGGCACCCGTCGGATGCGCCGGTCGGGGGCGCGGGTGCGTGCCGGTGCCATGCGTGTCTGCTCCATCCTCGTGGACAACACGGAACATCCCGCGGCCGGTATCCTGACTCCCGGATCAGCACGCGCTCCCCGGCCTTCCCGACGGACTGCTCCGTCAGTGGCCGGTCTCGTTCGGGGAGCGCATTCCCCGGTCACAGTGGCGGGACCGCGCCGGAATCGCACCGGCTTCCCTGCACCGCGGGCCTTGGTCACGACGATATAGTTGGACGTCCTAGTAAGTCCACCCTCGGCGGCCGGCGGCGACACCGGACGCACCGGGAAACAACACCCGCAAAGCCGCCGCGACCGCCCCGCCCCCGCGCGAGCGCCTGCGACGGCGGGGCGGTCGGGGTCGGCGCGGCCTCGGGCGCAGCGGTCTCTCAGACCGGCTGGCGACCGGCTTCGCGGTACAGCTCCTTGGCGATCAGCGAGCGTTGGACCTCCGTGGCGCCCTCGTAGATGCGGGGTGCGCGGACCTCGCGGTAGAGGTGTTCCAACAGGTGGCCGCGGCGCAGCGCGCGGGCGCCGTGGATCTGGACGGCGGCGTCGACGACCTCCTGTGCGGTCTCGGTGGCCAGGAGCTTGGCCATGGCCGAGCGGCGGGCGACGTCCGGGGCGCCGCGGTCGTAGGCGGCCGCGGCGGCGTAGACCAGGAGGCGGGCGGCCTCCACGCGGGTGGCCATCTCGGCCAGTCGGTGGCCGACGGACTGGAGTTCCCTGAGCGGCCCGCCGAACGCGGTGCGCGTCCCGGCGTGCGCCAGCGCGGCGTCCAACGCGGCCTGCGCCATGCCGACCGCGAAGGCGCCCACGCTCGGCCGGAAGAGGTTCAGGGTGCGCATCGCCACCCCGAACCCGCCGCCCACGTCACCGAGCACGTCCGCGTCGGTCACCGGTGTGCCGTCGAAGACCAGGGTGCCGATGGGGTGCGGGCTGAGCATGTCCAACGGTTCGCCGCCCAGCCCCGGGCGGTCGGCCGGGACGAGGAAGGCGGTGATGCCGCGGGCGCCGTCGGCACCGCCGGTGCGGGCGAAGACGGTGGCGAAGTCGGCCTCGGGGGCGTTGGAGATCCAGCACTTCTCACCGGTGAGCCGCCAACGGCCGGGCCCGTCGGGCGCGGCCGTCAGGGCGAGCGCCGCGGCGTCCGAGCCCGCGCCCGGCTCGCTCAGCGCGAAGGCCGCGACGGCCCGGCCGGCCGTCACCTCCGGTAGCCAGCGGGCCCGTTGGGCGTCCGTCCCGGACTGGAGGATCGGGCAGGTGCCCAGTCCTTGGAGCGCCAGCGCGGTCTCCGCCTCCGTGCACTCCTGCGCCAGCGATTCGCGCAGCAGGCACAGGTCCAGCGCCCTGGGGCTGCCGCCGTCGGGGAAGAGCCGGGCGAGCAGGCCCAGTTCGCCGAGGGCGGCGACCAGGGGCCGGTTGATCCGGCCCCCTCGCCCCTGCTCCGCGAGGGGGCGCAGCCGTTCGGCGGTCCGGGCGCGCAGCTCGGCGCACCATTGCTGTTCCTCCGGTCCCAGTGCGAATGCGGTCACGAGGCGGCTCCCTGGTAGCGGACCGGGCACGGCGACGGCCCGGCGGCCGGATATCGCGGTCTGTTGACTGCCGTCACGATGACGTTACGCTGACGAGGATCCGTACGGCAGTCCTCCCCGGTCCCCGCACCCGACCACCACCCCTCCCCGGCCGCGCGGCGGCCACCCGGCCCAAGGGGGCGCACCCCGCATGGAGCTACGGTCCTCGGCCCACACCGACACCTTCGCGCGCGACCGGCTGCCCCCGCCCGAGCAGTGGCCGCACCTCACCGACCTGGGCTATCCGGACCGGTTGAACTGCGGGGCGGAACTCCTCGACGGCACCATCGCCCGGCTGGGCCCGGACCGCCCCGCGGTCCGCGACGCGCACGGCCGGGCGTGGTCCTACGGGGAGTTGCAAGAACGCGTCGACGCGATCGCGCACGCTCTCACCGGCCCGTTGGGCGTCGTGCCCGGCAACCGGGTGCTGCTGCGCGGCCCCACCACGCCCTGGCTGGCCGCCTGCTGGCTCGCGGTCATGAAGGCCGGCGCGGTGGCGGTGACCGTCCTGGCGGCGCACCGGCCGGAGGAACTCGCCACGATCTGCGGGCTCGCCCGGGTCCGGCACGCACTGTGCGACGCGGGCGCGGTCGGCGACCTGGTCCGGGCGGGCGTCCCGGGGCTGCGCATCACGCCGTTCGGCGGGGACGGCCCGGACGACCTGACGCGGTGCGCCCGGCCCGGCGGCGCGCCGTACGCAGCGGTGCCGACCGCCTCCGACGACGTCGCGCTGATCGCCTTCACCTCGGGCACCACCGGCCGCCCCAAAGGGTGCCTGCACTTCCACCGCGACGTGCTGGCCATCGCGGACACCTTCTCCGCGCAGGTGGTGCGGCCGCGGCCGGACGACGTGTTCGCCGGCAGTCCGCCGCTCGGCTTCACCTTCGGGCTCGGCGGGCTGGTGGTCTTCCCGCTGCGGGTCGGCGCCTCGACGTACCTGGCCGACTGGAACGGGCCGGAGCGGATGCTCGCCGACGTCGCGGCGCACCGGATCTCGGTGCTGTTCACCGCGCCGACCGCCTACCGGGCGATGCTGCCCAAGCTCGCCGGGCACGACCTGGGCTCGCTGCGCCGCTGCGTGTCGGCCGGCGAGAACCTGCCGGCCGCGACGTGGCGGGCCTGGCACGAGGCGACCGGCCTGCGGATCATCAACGGGATCGGCGCCACCGAGCTGTTGCACATCTTCCTGTCCGCCGCCGACGACGCGATTCGGCCGGGGACGACGGGACTGCCGGTGCCCGGCTTCGAGGCGCGCGTGGTGGGCGCGGACGGCCGCCCGGTGCCGGACGGCGAACCGGGGCTGCTCGCGGTCCGCGGCCCGACCGGCTGCCGCTACCTGGCCGACCCCCGCCAGACCGGCTACGTCCGCGACGGCTGGAACGTCACCGGCGACACCTACCTACGGGACCGGGACGGCTACTTCCACTACGTGGCCCGCGCGGACGACATGATCATCTCGGCCGGGTACAACGTCGCCGGCCCCGAGGTGGAGGACGCCCTGCTGCGGCACCCGGACGTCACCGAAGCGGCGGTGGTCGGCCGGCCCGACGAGGACCGCGGTCAGCTGGTCGTCGCCCACGTGGTGCTGCGGGACGGCGTACCGCCCGGGCCGGAGACGGTCACCGCGCTCCGGGCCTTCGTCAAAACGCAGATCGCGCCCTACAAGTGCCCGCGCGAGGTGGTCTTCCACCCCGCGCTGCCGCGCACCCCGACCGGCAAACTCCAGCGGTTCCGGCTGCGCTCGCGCGAACTAGAGTGACCCGGTGAGCGACGAGCAAGCCCAGCACACCCCGCGGTCCCTGATCGTCACCTTCTACGGGGCCTACGGACGCGGCGGCACGCACCACCACCCGGATGCGCCCGGTCCGGTGCCGGTGGCCGCGCTGATCCGGCTGCTCGGCGTGCTCGGCGTGGACCCGCCGTCGGTGCGGTCCGCGGTCTCCCGGCTCAAGCGCCGCGGGCTGCTGGTCCCGGAGCGCACCGCCGCGGGCGCCGCCGCGTACGGCCTGTCGGAGGCGGGCCGCCAGCTGCTCGCGGACGGCGACCGCCGGATATTCGGGCGGCCGACCGGGCCGCCGCCGGGCTGGGTCCTGGCCGTCTTCTCCGTCCCCGAGGAGGAGCGCCACAAGCGCCACCTGCTGCGCTCCCGGCTGGCCGGCCTGGGCTTCGGCACCGCCGCCCCCGGCGTGTGGATCGCCCCCGCACACCTCTACGAGGAGACCCGGCACACCCTGGAGCGGCTCCAACTGGACCCCTACGTCGACCTGTTCACCGGTGCCCACGCCGGTTTCACGCCCACCGCACGGGCCGTGGCCCGCTGGTGGGACCTGGACGCCCTCGCCGCGCGGCACCGCGCGTTCCTGGCGGCGCACGAACCGGTGCTGGAGCACTGGACCCGGCGCCGCGCCGTTCCCCCCGAGGCCGCCTACCGCGACTATCTGCTCGCCCTGGACGCCTGGCGCCGCCTGCCCTACGCGGATCCCGGACTTCCGCCCGCCCTCCTGCCCCAGGACTGGCCGGGCGGCCGCGCGGCGGAGGTGTTCCGCCGACTGCACGACACACTGCGCGCGGCGGGCGCCCGTTACGCGCACGAGGCGACGGCGGGGACGTCCCGCACCCAGGACGCCGGCTGACCCGACCCGCCCGCCCCCCGGTCGGGCGGGAGGTTGCCCCGCGTCCTCGCACGTCCCGCGCCATCGCCTCCTGCCCGCGGCCCCGGTGTTCCCCCTGGGCCGCGGGCACACCCCGTGCCCCCGTCGTCAGCGTCGCCGCTGCTGCGCCCCCACCGGGACGGCGGCCCGGCGCGGCCGGACGACCGGCCCCGCGGCGGCCGCCGCCGGACGCGGGCGGGCGGCGGCGATCACCGACACCACGTCCTTGAAGGAGCTGCACATCCGCGTGCCGGCGACCGCGGCGAGTTCACCGAACGTTCCGCTGCCGTAGGTGACCGCGACCGGTTCCATGCGCGCGGTGACCGCCATCCGCATGTCCCCCACGGTGTCCCCCACATACGCGCTCTGCCAGGCCGGGACCCCCAGCCGGCCGGCCGCGCGCAGCACCATCTCCGGGTGCGGCTTGCCGCGGCGCACCATGTCCTGGCCCACAACCGGACCGACCAGGTCACGGATGCCCATCACGTCGAGCAGGGCCTCGGCGCTGCGGGTGGTCTTGGAGGTGGCCACGGCGAGTTCGACGCCGTGGGCGCGCAGCGCGGACAGCCCGGCCGTCACTCCGGGGTACAGCAGCTGCGGCCCCTGGCACAGGACCTCGTAGGCGAACAGTTCCCGGTAGCGGGAGATGGCGGCCTGGACCCGGCCGTCGTCCTCGGGTCGGCCCAGCAGCCGCCCGAACGCGGCGGCCGGGGGCTTGCCGATGGCCGTGGCCGCCTGCCGTGCCGTCACCGAACAGCCCTGCTCCGCGGCCACCTTGACCAGCAGCTTGCTGATCGCGGGCAGGGTGTTGGCGAGGGTGCCGTCCAGATCGAAGACGGCGGCCTTGAGGGTCTCACCGCCGGCGCTCCGCGCGCCTCTCACAGGACGTTCGCCGACTTCCATTGATACGCGCATGGAGGGGGACCTTTCCGGGTTCCGTGGGTGCGGGGGCTCGGGTGACTGTGCGGGCTCAGCTGGTCGGGCGGGCCTGCGGTCGACGACTGTGGCGGCAGAGGCGGTCTCGCCGAGGCGCACCGCTGTCCAAGGGCGGCACGCGACCGTCGAGGCGGCGGCATCGGAACGGATCGTCCCGTTTACCGCCTTCGGAGATTTAAAAACCGCCTGCGCTGTTTGTCAATGTGCCTTAGCCCCTCCCTGACGGTCGACAAGCCTCCCCAGGCCCACCACACTGGACATAGCCCCCAGGCGCCGGGCGGCGCACGACCCCGTCCCACCGGCCCGAGCGATCACTTCCCGACAGGTCAGCGGGGTTCCGGCCATTTCGCTCAGCCATAGCGAACCGCATGGTTGGTTTTCTCTGTAGACTGCAAACACGTTGCAGTCGTACGAGAGACGGGACGGACACCGTGCCCACGCAGCATCGCGCCATCCAAAGCCGTCAGGCGCTCATCCGCTCGGCCGCCGAGACCTTCCTGGAGAAGGGGGTGCCCGCCGCAGGCATGGTCGAGATCAGCCGGCGGGCCCGACTGAGCAAGGGCGCCCTGTACTTCCACTTCACGTCCAAGGACGACCTCACCCTCGCGGTGCGGGACGCCGCCCTGGCCACCCTCAACGAGATCGAGGAGGGCTTCGCGCGCTCCCCCGAGCCGCTGACCGTCGCGGTCCGGAACTTCGCCGTGGAACTGTTCGGCCGGGTGCAGACGGACGCGGTGCTGCGCGCCGGCCTGCGACTGCGCCCGGAGACCGCACCGGGTCTGGACATCCACGCCTTGGAGCAGCGCTGGTACGCGCTCTTCCTCGACAAGGCGGTCACCTGCCCCACCGGCACGCCGGTCGGCATCGGGGACGGGCTCACCGGCCCGCACCCCTCGGACGCCGAACCCCGCCGCACCGCCCAGCTGCTGACGTCGATCGTGGTGGGCCTGTTGCACCTGGGCGGCGGCGACCGGACGTGGTGGGACGCGGAGGCGGTCACCGGACTGTGGGGGCTGCTGCCCGCCGCGGCGGGCCGGGTCCCGGCCGGAATCCCGGCGCCGGCACAGGTCCCGGCCGGCTGACCGACCGCCCCGCGGCGCCCGCCCCCGCCGCGCACCGGCCCCGTGCCGGGTTCACAACTCCACGAGCACCGACCCGACATGGCGCCCCTGGGCCAGCTCGCAGAGCGCCCGCGGCGCCTGCTCGATCCCTTGCAGCAGGACGTGCGGGAAGGCGAGGGAGCCGTCCCGCAACCCCCGACCGAACTCCGCCGTCCACTCCGTCGGAAGGTCGGGATGCGCGTACACCCCGAAACCGCGCAGCGCCACCCGGCGCGTGATGATCAGCCCCGCGTCGAGCTCGACCGGACTGACCACCCCACCCCCCTCACCCATCTGGCTGGCGAGCGCGCCGACCAGCGCGAACCTGGCCTCCGGGCGCGCCAGCGCGAGCGCCGCCCGCAGCTGCTCGCCGCCGACGAGGTCCAGCAGCACGTCGATGCCGTCCGGCGCCGCCCGGCGCAACTGCTCCTCGATCGGCCCGGCATCCCGCACCACCGTGGCGTCATACCCCAACTCCGCGCGCAGTCGGGACGCCTTGGCCTCCGAACCGGTGCTGCCGATCACCCGGGCGGCGCCCAGGCGGCGGGCGAGCTGCCCGGCCATGCTGCCCACGCCGCCGGCCGCGCCGCTGACGAAGACGGTGTCGCCGGGACGGACCCCGGCCGCGCGGCGCAGCGCCCCCCAGGCGGTGGCCCCCTGGGAGAGGTGGGCGGCCGGGAAGGGCAGGGCGTCGGGATCCAGCCGCCGGGCGCGCGCCTCGTCGACGGCGGCGAACTCCCGCCAACCGTAGGGGTGGTGGACGAGGTCGCCGGGGGCGAGGGCGGTGCCCTCGGCGGCCACGACCTCGCCGACCGCGGCGCCCCACAGCGGCCGGCCGGGCTCGTAGGACGGCATCGGCAGCCGGGCGGTGGTCATCCGCGTGCGCATCGCCGCGGTGACCGCCATGAAGCGGGTGCGCACCAGCACCTGACCGGACCGGAGGGACGGCAGCGGCACCTCGGCCAGCTCGAAGTGACGCTCCGTCACTTGCCCACCCCCGGCCTGGCGAACGAGCCGCACTTCCCGGTGGACTGCGGGGAGGCCGGGTACGGCTGGGACGGTCATCGATCTGCTCCTCGGACGTTCGACGGCACCGCGCGGCACCGCTTCGCCGGACCACGCATTCCGGCCAGGGACGCGCCGTCCGCCATCAATACCGCACGGTTGGCTTCTTTATGATGCGGAAATAGACTGCGCGGCCACGGCAGCGGTGCGCGCCCGGGCACAACAACTCCAAGAGAGCATACGGAGGATGATCGGTGGTCAAGCAGGAACGCGCAGTGCGCACCCGGCGCGCCGTCCTCGAGGCCGCGGCTCACGTCATCGGAACCCGCGGCTACCAGGCCGCGACGATGGCGGAGATCATCCAGCGGGCCGGCGTCACCAAGGGAGCCGTCTACTTCCACTTCCGTTCCAAGGACGCCCTGGCGCGCGCGGTCATCCGGGAGCAGACCGAGCCGTTCGTGCCGCCGGTCAGCGACTCCCGCCTCCAGGACGCCATCGACTTCACCCACCAGGTCGCACTGGCGCTGCGCAGCGATCCGTTGCTGCAGGCCGGCACCCGGATCGCGGTCGAGACGACGTTCAGCGAGGAGCCGCTGGTCCCCTACCAGGCGTGGACCGACATCATCACCGCGATGTTCGGCGACGCCCGCGACAAGGGCGAACTGCTGCCCGCCGTCGTGCCGGAACGGGCCGCGGAGTTCTTCGTCGCCGCCTACATGGGCGTGCAGTTGTTCTCGCGGGCGGCGACCAACCGCGCCGACCTGCCCGAGCGGGTCACGGCCCTGTGGCGGCACACCCTGCCGGGCCTGGCGTCGCCGGGTGCGCTGAGCCATCTGGACCCGCAGGGCCGGTCCGCGCGGATCGCCGTCTGACCGTTCACCAGGAGTGTCGCCCTGTCGGGGGAACGGCCCGCTCAGCACTGGAAAACAAACCGCATGGTTCGTATCTTGTCCGGGGAGATCGGATGCCGTTCGCCAGGGCGCCGAGAGCCGTCCCCTCTGAAAGGACCTTCATGGCCAGCGCCATCCTCAGCCCGTCCGCGCGTGAGCGATCCGACGACGTCCCGGGGTGGTGGGCGGACGGAAACCGACCGCGGACGCTGACCACGACGGTACCGCGGGAGTACGTGCACCGGGCTGCGGTCTCCGAGGTGTTCCTGACCAACTGGCGGCAGGACGGGCCCGGCGGCTGGCTGGTGACGGCCCAGTGGCCCCGCGCGCACAGCTTCTACGGGTCGGCGGGCGGGCTGCACGATCCGCTGCTGCTGATCGAGACGGTGCGACAGGCGGGGATATTACTGAGCCACGTCGCGCACGGCGTGCCGCTGGACCACCCGATCATCTGGCAGAAGGTCAGCTACGTCCTGCGCCCGCAGGCGCTGCGCGCCACCCACACGCCGGCCGACGTCGCGCTGCACGTCACCGACCACGACGTGGTCCGCCGCCGCAAGCAGTTGGCCGGCGTCCGCCAGGAGTTCCACATCGTGCGCGACGGCGCCGAGCTGGCCCGGGCGTCCCTGACCTACACCTGCCACAGCCCGGCCGTCTACCGCCGGCTGCGCGGCGAGTACGGCGACCTGCTGCTCGCCAACGCCCGCCGGCTGCCGCCGTCGGAACCGGTCGCGCCGCCGGTGGTGGGCCGGGACCGGGCCGCCGACGTGGTGCTCTCCCCCGCCGGCCGCACCGGCCCCGGCGCCCGGGCCGAGTCCGCCGAGCCCGCCGAACGCTGGCAGTTGCGGGTGGACACCGCGCACCCGGTGCTGTTCGACCATCCCGTGGACCACGTCCCGGGCATGCTGATGGTCGAGGCGGCGCGGCAGGCCGCCCGCGCCGTGGCGCCCCACTGGTCGCTGCCGGTCGCGCTGGACTGCTCCTTCGCGCGGTACGCCGAGTTGGACGCGCCGTGTTGGGTGGGGGCCCGGGCCGCCGGGGCGGGCGCCGACGGCCGCCGGGAGGTGGCGGTGCGGGTCGAGCAGCACGGCCAGCCGGTGGTCGACGCCCGGGTCACCGGCCTGCCGCTGGCGCAGGCGTTGCCCGACCCCTGTTGACGGCGCGCCCGGTCCGCGCCCCGGATCGGCCCCGCCCCGCGCTGCGACCGGCCTCCCCGTCAGTGCAGCGTGAGGCGGGGCTTCGGCGCGTCGGTGCGGCCGGTGGGCGGGGTGCGGCTCCCGGCCTGGTAGGGCAGCGGCCAGGGGGCACCCGGACCGCTGTAGCCCTGTTCGGCGGCGGCGTGCAGGGTCCAGTGCGGGTCGTAGAGGTGGGGGCGGGCCAGGGCGCACAGGTCGGTGCGGCCGGCCAGGATCAGGGAGTTGACGTCGTCCCAGGAGGAGATGGCGCCGACCGCGATCACGGGCACGCCGAGGGTGTTGCGGATGCGGTCGGCGTACGGGGTCTGGTAGGAGCGGCCGAAGTCGGGACGCTCGTCGGGCACGACCTGGCCGGTGGAGACGTCGAGGGCGTCGGCGCCGTGCTCGGCGAAGGCGGCCGCGATGGCCACCGCGTCGTCGGGGGTGGTGCCGCCGTCCGCCCAGTCGGTGGCGGAGATCCGGACGGTCATGGGGCGGTCCGCCGGCCATTCTTCCCGTACCGCGTCGAAGACTTCGAGGGGGAAGCGGAGACGGCCGGCGAGGGAGCCGCCGTAGGCGTCGGTGCGCCGGTTGGTCAGGGGCGAGAGGAAGCCGGACAGGAGGTAGCCGTGCGCGCAGTGGAGTTCGAGGAGGTCGAAGCCGGCGCGGGCGGCGGCTGCGGCGGAGCGGGCGAACTGCTGCCGCACGACGCCGAGTTCGGTGGTGGTCAGGGCGTGTGGGATCTGGTTGACGCCGGGCCGGTAGGGCAGTGCGGAGGGGGCCACGAGCGGCCAGTTGCCGTCCGGGAGCGGTTGGTCGATGCCCTCCCACATCCGGCGGGTCGATCCCTTGCGGCCGGAGTGGCCGAGCTGCACGCCGACGGCGGTGCCGGGGGCCTGGGCGTGGACGAAGTCGGTGACGCGCCGCCAGGCCCGCTCGTGCTGCGGCGCGTACAGGCCGGTGCAGGCCGGGGTGATGCGGCCTTCGGGGCTGACGCACACCATCTCCGTCATCACCAGGCCGGCGCCGCCCAGTGCGCGGGCGCCGAGGTGGACGAGGTGGAAGTCGCCGGGGGTGCCGTCGCCGTCGGCCGTGTACATGTCCATCGGGGAGACCACGACCCGGTTGCGCAGGGTCAGGCCGCGCAGCCGGAAGGGGGTGAACATCGGTGGGGTCCCGGTGGGGACGCCCGCCGCCGCGGCCACCGCGTCGGTGAACCCCGCGTCGCGCAGCCGCAGGTTGTCGTGGGTGACCCGGCGGCTGCGGGTGAGCAGGTTGAAGGCGAACTGGTGCGGCGGCTGGTCGGTGTAGGTGGCGAGGTCCTCGAACCAGGCGAGGCTGGCGCGGGCGGCGCGTTGGGTGGAGGCGACGACCGGGCGGCGTTCGGCCTCGTAGGCGGCGAGGGCGTCCGGCAGGGCGGGCTGTTCCCGTAGGCAGGCGGCGAGGGCGAGGGCGTCCTCGACGGCGAGCTTGGTACCGGAGCCGATGGAGAAGTGGGCGGTGTGCGCGGCGTCGCCGAGCAGCACGATGCGGCCGTGCGACCAGCGTTCGTTGACGACCGTGCGGAACGCGATCCAGTGGGAGTTGTTGGTGCGCAGCGGACGGCCGCCGAGGGTGTCGGCGAAGAGCGCGGCGCACCAGGCGGCCGCCGCGGACTCGTCCTGGGCGTCGAGGCCGTTGGCGCGCCAGACCTCTTCGCGCATCTCGACGATGACCGTGCTGGCGCCGCCGTCCGGTACACCGGCGCGGTCGGCGGTCGGGTGAGGGGGCCGCGGGGCCCCGGACGAAGCCCGGGGAGGCGTCGGCGACGGGCGGGCGTACGGGTAGGCATGGAGCTGGGCGACGCCCCGGCCGGTGTCGGCGATCTCGAAGCGGAAGGCGTCCAGGGCGAAGTCGGCGGAGAGCCAGATGTAGCGGCAGCGGTGGGTGGTCAGCTGGGGTCGGAAGACGTCGGCGTGTGCGGTGCGGGTGGCGCTCTGCACGCCGTCGGCGGCGATCACCAGGTCGTGGTCGCGGGCGAGGCGGGCGGCCGGCGGGGCCTCGGTGCGGAAGACCAGCCGTACGCCCAGGGCTCGGCAGCGGTCGTGCAGGACGGCCAGCAGTCGGCGGCGGCCGAGGGCGGCGAAGCCGTGCCCGCCGGAGGTGAGGGTGCGGCCGCGGTGCACGATGTCGATGTCGTCCCAGCGCACGAACTCCGCTTGGAGCGCGCGGTAGACGTCCGGGTCGGCGTGCTCGATGCCGCCGAGGGTCTCGTCGGAGAGGACGACGCCGAAGCCAAAGGTGTCGTCGGGGGCGTTGCGCTCCCAGACGGTGACCTCCCGGCCCGGGTCGAGGCGTTTGAGCAGGGCAGCGGCGTAGAGCCCGCCGGGGCCGCCGCCGAGGACGGCGACCTTCAGCGGGCGGTGGTCCGGGCCCGCGGGGGCGGTCACTTCCCCTGCCACTTGGGCGGCCGCTTCTCGGTGAACGCGGCGTGGAACTCGGCGTAGTCGGCGCTGTTCATCAGCAGGGCCTGGGTGGCGGCGTCCAGTTCGACGGCGGCGGCCAGCGGCATGTCGAGTTCGGCGGTGAGCAGGGCCTTGGTCTGGGCGTGGGCCAGCGCGGGGCCCTCGGCGAGCCGGCGGGCCAGGGCGGCGGCCCGTTCGTCGGCGCGGCCCTCCTCGGCGAGTTCGCTGATCAGGCCGAGGCGTTCGGCCTCGGGGGCGCGGACCGGGTCGCCGAGCATCAGGACCCGGGTGGCGTGGCCGAGGCCGATGACCCGCGGCAGCAGGTAGGCGGCGCCCATGTCGCCGCCGGAGAGGCCGACGCGGGTGAAGAGGAACGCGAAGCGGGCGGAGGGGTCGGCGACGCGGAAGTCGGCGGCCAGGGCGAGCACCGCGCCTGCGCCGGCGGCCACGCCGTGCACCGCCGCGATGACCGGGAAGGGGCATTCCCGGATGGCGCGGACGACCTGCCCGGTCATCCGGTTGAAGTCCAGGAGTTGGGCGGTGTCCATGCCGAGGGTGACGCCGATGATCTCCTCGACGTCGCCGCCGGAGCAGAAGCCGCGGCCCTCGCCGGCCAGCACCAGCGCGCGCACCGAGCGCTCCCGGGAGAGTTCGGCGAGCAGGTCGCGGAGGTCGGCGTAGGCCGCGAAGGTGAGGGCGTTGAGCTTCTCGGGACGGGCGAGGGTGACGGTGGCGACGCCGTCCTGGGTGGTGACCCTGATGTGGCGCCATGCGCCGGTGCTGCGGGCGGATCCTGCGAACGGGCTCATCGGTCTGCCTGCCCCCTTCAGCCGGATGGCTGGTGCGTGCGGTGGCCGCGGATGCGGTGGCGGTGCGGGACGCGCGAAATGCCCCTCGAAGCTATCACTGGTTCGTGACCGTCGTCAGGAGGGCGCGATACCCGGAACGGGGCGGCGGGGGCGCGTCCGGCACGGCCTGAAGGGGGCGACAGGGCCGGCGGCACTGCGCCACGCGGCGGTGCAGTGCAGTGCGGTGTAGCGCGGTGCGGTGCGGTGCGGTGTGGTTCAGGCTTCCTGCGTCGCGGGGGCCGCGGCCGTCGTGGCGGCAGGGACGGCCCCGTCGTGCGCGGCCTCGTCCGGATCGGCGTCGGGACGCGAGGCCGGGCCGCCTGCCGCGCCGTCGACGCCGGCCGCGAGGCGGGAACGGCGCCGCCCGTAGAGCGAGTAGAGCACCGCGCCGACGGCGAGGAACCCGGCGAACTGGAGCCAGGTGGCCGGGCCGGTGCCGTAGACGAGGTAGCCGCAGAAGGCGACGCCGAGCAGGGGGCTGAGCGGCGAGAGCGGGACCCGGAAGCGGCGCGGCAGGTCGGGCCGGGTGCGGCGCAGGACCAGGACGCTGACGTTGACCACCGCCATCACGGCCAGCGTGCCGACGCTGCTCAGGTTCATCACCATGTCCAACGGGACGACGGCGGCCGGGACCGCGAAGACCAGGGCGACGATCCAGGTGTTGGCGACGGGCGTGGCGGTGCGCGGCGAGACCCGGGCGAAGACCCGCGGGACCAGGCCGTCGCGGGCCATCGACATCAGGATGCGGGTCTGGCCGTACATCACGGCGAGGACCACGGAGGCGATGGCGACGACCGCGCCGAAGGCGATCACCGCGCCGCCGATGTCGGAGTGCGTGACCCGGTCGACGATCAGCGACAGCGCCGCGGGCCGGCCGGCGACCTCCCCGGAGGAGAGCGCCCCGATGGCGGCCAGGGCAACCAGGCAGTACAGCACGGTGACCACCCCGATGCAGATCATGATCGCGAGGGGGACGTTGCGGCGCGGGTTGCGCACCTCCTCGCCGGCGGTGGTGATCGAGTCGAAGCCGATGTACGAGAAGAACGCGACGGAGGCACCGGAGGTGATCCCGGCGAGGCCCTCCGGGGCGAACGGGGAGAGGTTGCCGCTGCGGAACGCGCCGAAGCCGATCACGCAGAACAGCACCAGGACCGCCAGCTTGAGGACCGCCATCGCGGCGGTGGCGCGGGCGCTCTCCCGGACCCCGCGGACCAGCAGCAGCGCGGCCAGCAGCACCACGACCACGGCGGGGAGGTTGACGACGCCGCCGTCGCCGGGCGGGTTGGCGAGCGCGGCGGGCAGCTGCCAGCCGGTGAGGCTCCCCAGCAGTTGGTTGAGGTACTGGCCCCAGCCGACGGCGACCGCCGAGACCGAGATGCCGTATTCGAGCAGCAGGCACCAGCCGACGAGGAAGGCGGTGCGCTCGCCGAGGGTGGCGTAGGCGTAGGAGTAGGAGCTGCCGGAGACCGGGATCGCGCCGCCCAGTTCGGCGAAGGAGAAGGCGGTGAAGACGCAGGTGACGGCCGCCAGGACGAAGGAGACGACGACCGCGGGGCCGGCCTGGGCGACGGTGTCGGAGAGCCCGACGAAGATGCCCGTGCCGACGACGGCGCCGATGCCGAAGCAGACGAGCTGGAACAGGCCCATGCTGCGCCGCAGCCCGTGGCCGTCGAGGTCCGCGCCGGATTCGGCGATGAGCAGGTCGGGGGACTTGATGCGCAGTCCCGACGCGCCTGGGCGGGGCATGGGGTGGTTCTCCCTCTGGTGGTGCGAGGCGCGCGGCGCGGGTGGGCCGGGCACGCAGCGGGGCCCGGACCGGTGGGTCCGGACCCCGTGAGCGGCTCGATGGTACCCATCTCCGCCGCAAGATCGTGCAGGTGGGCGCACGGCGCTGCGCCGCCCGGTGCACCGCCGGCGGCGGTCGCCGCCGGCCTCAGAGGGCCAGCGTCGCCACCAGCACGGCCTTGATGGTGTGCATGCGGTTCTCCGCCTCGTCGAAGACCACCGAGTGCGCGGACTCGAAGACCTCGTCGGTGACCTCCAGCGAGTCCAGGCCGTGGCGGGCGTGGATCTCCCGGCCGATCTCGGTGCCGAGGTCGTGGTAGGCGGGCAGGCAGTGCAGGAACTTCACGCCGGGCTTGCCGGTGGCGCGCAGCACGTCCATCGTGACCGCGTACGGGGTGAGCAGGGCGATCCGCTCGTCCCAGACCTCCTTGGGCTCGCCCATGGAGACCCAGACGTCGGTGGCGACGAAATCGGCGCCCCGCACGCCCTCGGCGACCTCTTCGGTGAGGGTGATCCGGGCCCCGCTGGTCTCCGCGAGCGCGCGCGCCCGGGCGATGACGGTCTCCTCGGGCCACAGCTTCCGGGGGGCCACGATCCGCACGTCCATGCCGAGGAGGGCGCCGGTGACGAGGTAGGAGTTGCCCATGTTGTTGCGGGCGTCGCCGAGGTAGGCGAAGGCGGTCTCCGTCAGGGGCCGGCCGCCGCCGTGCTCGATCATGGTCAGGACGTCGGCGAGCATCTGGGTCGGGTGCCAGTCGTCGGTGAGCCCGTTGTAGACGGGCACCCCGGCGTGCGCGGCGAGCTCCTCGACGTCGGCGTGGCGGCTGCCGCGGAACTCGATGGCGTCGAACATCCGGCCGAGGACCCGGGCGGTGTCCTTGACCGACTCCTTGTGCCCCATCTGCGAGCCGGACGGGTCGAGGTAGGTGGTGGTCGCGCCCTGGTCGGCGGCGGCGACCTCGAAGGAGCAGCGGGTCCGGGTGGAGGTCTTCTCGAAGATCAGGGCGATGTTGCGGCCGTTCAGGCGGCGGACCTCGGCACCGGCGCGCTTGGCCGCCTTCAGCTCGGCGGCCAGGTCGATCAGTCGGTGGAATTCCTCGGCGCTGTAGTCCAGCTCCTTGAGGAAGTGGCGGCCCGTGAGGTCTATCGCCATGGGGGGCTCCTGGTTCGCGGCGGTCGGGGTGGGAGGGTCGGACCGGTTCCGGACCGCAACCGGGTGCGGGCCCGGTGGGCGGATCGGCCCCGCGGCGGGCTCGTTCCCGTGCGGACCCTGGAAGTCTATACGAGCATCCGTATCTCTATACGATGCTGCCCCCGGGAGCGCGCGCCAATCCCGTACGCCCCGGCGCACGGGAGGCGCACCGGGGCCCGCCCCCACCGTGGCACGGGGCCCGCGTCATCCCCCGCCGATGCGGGCCGACCGGCCCGCACACCCCGCGCCCCCACACCCGCGCCCCCCACACCCGCGTCCCGCGTCCCGCGTCCTGGGTCCTGAGTCCTGCGTCCCGGTCAGCCCAGGCCCGGCACGGGGTCCCGCGTCACCGGACAGCTCATGCAGCGCGGGCCGCCGCGGCCCCGGCCCAGTTCGCTGCCGGGGATCGTGATCACCTCGATGCCGCGCTTGCGCAGGAAGGTGTTGGTGGTGACGTTGCGCTCGTAGGCGACCACCACGCCCGGCTCCACCGCCAGGACGTTGCAGCCGTCGTCCCACTGCTCGCGCTCGGCCGCGTGGACGTCCTGGGTCGCGGTGAGCACCCGGATGTCGGCCAGCCCCAGGGAGGCCGCTATGGCGCGGTGCATGTGCTCCGGCGGATGGTCGGTGACCTTGAGGTCCTGGGCGCCCGCCCCCGGTTCGATGGTGTACGAGCGGAGCATGCCCAACCCGGCGTACTGGGTGAAGGTGTCCCCGTCGACCATCGTCATGACCGTGTCCAGGTGCATGAACGCCCGCCGCTTGGGCATGTCCAGCGCCACGATCGTCTGGGCGGAACCCGCGGCGAACAGCCCGCGCGCCAGGAGTTCCACCGCCTGCGGAGTGGTCCGCTCGCTCATGCCGATCAGCACCGCGCCGTTGCCCAACACCAGGACGTCGCCGCCCTCGATCGTCGAGGGGTAGTCCGCCTGGCCCTCGGACCAGACGTGGAACGGCGCGTCGCGGAAGAGCGGGTGGTGGTGGTAGATGGCCTCGTAGTGCACGGTCTCGCGCTGCCGGGCGGGCCAGCGCATCGAGTTGATCGACACCCCGTCGTAGATCCAGGCGGAGGTGTCGCGGGTGAAGAGGTGGTTGGGCAGCGGCCCCAACAGGAAGTCGTCGAGGTCCATCACGTGAAAGCGGACCGAGGTGGGTTCGGGGTGGCGTTCCAGGAACTCGCGCTTGGTCATCCCGCCGACCAGCGCCTCGACGAGTTCGGGCACCGGCAGTTGTTCGAACGCCGCCCGCAGGTGGTCGGTCGCCAGCGGCCCGTACTCCTTCTCGTCGAAGACCCGGTCCAGGACCAGCGTCCGCGCTTCGGGGATCTGCAGGCTCTCGGCCAGCAGGTCCCCGAAGAGGTGGACCTCGACGCCCCGGTCGCGGAGCACGTCGGCGAACCCGTCGTGCTCGGCCCGGGCCCGGCGCACCCACAGCACGTCGTCGAAGAGCAGGGTGTCCTTGTTGGACGGGGTGAGCCGCTTCAGTTCCAGATCGGGGCGGTGCAGGATCACCCGGCGCAGCCGGCCGGCCTCTGAGTCGACATGGAATCCCATCTCCCCATCTTGTCCGCTCCGGGCGCACGACGTCGGGAGTCGCGCCATGTCGGGGGGCGTCGGGTGACGGCGGCGGGGGGACGGCCGGGGCGGGCCCGCGTCCCGGCCGGACGGCCACCGGCCTCCGCCGCCACTTCACCCGGGCGACGGGCGGGCCCGCGGTCGACTGCCGGCGGACGCGGCGGGCGGCGCTCGGGTGGTCCGAACCACCCGAGCGCCGCCCGGGGCGTGGCCTGTCACAGCCGCGGGTCGACCGGCTCCGACTCCAGCGCGAGCACCGCGAAGACCGCTTCGTGGACCCGCCAGAGCGGTTCCCCGTCCGCCAGCCGGTCGAGCGCCTCCAGGCCCAGTGCGTACTCGCGCAGGGCCAGCGAGCGCTTGTGCCCCAAGTGCCGGGCGCGCAGGCGCCGCAGGTTCTCCGGGCGGGTGTACTCCGGGCCGTAGACGATCCGCAGGTACTCCCGCCCGCGGCACTTGACGCCCGGCTGCACGAGCCGCCCGTCCGGCTGCCGGACCAGCGCGCCGACCGGCTTGACCACCATGCCCTCACCGCCGCCGGCGGTCAGGTCCAGCCACCACGCGACGCCGGCCGCGACCGACTCCTCGTCCTCCGTGTCGACGACCAACCGCCGGGTCGGCGCGAGCAGTCCCGTGCGGTCGGCGGCGGGCCCCCCGGCCTCCGGTGCGGCGTCGCCGGCCTCGTCCAACAGGGCCCGTTCGGCCGCCAACAGCCGGTCGATCAGGGCCAGTTGCTCGGTGTGCGGTACGGCCGCCAGGCTGCGGCCCTCCACGGCGAGCAGGTGGAACGGGGCGAGCCGGATGCCGGCCAGCCCGCCGGACCCGGCAGCGCCCGCGCCCGGCGCCGCCTCCCCGACCCGCCAGCAGTACCGCCGGTAGGCGTCGGTGAACGCCGCGGCGTCGGCGGCCCGCCCGCGCTGGCGGTCGAGCAGCGACGCCACGTCGACCCCGCGGGCGGCCGCCGCCTCCAACGCGCCGAGCGCCTCCGGGAACACCGCCCCGGCGGCCGCGCCGACCGCCGCGTACTGCGTCCGCAGCAGCCCCGTCGCCTTGAGGGACCAGGGCATCAACTCGGCGTCCAGGAGCAGCCACGAAGTGTCCAGCTCCGCCCACAGTCCGGCCCGTTCCACGCAGTCCCGGACCCGGCCGAGCAGCCGCTCCGTCCGCGCGCGGTCGTCGAAGAACGGTCGGCCGGTGCGGGTGTAGACGGCGCCCGACACCCCTTCCGAGGCGCCCGACACACCGAACCGCTCGCGGGCCACCGCCGCGGAGCGGCAGACCAGCACCACCGCCCGCGACCCCATGTGCTTCTCCTCGCACACCACCTCGCGCACGCCCGCCGCGCGGTACTCGGCGAACGCCTCCCGCGGGTGCTCCAAGAAGCCCTCGCCCCGGGCGTCCGCCTCGTCGGACGGCTGGGCGGTCGCGCAGGGCGCCATGGTCGGCGGGAGGTACGGCAGCAGCCGCGGATCCAGCGCGAAGCGGCTCATCACCTCCAGTGCCGCCGCGGCGTTCTCCTCCCTGACGGCGAGACGGCCCATGTGGCGGGTCTCGACCGTCCGCCGACCGGCGACGTCCCCGAGGTCCAGCGGGCGGCCGTCCGCCCCGCCCGGCGCCTCGGCCGCCAGCGGCTTGGTGGGCTCGTACCAGACCCGCTCGGCCGGCACGTCGACCAGTTCGCGCTCCGGCCAGCGCAACGCGGTCAGTTTCCCGCCGAAGGTGCAGCCGGTGTCCAGGCAGAGGGTGTTGTTGAGCCAGCCGGCGCGCGGGGTGGGCGTGTGCCCGTAGACGACGGCGGCGCGACCGCGGTACTCCTCCGCCCACGGGTAGCGCACGGGCAGCCCGAACTCGTCGGTCTCGCCCGTGGTGTCGCCGTACAGCGCGAAGGAACGCACCCGGCCCGACGTGCGGCCGTGGTACTTCTCCGGCAGTCCGGCGTGGCACACCACCAGTGCGCCGCCGTCGAGGACGTAGTGACTGACCAGCCCCTTGATGAACGTCGCGACCCCGGCGCGGAACGCCTCGTCCTCCTTCGCCAACTGCTCGACGGTTTCGGCCAGGCCGTGGGTGTGCTGCACCGTGCGGCCGTCGAGGTGCCGGCCGAGCTTGTTCTCGTGGTTCCCGGACACGCACAGGGCGTGGCCGGACGCCACCATGCCCATCACCAGGCGCAGCACGCCCGGGCTGTCCGGCCCCCGGTCGACGAGGTCGCCGACGAAGACCGCCGTGCGGCCCTCGGGGTGCACCGCGTCCACGGCCCGCCCCTCGGCGTCCCTGGCGAGCGCGTAGCCGAGCCGGTCGAGCAGGGTCTCCAGCTCCGCGCGGCACCCGTGGACGTCACCGACGACGTCGAACGGCCCCGTCAGGTGTCGCAGGTCGTTGAACCGCCGCTCCCGGACGACCTCGACGTCCTCGACCTCCCGCGCGCCGCGCAGGACGTGCACCGTCCGGAACCCCTCGCGCTCCAACTTGCCCACCGAACGGCGCAGTTCGCGCTGGTGGCGCTGGATGACGCGGCGCGGCAGCCCGGCCCGGTCGGCGCGCGCCGCGTTCCGCTCCGCGCAGACGTGTTCGGGCACGTCCAACACGATCGCGACCGGCAGCACGTCGTGCTCGCGGGCCAGCCGCACCAACTGGGCGCGCGACTCGGCCTGCACGTTGGTGGCGTCCACCACCGTCAACCGGCCGGCCGCGAGCCGCTTGCCGACGATGAAGTGCAGCACCTCGAACGCGTCACCGCTGGCGGACTGATCGTTGTCGTCGTCGCTGACCAGCCCCCGGCAGAAGTCCGACGAGATCACCTCGGTGGGCTTGAAGTGCCGGGCGGCGAAGGTCGACTTGCCGGAGCCGGTCGCGCCGATCAGCACCACCAGCGACATGTCGGGCACGCCGAGCGCCCGCGGTGCCGGCCCCAGCACCGGGCCCGGCACCGGGCCCGGCGCACCGGACTCCGCCCCCGCGGCCGGCATCTCGGCGCCCGGCTGCGGCCCTGACGTGCGGTTCCCGTCCGTCATGCCGCCGCCTCCTTCCCACCGACCGGCCCGCCACCGGCGCGGCTCGCCTCCGCCGCGCCCTCGACGCGCTCTGCCCCGCTCATTCCCCTGCTACCTCTTGCGTCCTTCGTTCCGTGCTTGCCGCCCCCACGGGCGGATCCGTCCTCGCGGCTGAAGCACGCCAGTTGGGTGGGTGCCCCGACCTCCGGGTCCTCCGGCCCCACCGGGCCGAACGTCACCGCGTAGCCGTGCCGCGCGCCGACGTCCTCCGCCCAGCGCCGGAACTCCTCCCGCGTCCACTCGAACCGGTGGTCCGGGTGCCGCACCCGCCCTGCGGGCAATGACTCCCAGCGCACGTTGTACTCGACGTTGGGCGTGGTCACGACAACCGTCCGGGGCCGGGCGGCGCCGAACACCGCGTACTCCAGCGCCGACAACCGCTCCGGGTCCACGTGCTCCACGACCTCGCTGAGCACCGCCGCGTCGAAGCCCTTGAGCCGCCGGTCGACATACGCCAGCGAGCCCTGGAGCAGCCGCACGCGCTGCGCCTGCCGCTCGGGCATCCGCTCCAGGTGGAGCCGGCGCCGGGCCTCCTGGAGCGCCCGCATCGAGACGTCCATCCCGACGACCTCGGTGAACTGCGCCTCCTTGAGGAGCGCACCGGTCAACTGCCCCTGTCCACACCCCAGATCGAGGACCCGGGCCGCGCCGGTCGAGCGCAGCACGCCGAGGATCGCGTCCCGCCGCCGCACGGCGAGCGGCACGGGCCGCTCCTCGGTGTCGGCCGCCTCGTCCACCGCGTTGTCGATCTCCTCGACCGCCGTGTCGTCGGTCTGGGCCAGCCGCTCCAGCTCCAGCCGCGCCATCGCCTCACGGGCCAACGCCCCGCGGCGGGCCAGATACCGGCCGACGATCAGCCGCTGCTCCGGATGGCCCTCCAGCCATCCCTCGCCGGCCCGCAGCAACTTGTCGACCTCGTCGGGTGCCACCCAGTAGTGCTTGGCGTCGTCCAGGACCGGCAGCAGCACATACAGGTGCCGCAGCGCGGCGGCCAGGTCGCACGCGCCCTCCAGGACCAGCCGCACATAGCGCGAGTCGCCCCACTCGGGGAAGGTGTCGTCCAACGGCAGCGGCTCGGCCCGCACCGACCAGCCCAACGGCCGGAACAGCTTCTCCACCAGCGCGCCACCGCCGCGGGCGGGCAGCACCGGCACCTCGATGCGCAACGGCAGCGGTCGCCCGACCAGCTCCGGGCGGGCCGCGCACTGTCCCTTCATCGCGCTGGCGAAGACGCTCCGCAACGCGACCGCCAACAGCGACGACGCCGCGTAGGGCCGGTCGTTCACGTACCGCGCCAGCGCCGCGTCCGGGGCCCCGCCACGGCCCTTCCCGCTCCCCCGGCGGACCAGGGCCACGGGATCGACCTCCAACAGCAGTGCGGCCGTGCACCGTTCCGCGTGCGCCTCCGGGTAGAGGACGTGCGCGGTGCCGTACGAGGTCGAGAACTGTTGCGCCTTGTCGGGATGCTTGTGCAACAAGAACCCGAGGTCGGTCGCGGGACGGTCGGTGGTACCCGTGGTGGTGATGGTCAGAAACACACGATGAGTATCGGTGTGGACGGTGCCTCACCCCCACCCATTTTCCGCGCGCCGCGGCCAGGCAGCGGGCAGCAGGCGGCGGGAGCGGGCAGCGGGCAGCGGGCAGCGGGCAGTCTCACGCTCCGGGCCTCCGCGACCCGCCGCACCCCGGATCGCGCCGTCCCACCCGCGCCGTCCCACCCGCGACGTCCCCGCCCGTGACGTGCTCGCCCCGGGCGGGGACGGACCGGGCGCGTGCCCGAGGACGCGACCGTTGGCCGCCCGCCCCGCCCCCGCGCACGCCGCCCCCGGTCTCAGCCCAGCTGCGACTGGACCTGCGCGGAGATCAGTTCCAGGTGGTCCAGGTCCGCCAGGTCCAGGATCTGCAGGTAGGCCCGGGACGAGCCGATGGCGGCGTACCGGCCGAGCTTGTCCACGACCTCCGCGGGCGAGCCGGCCAGTCCGTTGGCCTTGAGTTCGTGCACCTCGCGCCCGATGGCCGCGGCCCGCCGCGCCACCTCTGCGTCGTCCTTGCCGACGCAGACGACCAGGGCGTTGGAGTACACCAGGTCGTCGCCCCTGCGCCCGGCGGCCTCGGCGGCCGCCCGCACCCGCCCGAACTGTCGCTCGCTGTCCTCCAGCGAGGCGAAGGGCATGTTGAACTCGTCCGCGTACTGCGCCGCCAGCCGCGGCGTGCGGGTCGCACCGTGGCCCCCGATCAGCACCGGCACCTTGGCCTGCGCGGGCTTGGGCAGCGCGGGCGACTTCTCCAGCTGGTAATGGCGCCCTTCGTAGGAGAACTCCGCACCCGCTTCCGTGCCCCACAGACCGGTGACGATCGCGAGCTGCTCCTCCAGCCGCGCGAACTTCTCCTTCGGGAACGGGATGCCGTACGCCTTGTGCTCCTCTTCGAACCACCCGGCGCCCAGACCGAGTTCGACCCGCCCACCGGACATCTGGTCGACCTGCGCGACCTGGATGGCCAGCACGCCCGGCAGCCGGAAGGTGCCGGCCGTCATCAACGTGCCGAGCCGGATCCGCTTGGTCTCGCGGGCCAGGCCGGCCAGCGTGATCCACGCGTCCGTCGGCCCGGGCAGCCCGTCGGAGTTCCCCATCCGGAGGTAGTGGTCGGAACGGAAGAAGGCGTCGAACCCGAGGTCCTCGGTGGCCTTGGCGACCGTCAGAAGAGTGTCGTAGGAAGCCCCCTGCTGGGGCTCGGTGAAGATGCGTAGGTCCATACCTCCATCCTGCACGGCGCCCACCGGACAATCACCCGAGCCCCTCACCATGCCAAGCAAGTCCATCCTGCTGCGCGGCGGGCGAGTGGGCGGACGACGGGCCGGGGCGGTTTACGTGGACGAGCGGCATGCGTCGCGAGGGGCGTGTGTAACGAGGGGTGCGTGTGACGAGGGGTGCGTGTGACGAGGGGTGCGTGTGACGAGGGGTGTGCATGGTGCTTGAGAAAGCCATCCGGCCGGGCAAGCTCCTTTCCCCTTCCCGGTGGAGCACTCAGGGCCTGCGAAACACGTCGCTCACTCCTCCCCGGACATCGCCTCGGTCTCCACCGGATCGGCATGCAATAGCTGACGATGCATCACCTTGCGCGCGTCACCTTGCGTGCCACACCTTGCGATACGTCAGATCGGGAGGGACCAGCGCCACGCATGTCGTGTTTGCCACGCAGCAGCCCTTGCCCCTGAACCCGACGAACGCACGTGGTCACCGCACCAGCCACGCGAGCCGGACGACCACCGAGCCCCCCTGAAGCCCCTGCAGCCCCAAAGAGGCCAAGAGCTCAGGCAGCAGAAGCCGGAAGCCAGAACGACGAGAGGAAGACCACCCCCAGACGGAAACAGGCAGGACGGGAAAACGGAGGAGGAAAGCAGGGCAGGGGAAGGGAGAGAGGGAGGAGGGAAGGGAAGGCGAGAGCGCGACAGGAGGCCGGAGGCCGGAACAGAGGCCGGAGGCCGGAAGGAGACCACGGAAGAGGAAGGGGCGAAACGCCGGCAGGAACCGGAAGCGAAGGAAACGGGTCTCGCTCGCAGACGCCACAGCCCGCGAGCGCGAAAGGCCGGCGTGAGTGCGAAAGGCCGGCGCCGTGGGCAGCCAGGGCGTGGAAGACGTGCCTTGCCCCAGGCGTGCCGGTAGAGGTGCTCAGTCGGCTGGGTTGCCAGCCTGGCCGACCGTGGCGGCAGAGGGCAGGTCGAGGGACGGCCCGCCCGCTGTCAGGCAAGGTGCCGGTCGCGTACCTCCAGCTTCTCCAGTATTCCGGCGACGTGGTCCCTCGATTCGTCGGCGGTGTCCATGGCTTCGACGCAGGTCCAGTACATCCCCTCCTCCTCCGCCGAGATCACCACCCCGACCAGCGCCTCGCACACCTCTCGCAGCAGTTGGCACAGGCCGATTAAAGCCGCCTTGACGTCGCGTATCTCGGTCAACTGGGTCGCCCGCAGTCCGCCGTTGGTCGTTGCCGAGCACAGCAGTCCCCCGCTGAACCGCCCGCCCGCGTCGCCCAACCCTCGGGCTCTGGACCGCACTTCGTACGGACCGAATATCGCGAGATGGCTGCCTATCGCCTCCGCCAAGGCTTGCGCCTGCCACGCCTCGACGACCACGTCATGCACCGTGTTCGCCTGAGCCAGCCCGCGCCGACTGGCCGCGATGATCCGCACCGCGTCCATCCGTGTCCCTCCTTCCTTCGTCATGCGCATCGCCCCGCCCTCCTTCCACTACCCAGAGTGAGGCCCAACAGCCAAAAAGGCCAGAGGAATTCGCAAATCTGTGGACAACCAAGGCGCTGTGGAAAGATCCGTGACTCCATAGAGTGACGAGAGGCGGATTTGAGGCGGTCTCAGCGGCGCTTCCGACCGTCGAGACTCCCCCGCACGCCACTCTGATGCCTCCAACCCCCCAGCATGACGGGGACCACACGCACCGCTCAACGCTCTTTCAGCACACCTGCCCCCACCGCCCCAAGGTTTCGTGCGAGACACGTCCCTCGCGGCGCGCATCATCGTCCGGCGGCGGGAACGGCTGCCCGGACGGCGCCACGGCACCGGCGTACGGGCCGGAGCATCGTCCACGGCGCGAGCCGGCCCGCAACCGGCGTGGAAAAGCCGGAGGGGTAGCGGCCCCGCCACTACCCCTCCGGCCTCAGGCCGTCCCGCGAAGCCCGCGGTCCGTCCGCCCGACGGTCACTCGCCGCCCCGCGGCCGGTCCGGCGGCGCCTGCCGAACCGCCGGGAAGCGCGACTCGTTCCGTTCGATCTTCGCTGCAAGCGCGGTCAGCGGGTCGATGCCCAGCGCCTGGCAGAACTGGAGCAGGTACGCCAGGACGTCCGCGACCTCGTCCTCCACCCGGCCGGCCGCCTTCGGGGCGGCCATGATCTTGGCCGACTCCTCCGGCGTCAACCACTGGAAGATCTCGACCAGTTCCGCGGCCTCCACGCTGAGCGCCGCGGCCAGGTTCTTGGGGGTGTGGTACTGCTGCCAATCCCGGGCGGCCGCGAAGTCGGCCAGGCGTCGCTGCAGGGCATGAAGGTCCTCACTCATGCCCCTAGGTGTAGCACCTGCACGCCGGGCAGCCCCTCGGCGACCGCCGGGTCCCGCACCGTGCCCAGCAGCCGGACGTGTCCGCGCTCGGCCATCCGCACGGCCAGCGACACCAGCTCCCGGGCCTGACGCCGGTCCATGCAGCGGTCCATGCCGTCCGCCATCACCGTCATCTGCTGCAGCGCCGACGGAATCTCCCCGGCCGGATCCATCGCCAACACCCCAGGACCGGTGAGGAGCACCAGCGCCAACCCGAGGAACCGCAGCTCTCCGTCGCCGAGCTGCTCGACGGGCATCTCTCCCAGGTCACCGCGGTCGAGGACCGTCCGGACGCCCCGTAGGTCCGGCAGCGCCTGTCCACCCGTCACCGCAGCGTCGTTGCCTCCGCGGGAGGCCGTGGCGTCCGGGGCCGTCTCGGCAGCCGGCTGCCGAGACACCGCCCGCAGCCCGTCGACGGGCCCGGCGCAGGCGTCCCGTACGGCTGCGACGAGAATGGCGTGCCGTCGGGAGCATTCGCGGCTGGTGCGCTCCAACACGGCCGCGAGGTTGTCGCAGGACGATCGCAGCCGCCCCTCGTCCCGCTCTTCGTCGTGGCCCCAACCGCTGGCCTCACTGCCGCTGCGGACGCCCTTGCGGCCGCGCGGCAGCGCCGCCGACCCGCCGGGACCTCCGGTGCCACCACCTTTCCCGGCCCGGCCGGGGCGGCCGCCCCGGCCCCCGCCTCGCGCCCCCGTACCGCGGCCCGCGCCTCCCCCGCCGGACGCGCCCGCCACGGCAGGACCGCCTTGCACGGCGTCCCCAGCCGTCTGCCCCCGCATCGCCTCCGGCCGCGGATCGCACACGAAAGCCGAACGCAGCGCCACCACGACCTGTTCCGCGGCGGCCAGGACGAGGCGCTGGCCCTCCGTCTTGCCCGCGACCCGCAGCGGGAGGAGAGAGGTGGCCAGCCGGTCGTCGGGGAGCGGGGCACGGGTCACCGGCGTCGCGCCGGCCGTGTGCCAGGCCGCCTGGACGGCGGAGCGGGTCGGATCGGTGAGGGCGGTGGTCAGCAGCGTCGTGCCGCAGCCGGTCAACCGCTCCCCCACGATGCGGAGTTCGGGTTCGGCCTGAACGGCGAGGTCGAGGTGGACCGGGCCCACCGAGCCGTCTACCGTGCAGCCGATGCGGAAGCCGCGCCGCCCCTGGTCATCGGGGCGGGCATCGGCCGGCACACAGGCGGAGGCCCCGCCCGCCACCACCCCCACGGCACGTTCCAACGGGTCGCCGCTGCCGAGCCGGGCGAGGATCTCGTAGGCCTGCAGCACACTGGACTTGCCGCTGCCGCTGTCGCCGCTGAGCAACGTCAACGGGCCGAGCGGCAGGGTGACGCCACGATGCGTCTTGAAGGCGGACAGTCGTAATTCGATGACCGCCGGACGCGCACTGTCGGTATCCATGCGGGGACGCTATGCAGTCGACCGCCCGGAGAACCGTTACGCCCAACTGCTCTTCCTACGAATGGGGGACGCCGCCCGCCGCCGGCTCGGCGACCTCGGTACCGACCGGCGCCAGGAGGAACACGTTGGTGTCCACCCGGTGCATGCCGCTTCCCAGCCCGAAGACGACTCCGCTGGCGAAGTCCAGGATGCGCTTGGCGACGTCGGTGTCCGCGCTACTGAGGTCCAAAAGGACCGGCAACTGCGCCATGAGGTACTCGGCCACTTCCCTCGCGTCCGCGAAGGTCTGGACGCGGATGACGATGAACCGCCGTGTCTCCTCCGTCGGTTCGTCGTCCGGGAGGGCCCGGTGGTCGGGCCAGGAGGGCCATTCGTTGCCGCCGCGTAGCGGTACGACTTCGGCGAGCCCTTCCCACTGCTCGTCGGTGGCATCGGGGCCGTTCACCGAATCACCTCACCCAGAGGAGCGCTGACTTTCTGCGGTATGTGCATCGCACGATTCTAGAGATAAACCTACAAAGGTCGCCGACCGCGACACACGCGGCGGCGCAGCCCGTCCCATCCTGCCTCATAGCCCTGACCAGTGCTGACACCTGAACAGATCTGCCGGGTCGAGTTTCTGTATGCCTGCTCATCCTCTCTTGTGACGACAGCCGGGCACCTCTCCCACCGGACGGTCCACAAGTGCCTGACGTGCACTCACCTTTGGGCACGGCAGTCAGTGCTGACGACCCGAGAGCCACTGGCGAAGGCCACCCGCGCGCCCACCCCACCGCAACCCCGGACGTGGGGTTCGTCACGGGAACGACGCCGCGCAGGAAATGCCGCCCCAAGCGACGCAATCCCGCCCGGCGTACGAACGGCGAGCCGCCGGCACCCCGGCCCGGGACCCAAGTGCGTTGCGACCACACACCACTGACGGCGGCAGCGGCGGCGGAGAGGAGGAGAGGCAGAGGCAGGGGCGATGACGGCGCGAGGGACACGCATGCGAGTGCCACCCACCGACCCGCCCCCAGACAGCGCCACTTCGTCCCCCTCCCCCTCATACGCCGGCGCACCGAGCACCCCCACCCGACACCAGGCGCCCGAACGACATCGCCCTCGTCGACCCGAGCAGGGTTTTCCACAGGCCGAACGCAGCACCGGCGAAGCCTCGTACGGTAGCTCCATGAACACGAAACGTTGCAGTCGAGAGTGGGGCCCGGCGCGGCCACCCCTGTCGAGCGGGAGGCGTGCAGGTCGCCCCATGGGATGTGGCCACCGCAGGGTCAGCGAGCCAACCGCCCGAGCAGCGAAGAGGCCACGGCGATACCGGCGACCGCCGCGCCGGCAAGGACGGCGAAGTCGAGAGCCAGATGGGAAGTGGTGCCCAGCAGCAGTCCACGGAGGGCGTCGACCTGATAGCTGAGGGGGTTGATCCTGCTGACGGCCTGGAGCCAACCGGGCATGACGGCCACGGGGTAGAGGGCGTTGGAGGCGAAGAAGAGCGGCATGGTGATGGCCTGGCCGATGCCCATGAGGCGATCGCGGGTCAGCACGATGCCGGCGATCGAAATCGACAGACAGGAGAAGAAGGCGGAGCCGAGCACCACCGCGACGGCCACACCCAGCAGACGCAGCGGGTTCCAGGTCATGGCCACGCCGAGAAGCGCTGCGATCACGATCACCACGACGGCCTGGAGCAGTGCCTTGACTCCGGCGGCGAACGCCTTGCCCGCGATCAGGGCGGACCGTGGTGTGGGGGTGACCAGCAGTTTGGTGAGGATCCCGGCATCCCGTTCCCAGATGATCATGATGCCGTAGAAGATCGCGATGAACATGGCGGACTGGGCGATGATGCCGGGCGCCAGATAGTCGATGTAGGGGGTGCCACCGGTGGGGATGGCCTTGATACGGGTGAAGGTCTCGCCGAAGACCACGAGCCAGAGGGCGGGTTGGACGGCGCGGGTGTAAAGCTCGGTGCGGTCGTGGCGGAGCTTCTGCAACTCCACCACGCACATCGCGGCAACCCTGGCGGGCAGCACCCGCCATCCGGCGCGGGCGCGCGGCGGGACCAGCAGGAGATCCAAGTGGCGGGCGGCGGCGCCGGTCTCAACCGACTCGTGCTGCGGTGCGACGGGTGCTCCGGACATCGCGGAAGCCTCCTGACTGCTCGTCGAGGCCGGTGCCGGCGACGTCCCGGAAGACGTCCTCCAGCGTCGGCTCCGCGGCGGACGAGGACGAGAACGAGCGAGAAGGGAAAGGAGAGGGGGCGGGGGCGGGGGTGGGGGCGGGGGTGGGGGAAAGAGACGTGAACGGAGCGGCCGGTGCGACCGGCCTGCCCCCCGCGCGGGCACGCCGGGCACGCAGGTCCGCACGGAGTTCGGCGGGCGTTCCCAGGGCACGGATCCGGCCTTGGTGCATCAGGGCGACGCGGTCGCAGTACTGCTCGGCCTCGTCCATGTAGTGGGTGGTGACCAGCACGGTCATGCCGGTGGCGGCGCGGACCTCGTTGATGCGCTCCCAGACACTGGTGCGGGCGATCGGGTCGAGGCCGATCGTCGGTTCGTCGAGCATCAGCAGGCGGGGTGCGCTGACCAGTGCCTGGGCGAGTTCCAGGCGTCGGATCATGCCGCCGGAGTAGGTCTTGGCGAGCCGGTCGGCGGCGTCGGTGAGGTTCACGGCGGCCAGCGCCTGGGTGACGCGGGCCGCGCGCTCGCGGCGCGGCACGTCGAAGACCCGGGCGAACAGCGCGACGTTCTCCCGACCGGTCAGTCCGGAGTCGGCGGACAGTTGCTGCGGCACGTAGCCGAGGAGGCGGCGCACGGCCATCCGCTCCCGCGCCGCATCGTGTCCGAAGACCCGGACCATGCCCACGGGAACGGGCAGGAGGGTGGTGATGCAGCGGATGGCGGTGGTCTTGCCCGCGCCGTTGGGACCGAGCAGACCGAAGACTTCGCCGGGGCGGACGGCCAGGTCCACCCCGGCGACGGCATGGGTCTCGCCGAAGGCGTAGCGGAGGGCGTGGCAGGTGAGGGCGTCGGCGCCCGGGTCCCGGTCCGGCGCGGGAGGCTGCTCGGTGTCCGCGGCCGCTCCGGGGGCGGTCCGTGGAGCCGACCGGCCTGGGTCTTCGCTGGTCATGGTCCCTCCGTCTGCTGGTGCAGGTTGTGGGCGAGCCGGCGCAACGCCGGAAGGGCGGCCTCCAGTGCGGTCCGGTCGGCCTCGGTGAGGCGCGTGACCTGCTCGCGGACGAGGGCGCTGCGGCGGACCTCCCAGTCGTGCAGCCGTGACCGGGCCGCCAGGGTCGGGAAGAGCTGGGCCGAGCGCCGGTCCAGAGGGTCCGTCTGCCGGCACAGGTAGCCGGCCCGGCTGAGCTGGTTGACGAGGGTGGAGACTGAGTTGCCCGCGAGGTAGAGCTCCTGCGCGGCGGCGGAGACCCGGATGCCGGGCCGGGAGGCGACCAGCCGCAGGAGTTCGACCTGGGCGCCCCGCAGTCGCGGGGCGGGCAGGCCGTGGCGGAGCCGCCGACGGATCAGCCGTTGGATTCCGGCCAGTACGTCGGCCAGCTCATCGGGGAGGTCCCCTGTGGCCATATGTCGACTTTAGCTCTCAGTGAGAGGCACGTCAGCCGATGCTCCGCCGGTCAAGAAAACGCACCGCGAGTCGACGGGGAATGAGGAAAGGCCCCGATGCGGCAGCCGCCCACGCACGGGTTGCCACCGCACCCGCGGAACCGGCCAACCGCACCGCGCGCCATGGGTATTGTGGCGCCGCGTGGGCGACAGCACGGTGTGGACTCTGGCAATCGCGGCGTTGACGGGCGGTACGGCGGTGCTGGCCAGCTGGGTGACCAGTCGCGGCAGTACGCAGGCAGCCAAGATCCAGGCGGAGACCGCCGCACGGTCGCAGCGCGCGGAGAAGCTGCGGGAGAGCCGGCGCACCGCCTACCTGGACCTGATCGAGCAGGCCCACCAGATCGGCGAACTGTACTGGGAGATCTCCGCAGAGCTACGAGGGCCGGCCTCGGGCACCCGCACCACCAGGCTCGACACACTGCACGACCGCGAGATCGCGGAGTACGCGAAGATCCGTCGCTGCGCGCGGGTCGTGGAACTGGAGGGCCCGCCCTCGGCCGCGGCTGCGGCGCTCGCCCTCCAGAAGGCCACCGGCCCCTTCTACGAAGCGCTACGGACCGGTATGACCGAGGGCACGGACTGCCGCGAGGAGTTCGACGCCGCGTACAGCCCCTTCTGGAAGGCGCTGGAGACCTTCGTGCAGGCGGCCCGAACGGCACACCAGACGGACTGAGCACAGCCCACGGACCACACCTCAGGCACCCACCGGATCCCGCACCCGGTCCCTCCCACCCCGGCGCGGGGACCTCATAGCCGGCCCGCAACCAGCCCCACAATGCGCCGCCCCACGCCCGAGGCCCGAACCCCGAAACCCGGCACCCGCACCCGCACCCGCACCCGCACCCGCACCCGCACCCGCACCCGCACCCGCAGACACCCCACCACCCATCTGGTGCTCTTCCCCCTCCCCACCCATTCGGCCCAACACCCTCCCCGACCGCCAACCCGGTCCGATATCCCCCCGCCACCCCGCGCAAGCACTGAGTAATAGCAGGTAACGACGGGTGACGGCAGGTAACGCCGAAAGGGGCCGCGTCCGAAAGCCGGGCCGACGCCGGCGCACAGGCGCGCAGCCCCGACGCACAGCCGAGGCGGCGCCCGAATCGGCTACGTACGATATCCGGGATGAAATGGCACCTTTGTGACCGATGAGTGAAGGCAAGCGAAGAAAGGCGTGCCTCCCCCCACCGCCCCGGCACGCGGGCGGTAATGCGCTCATCGTTCTCGGCAATTCCCCCTCGCACGAAATCGCCCGTCCTTCTCACCCCGGGAGTTCGGAATGGCAAAGGAAGCTGACCCCACCGTCTGGAACTGTCCCTTCGATTACGCCGAGGCGTTGGAGTTTGATCCGACGCTCAGGCGGATCATGACCGAAGAGCCGGTCGCACGCATTCGACTGCCCTACGGCGAGGGCGAGGCGTGGCTGGTCACCAAGTACGACGACGTGCGGACCGTGACGACGGACCGGCGATTCAGCCGGCACGCCATCGTCGGACGGGACTTTCCGCGGATGACGCCGGAGCCGATCGTGCAGGACGAGGCGATCAACGTCATGGACCCGCCCGCGAGCAGCCGGCTGCGGAGCCTGGTCGCCAAGGCGTTCGCCCCCAAGCAGGTGGAGCGCATGCGCTCCCGCACGCAGCACGTCGTGGACGAGTTGCTGGACCGGATGGTCGAGAACGGGCCGCCGGGGGACCTGATGGAGAACCTCGCGTCGCCGCTCCCGCTGACGACGATCTGCGAGGTGCTGGACATCCCCGAGGGCGAACGCGCGCAGTTGCGCGGCTACGCCCGGACGATGATGAACACCAGTCTCGCCAACAAGGACAACGCCATCCGCGCCAAGGCCGACATGCGCGAGTACTTCACGGAGCTCACCGCGCGGCGCCGGCGGGACCCCGGGGACGACCTGATCAGCGCGCTGGCCACGGCCCGCGTCGGGGACGAGGTCCTCGACGCGAAGGAACTCACGGTCATGGCCATGGTGCTCCTCATCACCGGCCAGGACACCACGACCTACCAGATCGGCAACCTCTCGTACACGCTGCTGACCCGGCCCAAGGACCTGGCGATGCTGCGGGAACGGCCCGAGGCCCTGCCGCAGGCGATGGAGGAGATGCTGCGCTTCATCCCCTTCCGCAAGGGGGTCGGCATCCCGCGGGTCGCGCTGGAGGACGTGGAGCTCAGCGGCGTGACGATCCGGGCCGGGGACATCGTGCACGTGTCGTACCTGACGGCAAACCGGGACAGCGAGAAGTTCGAGCGCCCCGACGAACTGGACCTGTCCCGCGAGGCCACCGGCCACATGACCTTCGGCTGGGGTGCCCACCACTGCCTGGGCGCCCCGCTGGCCCTCACGGAGCTCCAGGTCGCGCTCAGCACCCTGTTGCAGCGGTTCCCGGACCTGAAGCTCGCCAAGCCGGCCGAGGAACTCCGCTGGAACACGACGGCGATCTGGCGCTACCCGCTGGCCTTGCCAGTGGTGTGGTGAGGGGCCGGGGCCGCGGTGAATCCGCGGCCCCGGCGGCGGCATGCGGAACTCACTCCGCTGGCGTACGGTCTAGGAATGACCCAGCTGTACGGGGACAGTTCATTCTTCGACGGATGGCCCGCTCGCGTCCTTCCAGGGGTCTGTGTCATCAGGCCGGCGTAATCGCTGAGGATTCCGCCGGCCGACAACGGAAGTGACAACAACGCGAAGTGCAAAGCGAGAACAGCTCTGGGCGGACCACAGTCTGCAAGGAGTGCATCGATGGCCGTTTTGTGCAAACCGGCAATCGCGGTCCCTGAATACATCATCACCAGGGACGACACCCTCGAACTGGCACGAGAGCTGCACGCCGACCACGCACAGCTGAATCTCGTGCTGAGGCTGATCGAGCACACGGGCGTCGTGCGACGGCATCTGATCCAGCCGATCGACAAGGTGCTGGAGCACCCGGGGTTCGAAGCCCGAAGTGCCATCTACGAAGAGGAGTCCAAGGCGCGCGTCCCTGACGTGGTGCGCAGGGCGCTCGTCCAGGCAGAGGTGGAACCACGCGAGATCGACCTGATCGTCTACGTGTCGTGCACCGGGTTCATGATGCCGGCACTGACCGCGTGGCTCATCAACCACATGGGATTCCGGTCGGACACCCGGCAGGTCCCCATCGCCCAACTCGGCTGCGCCGCGGGAGGTGCCGCGATCAACCGCGCGCACGACTTCTGCCGGGCGTACCCGGAAGCCAACGTCCTGCTCGTCGCCTGCGAGTTCTGCTCGCTGTGCTACCAGCCCGAGGACATCGGAGTCGGATCGCTGCTGTCCAACGGCCTGTTCGGGGACGCGGTCGCGGCGGCCGTGATGCGCGGCTCGGGCGGTACCGGCGTCCATCTGGAGCGGAACGCCTCGTACTTGATCCCCCACACCGAGGACTGGATCTCGTACGCGGTGCGATCCACCGGGTTCCACTTCCAGTTGGACAAGCGGGTTCCGGGCACGATGGAACCGCTCGCACCAGCACTCCGCAGCCTCGCGGAGGAAAACCACTGGGACGCGGGGAACTTGGACTTCTACATCGTCCACGCGGGAGGTCCGCGCATCCTCGACGACCTGAGCCGCTTCCTCGGAGTACCCGACGAAGCGTTCCGGTTCAGCCGGGCGACACTGACCGAGTACGGCAACATCGCCAGCGCGGTGGTGCTCGACGCCCTGGCCCGCCTGTTCGACGAGGCGTCGGCACAGGAAGGACAACGCGGCCTGATGGCCGGCTTCGGTCCCGGCATCACCGCGGAGATGTCGCTGGGAACGTGGACGTCGACGACCTGACCTGACCCCGAACCCCAAACAGCCACCCGACGGGCCGTCACCGACGGCCCGTCAATCATGCGCAGACGACAACACCACGACTGAACCCCTCAGTTCACTTTCCACCTTTCGCCACACGACCGGAATGCTGTTGACCCCGCTCGGCATCGAAGGGCGACGAACTGCTCGGCGGCTCGGACCGGTTCGCCGGTCAGCCGGAGCCGACCGGCCAGCGCCAGTCGGGCCAACCGATCTGCGAGCGCCTCGGACACCTGGTGGGGGCCATGCCCCCTGACAGCGTCAACGAACCGAACCAATTGGTTCACGCCGTTGCAGATGAGTACCTCACGACGCGCGAACGAGCCAGAACGCAGAAAAGCCCCGCACCATAAGGTGCGGGGCTTTCCCACAATGAAAGTTCGGCGGCGTCCTACTCTCCCACAGGGTCCCCCCTGCAGTACCATCGGCGCTGAAAGGCTTAGCTTCCGGGTTCGAAATGTAACCGGGCGTTTCCCTAACGCTATAACCACCGAAACACTATGA
>NZ_JAJPWK010000034.1:0-63820 GCF_046549115.1 Streptomyces sp. x-19 | reverse complement strand
CGAAGCCCAGTTCCTGCGGCAGGTACTCCCACTGGATACCCGTGTGCAGCACGAACAAGATCCCGCACAATGCTCGCCGGTCTGGCACCCTCGGCCGTCCCTCAACCAGCTTCGGCCCCGGCCTGGGCAGCAACGGCTCCACCAACGCCCATAGTTCATCCGACACGATCCACGGCCGCGACTGACGCTTTCCCACGACCAGACCAACGAGCAGATACGCCAACAGTCACATGATCAACCACTTCTGTTAGGACCTCTAAGACATTTCCCTTCGGTGCGACTGGTGTGTCGCGCGTGTGCTTGAGGTTCAGAAGCGGGCGGAGTGCCGGTTCACCACCCCGCCTTGGATCTTGGCGACCTACGGTATGTCAGGTGTCACGCCTGGCCGGTGTGGAGGGGCCTTGGGTGGGAGTTCGCGGGACCGTATGCCTTGTTCGCAGATCCGGTTGGTTCTTCGCCTCCTCGGTCCGATCTGACCACCGATCTTCGAGGCTGACCCGTGGCGGGTGCCCCATGTCTCGGAACGGGTGTTGGGCTCTGGTCTTTCGGCTGCCGCTGGTGGTGGAGTGTTGTGGTGGTCCAGCCCAGGCCGTGGGTGGTTTGGGCGCCGATGCCGGCGGCTTCGGCGAAGGCGGAGAGGGATGTGAAGGCTGAGGCGACGTCGGCGGGTGCGGTGTGGGGGAGGGTGAAGGTGGCGTGGCCGGTGAAGCCGGTGCGGGAGGCTGCGCCCAGGTGGGCGGGGGTGCTGCGGAGTTCGTGGGCGGTGAGGCGCACCGTGGTGAGGAGGGCTGTGATCAGAGGGTCGGGGAGAGATTGGGGGGCGAAGGCGTTCCAGCGGCGGGCGAGGCCGGCGTAGAGGAGTTCGGGGTCGGGGAGGGGGATCCAGCGCCCGCTGCGCGTGAAGTAGGTGACGGAGAGGAAGTTCAGTGTGATCCGGCGGGTTGTCGGGAGTGCATGTAGGGCGGCGTATGGGGCGCTCGCTGTTTGAACGTCCTCAACGGTGAAGGACTGGGCGCCGAGGCGCACTTGGCTTCCCCGCAGTTTGTCGAGGGGAGGGGTGGCCTTGTCGCTGAGCCAGCTGAGGGCGAGAGTGGCGTGACCGGGGGCGTGCGGGGCTAGAACGAGGGGAGTGACGGAGAAGGGCTTCGTCTGGCTGCGGTGGTCGTCTGCGGCTCCTTCGAAGAGGTTGCAAGCCAGGCCGTGGAGTTGCGCGGGCGGGACATGGGTTGTGCGGGTGGGATCGATGGGGCGCAGCAGGAGCTGCCAGCGGGTGGGCATCAGGCCACATCCCTGGAGCGGCTGGAGGCGCCCTGGGGGCGGTGGGATGATCCGGTGCGCACCGGTAGAAGGTCGAGGACGAGGAGGCCGACCACAGTCTTGGGGTCGGATTGTGGTGAGGGTAGGCCAGTGACCTTGTCGTAGCCGGTGCGGACCGGGGGTATGGCCGTGTGCTGGGCGCCGAGAGCGAGAGGGTTCGCTGCCTGGAGTGTTGCGCGACGGGGTGCGGGTACGGGTGCGGTCGGGGGTTCGTACCGCGTCCTGCTGTTGGCGGACAGGGGGCGGAGGGCAGGCGGGGTCAGGTTCATCTGACGTGTGGTGGTGGTCATGGGGCCTCGCTGATGGGCGTGGACTGTCGTGCGATGCGGAAGTCGTGGTGGGCGACGTCCGCGTTCGTCCGTGACATGAGCCAGCCCAGGGCCATGGTGATCGGCAAGGGGGCCATGAGGAACAGACGGGTTTCGATGTCAGGGCTGCCGGATTCGGCTTGCCATTCGTCGCGGGCGACGGTCCAGGTGCGGTAGAGGTGCGTGGCGATGGATTCGAATGTCTGCTGTGTCTCGGGCAGGTAGTCCGTTGAGGCTTCGACGATGAAGTGGGCGCCGCAGGGGGTCGTCGGAGTTTCGGGGTGCTCGGGGGCGAAGACGTAGCCGGTGTGGCGTCCGCTGGGCAGGCGGACGTGGCCGGTTTCGGCGACGTGGCGGGCGTCGGCGGTCATGGTGTCCCCGCGGCTCAGGCGGACGATGAAGGCGAGGCGATGCCGGTGCTCGGGTGGGCAGTTGGGGTGTGCGATGGGGGCGACTGGCGCGTCGGGCTGCTTCAGGCAGTTGTTGAGGAGGGCCTGTTGCTCTGGGGTGAGGGGGCTCGCGAGGTGGGTGGCGAGTTTCACGGACGGAAGGACGGTGTTCCGGGTGGCTGATACGTGCATGACGGTGAAGGTCTTGGCGCGGTCGTCGGCGAGGCGCTGCCCCAGGAGGAAGCCGTCGCGCATCTGGGCGAGCGGGTAGATGGTGACGTTTCCCTCTCGGCCGTTGCGTGTTTGCTCGGCAACGCGGGCGTCGATGAGGTTGGCGACGAGGTCCGCGCGCGCGGGCGGTGCGAGGAGCTCGCCGGCAGGCTGCAGCAGTGTGGGTCGGATGAATAGGGTGCTGCTGTGGTTTTTTGCCGAGGCTGCCAGGAGAGCTTCGAGGCGGCCGGTCTCGGTGGGCAGTAGCGGGAACATCTGGATGATCACGCCGACTCCGCGTTCCCGGTGAAGGATCCAGCCGAGGACGACCGTCACGGTGGCTACCAGGAAGACAGCGAGGTAGAACCAGCCGGAGTCCCACAGTTTCTGGAGCATGTTGGGGACGATGCCAAGAGCGATGGCCGAGAAGGCCGCGATGAGCAGGGCGCCGAAGCCTTCGCGGGAGCGGAGGAAGACCCACAGCTGCCGGTACCAGCGGGTATGCATGTGTGTCCTCCTGCTTCAGTGCGCTGTGGCGCGGACGAAGGTGGCCGGTGTGGGGCCGGGGAGTTCCAGGAGTTCAAAGTCCAAGGCGTGCGCTTCGGTCGGCAGAGGCCCAACCTGCTTGTCGTCCCGGGCCCAGGGGAAGCCGGGCCGGACTTGGACACGGACTTGGTCCTCACCGTCCTGACCCGGATGGAGGGCGGCAGTCAGGGCCTGGCTGCCGTCGATCCGTAGGCGCAGGCAGCGGCTGCTGTCCCAGGCCCACACGTGCGTGGACTGTGGGGGTGTCTCGGGCAGCCGGTCCGCTCCGATGACGTGGAAACCTTCCAGGTCGGCCCAGGCGCAGGTCGTGCCTGTCAGCAGGGAGCGTGCCTGGGCCCAGTCGAGGCGGCCGAGGCGTTCCAGACGGGCGAGGACGGGCTGCGCCGTGTGGCGGGGCTGGGCGGTCGGGGCGGTTGTCATGCCGGAACCTCCTCGGTGGACGGGGCGGGAGCAGGGGGCCAGTCCGAGCGGCTAGCCCGCAGCGTCTGCAGGGCAGTTGCGCGTTCGGCGGTTAGCCAGTCGCTCGTCGCGGGCTGCGCGGCGAGGGTGCCATAGCCGCGGGTGGTGCCGCCTCCGACACCGATCGTCCCGTCCGCCAGATCGGCCAAGGCCAGGACCAGAGCGGCGCGCAGCACGTCCGGAACTGCCCCGTCGTGGCGGAGGTGCAGGGCCAGGTGACCGTCTTCGACGACTTCCTCTGCGTAGAGAGCCTGGTCGCGGGCGCCGCCGAAGACCCGGTCGATGGCTACGTGGTTGCGTACCCGCACGCTGCCGTCGCGGATGGGGGAGTCGGCGAACAGGAAGCGTCCGCGGGCGCCGACTGTCTGCGACGGCTCCCCGTCGCTGGCTGCGGTACCGGGGGGTTCGGTCCAGCCGAAGGCTTCACAGACCACGCAGGCGCCGCAGCTGCCCGACGCATCGTCCCTGACGGACACGCACACGTCACCGATGCCGACAGACCGCAGAATGAACTCGACGCGGGCGCGCAGAATGCCCTTCCACGTGCTGCCGGGGACGACCGGGCTGTCCTCGTGATCACGCAGGATCTGAGCGATGTCAGTACGGCGGCCAGGACGCTCGGCGAAGGTGCCACTGCCGACGTGGAGGGCATCGGATATCCGGAACTCCAAGGCCCTGCCGAACAGATACGGCTCATCCGGGGCCCCGCCGGCTTGCTGCGCGCGCTCGTAGACGAGGGCGGCTTGGTCGTCCACGAGACCGGGGCCGCCGACGGTGAGCCAGTGGCGCAGGCCGTCAGGGGTGGACAGGTCGATGATGCGGTGCCGGACGGTGATCAGTTCGGCGCGGCCGTAGCCGGTGGTGCGTCCGCCGCCGATCCTCGGCCGCCACCTCCCCAGCAGCTCGATGACCTCGTCGACCACGGGGGATGTGGTGGTCTCGGTGTCGATCCGGAGCCAGAGGGTCAGTTCGGTGCCGGGCGGGAGAAGCTCGCGGCTGTGCAAGGTGGTGGCTTTCGCGGCTGCGCGGTGCCGGTCGACGGCCGTACGGAGGCGTCGCATCGAGGAAGGCTCAGGCACGGTAAGCCGGGTGCCAAGGACACGGACGGGGGAGGCGATCGCGGTGGTCGCCTCCCGGCCGTTCCGATCGTTCGCATCGGCGTCTTTGAAGACGTCGCCGAACAGGGCACGCCGCCGGTCCTTCGGGGCCTGCTGGCGCAGCGACCCGGCCAGGGAAGTGCCGGGCACGTACGGCTTTCCCCAGCCGTCGCGGGCCAGCGGCAGATCGGGATGCAGGACGGAACCGACGGTATGGGCTTCCGGCGCGGCGACCGCACCGGGGCCAGTGAGCTCCAGTTCAGCTTGGAGGAGGTGGATGACACTCATGGCCTCAACGTTTCCTTCTCCATCAGCCCGCGGACCAGTACGGCGAGGATGCCCAGTGTGTGATCGAGGACCTCCACGGGCGCATACAGCAGCATGGTGGTGAGGACCTCCCGTTCGTCCGGTGCCAGCCGCCGTAACCGAGGACGCTCCAGAAGCCCGATATGGCGGGCGTCGGGGCGCGCGGCGAGCTCCTGGACGTACGGGCGCAGATTGTCGATGAACCACGCGCCGTGGCCGGTGTCGAAGAGCCGGTGCGCGTATGCCTCGGCATCCGGCGCCTGGTCCTGGTCCTGGTCCGTGGCAGTGGATGCTGCCGGTTCGAGGGGCTGCTCCCAGGCGGTGGTGGCGGTCTCCAGGGCACCGAAGCCCTCGTTGCGCCGCAGGCCGATGCCCCGCCCCATCAAGGTGACGAGCCCGTCGGGGTCGGGGGGCTGGCCGAAGCCAAGGACGAGCACGGAGCCGGCGCTGATGGCCAGTTCGACCGGTTTGGGCAGGCGGGAGGCCGCATGCCAGCCGCCGACCCGCTCCCGCCGCGCCCATACCCGCTCAACGGCGATGACGCGGGCACCGCCGAGTAGCGGTGCGAGTTCATCGTCGAGCGCCGCCTGGACCGACTGGTGGTCAGCGAGGTCGAGGGGAAGGCCGCTGGGGTCGGTGAGGATCGTGGGTGCGGTCAGGCGTAGCGCGACCCTGCGGCCTGTCGCAGGCGGGACGGCGACTGCGGGGCGGGGTGTATAGGTGACGGCTCCGGAGGTGCCGCGACGCCCGCCCAAGCGCAGTCGCCGGGCACCAGCCAGCCACCCCGCAGCACGATCGGGCAGTTCGCTGCCGGGGGTGATACAGCCGTGGAAGGTGCGTTCGGCACCCTCGGCGTCACGATGAGTCAGAGCGCGGCGCGTGAACAGCAGGCTCTCTTCGGCGACCCCACGGGCGTCGTCGATCTGCAGGTGGGTGCTCTGCGTGACCAGCCCACGTGCCGCGGACTTGGTGAACTCGACCTCGCCCCGCCCAGGTACAAGCGGCCCACACGCACACCTCGGCTCGCCCTCGGTATTGTTGAAGGCTTCGTCGACAACGGTGACGCAGGTTCGGTACTTGCAGCGCAGCACCGACAGGGGCACAACCTGCGACCCGGTCGCAAAGAGTGGCCCGTAGGAGACGTCGCCCTCGAACAGGGCAATGAACTCACGGCGTTGGTCGGCCGGGACCTTGGTGGGCAGGCCGTAGTCGGCTATCCATGCGGCGGCGAGCGCGCCGCGCAGGACCGAGCCAGGGATGTAGAGGCGGGTGGGCGCCGGCGCGGTGCCCACGGGGCGGATGCCAAGGGCCAACGGCTGGTGGGCGGTCACCTGAATCTCAAGCATGCCGGTGGTTCCTCCACTGCTCGGCGAGTGCCGTGAAGCGCGTGATCAGTGCCTCGTCCACGCCCGGCTCCTCAGGCGTGCACTGGGCCCAGCCCAGCCCGCGGCGCCGGACCGCGCCCAGGCTGTGCACGCCAGCCGCAGCACAGGCCAAGACCGCCAGATGCCCCTCCCGGTCCAAGGGCGGGCCGTCGATCTCGGGCAGCGGCCCGTACTGAGTGACGGTGAACTCGGCGGTGCGCGCCCACACTTCCTCCCCGAACAGCAGGTGGTCGCGTTTCGCGGCGCCGGAGTCCTCATCCAGCGACACCCGCGCCCGCGTGACCACCACGGGCTCGTCTGGGAAGCGCGCTGCCTCCCACCCCCAGGCGGTCGGGCAGTGCGGGCCACCGAAGACCGCCTCCACCAGGCGCGGGAGACCAGGCAGAAGCTGCTCGGCTGAATCCCGCATCAGGCCCTTGAGAGACGAGGCAGGCAGCAAGTTGCATGGGTCTACGGTGTCGTCGATGCCGGGTCGGCCCATGCCGGTCGCGATCCGGAACGGGCCGTGGAAAGTGAGCGTCACGCGCATGGCCACCACCGGGCGAGTCCAAGAGCCGCACCCAGCCCGATCCCGGCCGCGGGCGGCTGATCGTGCCGGGGGGACGGGGGAATGAAGGGACGGATCGCGTCGAGGTGGCCCACGCGGTCGGCGATGGCCGCCGCCGTGAGCGGACCGCCGCCGCGCAACGCCTCCGTGAGGCGGGCGCGGTGACTGGCCGGCACCTTCACCAGCCGCGACAGCGCCACGGCCGCAGGAGTCTGCCCGCGTCCCTCAGAACGCAGCACCGACAGGGCCAGCGGCAGGTGCGCGGGCGCCTCTGGGCCATCGGCGGTCAGGTCCAGCCACTGCACCGACGCCTGCCGTCCGCCGAACACCCGCTTCGCCTCCGACAACCGCTGCCCCGCCGACTCGGCCAACAGATTCAGCGGGTGTCTGACGTGGGCGAAGACGACTCCGGCCGAAGCGGTCGGAGGCTCCAGCTCGGGCAGCCCCGGCTGGCCAGCGCGCAACTTGTTCAGCTTGTCCAACACCTCGGCCGTCGCCTCGCGGACCAGGCGCCCGAACTCCTCCAGAAACGTCAGCGTGAACCACCACGCCTGGTCGGCAGGAAGGCTCACCAGCACATCGTCACCGCCGACCACGTGCGGCACGACGCACAACTGCTCACGCTCCACCGTCAGGGGCAGCTCCAGCGTCGCCGTTTCCAACGCCGCACGCGTAGCATCCGACAGGGCACAGGAGATCTCCGTCTTCGCCGTCCGCAGCTCCTCATCCCGGCTGCCCTCGTCGGCCAGTGCCTTGAAGAACACGCCGAACGCATTGCCGTCCACTGCGACCGTCGCCAGGTGATTGCGCCCCGAAGCCTTGCTGCCCAGCGCGGCCAGATCGGTGAATTCGTCCGGCGCGGGCGCCAGCCCAATGCCCCGCAACAGACGCCCCTCAGGACTGCGATCATCCGCCACAGTCTGCCGACGGGTCACATTCCGCATCGAACAGTCCAAACACAGCATCTGCGAACCATCCGGCAACGGCTCCACCCCCACCGCCGGATCGGTGTGACACATCCGGCACGGCACAGCCAGCGGGAACTCCGCAGCCGGCGGCAGATCGTGCCGCACCTGCCCGTGACGCACCTTGGGCTGCAGAATGCGCGCGTGAACAGCGAGATACGACTCTCCCGCGCCCCATATCGAGTGGAATTCGGCACCGGGTAACGCCTTGCGCAGGTGGGCGAAGACGAGGTCCTGCAGTCGCCGAACCCGCCCTTCACGCTCGTCTCCGGCCTCCATGGGAAAGCGAAGGCTCACGACGCCATCCGCCTTGCCGGCCTCCGGATTGACCTCCGCCAGGCCCTCAACCACCTCCTGAATTGCCGCGTCAGCCGTAGCCCGGGCCAGGCTATTGCTCGCCGCACGATGCCCACGCAGCCCCGGAGTACGGGTCAGATACTGCTGGATCCGCACAGCGCCGAAGTCGACATACACATACCCCTCGCTCACCGCCCCTCCTCCTCACGCTGCGGGATAACCGTCATCTCCGGCCGAGGGGAGGCAGAAGAGGGCAACTGCCGGTAAGGGAATCGAGCGTCCTTCGCCCGGCCGCCCGCCGTCTCCTTCCAGAAAGTGAAGGACGGCGACAGCACCTTCGGGTCCAGAGGATCGCCCTGCTCTGGCAACCATCCAGCCGGCGGATACCAAACCCGATGCGGTGCGGCCCAGTCCAACCGCAGCACTTTCGTCAGCTGCCGCTTCCAGACGTCCTTCAGCTCCCTGGACGCCGTCCGACGGAACGCGGCCACGGCCTCCTCAACATCGAGCGACGGAGTCACCTCACCGAGATAACGGCTCGACGCATCATCCAGCCAGACCACGCAAACCCGCGACGTCACGGTTCCAAAACCCAGCGGGCGTCCGCCACCCACGGCCCAGCCGTACTCCGGCCCCTCGCCCTGGGGAGCCTCACCGTCGTAGCTGCGCAGGAGCAGGGCCGGATCCAGCGCGCACAGCAGCCCGCCGAGGTCGGCGTCGCTGAGGTTCTCGAAGTGGACCCGTGCCGTGAACACCGAGCCGGCTCGCACGGACTGGCCCTGGGTGAGCATCTGATTCCCCGGCTCGTGCACATCCTCGTGAAAAACCGTCGGCTTGGCCGCACTGGCACGGAAGTACGGGCGCTCGCCGGGCGTGCCCGTCAGCCAGTACTGCTTACGACCACGCAGCCCACGCGGCCCCTTGCCATCCCCCTCAGACCCCCACTCGCGCAACGGCTGAGCATGCTGCTCAACCGCCGTCTTCTCCTCCGAGCCCTGGTCGCGGTTCAGGTAGAACTGGCCCGCACCCGGCTTCGGAGCACCCATGGGCGGCAACCACTCCTGCTTCGTCGCATACGCCTCACGGGGGACGGCATCACCAAAGCGGACATGACCACGGTAGGCAGTCTGCTCCGCTCGCCCCTTCCCACCGTCCCCCTCGGTGTCCGCCGAACCGAAGACCCGACAACTCGGACACAGGTGCCGCGAATCCGTGCAGGCCAGCGCATGCTCGGGAACCCTCCGCCCAGCCTTGTCCACGCCTCCCACATGCCGCCACACCACCGACAACGCGATATCCCTCACCGTCAGCAGCGTCTCGCCCCCGACCTCGGGCAGCACCCACACGACCTGGTCCGGATACACCCTCCGGCGAGCCGCGATCCGCCTGCCAAGAAGCCCTTTGTCCCGGGGGTGCAGCACGTCCACCCAGTGAGGCTTGTCATCCTCCCGACCTGGCTTCTGCCGAAACTCCCGCATGTCCTTGGTGTCGTCGACTGCATCGAGAAAGCCCTCCCAGACACCTTCTGGAAACACCACCCCGCGGACCGTGTCCTCAAGCTCGCCGGTGGCGCAGAAGTAGCGGCCCCGCAGCTTCGCCCCGCCGGCCGGATTCTTGCGACTCTTGCGCCGGGTTTGCGCATCGGTGAGCAACACGACCCAATTCCCGTGAGCACGGACCAGGTTCGGGTCCTCCAACTGCTCACGCTCAAGTACCTCCGTGCCGCGGCTCAACAGCGTCACCCGCGCACCAGTCCGAAGGCTGTCCGCATCGCCCAGTGCGCTGTGCAGAGCTGCGGACTCCACCCACACCGGAGGCTGCGAGCACAGCTGCATCCGCAGCGGCCTACCGTTCTCGTCGACCTCATCAACCCGGGCCAGCCGCCAGCCCGGCGGGCGCTTCTGTACCTGATCGCGGTACCCCGGACGGAAGTTGTCGCTGAAGATCCGCAGGCAGCCGCCCGCCAGCGTCTCGTGCAACGACCGCACCGCGCCCGCAAGTGAGGACCCCGGCAGATACGGCACAGGACCCTCGAAGCCGGATATGGACCGCCTGGGGAAGACCCCATCGTCACCGGCGTAAACATTGCGCAGCAGCAGCGGGCTGCGGGCCGTCAACTCGACCTCAAGAACCCCCGAGTAGCGCCCTTCCGCAAGCCGACCGTGCCCAGCAGGCGCCGCACGCCAGCCAGCGTCCGGCTCTCCTTTCGGCAGCTGTACGAAAGTGTACGGATTGACGAACTCCTCCCGTGTCACCCTCTTGCCCTCGGACACACTCGCCCCTCCCCCGAATCGGCGAACCACCGTCGAACCGCGAAGGACACTTGCTACCCGAGATCCATACTGCCCCGCAAGCTGAACTGGTCAAAGTGCCAGCAGAGTTGGCCCACCGAGCTCCGCCGTGACACACCGACGACAGTCAGAACACGCACGTATGCTCGCTGTTTGGGCAGCCTTCTGACAGGCGGGCGGGCCCTCCTGAGCCGAGCCCGCCACGAACTGCTGCAGTACTCGGCGCAGGCGCCAGCGGCACGGAAGTTCCGCGTGGTTTCAGCGACTTCAGTCAACGGCCCGGCGCCGCGCCGACACGACCTCCCCCCCGCGAGCTGGCATGCATCGAGAGGTCTCCCACGACTATCGACTCTCGAAGCCGTTGCGGCCTCCACCGGTTGAAGATTCAAGACCATCGACCACGAGGTTCCACGCCCTTCGGGCGTTGAGAGTCGTTGCGGCCTGGGACGAATACGCGGACTACCTGGAGACGCTGGGGTTTCCATGCCCTGCGGGCGTTCGGATTTGTTGCGGCGACTGTTGCGACCAGCGTCCAGGCCACGCACCGAGTTTCCATGCCCTGAGGGCGTTCGGAGTGGTTGCGGCGCGTCTACGAGGCACTGGGTATGCCGCACACCACGGTGTTTCCATGCCCTGCGGGCGTTCGGAGTGGTTGCGGCGAGCAGCACGTGGCTGACGGCGTCAAGATCTGGGGTTTCCATGCCCTGCGGGCGTTCGGAGTGGTTGCGGCCCTGACCTGCGTGCTGCGCTCCACCGCACTGAATCGGTTTCCATGCCCTGCGGGCGTTCGGAGTGGTTGCGGCTACCCCGACAAGACGGTGTTGGTGATCGTGACGGAGTTTCCATGCCCTGCGGGCGTTCGGAGTGGTTGCGGCGGTGCGTGAGCTGCGAGTCTAGCGGTTGATGGCAAGATCTGATTTTAAGAACCCGTGGGCGATAGCACTCAAAGGCGACATTTTCCTTCGGCGTGACTGGCGTGTCTTGCGTGTCCTTGGGGTTCCGAAGTGCGAGGTCGAGGTCATCGTGCGACTTGTTTGAACGGGCAGCGCCCACGGCCCAGTTCGGAGCAACCGCAATGTACGCTCTGATCAGGTGGCTGAACACGAAAGAAGCTGTACGGCTCCACCCTGGGCGAAGAGGGCGGGGCTCTTGTTGCCGGTAAGGTGCTCCGCTGCTTGCCAGTTCAAATCCCTCGTTGGTCTGCGCCTCAGCCTGCACTGATGTCGTCGGCGGATCACAATGCCGGTTGTGGAACGGCCCGCGTGGACCCGTAGTGGACGCGCACTGGACCGAAGGACCAGGAAAGACGGGGAATCCCTCGAATGTGAACGACTAACTGCGTCCCTCTGACCTGCGAGAACAGGAAAATCGGGGCAGGAGCAGGAAGATCGTGATGCCCCCCAAAGGACGTCAGACTCCGTTGAGGCGCACTCAAGGTTCGCCCCGACGGGACACTACTCGATCCGAATCTGAGGATCGACAGCTGAATCAGCTCGCATTCCGTCACCCTGGAAGCCGTATTTCGTCGGCTCCCCGTGTAGTGCCAGTGCAGCCGACTTCCCAGCCGCCCTCGGCTTCCAGCTGGCGCCATTGCCCCCGTCGCCCGGACGAGCCTGCGTACGGCCGTGATCCGCCTGTGGCCAATGTCCCGTAACTTCCCATGGTCGGGGGATATTACGGGATACACGACCAATGCGGGGGCAGCAGATGACGTATCGGCGCGCGGCGATACTGGCACTGGCCGGAGGGCTGTTATTCACGGCGCTGTTGTGGTGGGCGGGGCGAGTGCGAACGCGCTGTACCTGCTGGGCACCACCGACGTGATCGGAGGCCAGGCCGCCGCCGAGCTCCAGAGTTGGCTCACCCCTTGGCCGTATGACCCTCCGGGCTCGATTCAGCCCGGCGCCGCGGTGTCCGGCGGGATCGGGGACACGGCCGGACTCGGCAGTGCCAGCCACCTCGCGCTGTACACCACGGCGATGCAGATCCGGTTCGGCGCGGTCTTCGCCCTCTTCGTGCTCGGGGCGCTGCTCCTGGTGCGCAGACTGCCCCCGGTGCGCGGCCGGGTGCCCGCCGCAGTGCTCGCGCTGTGGGCCTGGGGCCTGGTAGCCGGGACCCTGGCAGCGACCGTCTCCGCGCCGTGGCTGATCGCCTCGCAAGGGCACGGCAGTTACCGCTTCCTGCCCCAGCTGTCGAACGTGATCGCCTCCGGGAGGCAGGTCCTGGTGGGTGCCGCGCTGGTCGCGGCGGCGGTGACCGTGCTCGCAGCGCGCGTCACTGCCAAGGACGCTGGGCAGCTGCCGCAGGAGACCATCCCGGCGCGCGCCTCCCGCCTGGCTGCCACCGCCGGGACCGCGATGGTCGCACTGTCCCTGGTGGTCCTCTCGTACCAGTCGGTGGCCGCCGCCCTCCAGCAGATCTCCCCGAACATCAGGGTGGTTCGCCGAGCCGGGCGACCTCCTGCGCCAGTGGCTGCTGCTCGGCGGCTGGTCCGGCCCTGGGGGCACCACGCCGCTCGGCGACTGGCTCCTGTACCGCGCCGCCGACGCGCTGCTGCTCGCGGTGGTGTGGTGGGCACTGCGGCGGATGCCCGGACTGCTCACCCGCGCCACTGTCCCGGCGATGGCGGCTGGCGCAGTGTGCGCGACTGTCCTTGGGCTGCTGGCCAGCCAGCTGCTGCGGATGGTGATGGATGGGGCGAGCTTGCACTGGGAGCTGCTGCGTCTGTCTGCCAGCATTGGTCAGGGCGTCCCGGTTGCCCTGACCTGCCGCCTGGTGGCGGGAGTCGCGGCTGCCGTGACCCTGCGGGTAGCCGCGGGCCGCACGGAAACCGCCGACTCCGCGGCCTCCGACCAGGCCACCACCCGTCCTTAGCACTACACGGCCACGGGCGAAGAAACCCTTCTCGGGAGCCGATGTCCTTCGGCCAACATGGAACATCGGGAATCGGCCCCGGTTGGCGAACGGGCCTCAACATGCCGGCCCTTGGGTATAGTCCCGCCCTTCCCCGACCTGGAGGGCGTGCTGCAAGGGGTCAGGATGAACTTGCCAAACGTCGTGACACACTGGCGAGCTCCCCCGCACGCGAGCCACGAGACGTATGGCGTCCCTGCCACGAACATGAAGGACCGGACGACGACATGACCAAGGACGTCATCGCCCTCACCCCGCGCATGCCAGCCCCGGGAGCTATGCTCGCCGGCCTGATCTCCGGAGGTCCCGACAAGCTCGTGGACACGACCAGTGAGGGCGCCGTGGTGCGGCTGTGTGACGGTGAGGGCCGGCCGCTGGTCTCCGTCGAGGCACCGCTGCTCGTGCAGGTCCCGGGTGAGGCGGAGCGGCTGCTGGGCGCCACCGCGCCGCCGGTTCCGTACTGGTGGACCGAGGCCCGCGCCACCACCGGTGTCGAAGAGGCCGAGCAGCTCGCGGGGACCTTCGCGGCCCGGCTGGCCGCTTTGGCCGACGGCTCCGCCTGGCCCCCCGAGGCCGCCCGTTCCGTGGCCGTGGTCAAGACCGAGGGCGTGAGTGTGGCGCCCGAGCCGGCCGCCGCGCAGCCTGCCGTCGACGTTCTCACCGACAAGGTCGCCGTGGTCATCCAGGACCGTCCGGTGGTCGCCATGACCGCCTGGCTCTCCGACGCCTTCCGGACCGCCGCCAGTGCAGAGCTCGGCCTCCAGGTCGTCACCCCGCCGGGAACCACGCTCTCCCCGGCCGCACGTGACAGCCTTAGCAACTGGCCCTCCCGCTGGGTCGTGCGCGACGAGCGCGATGACTACTACGACGGGCTGACCGGAGCCGTACTGCGCTGGCAGGACGGCATGTTCGCCCCCGTACCCTCGGCCGAGGCGATCGCTGAAGACCCGCGCACCCCGGTGGCCGCCACCTACCAGGAGGCCACGATTACCGGCGAGCGCCAGCTGGCCATCACGTTCCGCACCGTCCACCCCGCCACCGAGGGCCTGGTGCTCGGCGGCGCGCTGGAGGCGATATGGCGCGAACTGACCGGCGCGCCCCCGGCCGGGTGGGGAACCGCGGAACCAGCCAACCTTCCCTGGTCACCACGGCAGATCACCGACCTTGCGCGTGAGCGGGCGCCGGAGCCGACCTGGGGCGTGGTGGTCGGCAGCCCGGACCGACCGGGCCTGGCCACGGTCCGTGTCAGTCGTACGAAGGCGGGTGTGGAGGAAGACGTCACGCTGATGTTCGGCTACGGCCCCGACGAGGAGCCGCCGGTGGACACCTTGCCCACGGTGGCGGAGCTGCTCGCCACCCGGCACCACCTGCAATCGATGCTAGTTCAGCTCCGCAAAGCCCGCCGCGACCTGGCGGTGCCGCCCCGCTTCGAGGGCCCGGGCGTCCCGGTTGCTTTCGTGCTCGGTGCGGAGGAGGTCCGCCAGATGCCCGACGACCGTGCCCGGCGCACCCCGCTGTCCCAGCCGCCGGTCTCCCTCGGTCCGAAGGCCCGCCCTGCGATGTACTACCCGTTGCCGGGAGACCCCTCTGACCTGTCGGGCTGGCAGGACTTCGAGCGCCTGATGCGGCATCTCAAGGGCGAGTGAGGGCCTGGAGCAGTGCGGTCGTCTATCGGGGCTGAGCCGTTGTCACACCTTCGCCATAGCATGGTGTTTACGGATTGCAGCAATGACAACCCTGTTGATAGGCATGTCCGCACATACGATCGTCAAGTCCGCGGGGGAGCCCGATGAAGTTCGACATGGGAGCGCAGACGCTCTCGACCTTGAGGTCGCAGTCGCAGGGATCGAGCACGGAACTGGGGACGTTGATCCGCCAGCTCGTCCAGGCAGCCCAGCCGTTGGAGGGCAAGTTCAACGGCGCAGGCAAGGTGGCCTTCGACTCGTTCAAGTCGCACGCGGACGAGATCACCGCGGAACTGAACAGTGCGCTGGCCGCGATGGTGGGCGGCCAGTCGGGCATGGAGTCGGCCTTCAGCACCGGTGTCCAGGAGCAGGCCGACAACGCCCGGTCTCAGATGTCGGCGGCGAACTTCGACGCCGCCCGCTTCTCGGGCCGCTGACAGCCCGCTTACTGCGGAAGTACTCAGACCAGGCTTCGACGGGGAGGATTGTGGTGGCTGCTGGTATGGACCGTCGCTCGTATGACTCGGGCGCATCGGCGGAAGCACAGGGCAACGTCCAGGCGGTGATCGCGCGCCTGGAGCAGGTGATCGCAGCGCGTGACGCGCAGGTGAAGCAGGCGATGGCGGACTTCACGGCCGACGGTGTCGCCGAGGAGTACCACGGCAAGGAACTGCGCTGGAACCGCGCCTCGCAGGAGGTCAAGAACATCATCCACCTGCTCAAGACCACGCTGGAGAAGAACGACGCCACCGCGCACCAGACGCTCGCTCGTGCGAAGAGTGCGGTCGACAACATCGGCTGAACCACCCCGGCGCATCAGCGGGAGGAGTGATCCCCCGCAGTGCGCCAACGCGTTGCTGGCCGCAGGAGGCGGCGCCGCCGCGGGGCGTGGTGGCGGTGATGGTGCAGTAGAGAGGAATGCGGGCGTTCATGGCGTCGTGGGACATTCAGCCGCAGGGAGTGCAGGGCCAGTTGAAGGTCGTCGGCACACATGCCGCAGATCTGGGTGACGCCCTCAGCACGCTGCTTGCGGACCTGCGGGAGGCAGCTGGGGCGGCGGGTACGGCTGTGCCGGGCTCGCAGGCAGCCACGCTGCCGCACGGGCCCGTGATGCCGGGACCCACGCTGAAGGGACCGACGGGCGCGTCGGTGTTGTCGCAGACGTCATCGGGGCCGGTAGCCACGGCACTGGTCGCGTACTCAGCTGGCCGCAGCAAGGACTTCGAGGCGATGGCCGATCGTTGCCAGGCCGGCGTCCTGGGCGCGGCCAAAGCCACCAATGAGTACGTCCAGGGAGACCTGGAGGCGGCGAAGAACGCCCAGAGCGCCGCTCGGAACGTGCAGCTGGATGCGCTCAAGGACTTCGGGGGGAAGCAGAGATGAGCGATGCACCGGTCGACCCGGCCGAGGTACCGGTCTTCACCGGCGATCTGGACCTTCTCGAAACCAAGGTGAAGGCGCTGTCCCATGGCGGCCCCAAGATCGAGACTGCCGGCTCGGACGTCCACAAGTCCTTCGGCGGCCTGTCCGCCTTCTACAAGGCGCCCGAGGCGGAGCAGCTGTTCGGCGTCACCAAACCCGTGGCTGACAAGGCCCGCGAGGTCGGCCACGACGCGCGCGTCATCGCCGGCGCCCTGGGGACATACGCCCGCGAGATCCGCCCGCTGGTCAAGCAGCTCCAGCAGCTCAAACAGGACGCCGCCGCCTTCCGCCATAAAGTCGACTCCAGCGACGACGACTGGCGTGAAGATGGCGACCTGACCGACGAGAACCTGGCTCGCCGCAACAAGATCGCCGAGGTGTGGGCCGCGTTCCAGGCGGCCGAACGCGACTGCCACGCCAAGATCGTCGGCCTGGTCGGAGGCAAGGCACTCCACGCCATCGACGCCTCCCACAAGAACGGCTACGGCTACGACGCCGAAACCCTCAAACAGTCCAAGAGCCTGCCCTGGGGCGACGCGGTTGAGGAATCCGCTCCCTGGTGGAAGGTCTGGGTCCACGTTGGCGATTTCGGCAAGGGCGTCATCATCGACGGCGTGGGGGGAGTCATCAAGGGTCTGGGCACCCTGGTCGGCCTCGACGGCTGGGACGCCGCCAAAGGGGCATGGACCGGCCTGGCCAAGCTCACCACCACCACTGCGCTCATCACCACCATGCCCTTCCTGGCCCCCATTTACGTGATGACGCCGGGGCGCATGCTCCCTTCCTGGTTCCGGGACTCGCGCACCGCGATGCTGGAGTCCGGCAAGGCGTTCGTGGCCTGGGACCAGTGGGAATCCAACGGCTCCCGGGCCGCTGGCGCGGTCACCTTCAACGTCGTGACCGCGCTCATCACCCGAGGCGGCGGCGCTGCCGTGGAAGGCGCGGGCAAGGCCGCCGCAGCCACCAGGGCCCTGGCCGTCGCCGCAAAGGTGGGCGAGGTCATCGACCCGATGACCTACGTCTTCAAGGGCGCAGGCGCCGGCCTATCCAAGATCGGCGACTTGATCGCCCACCTCAAGAACGCCGGCCACTTCCAGGTCCCGAAGATCTCCGAAGGCGCCTACAGCCTGCCCGAAGGCGCCACCAAGCTGCCGGACGGCACGATCCAGCTGCCCAAGGACGCCGCCATCCCAGAAGGCGCGAACAAACTCCCGGACGGCAGAATCAAGCTGCCCGAAGGAACGGTCGACCTCCCGCCGAACACGGTGAAGGACCCGGCCACCGGGAAGTACATGAGCGGCAGAGGCGACCTCTACAACCAGGACGGCAGCCTCTTCCAGCGCGCCGAAGACGCCCCCAAGGGACAGACCACCACACCTACCACGGGCGCGGACAACCCGCGGACCGAGACCCCGGCCCACCAGGAGCAGCCTGCCCTGGCCGGCGTCGGCGGACGCGGCGACGACATCACACGCGTCGGCTCAGACATATCCGACCCGGCCCGCACGGGCAACAACGCAGGCCACGGCGGCACCGGACCGGGAGATAACACCCCTATGGGGCGCGCCGGCGACCACGGTGCCCCGGGTGGCGACGCGGGCAACAACGTGCCCACGAATAGCCACACTCCGGGCGGTGGCGGGAGCACCCCCCACACGTCGGGCGCCGGCGGAATAGACAACTCCACGAGCGGCGCCGGCCACACCGCTGAAACCGGCGCCACCGGCAGCCGCGGTCACGGCTCCGGCCACGGCCTGTCTATCCCGCATCAGGGCGATGGCCCGGTAGGCGCTGGGGGCGGACACGACCTCGCCGACAGCTCCGCCCATCCTGAGTCTCCGGGCGCACACGACGGCACGACCCCGCCACAACGTGATCCAGTGCCGCGTCCCAGCTTCATGCGCGAGGGCGACAACCCGTACGGTCCGCGTGGTTCCCTCACCCGGGAGCAGATCGAGGAGATCCAGGTCTACCGTGCCAACCATGAACCCGGGTACTTCAAGGACTACTACAAGGGCGGCGACCACCTCGGCGACCGTAAGAACCTGGAACTCACGGACGAGAGCGGGTTCACTCCGCCTCAGCTGACCCGGCTGTTGGATGATGGCCCGTTGGTCCGTGTCAAGGACACTCCCGAGCCTCCCAAGCCCCACTTCCTCGACCCCCATTACCTGAAGGAGAGCGCGGACACAGTCACGGACAGCGGTAGGCGCCAGAAGCTGGCAGAATCCGCACGGAACCGTCACTTCGCTATCGAGTGGGACAAAATCGCGGAGTCCTTGAAGAAGGATGCCGCCCTGTCTCACGAAACGCACGGAACCTTCGAGACCGGCGGGCTCTGGGGAGAGAACAAGGGGCTCTACAAGGAAGCCCACACCGCGATGGGCAAGGAGACTGAAGCCTTCGGTGAAGCCGTGGCCGAGCACCACTACATCGCCGAGCATCACGAGGGCGCTGTTCGTCAACCACTCGACGGCCCTGCGAACGGAAATGACCAGTTCGACCAGGTCTGGAAGCGTAAGGACGGCGGGTACGTCGTCGTCGAGGCCAAGAGCAGTGTGGACACGAAGCTGGGTGCTCGAAATCTGCCCAACGGAAAGCGTGTGTCCCAGGGATCCCAGGAATATTTCCTCGACATCATTCGAGAAATGAAAAAGCGCGGCGAGCATAATGTAGAGGAAAGGCGTCTCGCGCGAAATCTCGAAAAGGCACTCAAGTCGGGCAAGCTGGAGTATGTTGTTGTCAAGGGAGAGAAGAATTCCGGGATATATACTGGCTACCAGTACCGGCGATTCGACATCACCAAAAGGAGTCTTCCGTGACCGTCACTGTTGACCGGCATGGCACGCCAGGACCCAACGCCGCGGAGTGGGCAGAGGAGCTGGGCCAGGACCTGATCGAGGACATCGGTGAACTCGAAGAGTCCTCGGATATGATCTACTCCACGTTCAATACCGCTCTTTTGCACCTGCAGGCCCGCTGCACCGTAGATCCCCGAGCAGCGGAGCTGGAGACATGGGAGGCGGTTGTCAACGCGATGCAGCTGGGCTCGGCGCTGTTCGCCGCGGCAGGTGTGAGTGAAGGCACCATCCAGTGCCGTATCAACCGGGAGCTGCGCAATATCCCTGCGCTCGGCCCGAGTTCGTTCGCTGACGCGGGTAACTGGCTGACGTCATTCTGGCTGGCGGTCGTCTGCCGGGACCAGAAGCGAATGACGGAGCTGTGCGAGATCCCGCTCGACCGCCTCCGTTCGCCTGAGGGCGCCTACGACGAGTACATCTACCACTGGGTGGACGTCCTGCAGACGTACTGGTTGCAGCGGCCGGGGCTGGTGGACAAGCTCATCGCCGCGATTGAGACGTCGCACCCGGATGCGGTTTCGGTCACTCCCAGGGATCTGCTGCAGGCCGTGCTCTACCCGCCAATCAACCTCTTCCACCGCTTCGTCACCAAAGATGAGCAGGGCTTCAACCAGGCATTGCTGGAGGCGCTGGAGCTGCACAAGGCGTACTGGACTGCAGACGAGGACCGCACGGCGGACCCCGATGGCCGTATCGCTCTGGGCCCGCTCGCCATCGCCTGCCTTGCCTACGACGGGGGGATCCCGGTCGAGGTCGAGTCGGAGTACCTGCCCAAGCACCTCCTGCAGCGCGGTTGGCTCGGCGAGTTCCCCACGTGAGACACCTGGCACGGTGAAGGGTGCCCGGCACGGTGGGCTAGGGCCTGATGCGCTCGATATTGCGGAAAGTCCATCAATCCGGCACTTGCGGGGATCGAAGTCTCGGATCTGCTTCGAAGCGTGCCGCTGATGTGGTGCCAGCTGGCTCGCCGGCCTACGCCAGTTTCAAAAGGAGCAGCAGACCGCCCAGAATCACGAGCGGGACTCCCATGGCGCGCAGGCAGCCCGGGCGCGCGTTGAGTGTTGGTACGTACGGCGTTTCCATGCGGCCGTTTCGCCACAGCATGTTTCGATGCCGCTCAGCTGCCTTGTGCTGTACTCGCGCACACCAGCGCCGGATGAATCCGCCGCAGTCGACAAGTAGAACGACACCAATGACTATGTATGCCAGCGCGAGCCCAATCCCCATGTAGACAGCATATGTTGACGACGGTTCTCCTGAGACCGCTAGCTCGCGTCTCAAATAATCGCCCAGCCGGGGCAGTTGGCCGCGGTCATAGGCAGAACGCGCCGCTCGTCGACGACCTGATCCTCCTGGTCGGCGAAGGATCTTCCGCCGCGAGCCAGAATACTGACTGCGGGCGGCGTACTGCTGGGCGGAACCCGGCCTTCGCGTAGGCCGTGATGCCAGCCTGATTCGGCTCCGGGGCCTTGTGCCACAGCATGTGCAGTGAGCGGAGGTGGAACGGGGTGGCCTGGACTGCAACGGGAGCTTCGGTCACAAGCGGCTGGAGCCCTCGGTGATCGCGTAGACGTCTCGGGTAGCCGTTCGCTCGACCCTCAACCTCTTGACGCCGTATGCAGTGCGAGGAAAGCCTCGTCAGCGACAGACTCGATAGTGGCAGGAGCAACTTCATGAGCGGCGCATCTCGACGATGGCCGAAACGGCTTGAACCGATACTGGACGATGCGGTGGCGTACCTGCTGCCGGTCGAGGTGCCCGAGCGGTGGCCAGGAGCCGTGCTGCGTGCCGCGCAACTTCTTCGGCCGAGTTGGGGCTCCAACTGCGATGTGACGGACCTGCGGTGTCTGGCGATGGTTCTCCACGCTCTGGCGGAGTAGCGCCGAGAAGCCGCCGAAGATGTGCCGGTTGATGTCCTCCGTGGTGCGCTCGATACCCCCGAGGGTGAGGAGCCGCGGGAACTGCGCGAGCGGGTGAAGGTCGTGGTGGACGCGACCGGGATGTACTCCAGCGTCCGGGGATACACCCCTCTAGGACAGGTCTGGAGCGACCTGACCTACCAGTGGGAGCCGAGCGGGGAGCCGATGGCCGACATGGAGCCCGGCCCGTCGCCCCTGAGGCACTCGGCAGCACGGCTTGCGAAGTACCTGACCCAGATGAATGCGACCGATGTCGCCTCCCTGCCCGAGGTCTCGCCGCCGGCCGGGCCGGTAACGATCCCAGTCACTGGATGGGTGCGGGTCGTCTCGCCAGACGCCTCGCTTCCGGTCCAATGCGGGACATGCAGGGCCACCGCTGGCGGCAGCGTGGCCCTGGACGGGCCCCTGGCCCTGTTCGTCTGCCCCACAGGCCACTGCACCGACGACCCGAAGCTGGAAGCATCCCGAGTCCGCTACGCACTGCGTTACCAGGCTCTGCCCGACGACGAAGGCGACAAAGGCTTTAGGCTCGCTGACCTCGCGACTCAGTCGGTAGAGGAGAGCCTGCGGTTCCTGGGCCTCGCCGATGTGGACACACCGCAGCCCGAGCAGCGGGACCTGCTCGTAGCCAGCACGAGAATCGCGCCGAACACTGACCCGCGGAGGCTGTCACCGGCAGACCGGGGCTGAACCGGAGCGGGGCCGACGCTGCCCACAGGAGTTCCTTCTGCGACTTCTGGCCGGCAACGACTGCTTGGCCAGTAGATGGCCTTGCTCGATCAGAGGACCGTCACGCTCCCGTGATTGATCGAGAACAGCGGACGGCCCGAAATCTCGGGGCGTCCGCTGGGTGTGGGCGGGGCGTGTGGATCGCCGTCCCGCTTTGAGCTCGGCTGTGCTTCAGCGCGCCATGGCAGCAGGATTGTGCTGATGACGCGCCTGCTGCCTGTGCGTCAGTTTCCGTACGACAAGAATCGCAAGGACGGCTGCGGCGATGTTGATTGCGTCGGAGACCATCTCGATGCGCGTGGCGATCTGGAGCGACTCAGGACTCTCGACCTTGGAGTGGAGCCGCGCTCCAGCGACGCCGAGCGCGTCTGATGCGACCCAGGTGAACCACCAGGCGAACAGGATCGCGCGCGGGCGCCGGGAGCCCTCAGGAGCGCCTTGGAAGCTGGCGTCCCAGGTCTGCCGGGCGATGCGGAATGGCAGCCAGTAGTTGCCGACGGGGATGAACCAGGAGCCGATGGCCCACCCCTTGCCCATGGTGCATGTGCCTGGTGTGAGGACTTCAGCGTTGGCACGTACTCGGTAGAACCAGATCAGGAAGACGGTGCCGGTGGCGAGGACCCCGAGGACCTGGAGGGCTCCGGCCGCCATGGAAAGGGCGTCCGCCAAGGCGGCATCGCTGAAGTACACGTTCTCGAAGCCGTCGGACATGAGCCTGCCCATGAGCGCGTGCATGTTGAGGCCCGCGAACAGCGAGAAAAGGTCGATGGCGATGAAGGCGAGCAGCAGGGCGGTGATGGCCGTTGCCAGGCCCTTGGCGGAACGGAGAACGGGGCCGTCGGGCTGGATGCCGACGGGGTGATGCGACACGGCGGAATACTCCAAATAGCCTGCATAAACGCACATCTGTGTGTGCAGCGGACAAACATACCCTTTGCGCACTCTGTGCGCGCTGAGCGGGAATGACGAGCTAGGCGAGCAGTCGCCGACAGGCGACCTGGATGGCCTCGACGTAGCGGTGGAACTCGTCGGTCGTGTTGGTGCGGTTGCCTGCGCTCAGGTCACCGTTGCGGAAGAACGCCGCGCGTTGAGCGGTCGACAACTCCAGTTGGACGCCGCGGCCGGCAAGGTTGCGGTTGGTGACGTTTTCCGGGCTGCGCCCGGCCCGGGCCGGAGCGGCGTCGATGGCTGCGAACCCCGCGTGCTGCAACGAGACCTCCATCCAGAACCAGAAGTCCTCGTCGAGGCCGCCGATCTCGGTGACCTTCTCGGTGCCGTGGAATCCGTGCCAGGACACCGTGCGCACCATGTTGGCCTGTAGATCGAGGCATTTGGGGTTCGTCGAAGTTCGTTGAGGTGATGTGCAAGTGATGGTTGGCAGCCTTCTTGGTGCCGGTGAAGGAGTAGTAGTTGTGGCGGGAACCGCAGGCGGCGCATGTCGCTTCCGTGCTGCCGGGCTCGATACTGCCCCCTTGAATCGCAAGGTGGGCGAGATCGGACTCGGCGGTGCGCTGGAGTTCCCTTGACCAGTTGGCCCCTTCGGGCTCGCTGCCGGCCAGCTCTTGGAAGCTGCAGTACGTATCGGCCGCTCCTGCGCGGGATGCGATGGTCGAGTAACTGGTCTTCATAGTTGTTGCGTTGGGTATGGCAGGCCGGACCAGCGGTGTTGGCTGGCCCGGCTTCCTGAGTGAACTGGTACTGAGTTAGTGGGTATTACGGGTCTCGCTGGCTGTTTCGGTGTACCGGGCGTAGACGGAGGCGGTGCCGTCGTCGGAGCTTCGCGCGGTGGCTTCGAACGCGCCGGCAGGCTGGAACGCTGTGTGTCTGCCGGTGCGGATCCGGTAAGCGAGGTTGGCGGCCCGGTTGGGGTTGCCGAGGGTTTCGATGCGCGCCCACTGGCCGGGGCGGTCCCGGAGGGCTTCAGCGGTGTCGTGGGCGGCCTGGTCCCGGTTGGGGGCAGGCAGGGGCTGGAAGAGTGCGTGCATCAGTGGCCTCGGACGGTTGGCATGGTGGTTTCGGCGAGTTCCCGGATCCGGGCGGCGGCGCGCCATTGGTTGTCGGCGAGGTGCTCGCACAGGCCGTTGGCCAAAGTGACGATGGAAGCAAGGGCCTGTTCGAGGCTGCTGCCCGCGGGGAGGGGGTTCTGCTCGCGGCCTGTTGCTCCCGGTGGGGGGCACGTTGGGGTGGGGTGGTTGGCGCGAGCAGGGTGGTTCATGGTGTGGGCCTCGGCGTGTTCAGTGGTTGTTGCAGCGGCATGTGTTGGTGATGGGGTTGAACCAGCTGTCGCAGGACTTGCACCAGATGGCTCCGGGGATCGGCGGGATTTCCTTCGGGGGGCTGGTCTGTTCGTGCATGGCGGGTGGTGTCCTTCCTAGAGGTTGTGGGGGAGTTGGGCGCGGGGTCCGTCTGGGGCGAGGACGTTGACGATGTGGTCGAGGTCTTTGGGGCGCCACAGGGCAGCTTCGAGGCCGCATGCGGCCAGGTGCTTGAGCCATGTGCGTTGTGCGGGGCGGATGCGGCCGGTGTCGGACTTCAGCTCGACGAAGAGGATGCGTTTGGCTGTGGGGTGCCCGTAGACCTCGTCCGGCCAACCAGGGTCACTGCGACGCGAGTTGTGGGTGTGGTAGGCCAGAGTCCAGCCACGGAGGGCGGCGATCTTGCGGACGTGCCTGCGGAACTGCTCCTCGGTCACGTCGCTCTCCGGCGCCTGGGGGTGATGGCTTCCAGGAGTGCAGCGCGGTGCATGGCGGCGTTCGGGTCCGGCTGCGGGGTGTGACTGGCGGCCACTGTTGGGCGTTGGGGGCGCCGGCCGCGTTCCTTGAGGAGTTTAGGCAGGGGGAGCTTGGTTTCCTCCCACAGGATTTCGTGGAGAGGGCGCCCGTATCGCTCGTGGATGAGGGCCTGATGGAGGGCATCGTCATGGTTCACGGGCGTCGGGCTGTCGTTGGTGGTGGCAGGCATGTCGTTTCTCCATGGGATGGCCGGGACCCGCTGGGGGAGGCGGGTCCCGGCCGGAGGGGTGGCTCGTATCGGACGAGCCGGTCCGGGCGGGCGGGGCGCGGGGGGTCGCTGCCCGCCCGGAGGCGTGGATGATGTCGAACCGTGCCAGGGCTTGACATCACTAAGACCCTAACACGAGATGTGTACTCACCTATTGTCTAGTCGAGGTGCGCGAGCTCGTCCGGTTCATAGGGGAGGGGCTTGCGGGTGCCGAGCCATAGGACCATCACCAGCTCTCTGCCGGTGATGGGGTCCGTGGCGTGGCCGTGAACTTCCCCGAAGGGGCGGAGTTGGCCCGCCGGTACGGGGCCGGCCAGTGTGACCCCGGTGTGCTTCTCGAAGCCTTCCATGGGTGCCTCCTTGCTCGTCAGGCGAGGAATGCGGCGGCGACGATGGTGAGGGCGTGCCCCCAGTCCTCGCTGATGGGTTCATCGAAGGCGAAGCCCGAGTCGGGGGCCTCGGAGTCGGTCGCCCGCCAGTCGGCGCACGTGCCACCCTTCGGGTGCTCGAAGTGCTGTGCTGAGCCGTCAGGGAGGGTGATGGTCAGTTGTAGTGCACCTTCGGGCGTGATCGTCGCGGTGGTCCGACCGCCCTTGCGGAGCGCGTCTTTGGTGAGGGAGTCGCCGAGCTTCATGTTTGAACCCTTTAGGTAGTGGCCTATTTTTAGGTAAGGATGGCGAAGCCGTCGCACGTGGTGCAGGTGTCGCCCGTGCTGGTGTTGGTGCCGTCGGTGCATGCCGGGCACGCGAGGCGGTATCCGGCTCCGTGGCAGGCGTCGCATTCGCGCGAGTGCTCGTGCGGGCCGTGCGGGTGGGTTACCGCGCCGGAGCCTTCACACTCTCCGCATTCAGGGGCCGGGGCGCCGAGCACGGTGACGGCTTCAACGGTGTTGAGAATGACGAGCATTGGCGACTCCTTGATCGCGTGCTGGCAGGGAAGGTGCCTTGCTGGGTGTGTTCCCTTGCCGGTTGCGTGCGGTGATGTTGGGTCAGTCGATCTTGGTGTAGGTGACCACACGCCGCCCGTCGAGTCGGCCTCGGTCTCCGGTCAGCTCGATGCGGTCGCCGTCCTGCTGTAGCGACTGGTAGGCGAAGAGTCGTGAGGTGATCTCCTCGTGCAGGTCGGCGCCCGCGATGGTGTCGATGCTGCTTGCGGCGATCTCGTCCGCCTCGTTGTAGGTGTAGTACTCGATGCCGTAGTAGGCAGTCGCGTCGATGTGTAGATCGTCGACCTTGGTCATGGTGCCGCTTCCCCTTTGGTTGCCTGCAGTGTGGGTTTCCACTCTCAACTCTTGCGTTAATTCTACTATGAATTGAGGGGGTGTCCACTCCGTCGAGACGCTTCGGAATGCACCGGACGGCGCCGGGTCCGCGACGGAGAGAGGCGTCGGCGCGGCAACGAACGCATCGGTGACGTGTACGCCGTTTCGTCTCCGATGAGCGTCGAGGAAGTGGCGTGGCATAGAGCACGCTACGGACTTCAGGACGCCTGGATGTTTAGCTTTCACACCAACTGCGAGGGAAAGAGCTCCCCTTGGATGGAAGCAGGTCTGGTCGACGCGCGATCGCCCTCCAAGAGCGCCAGGTGTTCCGCAACGGTCCACGCCAACCACTGCCACTCCGGTAGGAGCGGCCATGGGCGTGGCCCACGACGTTCAACCAGGGGGACTCCGTCGGCTTCGGCAGTGTTGGCCGCCGTCGACCTGCGCTCAAGGATCAACAGCTCGCCCCGGACGCGGTGCACCGTGGAGTCGTCCAGCCACACCTCGCAGTACGGACTGCCCACACCGGTCAGCATGGCCAGGCGATGCAGGTCGCCCCACGCCGGATGCAGACCACCCGGCCTCACCCACAGCCAGGTTCCCGGACGGACGTCCCCGGGCCCGCCAGGGGTGTGCTTGTACGGGGGCCGCTGCCGCCTCCTGCGGAGCGGCTGCGGCGGACGTTCGGGTGGATAGTGCGGATGAGCCTGGTGGTACTCGTGTCGCTCTTTCGCGTACGCGGCCAGGACGTCGGCCCGGGTGTAGCAGATCGGCCCGACATGCCAGTGCCGCCGCAGGCGCTTGTCCCAGTAGGACGGCGCTCCGCACTGGCAACGGCCGGCCGTGAGATGCGGGGCCGCGATCAGGCACGGCCATGGGACATCACAGGAGCGACACATCCACGGGTCTATCGCTGTGGTGGGGAGGTGATCGTCCAGCAGGTAGATCTGCGGGGGCTGCCAGCCGTCCATACGCTCACCGGCCCACGTGGTCGAGGAGCGCCGTAGCGGCCCCGCGGATCTGCTCGACGGACCACTGCGATCCGTCGAAGGCCAACTGCGCGAGCCGACGCGAGCCTTCGACGAGGGAGACCCTGACCGAGACGCTCCGCGGCGCCAGCGCGAGACGGCGGCCGTGCTCGTTCCCAGCAGGCAGGCCTGAGAACTGCTGCCAAGGGACCTTGACGTTCTCGTCGTCCACCTCGCTTGGTGTGTGGTGGCCGATGACGTTCAGGAGCGCGCCGTCGTCGTGCCGACAGTTTCCGTGGCACGTCAGCAGGGCGGCATGGGTACCGGCCACCACGAACGCATGCCGTGTGAAACCCTCGTACTCGCGAGTGCGCACATCGACGCGCGGGGCTTTGGCGTAGGGGGTGCGGTGCATCCAGAAGCCCTCGCCGATCTCGTCACGGTGCTTCCGGCCGAGCTCCCAGCCTTTGAGGCGTTGCAGATTGAACCAATCCCACTTCTGCCCGTAAGTGCGGTAGTCGGCGTCGGCGGGGCGGTCGGTCATCCACAGTGCGGTGGTCGGCTGGGCGTTCGACGACGCGTGGTCGCGGAACGTGGTCTCGACGCGGATGAGCACGGTGGAGGCGTTGAAGCGCACCTGTTGGCTGGGCGCGTCGAGTGTGGCGGCCAAGACGTGGCAGTCTCGGCAATCGGCTTGCCCTCGGATGCAGCAGCCGAAGCCGCCCCAGCGGGCTCGCCGGGTGTCACGGCTCTCAAGGAGGGTGGGGTACGAGTGCGGCAGCAGGGCACACTGAGCTCCGCCGACGCCCATATGCGCGTTGAGGCTCAGCCGGTTGTAGCCCTTGCCGTCGGCAGGGCGAGTGGGTTCAGGTTCGGGAAGGTAGATCGGCACAAGGTCTCCTGGTGATGAGAGATGAAGGTGGGAGGACGGGCCGGCTGGGGCGGGCCGCCGAAGAGAGTGCGGAGCTGCTGGTGTTCAGCACAGGGAGTTGTGTGCGCAGCTTCCGTGGAGCGTTCGCGTTAGGCGACGACCCTGATGCAGTGGTCCAAAGCGGTCAGGAGCAGGGCGACTTGAACCACGGTGTCGTCGTCGGTGTCCGTGGAGTTGGTGTACGCCTCGATGGTGTCGTCCCAGCGGAAGCCGTAAGCGTGCAAAGCGTTCTCGGTGATGGTGTCGATGTCGGCCTGTGAGCGGGGTGCGGCGACAAGGCCGTGGTCGGGGTCAAGCGTGATGAGGTACATCGGCGTCTTCCTGCGAGGTCAAAACAGCTCGTCTTGACCGTCGACGTCGCCTGGCGGCTGCGCCCTGGTGGGACGGGGTTTCGGGGCGGGTAGGGGGTCGCCGAAGAGCGGCTGAGTGCCGAACTGGTCGGGGGTGGCCGGGATGCGGGCTGGGCCGGCGGCGATGGGGAGCTCGACGGGCGCGTCCTGGTCGAACTCGGCGCGCTGCATGGCCGTCCAATCGCGGCCCGCGGGAGCGGTGCTCACTGGTTTGCTCCCTCGGCCATGGTGGTTTTCTTCCGGCGTAGCCGGTTCCGGGTCTCCAGGACGGCGTCCGCCCAGTCGAAGACGAGCGCGGTGCCGGCCGCGGCTGCGGCTGCTTCGGGACGGCGACCTTCCTCAAGAGCCTTCAGGTAGCGGGCCGTGGTGACATCAATGGCGGTTGAGGAAGTGAGGGTGCGCATCACCTCGTCGGCGTCCACATCGCCGCGTATGGCGCTGATGGTCTTGGCGGCGAGGCCGATGATCGTGCCGATGTCCTTGCCGAGCTGCTCGGCCTGGGCGGTGCTGAGAGGAGCGGTGTAGCGCATGATGGTGCCTTTCGGGCGAGGTGTGACTGGTAGGGGCGGTGCGCGGGCTGGGGCGCCCGCGCACCGTTGAGTTGGCGTCAGGCGGCGACGGGCTCAGGCTCGGCCTCGGACGCCACGTCGCTGTGGCTGACGGCTTCGGGGTTGACGGTGACCAGTTCACGCGCCTCGGCATGGGCCTTGGCCTGCTTGAGCTGGAACCGGGCTTTCGTCAGCGACTCCGCCACGCGGTCCAACTGCGCAAGTCGCGCGCCCACCTGGAGCTCAAGGCTTTCGGCGAGTTTGACTGGCTCGGTGCGGGCGATCTCGACCAGCAGAGTCCGGGCCTGCTCGATCTTGTCGAGGGTGGTCCGCGTCTTCTTCTGCGCGGTCGCCTTCTCCTGCCGCTGCTCGTCGGTCATCTCCTCGACGACCATCAGCACGGCCTGTTCCTGCTGCTGTTTCATCGCGTAGGCGAAGTGAACGATCTCGTTGTCCGAGGCGAACTCGCCGCGGACGAACTTGGCGAGCACTGCTGCTTGGTTGGCGTGGGAGAGGGCGGCGATCTGGACGGCTGCCTGCGTGCCGATGTCGCCCGCCTCCACGTGCTTGGCGACGTCTGCGTGTAGGTCGAGCAGTGCAAGGCGCAGCTTGATGTAGGTGACCGTCTCACCGAAGTCGTCGGCGACGGTTTCGATGGTGGCGTCTTCCTCCTCGTCGAGGATGCGCTGGAAGCCGCGGGCCTCCTCCAGCGGCGTCATGTCCTCGCGGGTGACGTTCTCAGACATGGACCGCTTGAACCGCTGGATCTCGTTCTTCTCGGAGATGATGTTGACGCGGATCTTGGTGCGGCTGAGGATCTGGTGTGCCCGCCAGCGGCGCTCGCCGCTGACGATCTCGTATCCGCCGCGCTCGTTGTCGGGGCGGACCTCGATGGCCTGCATCAGCCCGTACTTGTCGACGGACTTAGCCAGTTCGTTGAGCGCGTCCTCATCGAAGTACTCGCGCGGCTGGCGCGGGTTGCGGTGAACCTGGGACATCTTGACGACGCGCTGCACTTCGGGCTCCAACAGGTGATGGTGAGGGCCTTCCCCTCTCACTCACTAAGTTAATTCTACTATGTATAGGGGTGGGGTCCACTCCTTGAAGCCACCGGGGAAGTGACCTCGACCACGCCCGATATGGCCGTTGACGTGCGAAAACGCCGGTGGGCGCCGAGAAAATCTCGGCGCCCACCGGCACTCCTCTTCTACTTCTCGCCCCCGCGGTCCCGCCATGCGCGCACGGCGGCCGGCGCACTCGCCTCGGGCGTGGAGAAGCAGCCCTGCTGGATCGGGCACACGGCGCACGTCTGCGCCACATCCCCCTCCTGCCGATCTCGCGCGGCGCGGTGCGCCCCCTCCACGCACCGCGCCGCCGACCACGTCACCGAGGTGACAGGCGTGCTCTCCACTCCGGCCAACGCGGCCAAGCGGGCCGCGTCGCCCTCGCGGCTGGACCTCACCCGGGCCGGCTGCTGCGCCAGCGCCAGGATCCGCTCAACGTCGACCACTCCCGCCCCCTTGCGCATCAAGGGCCTGAGTCGTTCGCACCCTGCTACGGACAGGCAGGCCGACCTCGCGGGTGGCGGTGTGCCAGTAATCCCCCGTATTCCTTAAGAAAGCCGCGCAGTTGAAGTCCACCCGCTAATGCCCCATCCCCGCACCGCCGTCCACCGGAATGACCGCACCGGTCACGTACGAGCCCTCATCGATGAGGAACCGCACCGCACGCGCAACCTCCTCAGGCTGCCCCAGGCGCCCCAGCGGGATCTGGTCGGCCATGGCCTTGATGCGCTCCTCAGGCAGAGCTGCGGCCATGTCTGTGGCAGTCAGTCCAGGTGCGACGACGTTGGCGGTGATGCCCCGAGACCCGTACTCGCGAGCGATGGAACGCGCCAGGCCGACCAAACCGGCCTTCGAGGCCGCATAGTTGGCCTGCCCAGCCTCCCCGCGCATAGCGACCGCGGACGAAATGAACACCATGCGCCCGGTCTTGGCCCGCATCATGCTGCGCAGGGCACGCTTGGCTACGCGGTAGGAGGCGACCAGGTTCGTGTCCAACACCGCGGTGAAGTCGTCCTCGCCCATGCGGGCCAGCAGCCCATCCCGGGTGATCCCCGCGTTGGAGACGACGGCAGTCGCGGGGCCGAGTTCCGCCTCCACCTGCTTAAAAGCTGCGTCGATCTGTTCGGTGTCGGTCACGTCGCACTGCACGGCCAGGAAACGGCTCTCGTGGCGTTCCTGGCCCGGCCGGTAGGAGTGCAAGGGGGGTTCACCGGAACGGTAGGTGATGGCCACATCGTGCCCCGCCTTTGCAAGCTCAGTGGCGATGGCGTTCCCGATGCCTCGATTGCCGCCGGTGACGATGATGCTCATCCCTGGACTCCCCTTGATTGGTCAGTGGTGCGCCCGCAGCAGTGAGCACGATGAAGCTGGGCTGCGGGGTGGATTGGCCGCCGGCGTTGCGCCCGCGACGATGATGTCTACCTTGCCCGAAAATCGACTTGTTAGGTCGAAAGTGGCTATTCCTATAGCCGCGAAACCGGTACTGGCAGTACCTGTTACCGCTGGTTCGATTAACCCTTTGGGTCTGCATATGATCAGATGTCCACTTTGGCGGAGAGGTGCATCCAAGTCAGACAGGGCTGTAAAGTGCGTTAGGGTCCCCTGGTACTTTTACTTCTCTTTACCCAGGAAGGTCCTGGTTGCCCCATGTCGAGCAACATGCCGCCGATCACCCGCATGCTCAAGACCTGGCGAGAACAGCGCGACCCCCGCGCCGTGCCCGGCTTCACCGCCCGCTACGGCTCACGCCAACGGAAGGGCCTCACGCAGCGAGACATGGCAGACCTGACGGGAGTGACCGAGGGGTACTACGGCAGGCTGGAGCGGGATCAACTCGACAGCGTTGGCAGCGAGTTCCTGGAAAGCGTCGTCCGTGTTCTGGACCTGGACGAGGCGCAACGCACCCACCTGTGGCTGGAGGTCTACGGCTTCGCGCCCCCGCCGCGCCCCCACCCGGACCCCAGCACCATCGACCCCGTGGTCTCCGCGATCGTCCATGAACTTCCCTGGCCGGCCTACACCTTCGACCACCGGTGGGACATACGCGTCTTCAACGAGCGCGCGGCACGGGACTACCCGTGGATGCTGCACGGTGTCAACGTCATGATCTGGGCCCTGACTTACCGCGAGGCCCGGCTGCAACTCATCGACTGGGAAGAGACCTGGGCCAAGCCCATGGCTTCCCAACTACGTCTCTCTTCTAAGAGTTCCTAACGCAACGTGTTTTGCAGGCGTCGCCAGCAGATCAGTGAACAGGCGAGTTTGAGGAATGCCTCGTGGACGTCGTCTCGGGTTTCCCAGCGGATGCGCAGGCGGCCGAACCAGTGCAGGAGCGCGATCGTCTGTTCCACGACCCATCGCTTGGTTCCCAGGCCGGAGCCGTGTTCGGTGCCGCGTCGGGCGATGACCGGCTTGATGCCCTTTGCCCAGACCTGGCGGCGGTAGCAGTCGTGGTCGTAGCCTCGGTCGGCGTAGACCTCCTTCGGTCGCTTGCGGGGCCGGCCGCGTTTGCCGCGGATGGACGGGATCGCTTCCAGCAGGGGCATCAGCTGGGTGACGTCGTTGCGGTTTCCTCCGGTCAGCGTCACAGCCAGCGGGATGCCTGTGGCGTCGCAGATCACGTGGTGTTTGGAGCCCGGCCGGCCTCGGTCGACCGGGCTCCGTCCGGTTTTGGGCCGCCCTTGAGCGCCCGGACGTGGGAGCTGTCGATCACCGCCCGCGACAAGTCCAGACGGTCGGTGGCCCGCAGTTCGTCCAGTAGCACCTCGTGCAGCCGCTGCCACACCCCGGCGTTGTTCCAGTCCCGCAGCCGCCGCCAGCAGGTCATCCCCGAGCCGAACCCGAGCTCGCCGGGTAGCCATTCCCACTGGATGCCGGTGTAGAGGACGAACAAGATGCCGCAGAGCACCTTGCGGTCCTCCAACGCCTTCTTCCGCCCCGGCCGCCGCTGACCATCGGGTGTCGATGGCAGCAACGGCTCGATTCTCGACCACAACTCATCGTCAACCAGCCAGGGTTGAGGGTTCCTCTTGCCCATACCCAAGCAACCGACGCATCCGTCCGGAGGACACGGCTACCAGTGTTGCGTTAGGAGCTCTAAGGCCAACCCTGATGACGCCCGCCTGAATGAGGTCTGCGAAGAGATCAGGCAGAGTGACGAGATCGCCCGTCGCATCCTCGACGAGGACGTCACCACTGTCACGCACCCCGACAGTCACCGCCGCCGCCTCTACCTGCCGCACCAAGAGGAAGAGACCGAGGTCGAGTTCGTCACCTTCGGCCGGCTGCTCAACAAGACCCGCCTGATGGTGGTCATGCCCGGCAGTATTCGTCAGGGCGTCAAGGACACCATGCCTTCGAGCATCTCCCAGGTGCTCGAAGGCATCCCAGGGATGCCGGCCTCCGCGTAAGCGGCCGCTGCCTGCGTGAACAGCCGCTCGGGGTGCGCCCAAGAGCCGGCGTGCGTCGCCTTGATCAGGTGAGCCGCGTCGGCCAGCGGCACCCCGCGCTGCGCGTGCGAAACTGCCGCATCCGCAACCGCGCTCAACTGGTCTCGGATACCGGCGACGCCCGCACGATCGAGGAGCGTCCCGTGCCCCGGCACGAACACCTCGGCCCCGGTATCCAGCAGCGTCTGGCAGGCCCGGATGCAGCCACTGAGTGACTGCGACCACACCATCATGTGGCCCCCGGAGAACAGGGCATCCCCGGCGTACACCACCCCTGAGTCCGGGACGTGCACAGCGACGTCTCCCGCGCTGTGGCCGGCGCCCAGGTCGATCAACTCCACCACGACCTCGCCGACCCTGATCTCCTCGCGCCCTTCAAACGTGCGCGTCGGCGGCACCACTGTCACGCCGGAGAAGTCGAAGCGCCCGAAGTGCTCGACTACGTAGGCCACCGCCTTGCCCTGGGCGGTAGAGCGGCACAGCTGGGTCAGCTGGTCGGGGCCCATCTCGTGACAGCTGCCTGCGGCGCTGGCCGCGGAGGTGATGATCTCCGCCTGTGGCAGGAGCTGATTTCCCCAGGTGTGGTCACCGTTTTGGTGCGTGGAGACGACCGTGCCCACAGCGTCCAGTGGGCACACGCCCTCGACCGCGTCGAGAAGCTGCCGCGTGCCGCCCAAGGTGAACTGCGTATCCACCAGCAGCGCCTGGTCCTGCGAGGCGATGAGCCCTGCGTTGCTGTAACCCCAGTCGTTGCTGTCATGCATCCACGCCCACGTCACCTCGGACAGCCGACGAAGAGCAGGGGAGGGCGAGGTGCTGCGGGCATGGGGAGTGTTCACGATGTTCCTCAGGAGGTCGGCTGCCGCCAGTCGATCAGCACGCGCTTCTCAGGATCCTGGCTACCTTGGGCGCGCCCGACCCGCACGTGCTCGACTTCCAGTAGTACCAGGCCCTTCTTCGCAGCATGCGACGCCGTCCGCCACCATGCAACAAGATCATGGACATCACCGATCGGCAGATCCGTCATCTGCTCCAGTTGCTTCAGGCGAAGCTTGGAGACCCGTACGTCCTCCTTGCTGGCCTTCTGAGCTGCGAGGAACGCGGCCTTCACCATCAGACCCCGCCCATAGAGATCACCGATACTGGCCTCCCGCTCCGCGGCGCCCTCGATGTGCTCCTTCAGGCGGGCGACCTCCGCCTCGATGTCACATTCCAACTTCTCCAGCCGCTGACGTGCCCCGGGCTTGAACAGCTCGGCCAGCACGTGCTCGGCTACGAAGTCTTCGAGCCGGTCGGCGTTGATGCGGGTCTTGCCGCAGCCATTGCACTTGTAGGACGGCGGCGCCTCGGCGTGAACCCGACTGCCGACCATAGGGTGCGCGCACTCGTCACACAGTGCACAGCCGCCGGTGAGCAGGTAAACGTGTGCGTCACGAGATTTACTGCGCTTCTGGCTACGCTCCTCGAACAGCTTCTGTAGACGGTGGAAGACCTCGGGTTCCAGGACCCGCGCGTCCCAGCCTTCGATCGGCTCGCCGCTTTCGTCCAGCCCCGCCAGTCGCGGATTGGCCAGGAGACGGTGCAGCACCTCGCGGCGAAACGCGTTGCCGCGAGGCGTCAGCATTCCCTGACCAGTCAGCCACCGCGTCGCCTCGGCCTCCGTCTCGCCATCGAAAAGTAGCGTGACGGCTTCCCGAAGTAGGGGGGCCTCCTCGGGATGCGTCACCCCCGTGCGCACGTAGCCCGACAACCGTCCCACGCAGCTGACTCCGATCAGTGATTTGCACCAGCGACCGGCGACGATGACGTCACCTTAGGGGCCGCTGAGACCTGGCGTAGGCCAATGTATATCCATCATTCGAGCGAAACATACTAAGCACACGCTTGGTTTGTTGCGCAGATCACTCGATCCGTCAGTCGCGACCCTAAAAGCTGCTAACTACCTGGGTCGGCGCGCCGAAGATTGGCTACTCGAAAATGAGAAGTCTCCCCTGAAGTAAACCGGACGGTCTGTTTCTCTGTGTCGCCCAAGCGCCGGCGTACGGGCGTGATCCGGGTCGGTAGGTGGGTGTAGAACACTCAGTCGATGCCCAAAGCCTTCCACAGGCTCGCCGTCGAAACCTTCTGGGTCTGCCCCAGCGGGATCACCTGCGCCGGGAACTCACCAGCCTTGATCAACTCGTACGCCTTGTCCGAGCCGATCCCCAGTGCCCGAGCCGCAGTCACCACGCTCACGGCAGCAGGCAAAGACCGCACTTCCTCCACCGACATCCCGCCACGAGACCGAGCCGAACGAGACTGCCGGGCTTCCACCGTAGATGCGGACAAAGGTGGTCACATCCTTCCGCCCCGCGCCACCTGGCAGGAAGCATACGACGGCCAAGGAACCGACCCCTTCGCTACAGCATGATCAGGGCACGTAAGGAAAGACCCCGCACATACAGGGAGGTTCTTCGCGTGTTCGAAGGCAGCACCTACAAACGATGCAAGTGCACCGAGCCCAAACTCGATGACAACGGCCAACCCATCCTCGACGCCCACAACAAACCCAGAACACGCGAACTCGGCTCCTCCTGCCCCCTCTTGAAGAAACGTGATCACGGCACTTGGTACTACTACGTCAAACTCCCCGACGGTCCCGGAGGAAAGCGCCGTCGCCCATGCAAGGGAGGCTTCCTCACACAGACGCAAGCCAAAGAGGAGGCACAGAAGCTCTGGGACGAAGCCCACGGAGGCATCGACGTAGACACCAAGGAAACAGTTGCCCAGTACCTCGACCGCTGGCACGACAAACGCGTCGACCTCAAGCGCCGAACCCGCACCGACTACCGCGACTACATAGACCGCATCTTCAAGCCGGCCCTCGGCCACCTAACGATGCGCGAACTCCGCAACCGACACATCCAAGAGATGTTCCAGCAAATATGGGCCTTCAACGAGGTCAAGAAAGCCAACCGGGAAGCAGCACAGCTGGCCGCCATCGCGTATGAAACCGCCCACCACGCCTGGAAGCAGGCTCCCAGCCCCCGCCCCATAGAACTACGCCAAGCACGGCAGCAAGCCCAACAAGCCTTGAAAGCAGCCCGAACGAAGCCACGCCAGCACACGGGCCCCGGCTCACAGAAGAAGTACCGCGATTGCCTCGCCGCAGCACTCGGAGACGCCGTCACCGAGAAGCTCATCACCCAAAACTGGGCCAAGCTCGTCGTCCTCCCCAAGTACCAAAGGCCCGAGCCCCTCGTGTGGACTGACGAACGTGTAGCCCGCTGGCGTGAAACGGGAGAAAAACCCGGCCCCGTCATGGTGTGGACCCCCGAACAGACAGGGAAGTTCCTCGACGCAGCCGTCGAACACCCCCTGTACACCCTGTGGCACCTCATGGTCTACCGCGCACTGCGCCGAGGCGAAGCCGTTGGCCTTCCCTGGGCCGAGCTTGACATGATCAAAGGCATCGCGCACGTCACCGAACAACTCGTCACCGACTCCTCCCATGCCTGCTGGGAAGACACTCCCAAGAGCCGCAGCGGCCGCCGCACCGTTACCCTCGACCACGCCACCTTCTCCCTGCTCACGGCCTGGCGCGACGTCCAAAAGATGCAGCGCACTGAATGGGAGAACAAACACCAAAACGCCGCCGACAAATACGGGCCCTACACGAACTCCGGCTACGTCTTCACCCAGCCTGACGGCCGCCCACACCACCCCAAGCACGTCTCCCAAGCCTTCGACCGATTCATCAAGCGCACCGGCCTACCACCGATCCGCCTCCACGACCTGCGCCACTGCGCCGCATCCCTCAGCCTCGCCGCCGGACTGTCCATGAAGGCCATTCAGGCGCTGCTCGGCCACAGCAGCTACCAGCTGACCGCCGACACCTACACCAGTCTCCTGCCGCAGTTCGAACAAGCCGAGGCCAACGCCCCCGTCGACCTCGTACCCCGTCGCCACGGCGCCGACGAGCCCACGGGACAGCAAGCTCCAGCCGTCGATGAGATTGCACGAGACACCGCAACTACCTGCACCCCCGGCCCTTCCGCTGGCAAAGCCGTGCCCGTCAACCGCACCGAGGACGCTATGCTCGCCCGCGCAGACGACGAGCCGCGACGCATCGAGCCCACACCCACCGCTCCCGAGCGTCACCTGACGTTGCTCAGTTCCGGCTCTCGGGACCCCGCACTCAACGCCGCGTAACCGCCGCGTCCCCCGTCTGTCCCCCGGAGCGACAAGATCCCCCTCGGAGAGCACCCCGAGGGGGCATTCTTGCCTTGTTTTTCCTGGTCAAGCAGGGTGTCCATGGATAGTGGCGAACCTGCAACACCCTCTTCATCGACGAGGGCTTCGGCAGCCTCGACGAGCAGACCCTCGACGAGGTCCTCGACGTCCTCGACGGCCTGCGCGAACGCGACCGCAGCGTCGGCATCGTCAGCCACGTCGCCGACCTCAAGGCCCGCATCCCCGCCCAACTGGAGGTCGTCAAGGACCGCGCCGGATCCAGCGTCCGGCACCGGGTACCGGCCGGGGGCTGACCGCCCGGCCCGTCGAACGGCGTCAGGTGCTGACCGGGCGCCGGGGGAGCGGGGAGGAGTACACCACGCTGGTGGCGACCTCGCCCAGGGCGCCGATCCGGCCCGACACCTCCTCCAGGTGCTTCATCGACCGGGCCGCGACCTTGAGGAAGAGGGCGTTCTCGCCCGTGACGTGGTGCGCCTCCAGGATCTCCGGGGTGTCCGCGAGCAGGTCCCGGAACGGCTGGCCGGTCCCGCCGGCCTGCCGCAGCCGGACGAACGCCAGCACCGGCAGCCCGACCCGCTCCGGGTCGATCACCGCCGCGTACCCGGAGATCACTCCGGACTCCTCCAGGCGCCGCACCCGCGCGGCCACCGTGCTCGGCGACAGGTTCACCGACCGCGCCAGCTCGGCGTTGCCCACCCGCCCGTCGTGCTGGAGGACGTCGAGGATGCGCCGGTCGGCGTCATCGGGGGAGTATCCGGTCATCCCCGCTGTCTAGCAGGGGGAACGCCGGCGGAGCAAGGGCCCGGGGGTTCGGGCTTGTGCCGGCCGAGCGCCGGGGCGGCCGCCGGGACCGGCCCCCGCGGCCGGCGGCGCGGGCCGACCGCGGCGTCCCGGGTCCGCCGCCGGGGCGGGGCGGGCCCGGGACGTCGCCGTCAGAGCGCCGAGAGCTCCGTCAGCAGGTCGTCGAGGCCGAGCGAGCCCTGGGACAGCGCCGCCATGTGCCACGCCTTCAGGTCGAAGTCCGCACCGTGCCGGGCCCGGGCCGCGTCCCGGCCCTGCAACCAGACGCGCTCGCCCAGCTTGTAGCCGATCGCCTGGCCGGGGATGCCCTGGTAGCGGATGATCTCGCTCTCGACGAAGTCGGCCGGGCGGCTGCTGTGCTGCGCGAAGAACGCGTGCGCCAGCTGCGGCGTCCAGCGCTCGCCCGGGTGGAACGGGGAGTCGGCCGGGATCTCCAGCTCCAGGTGCATGCCGATGTCGATGATGACGCGGACCGCCCGCATCATCTGGGCGTCCAGGTAGCCCAGCCGCCGCTCCGCGCTGGACAGGAAGCCCAGCTCGTCCATGAGGCGCTCGGCGTACAGCGCCCAGCCCTCGACGTTGGCGCTGACCATGCCCACGGTCGTCTGGTAGCGCGAGAGCCGGTCGGCGACGTGCACCCACTGCGCCAGCTGGAGGTGATGACCGGGCACTCCCTCGTGGTACCAGGTGGACACCAGGTCGTACGCCGGGAAGCGGGTCGCGCCCATCGTGGGCAGCCAGGTCCGGCCGGGCCGGGCGAAGTCCAGCGACGGCTGGGTGTAGTACGGCGCCGCGGCGCTGCCCGGAGGGGCGATCTTGGACTCCACCCGGCGGATCCGCTCGGCGAGGTCGAAGTGGGTGCCGTCCAGGGTGTCGATGGCCTCGTCCATCAGCGACTGGAGCCACTGCCGGGTCTCCTCGACGCCCTCGACGGCCTCGCCGTGCTCGTCGCACCAGGCCAGCGCCTCCCACGGCGTCTTGGCACCGGGCAGCACCTTCTCGGCCTCGGCCTCCATCTCGGCCAGCAGCCGGTGGAACTCGGACCAGCCGTACGCGTACGCCTCCTCCGGGTCGAGGTCGGCACCGTTGTAGTAGCGCGCGAGCCGGGCGTACCGCTCGCGGCCCACCACGTCCGGTGCGCCCTCGACCGCCGGTGCGTAGACGTCCCGGAGCCAGTCGCGCAGCTCCCCCAGGGCGCCGGTGGCGACGGCGGCCGCCTCGTCCAACTCGGCGCGCAGCGACGCCGGTCCGGGGGCGGTGAAGTCGGCGAACCAGCTGCGGTCGGTGCCGATCCACTCGCCCAGCTGCCCGATGACGGTGGCGACCTGGAGCGGGCCGCCGGGGAGCTGCCGGTCCAGGCCGGCCTGGAGGGCGGCGCGGTAGCCGGTCAGCGCGCCCGGTACGGCGCGCAGCCGCTGGGCGAGGGCGGACCAGTCGTCCTCGGTGTCGGCCGGGGTGAGGGTGAAGGCTTCCCGGACGGCGTGCAGCGGCGAGCCGATGTTGCTCACCGCGCGCAGGCCCTCGCCGGCCTCGTGCACCGCGAGCTCCGCGGTCAGCCGTTCGCGCAGCAGCCGGGCGCAGACCTGCTCGGCGGGGCTGTCCGCGCCCGGCCGGGCCTCGGCCTCGGTCAGCTGCTCCAGGGTCGTGCGGGCGAGCTGCGCCACCGCTTCCTGGCCTGTGGGGGAGAGGTCGGGGAGCTTGCCGGAGCTCTCGGCGACGCCGAGGAAGGTGCCGGTGATCGGGTCCAGTTCGACGAGGGCGTCGACGTAGGCGTCGGCGACCTGGCGGGGCAGCGGACCGCCCGCGGGAGTAGTGGTGTTGGACATGCGGGCCATCCTCGTACGGATGGGGCCGCCGCGTCACCATCATTCCGACGGACGTTCCTGTCGCGTCCGCTCTCGGGGCGCCGCTGCCCGGGCCGGCGCCGGGCGGGGCGGGCTCTCAGCCGTGTCGGGAGCCGTCCCGGAGGCGGAGCGCCGTGCGGTCCTCGCGGTGGGCCGGCACGCCCGACGGGCGCGCCGTGATCACCAGGGTGCCCTCCTCGATCTGGTAGTCGAGCGGCAGCCCCAGGCCGCGCATCGCCGTCACCATGCCGGTGTTGGACGCCTGGGTGATGGCGTAGACGCTCTCGCAGCCGGTCTCGGCGGCCATCGCGACCAGTCGCCGCAGCAGCTCCGCGCCGATGCCGCGCTGCTGCCAGGCGTCCTCGACCAGCAGTGCCACCTCGGTCTCGTCGCCGTCCCACAGCAGGTGGCCCAGGGCCACCAGCCGCCCGGAGGCGGTCTCCACCGCCAGGGTGCGGCCGAAGCGCGGGCTGAGCAGGTGCCCGAGGTAGCGGTCGGCGTCCCCGACCGGGCCGTGGTAGCGCTGCGCCAACGTCCGCTCCGAGCAGCGCTCGTGCATCGCGCGGGCGGCGGCCAGGTCGTCGGTGCCGGCGCGGCGGACGGTGATCGCGTTGCCCTCGGGCAGCGTGAGCACCTCGCGCCGCGGTGGGACGCGTTGGCCGAGCCGGGTGTCCAGCTCGACCAGTGCGCGCACCCGGGCGAACTCGGTGGGGGTGAACGGCAAGTGCGGCCTTTCGATGGTGAGCGAGCCCCCGGACGGGTCCCGGAACGTCATGGTGTGCTCCTCCAGCACGCCCTCGGCGGGCACCTCGTCGGCCAGCGGCTGGCCGGTCAGTGACCGTGCGGGCACCGAGTGGATGGTGCAGCGCCCCAGCAACTGCCGCAGTGCGAGCGGGAGTTCGGCGGAGTCGAGGGCGGTGCGGGTGGCCAGGCCCAGCATCCGGGTCGGCGCGTCGACCAGGTCGTGGGCGTCGGCCCGCTCCAGCCAGCCGTGCGCGCCGCCCGCGCCGGCGACCGCGCGGGTCAGCTCGGCGGGCGCCAGGCCGGCCGGCGCGCGCAGCAGGAACTCGTCGACGGTCCCCTCGGACAGCGGGTGGGTCTGGAGGCTGAGGATGTCGACCCCCAGGGCGGACAGTGCCGTGCACAGCGCGGCGAGGCTGCCCGGCTCGTCCCGGACCGTGGTCCGCATCCGCCACAGCGCGCTCTGGCGGGCCCCCGCCCCGGGGGGCGTGGCGGCGGGTGGCGCGGCGGCGTCGGGAGCCGGGGTGTCCGTCGGTGGTGGCGCGTGTCCGTGCCGACGCGCCCACCAGACGTGGAAGCCCGTGGTGGCCAGCAGCGCGACCGCGGCGGCGCACAGCAGCACGGGCCCCGACGGGCCGTGGGCGACGGTGTTGGCCGCGGCGTCGGCCACCGCCACGGCGGTGAACAGGGCGGCGAGCTCGACGACGTCCCGGCGCCAGGAGTGGTGCCGGGCCGAACGGGCGGAGGTGGCTTCAGTCATGCGGCCAGCCTCGCCGACCGGTGTTGCCTGGTCGCCAACACCTTGTGTCGCACGGGTAAAAGACACAATCGACGCATTGGCCTCTACTGTCCTACCCGTCCCGGTTGTAGCGTTTTCGTAAACAAGACCTCTCCGCCCTCCTGGCGCAGCCGCACCGTCAGCTCCCCGCTTCCCCCGTCGATGTCGACCTCGCCGAAGTACTGCGGGCTCTCCGCCGGGGAGACGTTCGCACGGTCCGGTGCCTTGACGAACGGCTGCTCCGGCCCGAAGGTTCCGTCCAACTTCACCGCCGGGAAACCGCCCGCGTTCAGCGGCCCGGACACGAACTCCCAAAACGGTGCGAAGTCCTTGAACGCCGCCCGCTCGGGCGCGTAGTGCTGCGCCGAGGTGTAGTGCACGTCCGCGGTCAGCCAGAGCGTGCCGGTGATCCGCTGGTGCTTGACGTGCCGCAGCAACTCCGCGATCTGTAGTTCCCGCCCCAGGGGCGCGCCCGGGTCGCCCTGCGCCACCGCCTCGAAGTTCGCCGGGCCGTCCGTGACGACGAGCCCCAGCGGCAGGTCCGAGGCGATCACCTTCCACACCGCACGCGAACGCGACAACTCCCGCTTGAGCCAGCGCAGTTGATCGGCGCCCAGGATGCCCTGCGGGTCGTCGGTCTGCCGGTCGGGGGAGTTGGCGTTGCGGTAGCGGCGCATGTCCAGCACGAAGACGTCCAGCAGCGGACCGTGCCGCAGGACGCGGTACACCCGGCCGCCGGCGTCCGGGCGGAGCGTGCGGATCGGGAAGTACTCGCTGAACGCGCGCAGCGCCCGCCCGGCGAGCACGTCGGCGTCCTTGACGCGGTACCGGTCGTCGTCCAGCAACTGGCCCGGGTACCAGTTGTTGTGCACCTCGTGGTCGTCCCACTGGGTGATGGTCGGCACCTGGGCGTTGAACCGGCGCAGGTTCTCGTCCAGCAGGTTGTAGCGGAACGCGCCGCGGAACTCCGCCAGCGTCTCGGCGACCTTGGCCTTCTCCTCGGTCGTGACGTTCCGCCAGATCCGGCCGTCCGGCAGCGTGACCCGCTCCGGGATCGGGTTGTCGGCGTAGATGTTGTCGCCGCTGCACAGGAAGAAGTCCGGGTTCCGGCGCCGCATGTCCTCGTAGACGCGGTAGCCGCCGTGCTCGGGGTTGATGCCCCAGCCCTGCCCGGCCAGGTCCCCCGACCACAGGAAACGGACGTCCGTCCGACGGCGGACGGGCGCGGTGCGGAACGTCCCGGCCACCGGTTCGCCGGTGCGCTCCGGATGGTCGGCGTCGGCCAGCAGCACCCGGTAGTGGACCTGCTCCCCGGCCGGCAGTCCGTGCAGCGCGGTCACCCCGGTGAAGTCCGTGCCCGGCCCGAGCAACGGCCCGTGCCAGGTACGGGCGTTGCGGAACGACTCGGTGGCCGCGGTCTGCACCACCATCCGGGCCGGCCGGTCGGACCGCGCCCACACCAGGCCGGACGACGCGGTCACGTCCCCGACCTGCACGCCCCAGTCGGCGCGCGGCCGTCCGCCGTGCACCAGCGCCGGCGCTGCCGCCGCCGGCGCGAGCCCGGCCGTCGCGGGCAGCGCCAGTGCCGCGGACCCCGCCGCCGCGCCCTGCAGGAGTGCCCGCCGCCCGAAGCCGCCGCCGGAACCCTGCGTCATCTCGCACCTCCGTGATGCGTCCGATCTCGTCACGTCCCGTTGGTATCGCCACCCGATGCCGACCGGGCGAACTCCCGGTGAACACGCGGCGGCCGGACCGCGGCCGCGACCAGAGTCGCAGGACCGATGACCGATCGCCAGGAACCGGCCCGGACGCCTACGGTGCGATGACGCGCCGCCGTCGGCGGCCCCCACGGAAGGCCACGCCCATGCCGGCCCTCGGCTCCGCACACCTCCGCCTCGCCCGCCCGACCCGCGACCTGGTCGCCGCCGGCCGCTTCTGGCGCGACGGGCTGGGCCTGCGCGAACTGCACCGCCACACCTCGCAGGCGGGCGAACACTCCCTCCTGATGCTGGGGTGGCCGGACGCCGCCTGGCACCTGGAACTGACCCACGACCCGTCGGGCGCGCTCCACCCGACGCCCACGCCGGACGACCTCCTCGTCGTCTACGTGGGCGGACCGGTCCCCGAGGACCTCGTCGCGCGCCTCGAACGCTGCGGCGGCACCCGCGTCGCCGCCCGCAACCCCTACTGGGACGCCTGGGGCGTCACCGTCGAGGACCCCGACGGCTACCGACTGGTCCTGTCCACCCGCGACTGGAACAACGCCGAAGCGCTCGCCGCACGCTGAACACCACTTCCACACCGAAAGCGTGACGTAGCGTCAGTCTTCACCACAGGAGTCACCGGCCCGCTAGTACGGCCGCCGCCCGCAGGCCGCTCCGCGGGCTCGCCAGCACCGGCACGCCCGCACCCGGATGTCCGTCGTCGACGAGCCGTTCCACGGCGGGCGCCATCGACGCCTGCGCCAGCACGAGGGCGTCGATCCCGCCGGCGGCCCGCTCCCGCCGCACCGCGGCGACGACCGCCGCCAGACTGCCCTCCCGGTCGCCGTTCTGAAAGCGCTCCCAGGCGTCCGGCACGAGCACGGTGCGGACCTCGGTCGGGCGCCCGGCCCGCCGGGCCTCGTCGGCGATCAACTCCGTGGTGGGCGCCAGGGTGCTCTCCACGGTGGCGAGGACCGCGAGGCGCGGACCGGCGGCGACGGCCTCGGCGGCCATCGGCCGGTCCACCCGCAGCACCGGCACGCCGGCCGCCGCCCCGGCCGCCTCGGCCACGTCGCCCAGCGTCGAGCAGGTGCACAGCACCGCCCGCGCCCCGTCCCGCGCCAGCGCGCCGACCGCCTCCGCGACCTCCTCCGCGACCCCGTCCGGGCCCGATTCCCGGGCCGCGGCCAGGAGTTCCGGCCGCACCCGGTGCCGCAGGGGCAGCCCGGGGGCATCGGCGTCCCGCAGCGCGTCGAAGACGGGAACGTGGACCGGCGAGGTGTGCAACAGACCGAGCATGCCCAGGAGACTAACGGCCGGTCGGCGGCGGGCGTCGGTCGGGTGGCGCCGCGGTGGCGGCCGAAAACCGGTACGGGATTGGTCTTGACCAAGGGTGGGGTCGGTCATATCGTCGGGATACTGCAACAACCTTTAATAAAGAAGCGCTCATTATTAGGGCCCGCTCGCGGGCCGCACATCACCGGGCCCGACCGGGGCCCGCGGCCTTGGGGGTGGGGACCACGCAGCTCGAAACGGCTCCGGAGCCCAAGTACTGGCATCTCAAGACAGTGCTCAGCGACGCGTTGGACACCGAGTTCGCGGTTGGCGAGATCCTGCCCAACGAACGGGACCTGGCGGCCCGGTTCGGCGTCGCCCGCGCCACGCTCCGCCAGGCGCTCGAACAGCTCGAACTCGAAGGCAGACTGCACCGCCGGCGCGGCGTCGGCACCACCGTCGCCCCGCCCCGGCTCGGCGTCGCGGTCGATCCCGCGCGCCACACCTGGCCCGGCGCCGCCGGCGACGACTGGCAGCCGGTCGCCGCCAGCGAGAGCGACGAGGTGCCCGCCGCGGTGGCCCGCCTGCTGGAGTCCGCACCCGGCGAGACGGTCCACGTGGTGCGCCGCAGCCGCGTCTCGGCCGGCCAGCCGGTCGCCGCCGAACTCCTCTACGTCCGGACCGCCACGGTCCCCGACTGCGTCGACGCGGCGGTCCTCGCCCCGGACGCGCACGCCCGCGCCGTGCTCCGCGCCCTCCAGACCCTCGACCTGGACGGCCAGGACCGCACCGTCGAACTGGGCTCGGCCCGCGCCGAGGACGCCAAGCAACTGGACCGCCTGCCCGGCTCGCCCGTGCTCGTCGTCACCACCCGCTACGTCTCCCGGGGCCGGACCGCGGCCGTCGCGGTCTCCACGTACCGCGCCGACACCTGCCGGCTCACCTTCGGGGAGCGCACCGGGGAGCCGGTGCTCGCCGGCTGACGACCGCAGTCCCACGGACGGGCCCGCACCGGAACGCTCCCGGTGCGGGCCCGCGCGCATCGGCCCGTCCGACGCCGGACCGGCCGTTCACCGCCGCCCCGCCACCGTCCCGTCCACCGCGAAGAGTTCGCCCTCCACGTGGTCCAGGGCCAGCCGCAGCGCACCGGTGGCGATCGCGGCCGGGCCCAGCTGCGACAGCACCACCTGCGGCGGGCGCAGGCAGTAGCGCGCCAACTCCCGGCGCAGCGGCGGGAGGACGCCCGCCAGCCCGGACGCCCAGCCGCCGATCACCACCAACTCCGGATCGAGCGCCAGCACCAGCGCGGCGACGTCGTGCACCAGCCGTCGGATGAAGCGGTCCATCGCCTCCCGCGCCTCGGCGTCCCCGTCCCGGGCGGCCGCGAACACCGCCGCCACCTGCGCCTCGTCCAGCGGGTGCAGCGGTTCCCCGGTCGTCGACAGCAGCGCCTCCGGCGTGGCCTCGCGCCCCAGCAGGTGCAGGGCGCCGATCTCACCGGCCGCACCGCCGAAGCCACGGTGCAGCCGTCCGCCGATCAACGCCCCGGCCCCCGGGCTCAACCCGGCCAGGACGAACACCACGTCTCCGGAACCGGTCGCCGCGCCCTGCCAGTGCTCCGCCACCGCCGCGGCGTTGGCGTCGTTCTCCACCAGCACCGGGCAGCGGAACGAGCGCCGCAGCCGGTCGCCCAGCGGCAGTCCGGTCCAGCCGGGCAGCGCGGTGCTCAGCCGCACGGTGCCGTCTGCCTCCACGATGCCCGGACCGGCCGCGCCCACCGCCCGCAGCGAACTGCGGGCCACGCCGGTCCGGCGCAGCAGGTCGGCCACCACCGCCCGGACCCGTTCGAGCCGTTCGTCGGCCGGTGCGGTCTCCGACACGGCACGGTGCGCCGAGTCCAGCACCCGTCCGTCGAGGTCGGCGAGGAGCACCGCGACCCGGTGCGACCCGATCTCGATGCCCAGCAGGTGCCCGGCCTCGGTGCGGAAGCGGAACCTGCGGGCCGGCCGTCCCTGGCGCCGGGCCTCGCCCTCCTCGGCGGGGACCTCGGCCACCAGGCCGGTTTCGATGAGCCCCTCGACCACGCCCTCGACGGTCGGCCGGGACAGGCCCGTCACCTGGACGAGGTCGGTGAGCGTGGGGGAGTCCGCGGCGCGCAGCGCGTGCAGCACCACCGCGGAGTTGATCCGTCGCAGCAGGGAGGGGTCCCCGCCGGTGAGCCGACCCAACGTCCGTCTCCTCGCCTCGCCTGTCTGGCGGATCGTAGCCGGTCAGTGGGTGTGCGGCGAGCCCCGTCGGGCCCGCGGCGGCGGTGCGGACCGCGCGCCCGGCCAATTGTCAGACCCCGGCGGTTTACTGACGGCATGACGAACGAACCGCGCCGCGCCGCGTCCGTCGCACGGCCCGGACCCGAGCCGCCCGGCGGACCGCCCGCCGCGCTCACCACGCTCGACGCCTTATGCGCCCGCCCCTTCCCCGAGCAGCGCGAGCACACCGCGGTCGGTACCAGCGGACCGGGCTTCCACCTCGTACGACTGTGGGCCGGCCGCCCGCTGTGGGACGCGGATCCGGCGGACGCCGCGGCGGCCCGCGAGCGGTGCGTGGACGAACTCGCCGCGCTGGTCGCGGTGGTGTCCCTGCGCTGGGGCCGGCCGGTCGTCCACGATCTGACGGACGCGCTGGAGCGCACCGCGCGGGGGCTGCCCGTCCCGCCGCCGCTGGACACGCTGTGCGGGCTGGTGCCGCGGGTGTACGCGTGGACGGCGGGCGACCGCTGGGTCGCGGTCGGGGCCGGGCCGTTGGAGCCCGGGCAGCCGTGCCAGGTGCTGGCGGCCGTGGCGCAGGGGCCGCCGCCCGGAGCCGGCTAGCCGGCGCGGCGATGGACGCCCGCCGACGGGTCCGCGCGCGCCGACGCGCACCGCCCGCCGTCCGTCAGGACTCGGTGAACGCCGCGGTGCGCAGCCGGCCGTACTCCTCGGCCATGGTGGCCAGCGTCCAATGGGCGTTCAGGCCACTGGGGTTGGGCAGTGCCCAGATGCGGGTGGTGCCCACGGTGCGTTCCTGCGGGCCGATCACCGCGTGCTTGTCGTCGAAGGCGACGCGGTAGGCCGTGACGCCGGCGACCGCGAGCCAGTGGGGCCGCAGCCGGGCGACCCGCTCGGCCAGCAGCCGGCCGCCCTCGCGGTACTCCTCCGCGCTGAGCTCGTCGGCCCGCGCGGTCGGCCGGGCCACGACGTTGGTGATGCCCAGCCCGTGGTCGAGCAGTTCGCCCTGCTCGTCGGGGCGGAGCTGCCGGGGGGTGAAGCCGGCGGCGTGCAGTACGGGCCAGAAGCGGTTGCCGGGCCGGGCGAAGTGGTGTCCGGTGGCGGCCGTCATCAACCCGGGGTTGATCCCGCAGAAGAGCACCCGCAGCCCGCTCGCGACCACGTCCGGGACGACGCGGTCACGAGCGGCCTGCAACTCCTCGGGGGTGAAGCGCACGTCGGCCCCGGCTCAGAGGATCGCGCCGGGGGCGTAGGCGGCGGCCTCGGGGTGCTGCTCGGCGATCTCGCCGATCCGGGCGACCACCGCCGCGACCTGGTCGGCCGCCGCGCCGGTGAACGACAGCTTGTCCGCCATCAGGGCCTGGAGCTGGTCCTTGTCCAGCGGGATGCGGTGGTCCGCGGCCAGCTTGTCCAGCAGCTCGTTGCGCTCCGCGCCCTGCTCGCGCATGGCCAGTGCCGAGGCGACCGCGTTCTCCTTGATCGCCTCGTGGGCCTCCTCGCGGCCCACCCCGGCGCGCACCGCGCCCATCAGGACCTTGGTCGTGGCGAGGAACGGCAGGTAGCGGTCGAGCTCGCGGGCGACCACGGCGGGGAAGGCACCGAACTCGTCGAGCACCGTCAGGAAGGTCTCCAGCAGGCCGTCCAGCGCGAAGAAGGCGTCCGGCAGCGCCACCCGGCGGACCACCGAGCAGGACACGTCGCCCTCGTTCCACTGGTCGCCGGCCAGCTCGCCGGTCATCGAGGCATAGCCGCGCAGGATCACCATCAGGCCGTTGACGCGCTCGCAGGAGCGGGTGTTCATCTTGTGCGGCATCGCCGACGAGCCGACCTGACCGGGCTTGAAGCCCTCGGTGACCAGCTCGTGCCCGGCCATCAGCCGGATCGTCTTCGCCAGCGACGAGGGCGCGGCGGCCAGCTGCACCAGCGACGTCACGACCTCGTAGTCCAGCGAGCGCGGGTAGACCTGGCCGACGGAGGTGAACGCCTGCCCGAAACCGAGGTGGGCGGCGATCCGCTGCTCCAGTTCGGCGAGCTTGCCGGCGTCCCCGCCGAGCAGGTCGAGCATGTCCTGGGCGGTGCCGACGGGGCCCTTGATGCCGCGCAGCGGGTAGCGGGAGAGCAGCTCCTCGACCCGGGCGAAGGCGACCAGCAGCTCGTCGGCGGCGGTCGCGAAGCGCTTGCCGAGCGTGGTGGCCTGCGCGGCGACGTTGTGCGAGCGGCCGGCCACGACCAGCTCGGCGTGCTGCGCGGCCAGCGCGCCCAGGCGCGTCAGCACGGCGACCGCGCGGTCGCGCACCAGCTCCAGCGACAGCCGGACCTGGAGCTGCTCGACGTTCTCGGTCAGGTCGCGGGAGGTCATGCCCTTGTGGATCTGCTCGTGCCCGGCCAGGGCGTTGAACTCCTCGATCCGGGCCTTCACGTCGTGCCGGGTGACCTTCTCCCGCTCGGCGATCGAGGCCAGGTCGACGGTGTCCAGCACCCGCTCGTAGTCGTCCAGCGCCTGCTCGGGGACGGCCACCCCCAGGTCCTTCTGGGCGCGCAGCACCGCGAGCCACAGCTTCCGCTCCAGCTTGACCTTGTACTCGGGGGACCACAGCACGGCCAGCTCCGCGGAGGCGTAGCGGCCGGCCAGGACATTGGGGATGCGAGGCTTCGCAGACACAGCAGTCACGTGGTGAGAGTCTACTGGCGGTTTGCGCAGGCCAGCGCCCCGGTCCCGGCTGTGCTTTCCTACAGCCCCCGGGCCGGGCGCGGGTGCGTGCCCCCGGGCCGGCGCCGTCAGTCCGTGTCGTCCTCCGCCGTGCGCTCGCCCTCCGCCTGGGACGGCTGGGTGCGCATCGTCGCGGGGTGGCGCGGCTCGGACGGGTCCCGGTCCTCGTCGAGCCGCTCGCCCTCGGCCTGCGACGGAGTCGTGTATTCGTCGTACTGGCTCATGGCCGCCTCCGTCCGAACGGAACGTATGCCGACAGAACGAGCGTAACGCCGGGACCGGCGGGCGGCCCGGCCGTGCCCGAGCCGCCGGACCCCAGTACCCGCCGTCCGCCGCATGCCCGGACAGAACACCTAGGGCGTCCGACGCTCCGTCCGCCCCGGGACGGGGCGCGTGCCGCTCACCGCGCGCCAGCAGGTCACCGGGCCGGGGTCGGCGGGGTCCGCGGGGGTGATCCAGAAGGCCGTGCCCAGGTCGGTGTCGAACTGGGCGCCGCTCCGCCCGTCGCCCGAGGAGCGCCCGGTGAGCCGGCGGCCGATCCACGGCACCAGGTGCTCACGGGCGAACCGCAGGTCGGCGGTGCGCCGGCTGGCCCAGCGGGGCGGGACGGCGGGCGGCAGCGGGGCGTCCCAGTCCGCGGCGGTGGGCAGCCCCAGTGCCTGCCAGACCGCCTCGGCGACCCGGCGGTGCCCCTCGGCGTTGAGGTGCAGCCGGTCCGCGGCCCACAGCCGGGGGTCGGCCAGCGCCTGCGACGCGTAGAGGTCGACGACCACGGCGTCGTGCCGGTTCGCCAGCGCGTCGACGGTCGCGAAGAGCTGCTCCATCCGCGGCCGGAACCGCTCCAGCACCGGTCCGCGGCGGCCCGGGCTGCGCATCAGCACCAGTTGCCCGCCGCCGCGCGCCAGCACCTCCGCGCAGTCCGCGAGCCGTGCGCACACCCGCTCCACGTCGCACGAGGGGCGCAGCACGTCGTTGAGCCCGCCGACCAGCGTGACCAGGTCGGCGCCCATCGAGGCGGCGGGGCCGCACTGCTCGTCGGCTATCTGGTCGATGAGCTTGCCGCGCACGGCGAGGTTGGCGTACCGGAAGCCGGGCGGGTCCCCCTCGGTGGGGGCGTCGCCGGCCGCCGGCGGTCCGAGGGTCGCCAGTCGGGCGGCGAGCAGGTCCGCCCAGCCCCGGTAGGAGCCGTCCGGAAGGCCGTCCGACATGCCTTCGGTGAAGCTGTCGCCGACCGCGACGAAACTGGTGTATGGCACATTCGTCTCCATGGCGCGGTGATCCTATCCCGCGGTGTACGGTCGACAGCGGCCGGAGTGCCGGCCGCGCAGCGGTGCGGAAGGACAGAGGTGGGCGTGGGATGAGTCCTCGGCGGAGCACGGACCCCGAGGCGGCGACGTTCACCGAACGGGCCCGTCGGCAGCAGTTGATCGACTGCACCATCGACCTGATCTCCAGCCGCGGTTTCCCCTCGACGTCGCTGGCCGCGATCGCCGAGCGGGCCGGGGTCTCCAAGGCCGCGGTGCTGTACCACTTCTCCTCGAAGGACAACCTCACCCGCGCCGCGCTGACCCAGGTGCTGGAGCAGTTCGGCGGGTACGTCCGGGAGCGGGTGGAGCGGGCCCCGGACCCACTGGCCGCGGTCGTCGCCTACGTCCACGCGATGATCGGCTACCAGCGGGACAATCGCCGCCAGGTCCGGGTGATCACCGAGATGCTGCTCGACGACGCCGCCGGCACCCGCCTGAAGACCCCCGGGCAGCACGACGCCTACGGCCGCTGGCAGGCCCTCGCCGCCCTCCTGGAGGAGGGGCAACGGGCCGGTGTGCTGCGGGAGTTCGAACCACGCGCGGTGGCACTGGCGATCGGCGGCGCGATCGACGGGGTGATCGGGCACTGGCTCGACCACCCGGACCTCGATCTGGACGCCGCGGCCGCCGAGTTGGAGACCTTCACCCTCAACGCCGTGGCGCGCCGGGACTGACCCGCGCGAAGTCCGGGGTCGGCTCGGGCCGGACGCCGACCCCGCCGAGGTAGCCGGTGACGGTCCGCAGCGCCGGGATCCGCCGCAGCAGCTTCATCGGCATCGGCAGCCGGTCGCCGTGCAGGGTGCCGGCGAGCGCGGAGCGGATCATCGCGTGCTCGCTCCGCTGCGACTTCTGGATCACCGCCATCGGCCACTCCCGCCGGCGCTGCACCCGGGCCAGGTCGTCGCTGCCGACCGTGCCGCGGCGCAGCGGCCCGGCCAGGAGCCGGGCGGCGGCCACCGCGTCCTGGAGGGCGAGGTTGACGCCCACCCCGCCGACCGGCGACATGGTGTGCGCGGCGTCGCCGAGGCAGAGCAGACCGAGCCGGTGCCAGCGCCGCAGCCGCCCGAAGGTGACCTCCAGCAGCTTCACCTCGTCCCAGGAGCCGATGGTGTCGGTGACCGCGGCGTCCCAGCCGAACAGCGCGCCCAGCCGGTCCCGCAGCCACTGGACGTCGTGCCGGCGCATGGCGGCGTCCTGTCCCTTGCCGATGAGGTAGGACGTCTGGAAGTAGCTGCCGCGGTCCATGGTGACCGCGGCCTGGCCGCCGCCGAACCGGGCGAAGACCCGGCCTTCCTTGACGGCGTCGGCATGGGGGTCCCCCCTGCTCGAACGCAGTTGAGAGCTTGGGGGAGCGTCCACCCGGACCTGCCAGACGTCCATCGGGACGTCGAAGTACCGCTGCCGCATCCCGGCCGCCTCGCGGACCGGCGAGTCCCGGCCGTCGCAGGCGAAGGTCAGGTCGGCGGCCAGCTCGCCGGGCGCGCCGTGCTCATCGACGTAGCGCACCCCGGTGACCCGGACGCCGTCGGTGCGCAGCCCGGTGGCCCGGGTGCGCATCCGCAGGGTGAAGGAGGGCTCCGCGGCCGCCGCGTCGGCGATCAGGTTGAGGAAGTCCCACTGCGGGACCATGGCGAAGTATTTGTGCCGGCCGGGGATGCGCCGCATGTCGGCCATCACCACGGTGGTGTCGCCGATCTGGGCGCGCATCTCCTGGAGCTTCGGGAACGGCAGCTCGGCGAACCGCGTGCCGAGGCCGAGGTCGTCGAGCAGGTTCAGGGTGGACGGGTGGACGGTGTCGCCGCGGAAGTCGCGCAGGAAGTCCCCGTGCTTCTCCAGGACGGTCACCTCGATGCCGGCCCTGGCCAGCAGGAGTCCGAGCATCATGCCGGCCGGGCCGCCGCCCACCACGCAGCATGTCGTGCGATCCGCGGTGTTGCCCCCTCGTCGCGTGCGCGTACGGATGCGTGACCGGGTGGTCGCCGTGTTCCCGACACGCGACTGACCGATCGGTTAGTAATCTAACCGATCGGTCAGGTCGGGGCGGGTGCGGGGCCCGCCGGGCGTCGGCGCCGTCTTCGGTGCGCTGCTCAGACGGGCCGGCGATCGGGCGGGCCGGCGATCAGGCCGCGGGCCGTTGGAGCACCAGCTCCCGCAGGACGTCCTCCATGGTCACCAGTCCGGCCAGCCGACCGTCGTCACCGATCACCGCGGCCAGGTGCGTCCGGGAGCCCCGCATCGCGGTCAGCACGTCGTCCAACGGCGTGGCCGCCCGGACCCGGGCGATCGGGCGCAGCGCCGACACCGGGAACGGCGCGGTGCGCGGGGCGGTGTCCAGGGCGTCCTTGACGTGCAGGTAGCCGAGGATGCGCTGGGTGTCGTCGACGACGGGGAACCGGGAGAAGCCGGACTCGGCGGCCAGGTGCTCCAGCTCCTCCGGGGTGGTCCCCATCCGGGCCGACACCACCGCGTCGACCGGGAGCACCACGTCCCGGACCGGGCGGCGGCCCAGCTCCAGGGCGTCCCGGAGCCGTTCCTGGGCCCGCTCGTCGAGCAGCCCGGCGGCCCGCGAGTCCTCCACCAGCTGGGCCAGCTGGGCGTCCGAGAAGGTGGCCGCGACCTCGTCCCTGGTCTCCACCCGCAGCAGCTTGAGCAGGCCGTTGGCCAGCGCGTTGACGGCGAAGATGACCGGTCGCAGGGCCCGGGTCAGCGCCACCAGCGGCGGCCCCAGCAGCAGGGCGGTGCGGACCGGCTCGGCCAGCGCCACGTTCTTCGGGACCATCTCGCCGAAGAGCATGTGCAGGTACGTCGCCACCGCCAGTGCGATCACGAACGAGATCGGGTGGATCAGCGCGTGCGGGATCGCCACCGCGTCGAACACCGGCTCCAGGAGGTGGGCGATGGCCGGTTCGGCGACCGCACCCAGGACCAGCGTGCACAGCGTGATGCCCAACTGGGCCGCGGCCAGCAGCGCCGAGACGTGCTGCAACCCCCACAGCACGCTGCCCGCCCGCCGGTCCCCGGCCTCCGCGTACGGTTCGATCTGGCTGCGGCGCACCGAGATCAGGGCGAACTCGGCGCCCACGAAGAAGGCGTTGACGACCAGGGTCAGCAGACCCACGAAGAGCTGCAGCGCGGTCATCGGCCGACCTCCTCGGCGTCCGGGGTGCCGACCGACGGGGCGTGCAGCAGCACCCGGGCGGCGCGGTGGCCGGAGGCGTCGAGCACGTCCATCGTCCAGCCCGCCACCTCGACGGTGTCGCCGCCCTGCGGGATCCGGCCCAGCTCGGTGGCGATCAGACCGGCCAGGGTCTCGTAGGGGCCCTCCGGCAGCCGCAGCCCGATCCGGGCCAACTGGTCGGTACGGGCCGCGCCGTCGGCCTGGTAGACCGCCCGGCCGGCCGCGTCGGTGCCGGCCGGCGCCAGGTCCGGGATCTCCAGCGGGTCGTGTTCGTCGCGGACCTCGCCGACCACCTCCTCGACGATGTCCTCCAGCGTCGCGACCCCGGCGGTGCCGCCGTACTCGTCGATGACCACGGCCATCGTCCGACGGCCGGACAGCCGGTCCAGCAGCCGGTCCACGGTCAGCGTCTCGGGGACCAGCAGCGGCTCGCGCAGCAGCTCGGAGACCGGGTGCCGGGGCCGCAGGTGGGCGGGGACGGCGAGCACGTCCTTGATGTGCGCGACGCCGACGACGCTGTCGAGGTTGCCGCGGTAGACCGGGAAGCGCGACAGTCCGGTGGCCCGGGTCACGTTGGCGACGTCCTCCGCGGTCGACTGCACCTCCAGGGCCACCACCTGCACCCGCGGGGTCATCACGTTCTCCGCGGTGAGCTCGGCGAGGCTGAGCGTGCGGACGAACAGTTCGGCGGTGTCGGCCTCCAGGGCGCCCTCCTTGGCGGAGTGCCGGGCCAGTGCCACCAACTCCTGCGGGCCGCGGGCCGACGCCAGCTCCTCGGCCGGCTCCAGGCCCAGGCGGCGCACGGCCCGGTTGGCGGTGTTGTTCAAATGGGTGATCAGCGGCTTGAAGGCGGCGCTGAAACCGCGCTGGGCGGTGGCCGTCCGCTTGGCGACGGCCAGCGGGCTGGAGATCGCCCAGTTCTTGGGGACCAGCTCACCGACGACCATCAGGACGACGGTGGAGAGCGCGGTCCCCAGGACCAGCGCCACCGAGTCCGCGGCGGCGCGGGGCAGCCCGATCGCGACCAGCGGACCGTCCAGCAGGGTCGCGATGGCCGGTTTGGAGAGCATGCCGATGATCAGGCCCGTCACGGTGATGCCGAGCTGGGCGCCGGAGAGCTGGAAGGTCAGCGAGCGGACCGCCTTCAGGGCGCTGTCCGCACCGCGTTCGCCGCGGGCGGCGGCCCGCTCCAGGTCACCCCGCTCGACGGTCGTCAGCGAGAACTCCGCCGCGACGAAGACGCCGCAGGCCAGGGTCAGCAGGACGGCCACGGCCAGGAGGAGCAGGTCGGTCATCGGTTCACCTCCGTCCCATGGTCGGACACGTTCGGGAGGTTCGCGTCCCGTCGACGGGACGCACGACTACTGGGAGGCTCGGCCATGGCCGGACGCTCACACACCTTTCGTGGGAAGGGGAACCGGGAGTCCGTCACCCGGACATCCATGGTAAAGGATCGGCAAAGTCGGCGGTCGGGACGGCGACCGGAGCCCGCAAGGACGCGACGGAGCCCGCCCCGGCAAGGGGACGGGCTCCTCGTGCAGCGCTCCGCGCTCAGGCGTCCAGCGGCTTGACCCAACGGCTCCACTGCGGCTCCGGGGCGTACCCGGCGGCCCGCCAGGCGGGGTGCGCGGCGGTGTTGCGGTCCAGCACCATCGCGTCGCCGCGCCGCCCGCCGAGCGCGGCGAACCGCTCCTCGGCCGCCGCCAGCAGCGCACCGCCGATCCCGCGCCGGCGCTGGTCGGGACGGACCGCCAGCCGGTACAGGTGGCACCGCCAGCCGTCGAACCCGGCGATCACCGTCCCCACCAGTTCCCCGTCGCGCTCGGCCAGCAGCAGCGCCTCCGGGTCACGGGCCACCAGCCGCGCCACACCGTCGGAGTCGTCGCTGATGCTGGTGCCCTCGGCGGCCACCTTCCAGAAGGTCAGGACGGCATCGAGATCGGCCGGGCCCCCGGCCCGGATGTGCAGCTCAGTCATGGTCGGATCCCATCACCGGGCCCGGCGCGCTGTCGATCGCATTCCCGGCGGCCGCCCGCCGGTCAGCTGCCGGCGAGTTCCTCGATGACCGGTGCGAACGCCGTCATGAAGGTGTCCAGGACGGTGACGTACGAGAAGCCGTACCGCTCCCGGCGCTCGCGCAACTGCTCGGCCATCTGCGCCGGCGTGCCGATCAGCAGCGTCGGGACCTCCAGTGCCTGCTCCGCGTCCACCCCGACCCGGCGCGCGGCGAAGTCCCGGGCGGCGGCCCGCCGGTCGTCGGTCACCAGCACCTGCTGGACGAGGACGTTGAGCTCGGCCGGCTCAGCGCGGTCCGCGGCGTGCTCCTGGTACGCGGCCACGGACGCGGCGACCCGCTCGGCCGGCAGCAGCTCCAGGGTGCCCTCCGGTTGGCCCGGCGCCTGCCGGCCGCCGGTGAAGGCCGTGATCTCGGCATGCCGGGCCGCCAGCCGCAGCAGCCGCGGTCCGTTGCCGCCGATCAGCAGCGGCGGGCGGGGCCGTTGGGGGAACGCCGGCAGGTGCCCGGGGTCGCCGAGCAGCCGGTCCAGCTCCTCGATCACGTGCGCCAGGTGGTCCACCCGCTGCCTGGGCGTCCCGAAGGGCAGGCCGGCCCCGTCGTGCTCGGCCTTGACGTACCCGGTGCCCAGGCCGAGTTCCAGCCGCCCGTCGGTGAGCGCGTCGGTGGTGGCCACCTCGCGGGCCAGCAGCGAGGGGTTCCAGAAGCCGGCGTTCAGGACGAAGGTGCCCACCCGCGGGCGTACGGTCGCCTCCGCCGCGGCCACCAGCGCGGGGAACGGCGACGGCCACCCCAGATGGTCGGGGACCAGCAGCACGTCGTAGCCCAGCTCTTCGGCGCGGCGGCACTTCTCCCGCCAGGCCGGTCCGGAGTCGAGGGTGAGCATCGTGACGCCGAAGCGGAACGGTCGTGACATCAGGCCCCCTTGAGAGCTGGTCGCCGCGGATCGGCAACCGTCAACACGCAGGAAATCACGCTCCCTTGGTCGCCGTACCCGGGATTCCCGGGCTGTGCTCGGCGCTGGGGCCCGGGCGGGCGACGCCCCGTCAGGCCGTGACGGTCAGCTCCTCGTACGCCAGGGTCACCCACTCCTCGTCGGTCCCGGGATCCGTGCCGACGCCCGGGGGCTCCCACGCCGTCGGCAGCGCCCCGGCGAGGTGGTAGCGGCGCAGCGGGGTGCGGTCGGCGGCGTAGTGGACCACCGTCACCGCCTGCCGGGAGGCGGCGGCACCGCCCTCCACCAGGCACCTGGTGAGCCAGTCGGTGAGGGCGGCGCTCTTGTCCGGGCCGCGCACGATGGTGACCTCGCCCGGGTGCCCCATCCCGTGCGTGAACGGGTCCTCGTCGGACGGCGGGGTGTCGAAGGCGGGCCCGGACACCGAGCGGACCGTCTCCACCTGGAAGGCGCCGAGCTCGACGGTGACCGCCGCCGGATGCCGGGGGTCGGGGGTCTCTTCGCTGGACATGGGCCTCCTCCGTGCACAGGAACGGGGCCGGCCGACCCCGCGTCGGTAGACCGACCGTTGCCCGAGCCGGTCCGGGCGCATTCCGGGGCTCGCTCGAACGGCGGCAGGAAGAACGATTCGGCTCGCTCGAACGGACGCCGTCCCCGCCGACGCCCCGATAGGCCCCGGCTATCGGCCGCATTCGCAAGCCGTGGATGGTGCCCGGCCGCGCCCTGGGCCAGCTGGCGGCATCCAGACGTGCGACGAAGGGGCAGGACATGACCGACGTTCCGCACCCCTCATGGGTAGCACCGCAGTTCAGCGCCGCAGAACCACCGAAATCGCCATACGCGCCACAGCCCCGCGCCCGCGCCGCCGCTCACGACCCGGCGGTACGCGCCGGTGGTCCATCCCGCGCGGCGCCGGTGCCCGCCGCTTCCTCCTCGGCCGCGGCCTCCGCTTCGAGGCCGCCCCAGATCGCGCCGGACAGCGCCACCGCGGTCTCGGTGTCGCCCGCCGCGCAGGCGTCGATCAGGGCGTCGTGGCGGGCGGCGGAGGCGCGCGCCGCGGTGCTGGAGAACCTGCGGCGCTCCAGCCGCCGCAGCAGCGGGGTGTACCGGCGGACGGTCTCGGCCAGTGCCTCGTTGCCGCACGCGACGATCGGCACGGCGTGCAGCGCGTCGTCGGCGGCGACCGCGGCGGCCGGGTCCTCCGCGTCCAGGGCCCGGACGAACGCGTCGTTGGCCGCCCGCATCCGCGCCAGGTCGTCGCCGGTCAGGCGGGGCACCGCGGCGCGGACCGCGAGGGCGTGCATCGCCTGGACGACCGCCAGCGCGTCCCGGATCTCGCGGGCCACCACCGGGGCGACCCGGGTGTAGCTCTGCGGTTTGGAGACCACCAGCCGTTCGGCGGTGAGGCGGGCCAGCGCCTGTCGGACGGGGGCGCGGGACAGTCCCAGTCGCTCGGCGAGCTCGCCGTCGTGGAGCTTCTGTCCGGGCGGCAGCTCGCCGGAGACGATCGCTTCCAGCAAGGCGTCGTACGCCTTGTCGCGCAGCAGCCTTCTCGGCACCGGTTCCAGTGCGGTCACCCCCTGATCCTAAGCGGCCGGACCCGGCCGTCGAGGCCGACCCCAGGCGCACTAACATTTCAGATGTCAATCTGCCTCCGGAGTCCGTCGATCCCGGAAAACCGCAGATGACAGCAGGGAAGAGGGCTTCGCCGACGGGTGGTGCGAGGTCCTGTAACGGTGTTACGGACGAAGGAGAACCACGTGTCCCCATCCGCCCGCCGGGCCCGGAACGGCGTCGCGCTCCCCATGGGCCTCGGCCTCCTCGCCGCCGCCTGCTTCGCCACCACCTTCGTGCTCAACCGCACGATGAGCGTGGCCGGCGGCTCCTGGATGTGGAGCGCGAGCCTGCGCTACCTGTTCATGACCGTGCCGCTGCTCGCCCTCGTCGCCCTGCGCGGCGGACTCCCCGCGGTGTTCCGCAGCCTGCGGGCCCGCCCGGGGCACTGGCTGCTCTGGTCGACGATCGGCTTCGGACTCTTCTACGCGCCGCTGACCTGGGCCGGCGAGCACGGCGCCGGTTGGCTGGTGGCCGCCACCTGGCAGCTGGTGATCGTCACCGGCATCGCCCTCGGCGCGCCGGGCGGCGGCCGGGTCCCGCTGCGCACCCTCGGCGTCTCGGTGCTGATCGTGGTGGGCGTGGTGCTCACCCAGCTCGGGCAGGCCGGCGGCATCGGGGTCGGGGACGTGCTGCGGGTGGTGCTGCCGGTGCTGCTCGCCGCGATCGCCTACCCCCTCGGCAACCGCCGGCTGCTCGGCCTGGACGGTCTGGACGGGGTGCAGCGCACCCTCGCGATGACGCTCGGCTCGCTGCCGCTGTGGCTGGCGCTCGCCGGCGCCGCCGCGGTCACCCAACACCCGCCCTCCGAAGGGCAGTTGGTGCAGTCGTTGATCGTCGCGCTGCTCTCCGGGGTGGTGGCCACCACGCTCTTCTTCCGGGCCACCGACCAGGTGCGGCACCACCCCGCCGCCCTCGGCGCCGTCGAGGCCACCCAGGCAGCCGAGGTGCCGTTCACCCTGCTCGGCGAGGCGCTGCTGACCGGACTCGCGGCGCCGCCCGGGCTAGCCGGCTGGACCGGACTGGCGCTGATCGTCGCCGGGCTGTGCGCGCACGCGCTGGGCCACGTACCCCGCCCCGGCGACCGCCAGCAGCAGTCCGACGGTGCCCAGGGTGAACGCCTCGAAGGTGAGCCGCGAGACGCCCCACACCGCCCGGAAGCGGTACGGGATCCCGACCGCCGCCTCCAGCGTGCCGGGGAACAGCGCCACCCATGAGCCCAGCACGATCCAGGCGTAGACCACCAGCGCGGCGACCGTGAAGCCCCGGGTGCCGAACGGGACCTCGTAGGGGCGCGGCACCTCACGGTGGCGCAGCCGGAGCGCCAACAGCGCCGGGATCACCGCCAGGTACGACAGCAGCAGCGTGGTGATCGCCACCGACAGCACCACCCCGAAGACGGCCGAGGCGTCACCGTGCGCCAGGTGCATGGCGGCGAGCATGAAGGCGGTGGCGGTCACGCCGGAGAGCAGGTTCATCCGGACCGGGGTGCCCAGCCGCGGGTGGAAGGCGCCCAGCGCCCGGGTGAAGAACCCGCCGTCGGCCGCCGCCATCGCCTGCATCCGGTCGGCGACGATCATCCAGGCGCTGCCCTGGGTCAGCAGCGCCACCGCGAACAGCACCGCGACGCCGGTCAACAGCGGCCCGCGCCAGCTCCCGTACACCCCGAAGACCAGCTCCGCGGCGTCCATGAACCCGCCGATCCCGGTGATCCGGCCCGGCGGCGCGGCCGACAGGATCGCCGCCACCGGCAGCAGGTAGCAGCCGGCGGCGATGGCGCCGGACACCCCGATCGCCGCCGGCACGTCGTGCTGCGGATCGACCATCTCGTCACCGGCCGCGTTCGGCGCCTCGAAGCCGACGTAGGCGAAGAGCAACACCGGCACCAGCGCCAGGAACCCGACCGTGGTGGGGGAGAAGCGCGCCTCCGCCAGCCCGCGGAAACCGTGCTGGACGCCGTAGGCGACCGCCGTGGCGGTGAAGAAGGCCAGCGTCAGGACCTTGGCCGCGGCCCCCGCGGTGGTGATCCACTTGCCGCGGCGCAGCGAGATCACCGCGGTGAGGATGGCGGCCCAGATGAAGACCAGTTTGAAGAGGTAGTCCGCGACGGTGCCGGAACCGAGCGGGAAGACGAAGCCGTCCCACGCCTGGGCGGCCAGGAACACCAGCGAACCGCCCAACCAGACCGGGTTGGTGACCCAGTAGAACATCGTCGTCAGCGCGGCCGGCAGCCGCCCGAACGCCACGTCCACCCACACGTACGGGCCGCCCTCCTGCGGGAAGGCGGCCCCGGTCTCGGCGAACAGCAGCGCGTACGGCAGCAGGAACACCACCGCGAGCACCGCGATCCACCCGACGGCCTGCCCGCCGCCCGCCGCGATCTGCCCGATCACGTCGAACGAGACCACCGCGGCGACGCCCATCGCCATGATGTCGAACCGGCGCAGGCTGCGCCGCAGGTGCGGGACGGGGGCGGGGACGGACACGGGCGGCGCACCTCCGGAGGGCGGGGCGGGCGGCCGGTCCGGCCGCCCGGCGGATCACATCGTGCGGCATCCGCCCGGCCCGCCCGGTGGCGGCGCGACGGGTGGAACGCGCCGGTCGCCCCGATGGCCCGGGCCGCCCGGCCCCTGTCCCCGATGGGCGTACCCGGTTAGGGGCGACGGGTAGTCGATCATGGCGCTTCCCCACGGCGCCCGGCGCGCCCCGCACCGCGTACCGAGGGAGGGCCGTGGAACTCAACCTCCACCGGCTGTGGATCTTCATGCAGGTGGTCGAGCACCAGGGCTTCTCCGCCGCGGCCCAGAAGCTCTACATGAGCCAGCCCTCGGTCTCCAACCAGGTGCGCCGGCTCGAACAGTCGCTCCGGGTCACCATCGGCATCGCGGTGGTGGCCGGCACCCCGCTCGGCGACCGCCTGGTCGTGGAGTCGGTCCTCGACGAGCACCTGGTGCTCATCGCCGCGCCGGGCCACCCGCTCGCCGACCGCACCACCGTCACCCCGGACGACCTGTCCGCCGACGGCCCGCGTTTCCTGCCTCGCGAACCGGGCTCGCAGACCCGTGCCCTCCAGGAGCGCGTGCTCGCCGACTGGGGGCTGGCCGCCGCCCCGCACGCCGACATCTGGGGGCCGGAAGCGGTCAAGCGGTGCGTCGCGGCCGGGACGGGCCTGCCCCTGATCTCCGAACACGCCGTCGTCGACGAACTGCGCGCCGGCACCCTCGCCGCGCTGCCGGTCACCCCCGCCCCACAGCCCCGCCCGATCAGCCTCGTGCGCCGCCGCGACCGCCTGCTGTCCCCCGCGGAACGGGCGTTCCTGGAGCTGCTGCGCGAAGTGCGGCACTGGCCGGGGGAGCACGACGGCGGCGCCGGGGACACCGAGGACGACGACCCTTGCCGGTGCTAGCGAATCCGCGCTAGCGTGGAGGGGTGGCGAAAACGCAGTTGAACGTCCGGGTGGACGAAGCCACCGCCGAAGCGGCGCGGGAGCGCGCCCTCCAGCGGGGAGTCAGCGTGAACCGCTATATCGAGGAACTGGTCCTCAAGGACGCCGGCGAGGTAGGCCAGACCTTCGTCGAGGCCGCCGCGGACTTCATGCAGCAGTACGAGCGGGTCTTCGCCGAGGAGTTCGGCCTCGACCCCGGCCCGGACCGCCTCCGACCCGCCCCCGACCAGGAGGCCGCACCCCACCGGGAAGGACAGCCGGGCACAACGTGACATTGCGCATCGATCTCGCCTGGCTCCTCCTCGTCGCCGAACAGCACACCCCCGGCGATCCCCAGGTCACCGACTGGGGCGCCCTGATGGCCGCGGTCGGCCGCCACGAAGCCGAGATATTCGGCGTCCCCGTCTACCCCGAGCCCCAGGACCGCGCCGCGGCCCTGCTCCAACTCCTCCTCCACGTCCCGGCGTTGGAGCGCTCCAACGCCATGTTCGCGAGCGCCGTCGCCTACGGCTTCCTGGTCGCCAGCGGGCTGAAGGTCACCACCTCGCCCGAGCAGGTCCGCGATCTGGCCCGGATGGTCAAGGACGGCACCACCGACGTCCGCGCCATCGCCGACGAACTCCGCACCTGGACGGTCTGACCCGCCCACCACCACCCACCACCGCTCAGTCCGCGCGCCGCGCGACGGTGCCCGGTGCAGCTCCGCGCCGGCATCGGCTCGTCACCCCGGCTCAGCCGAGAGAATTACCGGGCGCCGGCGGCCGGTTCGGCGGCGGTGGCCGGTTCGGCGAAGGCGCCCGTGCCGCCCAGCTCCGGTGCCAGCCAGGCGGGGGCGGCGGCGCGGAAGGCGTGCGGCGGCAGGGCGCCGGCGCCCTCGGGCACCAGGCCCAGCAGCGGGGCGCCCGCCGCCGTCGGCAGGTCGTGCAGGTTGCAGCGGGCCGCGAGGTCGGGCTCGGCCGGCCAGCTGCCGACGACGACGCCGGGGCAGTCGAGGCCGTGCGTGCGCAGCGCCAGCGCGGTCAGCGCCGTGGTGTTGAGGGTGCCGAGGCCGGCCTGCACGACGACCAGGACGGGCGCGCCGGCCAGGCGCGCGGCGTCGGCGAGGGTGTTCCCTTCGTCGTCGAAGCGGACCAGCAGCCCGCCGGCGCCCTCGACCAGGACCAGGTCGTGCGAGGCGGCCAGCTTCGCCGCGGCCTCGGCGATCTCCGTCGGGCGCACCGGCGGCAGCCCCGCCCGCCGGGCCGCGGTCTCGGGCGCCAACGGCTCGGGGAACCGGGCGAGTTCGGCGACGGTGAGCGCACCCGCCAGCCGCTCGACCTCGGCGGCGTCGCCCGGCTCGGCCGGGGCGACACCGGTCTGCGCGGCCTTGAGCACCGCGACCGAGCGGCCCTGCCGGAGCGCCGCCGCGGCGACCGCCGCGGTGGCCACGGTCTTGCCGACCTCGGTGCCGGTACCGGTCACGAACAACACCGCCATGGGTGTGCCTCCGAACTCTTCGCTGGTGGTGGGGGTGCGGGCGGTGGGGCGGATCGCCGGTGGGGCGGGGCGGACCGGCGATCCGCCCCCCCCCCCCCCCCCCCCCCCCCCCGGGGGGGGCCCCCCCCCGGGGCGCCCCGCGCCCGCTCCTCCGCGGCGCGTATCCCACATCGCGGACAATCACATCTCGGCATTTGACACACCGGTGACATGCCGCGCCCTCCGTCCCTACGATCGGAGCCATGCAGAGCGCATTGAGCGGTCT
>NZ_JAJPWK010000033.1:0-69107 GCF_046549115.1 Streptomyces sp. x-19 | reverse complement strand
CCGCCCTCTTCGACGTGCCGCTGGAGACCGTCTACGAGTGGCGCAAGAAGCGCACCGGCCCGCCCGGATTCCGCGTCGGCAAGCACGTCCGCTACGACCCCGCCGCTGTGCACGCCTGGACCGAGGCACTCATGGCCGCCGACGCAGCCGCCTGACCCACACCACCGGCCCGAACTCACCCAGAGGGGGCGGGGCCACCTGGCCCCGCCCCCTCTCACTTCCCGGAGAACCCACACATGGCAGGCCACATCCAAGACCGCTGGTACAAGACCGGGCCCGGCCCCGACGGCAAGCCCCGCCGCGTCAAGACCGACCGCCACGGCACCGGCATGCGCTACCGCGCCCGCTACGTCGGACCCGACGGCACCGAGAAGTCCCAGAGCTTTCCCGACGGTAAGAAGCGTCTCGCTGAGCAGTGGCTCAGCCATATCGAGGCGGACATGTCGCGGGGGCAGTACATCGACCCCCACAAGACCAAGACCACCTTTCAGCAGTACGCGGAGAAGTGGCTGCGCTCAGCGGCTGAGGACCCGAATACGGAAGCGTCGATGACCTCCCAGCTCAGGCTGCACGCCTTCCCGTACATCGGATCGCGCCCCCTTGGTTCGTTCCGACCGGAGCACATCCGGGACTGGAAGCAGGACATGAAGGAAAACGGCGTGACCGGGGCGTACGCCCGGACCATCTACTCGAATGTGCGCGCTGTGCTGAGTGCCGCGGTTGACGACGAGTACCTGTCACGCAATCCGTGCTCCGCCCGTTCGGTGAAGGCCCCTGAAGTGGAGCGGAAGCGCGTCGTGCCGTGGATGCCGGAGCGCGTATTCAGCGTCCGGGAGGGGATGCCGGAGCGCTTTCAGGCAATGGTGGATCTCGGAGCTGGCTGCGGACTCCGGCAGGGGGAGATTCTGGGCGTCGCCGTGAGCGCCATCGACTTCGAAACCGAGACCCTGCACGTCGTACGCCAGCTCAAGCTGAGCCGCAGCAAGCCCGTTCTCGCACCGCCCAAGGGTGGCAAGCTCCGGGATGTGCCGCTCCCCGGGCCGGTCGCTGACATCTTGCGGGCGCATATGAAGCGGTTCCCGCCGGTAGAGATCACTCTGCCGTGGAAGACGGTGGACGGACCGAAGGTCACAGAGCGCCTGATCTTCACCGGGCCCATGGGGAATCACGTCTGGCGGACATCTCTGAACGAGGAAGCGTGGAAGCCCGCCCTCGTGACGGCCGGCGTCATCTCCGATCGCGAGAGCAGGGCTGAGAACTACCCGGCGGCCCGCGAGCACGGCATGCATGCCCTGCGGCACTTCTACGCGTCGGCGCTGCTGGACGGCGGAGAGAACATCAAGGCGGTGAGCGAGTACCTGGGACACAGCGATCCCGGGCTGACGCTCAGGGTCTACGCGCACCTGATGCCGAGCAGCCAGGAGCGCACCCGGAAGGCCATCGCGACGGTCTACGACAAGGCCCCAAAAGCTGCCTGACGGCCCACAGACGGCCCCAGGCACGGATCATGCCCTCTACCGACAGGAAAGATGCAGGTAGAGGGCATGATCACGGGGAATTACTTCTTCTTGCCCTGGTTCTTCACGGCCTCGATGGCGGCCTTGGCGGCCTCCGGGTCGAGGTAGGTGCCGCCGGGGGTGAGGGGGCGGAAGTCGGCGTCGAGCTCGTAGGAGAGCGGGATGCCGGTGGGGATGTTCAGGCCGGCGATGTCGGCGTCCGAGATCTGGTCGAGGTGCTTGACCAGGGCGCGGAGGCTGTTGCCGTGGGCGGCGACCAGCACCGTGCGGCCGGCGAGCAGGTCCGGGACGATGCCGTCGTACCAGTACGGCAGCATGCGGGTGACGACGTCCTTGAGGCACTCCGTCCGCGGGCGGAGCTCCGGCGGGATCGACGCGTAGCGCGGGTCGCCGGACTGGGAGAACTCGGCGCCGTCCGCCAGCGGGGGCGGCGGGGTGTCGTACGAGCGGCGCCAGAGCATGAACTGCTCCTCGCCGAACTCGGCCAGGGTCTGCGCCTTGTCCTTGCCCTGGAGCGCACCGTAGTGGCGCTCGTTCAGCCGCCAGCTGCGGTGGACGGTGATCCAGTGCCGGTCGGCGGACTCCAGGGCGAGCTGCGCGGTGCGGATGGCGCGCTTCTGGAGGGAGGTGTGGACGACGTCGGGGAGCAGGCCGGCCTCCTGGAGCAGCTCTCCGCCGCGGACCGCCTCCTTCTCGCCCTTCTCGTTGAGGTTGACGTCCACCCAGCCGGTGAACAGGTTCTTCGCGTTCCACTCGCTCTCGCCGTGGCGGAGCAGGATCAGCTTGTACGGTGCGGTGGCCATGCCGTCGAGCGTAATCGACGCCGGGGAGTGGGCCGGCGCGCGGCCGTCACCTGCACGGACGCGCGGGCGGGGTGGGTGGCGACGTTTGACGCTTCCGGTCAATCGAGTGGTTGGCCGGCCGTTCGGTTCGTAGTGTGCGCATGACGCTTGTGCCACTTACCGCGTCGTCCGGTCACCACACCGTCCCGTCACCGCGCCGAGCTGCCCTTCGGTGACGGGCGACCGTCAGGGGGAATGTCATGCCTGCGTCCAGTGTCGAATCCTCGCCCCGGGGCCTGGCCCGGGTCCGGCGGGCCGCCGTGGCGAGCGTCTCCGGTCTGCCCCGGCAGTTCTGGTGGCTGTGGACCAGCACGCTGGTCAACCGGCTGGGCTCCTTCGTCGCCACCTTCCTGGCCCTCTACCTCACCGTCGAGCGCGGCTACTCGGCCTCGTACGCGGGGCTGGTCGGCGCCCTGTACGGGCTGGGCGGGGTGATCTCGTCGGTGGGTGCGGGGGTGCTCACCGACCGGCTCGGGCGGCGGCCGACGATGCTCGTCGCGCAGGTGGCCACGGCGGCTTCGGTGGCGCTGCTGGGGTTCATGACCGATCCGGTGGCGATCGCCGTGGTGGCCGGCCTGGTCGGCATGGCGAACAACGCCTCGCGGCCCGCGGTGCAGGCGATGATGGCGGACATCGTCGCGCCCGAGGACCGGGTCCGCGCCTTCTCCCTGAACTACTGGGCGATCAACCTCGGCTTCGCGGTGTCCTCCAGCGCCGCCGGCCTGATCGCCGAACACGGCTATCTGGCGCTCTTCTTGGGCGAGGCCGGGCTCGTGCTGGCCTGTGCGCTGGTGGTCTTCTTCAAGCTTCCGGAGTCCCGTCCGCAGGCGGTCGGGGCCGCGGGCGCCCCGGCGGACGCGGCCGGCGCCCCGCGAGTCTCGATGCTGACCGTGCTGCGCGACGGCCGGTTCATGACCGTCGTCGGACTGAACCTCCTGCTGGCGCTGCTCTTCCAACAGGCCTACGTCTCGCTGCCGGTGTCGATGGGTCAGGACGGTTTCTCCAGCGTCGACTTCGGGATGGTGATCGCGGTGAACGGGGTGCTGATCGTGCTGTTGCAGATCCCGGTCACCCGCTTCATCGAGCACCGCAGCCCGGCGGCGCTGCTGATCGGTTCGGCGCTGCTGGCCGGCTACGGCTTCGGGTTGACGGCGCTGGCCGGCTCGGTGGCCCTGTACGCGGTCGCGGTCACCGTGTGGACCCTCGGCGAGATCGTCAACTCGCCGACGCAGATGGGGTTGGTGGTCCGGCTGTCCCCGCTGCACGGCCGCGGCCGCTACCAGGGCATGTACGCGCTGTCCTGGTCCGTGGCCTCGCTGGCCGCCCCGCTGCTGGGCGGCACGGTCATCGACCACTACGGCGCCGATGTGCTCTGGGCCGGCTGCGCGGCCGTCGGCACGGTGGCCGCGGTGGGGTACGGGCTGCTGCTGCGGAATCTCCCGGAGCGGACGGCCGTGGTCGACGGCGCCGGGCCGAAGGCCGGTGCGCTCCCCGTCGCCGACGAGCGGGCCGACGGTGGGCGGGCCGCCTCCGTACCGTCGAACTCCTAGCCCCGCGCGACGCGTCCGCCGGCGCGCCGCACCGGACGCCGTCGGCCGGTGGGTGGCCGGCACCGGGTCCCGTGCGCCGCGCCGCGGGCCGGGCGTCAGGCGTCCGCGTCGCCGCGCGTCAGCCGTTCGAAGGCCGCGAGGTTGCGGGTGGACTCGCCGCGCGACACGCGCCAGGCGTACTCCTTGCGGATCGCCGAGGCGAAGCCCATCTCCAGGAGGGTGTTGAAGCTGCCGTCGGCGTTCTCCAGGACGGTGCCCAGGAGCCGGTCCAGTTCGTCGGGGGTGACGGCGGCCAGCGGGAACTTGCCGACGAGGTAGACGTCGCCGAGCGCGTCGAGCGCGTAACTGACGCCGTAGAGGCGGGTGTTGCGCTCCAGCAACCAACGGTGGACGGCCTCGTGGTTCTCGTCCGGCCGGCGCACGACGAAGGCGTTGAGGGAGAGCGAGTGCCGGCCGACGACCAGCGAGCAGGTGGTGGCGAGCTTGCGGGTGCCGGGCAGCTTGACGACGTACGTGCCGGCGGCCGGCGACTCCCATTCCAGGCCCGCGTCCGCAAGGGTGCGCTCGATCACCGCACCGGCGTCCGTCGCCTGCCGCTCGCCCGCGGGGGGCCGCCGTTCCTCACCCATGCAGTGATCGTAGGTGACGGCGGCGCTCCTGCATCGCGGCGGTGTAGACGTCGGCGGTCGCGGTGGCGGCGGTGTCCCACCCGAAGGATTGGGCTTGCCGGGCCGCGGCGGCTCCCATCCGGGTGGCCAGCGACGGGTCGTCGAGGAAGCGGCGCAGCGCCCGGGCGTAGTCGGCCGGGTCGTGGCCGGCGACCAGGAAGCCGCTGACGCCGTCCCGCACCGCCACCGGCAGCCCGCCGACCGAGGCCGCGACGACCGGGGTGCCGCACGCCTGCGCCTCGATCGCCACCAGCCCGAACGACTCGCTGTACGACGGCATGACCAGCACGGACGCGGCGCGGTACCAGTCGGCGAGCTGCTCCTGACCGACCGGCGGGCGGAACCGCACCAGATCGGCGATGCCCAGCCGGGCCGCCAGCTTCTGCAGGCCCTCGGGCTTGGCCAGGCCGCTGCCGCTGGGCCCGCCGACCACCGGGACCACCAGCCGGGAGCGCAGCGCGGGGTCCGCGTCGACCAGCGCGGCGGTGGCGCGCAGCAGGATGTCGGGGGCCTTCAGCGGCTGTATGCGGCCGGCGAAGAGCGGGATGACCGCGTCCTGCGGCAGCCCGAGGCGGTCCCGGGCGGCGGCCCGGCTGGCCGCGACGTCGCCGGCGCCGTGCTCCGCCAACGGTCGGAAGCGGTCGAGGTTGACGCCGGGGTGGACCACCGCGACCTTGCCGGGATCGGCGTCGTAGTGCCGGACCAGCTCGTCGGCCTCCTCGGCGGTGTTGGCGATCAGTCGGTCGGCGGCCTCGACGATCTGGGTCTCGCCGATCACCCGGGCGGCCGGCTCGGGGGCGTCGCCGACGGCCAGCGCGGCGTTCTTCACCTTCGCCATGGTGTGCATGGCGTGCACCAGCGGGACCCGCCAGCGGTCCGCGGCCAGCCAGCCGACGTGGCCGGAGAGCCAGTAGTGGGAGTGCACCAGGTCGTAGTAGCCGGGGCGGTGGCCCGCCCACGCCTGCATCACGCCGTGCGTGAAGGCGCACAGCTGGGCCGGCAGCTCCTCCTTGGCGAGACCCTCGTACGGGCCCGCGGCGACGTGCCGCACCAGCACGCCGGGGGCCAGCTCGACGGCGGGCGGCAGGGCCGCGGTGGTGGCCCGGGTGAAGATCTCCACCTCGATGCCGAGCGAGGCGAGCTTGCGGGCCAGCTCGACGATGTAGACGTTCATCCCGCCGGCGTCGCCGGTGCCGGGCTGGTGCAGCGGGGAGGTGTGCACGCTGAGCATCGCCACGCGGCGGGGGCGGCGGGCGCCGGGCAGGCGCAGCCGCGACGGGCCCGCGAACTGCCCCTGCCGGCTGCGGAGCCTGGACACGTATTGGCTCACTGCGAGCTACCTCCTAGGCGGGGCGGGTGACGCGCCTCCGCCCCCCTCCAACAACGCCGGACCGCCATCCATTTCCGTCCGGGCGGCCGTCTTCGGTTTTTCTTCGAGTTTCCTGCGGGTTTTCTTCGGACTTCCTTCGGGTTCTTCGCGTTCGCTTCGGTCTTCTGCGTGGCTGCCGTCGCACTTTGCCAAAACATGACCGCTTTCCGCGGGGCGGCCCGGGTCGGGACAGCCGGCCGGCCCTGCCCCGGGACCCCATACCCTCGATGCATGGCCCGCCGCTCCCCCGTTTCCGCCTCCCGCACCGCCGCCGTACCGGCCCCCACGCCGTCCCGCCCGGTCGGAAACGCCACCCGCGGCACCACCAACCCCAACCGGCTGCGCCGCATGGACCGCTGGATCGCCGCCGAGCACGGTGCGCCACTGCGCCGCGCCGCCGACCCGGTCGCGGTCGACCTGGGCTACGGCGCCGCGCCGTGGACCGCGCTGGAGCTGCTCGGGCGGCTGCGCACGGTGCGGCCCGACGCCCGGGTCGTCGGCGTCGAGATCGATCCGGCCCGGGTCACCGCCGCCCTGCCGTACGTCCGCGCCGGGCTGGACTTCGTCCACGGCGGCTTCGAGGTGCCGCTGCCCGGTCGGCCCGGCCGCGCCCCGGTCCTCATCCGGGCCGCGAACGTGCTGCGCCAGTACGACGAGGACGAGGTCGCCGCCGTCTGGGCACGGCTGTGCGCGCGGCTGGCACCCGACGGGCTGCTGGTCGAGGGCACCTGTGACGAGATCGGGCGGCGCCACGTCTGGGTCGCGCTCGGCCCCGAGGGCCCCCGCACGGTCACCTTCGCGACCCGTCTCGGCTCCCTCGACACCCCCTCCGACCTGGCCGAACGGCTTCCCAAGGCGTTGATCCACCGCAATGTGCCGGGCGAGCCGGTGCACGCCTTCCTGCGCGACTTCGACCGGGCCTGGGCGAGCGCCGCGCCGCTCGGCGCGCTGGGTGCCAAGCAGCGGTGGCGGGCCGCGGTGGCCGCCCTGGCGGCGGACTGGCCGCTGGCCGGGGACCCGCGCCGCCGGCGTCAGGGCGAGGTCACGGTGCGGTGGGAGGCGCTGGCGCCGCGCGGCGGCTGACCGCTGCGCACGGCCGGCGGGCGCACCGCGCGCTCCCGGCAGCCGGCCCCTAGGAGACGCTGCCCGCCGGAACCGCCGCGCCGGCCGCCAGCCGGCGCAGCCGGGTCTCGGAGGGCGAGCCGGGGGACGCGGTGTACGTCACCAGTACCTGGTCCGGGTCCGCGCCCAGCCGGAAGCTCTCGAAGGTGACGGTCAGCTCACCGACCGCCGGGTGCCGCATCCGCTTGGTGCCGCGCAGGCACTCGCGGACGCCCTGCGCCGCCCACATCCGGCGGAACTCCGGGCTGCCGGCGAGGAGTTCGTTCACCACCTCGCAGATCCGCGGGTCGTCCGGGTGCCGCCCGCTGTCGGCGCGGAGGTTGCCGACGATCTCCTCGGCCTTCGCCTCCCAGTCCGGGTAGACCTCCCGGGCCGCCGGTTCGAGGAAGACCAGCAGGGCGGTGTTGCGCCGCGCGGGGTCCAGCGCTTCGAGGTCGAGGGAGAGCCGGCCGCCGGCGTCGTTCCACGCCAGGACGTCCAGTCCGCGGCCCAGCACCACGGCGGCCACCGCGGGGTCCATGGCGGTCAGCAGCTGGCGGATCTCCGGCCGCACGGTCTGGGCCGGTCCCGGCACGCAGCACGCCGGGCCCCCGGCGGGCCGCCGGCGCGGCACCGCGACGTTCCGCAGGTACGTCACCTCGCCGTCCGACAGGCGCAGCGCCCGCGCGATGGCGTCCAGGACGGAGTCGGAGACGGCGGGCGCCCGGCCCTGCTCGACGCGGGTGTAGTAATCCACGCTGATCCCGGCGAGCTGGGCGACCTCCTCGCGCCGCAGGCCGCGCACCCGGCGCCGGCCGAACCCGTCGGGCAGGCCGACCTCGCCCGGGTCGAGCGCGGCACGGCGCGCCTTGAGGAAGGCACTGATCTCGATTTCCCCGTGCAGCATCACTCCAGTATGCGCCGGTCGGCGCGGTGGGTGACGCGGCGGCGGTCAGCCCGCCCCGCCGGGCACCGGGCCGGGCGGGGGCACCGCGCCCAGCAGGGCCGGCACCAGGTCCTTGTCGTGGTCCTGGGTGAGCAGGTCGCGGGCCGTGTCCGGCGGCACCCACAGCAGCCGGTCCACCTCCCGGTTGGGCAGGAACCCGCCGCCGGTGGCCTCGGCGGCCCAGTAGCGGACCTCCTTGGGGCGGCCGCCGACCCGGTAGTGGACGGTCGGCAGCTCCGGCCCGGGCGCGCAGGTCATCCCGGTCTCCTCCAGCACCTCGCGCAGCGCGCCCCGCAGCGCGTCCTCCCGGGGCTTCAGCTTTCCCTTGGGGTGCGACCAGTCGTTCCACTTCGGCCGGTGCACCAGGGCCAGCTCGATCCCGCCGGTCGCCGCCCGGCGCCACAGCACGCAGCCCGCGGCCCGGATCGGCCCGGCCACCGGTGTCCGCGCGCCGGCCGCGCCGCCGCCCTTGCCGCTCGTCGTCCTGCCCATCGTCCGCCTCCCCCGCTCAGCCGGTGCGCTCGGCGGTCGGGCCGGGCAGCCACGCCCGGCCGAAGGCGTACCGCGCCGCCTCGACCTCGTGGCGCTGGTCCGCGTGGAGCACGCCCAGCGCGTACGCGGTGGCGGGCGCGATCCGCGGGGTGCGGGCCGCCGAGGCGGCCGCGGCGGCGGCCTCGGCGGCGTCCCGGTGGAGTTCCAGGGCCCGGCCGGACGCGGTCAGTCGCGCCTCGATCGCCTCGGGGGCGATCACCTCCTGGGCGTAGTGGCTCAGCCGGACCAGCAACCGCACCTGGTGCCAGGGCGCGTCCTGGTGGTGGCCGGCGGCGAGTCCGGCGGCGTTGTACGGGTGGCCGGCGCGGGCCAGCGGCAGGGCGGCGACCGCCTCGGCGAGCCGTCGGTGCGCCTGTTCGGCGAGCGGCGGCAGCACCTCCCCGGCGGACACCTCGCGGGCCCGGCGGGCCAGCGGCGCCTCGGAGGCGAGCACCGCGACGGCGTCCGCGACGGCGTGGAAGCGGGACGAGCCGAGCGCCTGGAGGGCCGCGGAGTGCGCCCGGGTGCGGGCCAGGGTGAGCTGCCGGTCGAGCAGCGCACCGGCCCGGGCGGCCCCGGCGGCGAGCGCGCCCTCCGCGTCCGGCTCGGTGGCGGCGGCCGGGACGGTGGCGGTGGCGACGCTGCCGGTCGCGGCCGGACGGCCGTCCCGGGCACTGCGGGCGCCGCGTCCGCCCCGGCCGCCGCGCTCCGCCGGCCGCTCGATCCGCTCGACCCGTCCGGTGAGCCGCTGCAACGCCCCCATGAGCCGGTCGCGGCGCGCCGTGCACGCCTGCTCGCGGGCCAGGGTGCCGCTCAACCAGCCGAGTTCGGAGCGGAGTTGGTCGGCCCAGACCTCTTCGGTCAGCGGCCGGAAGGTGTGCAGGGTGGCGCTGATCCGGCGGGCGGCGCGCCGCAGTTGCCGGGCCGCCTCGTCGGCGACGGTCGCGTCCGGGCCGGCCTCCCGGTGGAGCCGCAGGCTGCGCAGGAACTCCGCGGCGTGCCAGTGCAGGTAGCCGGCCAGCACCTCCTCGGCGGTCCGCCCCACGGGCCCGACTGCGGTGCCGTCCCCGGGGCCGCGGGGCACCCCGACGGCGGCGTGCGCCTCCCCCCGGTCGACCCCGTCGTCCGCCCCGTGGTGCGGCGTCTCCCCGTACGCACCGTCGCCGTAGGCCCCGTCCCCGTACACACCGTCCCCCGGCCCGTCCACTACTGCTGCTCCTGCTGCGCGGGCCCCCGGCGTCCGGCCGGGCTCGTATCCCATTCCGATTCCGCTTCCCGTGCCGGTACCGAGGAGACCGGGCCACGGCCCCCCGGCCGGCTGGTCATGTCGCTGGGCCACGCCGGCGCCTCCGGGCGTCGATGAGCATTTCCTGTACGTTCCGCAGCGGTGTGCCGTCCGCGTCCACCGCGTGCCGGGTCCAGTCGCCGTCCGGGCCCAGGTGCCAGGACGAGGTGGAGTCCGACGTCCCCGTTTCCAGCAGCCGGTTCAGGGCCGCCCGGTGGGCCGGGTCGGTGACCCGCACCAGCGCCTCGATCCGCCGGTCGAGGTTGCGGTGCATCATGTCGGCGCTGCCCAGCCACACCTCGGGTTCGCCGCCGTTGCCGAAGGCGAAGACCCGGGAGTGCTCCAGGAAGCGGCCGAGGATGCTGCGGACCCGGATGTGCTCGCTCAGCCCGGGGACGCCGGGGCGCAGCGCACAGATGCCGCGCACCCAGACGTCGACCGGGACCCCGGCCTGGGAGGCCCGGTAGAGCGCGTCGATGACCGCCTCGTCGACCATCGAGTTGACCTTGATGCGGACGTAGGCGGGGCGGCCCGCCCGGTGGTGCGCGGCCTCCTTGTTGATCCGCTGGATCAGCCCGTCGCGCAGCGAGGTGGGCGCCACCAGCAGTCGGCGGTAGGTCTCCCGCCGGGAGTAGCCGCTGAGCCGGTTGAAGAGGTCGGAGAGGTCGGCTCCCACCTGGGGGTCCGCGGTCAGCAGCCCCAGGTCCTCGTACAACCTGGCCGTCTTGGGGTGGTAGTTGCCGGTCCCCACGTGGGAGTAGCGGCGCAGGGTCTCGCCCTCCTGGCGGACCACCAGGGACAGCTTGCAGTGCGTCTTGAGCCCCACCAGGCCGTAGACGACGTGACAGCCGGCCTCCTCCAGCTTGCGGGCCCATTTGATGTTGGCCTGCTCGTCGAAGCGCGCCTTGATCTCCACCAGGACCAGCACCTGCTTGCCGGACTCCGCGGCGTCTATCAGGGCGTCCACGATCGGCGAGTGGTCGGAGGTGCGGTACAGGGTCTGCTTGATGGCGAGGACGTTCGGGTCGGCGGCGGCCTGCTCCAGGAACGCCTGCACGGAGGTGGAGAACGAGTCGTAGGGGTGGTGCAGCAGCACGTCGCGGGCGCGCAACGCGGCGAAGACGTCGGGAGCGGACGCCGACTCCACCTCCGCCAGGTCACGGTGGGTGCCCGCCACGAACTTGGGGTACTTCAGCTCCGGCCGGTCCAGCGCCCCTATGCCGAACAGTCCGGTCAGGTCGAGCGGGCCGGGCAGCGGGTAGACCTCGGCCTCGGAGACCTTCAGCTCCTGGACCAGCAGGTCCAGGACGGCCGGGTCGATGGTCTCCTCGACCTCCAGGCGGACCGGGGGCCCGAAGCGCCGCCGCATCAGCTCCTTCTCCAGGGCCTGGAGGAGGTTCTCGGCGTCGTCCTCCTCCACCTCCAGGTCCTCGTTGCGGGTCACCCGGAACATGTGGTGCGCCCGCACCTCCATCCCCGGGAACAGCTCCTCCAGGTGGGCGGCGATCACGTCCTCGATGGGCACGTACCGCTGCGGGGACGCCTCCAGGAAGCGCGAGAGCAGCGGGGGCACCTTCACGCGCGCGAAGTGGTCGTGCCCGCTGACCGGGTTGCGCACGACCACGGCGAGGTTCAGCGACAGCCCGGAGATGTACGGGAAGGGGTGCGCCGGGTCGACCGCCAGCGGCGTCAGCACCGGGAAGATCTGCTGCCGGAACAGCGTGAACAGCCGGGCCTGCTCCTTCTCGGTCAACTCCGGCCAGCGGATCAGGTGAATGCCCTGGTCAGCGAGTTCCGGAGCGATGTCCTGCTGGAAGCAGGCGGCGTGCCGCGCCATCAGCTCCCGGGAGCGGGTCCAGATCTGGTCCAGCACCTCCCGGGGCTGGAGTCCGGACGCGGAGCGGGTGGCGACCCCGGTGGCGATCCGTCGCTTGAGGCCGGCGACCCGGACCATGAAGAACTCGTCCAGGTTGCTGGCGAAGATCGCGAGGAAGTTCGCCCGTTCGAGAAGCGGGGTGGCCGGGTCCTCGGCCAGCTCCAGCACCCGCTCGTTGAACGCCAGCCAGCTGCGCTCCCGGTCCAGGAAGCGCCCGCTGGGCAGCTCCTCGCCGTTCGCACCCGGGACGCCGCGGTCCTCGTAGGCGTCCGGATCGGCGTCCAGGTCGGGCTCCAGCCCGGAGACCGCGCGGCGGACGGCGTGCGGGCGGTGCGCGGCGATCGAGCCCACCGACGGCTGCACCGAGGGCTGCTGCACCGAGGAGCCCGCCGCCCTCGGCGCTTCCTGGGGCGGCATCTCGGGCTGGGCCGGGGCCTGAGCGCTGCGCTGCTGGTTCATGTCCTTATTCTTCCGCGCTCTGGCGCTTCCAGGCGCGTCAGGAGGCGGCGGCGCGAGGGCGATTTCGAGCCGCGGGTTCGGGACGTTCGGCACAGCGGGCTGCATTCAGTGATGCTTGCAAGCGATATTGAATCGCCGGTAACGGGGACATGGCGACCAGGCAAGCGGGGAACCACCCCCGGGTGGTGCGCCGGGGCCGCACCGCCCTCGATCTTCACACCCGCCAACCCGGGCGAAGCGCCCGAAGCCGGGCCGACGCCGCCGACGCATCCGCGAAAGTCCGCTGCGCGGCCCGCCCCCGCTCCCTACGCTAAGCGCGTGCTCAGACCTTCCGTGCCACCCATACCGCCCCTGCCCCCGCTCCCGTTCACCCCCGACTACCCGCTGCGGACCGAGCGGCTGGACCTGCGCCCCGTGCGCCACGACGACTTCGACGCCGTCTACGCCTACCAGCGTCGTCCCGAGGTCTGCCGTTACCTCTACTGGGGCCCGCACGACGAGGCCGGCTCGCGCGCCTCGGTCGCCGACAAGGTGACCCGCACGACGCTCCGGGAGTCCGGCGACTTCCTCCAGCTCGCCGTCGTCCACCACGAGAGCGGCGTCCTGGTCGGCGACGTGACCTTCGTCTACACCCACCGCGAGCACCGCCAGGCCAGCATCGGCTACGTCTTCAACCCCGACCACGCCGGCCACGGCTACGCCACCGAAGCCTCCCGCGCGCTGCTGGCGCTGGGCTTCGAGGAGCTCGGACTGCACCGCATCCAGGCCGAGTTGGATGCCCGCAACACCGCCTCCGCCAGGCTGCTGGAGCGCCTGGGCATGCGGCGCGAGGCCCATCTGCGGGAGAACGAGTTCCTCGACGGCGAGTGGTCCGACGAGGCGGTCTACGCGATGCTTGCACGCGAGTGGCGCGCCCTGCGCGAGCAGCGCCCCCCGGCGTGACGACGACGGCGGGGCGGCCCCGAAGGCCCGCCCCGCCGCACCCCGCTCACCGACCGCCGCGCGCTCCCGCCGCGCCGGTCACGTCTCCGACCGGTACATCAGGTCCGTCTCGTGCGTGACGAACCCGAGCCGCTCGTAGACCGTCACCGCGGCGGTGTTGTCCGCGTCCACGTAGAGCATCGCGGTCGCCAGCCCCTGCGCCGACAGGTGCCGCAGCCCGATCGCGGTCAGCGCCTTGCCCAGGCCGCCGCCCTGCGCGCCCGGCCGCACCCCGAGGACGTAGACCTCGCCCAGGCCCTCCTCGGCGTGCACCTTCGTCCAGTGGAAGCCGACCAGCCGGCCGTCCCGCTCCGCGAGGAAGAAGCCCTTCGGGTCGAACCACGGCTCGCCCTTGCGGTCGTCGAGGTCACGCTGGGTCAGTGCGCCCTGCTCGGGATGGTGGGCGAAGGCTTCCGCGTTGACCTCCAACCAGGCCGCGTCGTCGGTGTCCGGCTGGAAGGTCCGCACCGTCACGCCCTCCGCCAGCGCCGGCTCCGGCAGGTCCAGGTCCGCCAGCGACCGCCGCATCTGCCGCAACTCCCGGAACATCGACAGCCCCAGCGTCTGCGCCAGGTGCCGGGCGGCCGGGTGCCCGCCGTGCGCCCACACCCGCAGCCGGCGCCCGGACTGCGCCAGCAGTTCGCCGCCCAGCGCCCGGCCGTGCCCGCGGCCGCGGTGACCCGGGTGGACGACCAGCTCGGCGGCCGGCGCCTCCACCGGGTCGGTGTCCTCCAGCTGCCCGTACCCGACCAGTTCCTCGCCGCCCTCCCCCGGCGCGAACACCAGCAGATGCCGCACGCCGTCCCGCCGGCCGCCCCGCAGTTGGAGCCGGCCCTGCTCGGACACGGCCGGTTGCCCGTCCGTCCGTGCGGCCCGTTCGATCAGCTCCAGGACGGCCGCGGCCCCGTCCGGCGCGAGCTCGTCGACCACCTGGATCCTGCGGCCGGTCCGACCCATCTCCTGTGCAGCGTCAGTCATGTCTGAAGCGTACGACGCGGTCGCGGCCGCACGCGGGTACCGCGGACGCCGGCGCGATCCCCACGGCCACCGGACGGCCACCGAGCCGTCACCGCGGACCCCTATCCCTCTACGCGCGTCGACAATATGCTGCCGTCCGCTCAGCACCATCCACGGAGGGGAACCATGCCACCTGCACCTCAACGGGGCCGTCTCGCCCGAAGATTGGCGGCCTGCGCGGCCGTGCTCGCCACCGCCACGGGCGTCGCCCTGACCGCCACCGCGCCGCCCGCCGGCGCCGACGGCGCCCGCCGCCCCGCCGGCACGGTCGACGTCCAGTTGCTCTCCTTCAACGACTTCCACGGCAACCTCGAACCGCCGCAGGGCTCCTCCGGCACCGTCGAGGAGCTCCAGGCCGACGGCACCAAGAAGACCATCCCGGCCGGCGGCGTCGAGTACCTGGCGCAGTCCCTGCGCACCGCCCGCAAGGGCCACCCCTACTCCGTCACCGCGGCGGCCGGCGACATGATCGGCGCCAGCCCGCTGCTGTCCGGCCTCTTCCACGACGAGCCGACCATCGAGGCGATGAACGGGCTCGGCCTCGACGTCACCTCCGTCGGCAACCACGAATTCGACGAGGGCCGCACCGAGTTGACGCGGATGCAGCGCGGCGGCTGCCACCCCAAGGACGGCTGCTACGAGAAGGGCAAGACCTTCCGGGGCGCGGACTTCCCGTACCTGGCGGCCAACGTCACCGACGACAGGACCGGCAAGCCGATCCTCAAGCCGTACACCGTCTGGCAGCACAAGGGTGTCAAGATCGGCTTCATCGGCGTGACGCTCAAGGGCACCCCGGACATCGTCAACGCCGACGGCGTCAAGGGCCTGACCTTCCACGGCGAGGTCGAAACGATCAACAAGTACGCCAAGGTCCTCGACCGCCAGGGCGTCAAGGCGATCGTCGCCCTCATCCACGAGGGCGGGATGCCCGCCTCCACGTCGTACAACGGCGACTGCGACAGCCCCGGTCCAGGGTGGGGGTCCCCCCGGTCGAGCGAAGCCGAGACTGGGGGAGGCATCTCGGGGCCGATCGTCGACATCGCCAAGCGCGTCAGCCCCCAGGTCGACGCCCTCGTCACCGGCCACACCCACCAGTCCTACACCTGCACCATCCCCGACCCGGCCGGCCACCCCCGCACGGTCACCTCGGCCGCGTCCTACGGCCGCCTCTACACCGACACCACCCTCACCTACGACCGCCGGAGCCACGACATCGTGCGCACCGCGGTCCACGGCCCGCACGCGGTCAACCACGTGGTGGACCGCACCCAGCCGAAGGCCACGGACATGACGTCCCTGATCGGCCGCTGGAACAAGCTGGCCGCCCCGATCGCCGACAAGCCCGTCGGCTACCTCTCCGCCGACATCAACGGCCGTGGCGCCGGCACCCCCGAGGAGCCCCTGGGCGACCTCATCGCCGACGCCCAGTTGGCGGCCACCCAGGACCCCGGCAAGGGAGGCGCCCAGCTCGCGCTGATGAACCCCGGCGGCATCCGCTCCGACCTCGCCTACAAGGCGTCGGGCGGCGAGGGCGACGGCGTCGTCACCTATGCCGAGGCGTTCACCGTCCAGCCGTTCACCAACATGACCAACGTCGTCGACCTGACCGGCGCCCAGTTGCTGACCGCCCTCCAACAGCAGGTCAGCGGCCCCAACGAGGCATCCCCCAAGATCCTCCAGATCTCGCATGGCCTCACCTACACGCTCGACATGACCAAGACCGGCGCCGCCCGCGTCGTCGCCGACTCCGTCAAGCTCGACGGCGCCGCCCTGGACCCCGCCAAGACCTACCGGGTCGCCATGAACGAGTTCCTGGCCGGCGGTGGCGACGGCTTCCCCGCCCTGAAGCAGGGCACCAACAAGTACGTCGGCCCGTCCGACCTGGACGCCCTCACCGCCTACCTCACGGCGCACTCCACCCCGACCAGCCCGCTGGCACCGCCCACAGCGGACCGGATCACGCTCGTGAAGTGACGCCCGCGCGGCCGTCGTCCCGCGGCCGGCGACGCCCCCGTACCGCGTGCGGGGGCGTCGCCGTCGGGAGTTGACGAGCCGGACGGCCGCCCGTCGGCGGACACGAACGAGGGGCGGCGGGACCCCACCAGCGTGTCTGACGGCGGTTCAGCGGCGTCCAAGGGCGCGGCAAGATTTCGCCAAGGACGGCGGGACGTCTTTCGCGTTCCTCACATTCCGCGGGCGGGACTTGCGCCGCCGGGTCCTGCTCGTGGTGGGATGTGCGGATGCGAACCCCCACACGCATAGCTTCACCCTCGTCCCCGCCCGCCCGTCCGACCGGCTCCGCCCCCGAGGCCGGCGACCGGCCCCACATAGCCGGCCGGCCGGACGATCCGCAGGGTGACACCCGAGAGCTGCCGTCGGTCAACTCCGGCAATCCGTACGCGGATCTGGCCTCGCTCGCCGATCCGGAGCCGGCCCCCGAGCCTCCCGGCGCCGCACCGGCGGACGCGGAGTACGCCCCGTCGCCGGCGCGACGCGGCTACCTCAACGAGCGGGACGCCACCGACGATCCGCTGGGCCTGGGCCTGCGCTCGGACGAGGACGACGAGGACGCCTGGGCGCCGCCGAACCACCGGAAGACGAGACGGGGCATCAGTCGCTTCGCGGCCGTGCCGCGCACCGTCAAGGCGCTGGTCGCCCTGGCGGCCTGCGCGGGAACGCTGGCGCTCGCCGACCGGTTCGCCGTGCTGTACGCGCAGAACAAGGCCGAGGAGCAGGTCAAGACCGCTCTGCACCTGCATGCCCGGCCCGAGGTGGACATCCACGGCTTCCCGTTCCTCACCCAGGTCTTGGACAAGCGGCTCGACCGGGTGGACGTGGTGATCCCGGACGTCGCCGCGGACCGGGTCTCGCTGGCGAAGGTGGCGGCCACCGCCCGGAACATCCAGCTCGACGGCGACCTGCCGTCCGCCATCAAGGGCGCCACCATCGGCCAGATGCACGGCAGCGTGCTGCTCGCCTTCGACGACATGAACCGCGAACTCGGCGCCTCGCAGGTCAAGTTCAGCGGGGTGGGAAACAACGGGGTACGCGCGGTCGGCGAGCTGCCGATCGCCGGGCACACCCTGCGGGTCCGGGCCGAAGCGCGCATCCAGCGCAACGGCGAGCGGGGGATCTCCACCGACATCGGGCAGATGCAACTGGACATCGGCGGCGTCGCGATCTACCGCCCGGGCACCGGCGAGGAGGAGGGCCTGCGGCTCACCCGCAAGGGCGCGGCCGAACTCAGCCGGCAGGCCGCCAAGGTCAAGTCCATGCTCAGCATCCCGGCCATCGCCGAGCGGATCGGCATCCCCAAGGAGTACATCGACGACGCCCTGCGCAGCGACGACAAGCTGCACGAGCTGATCGGTTCGCCGCGCTTCGTCCACCAGCTGATGAACGTCAACCTCGTCGACGTGGTGATGGACCACCCGTGGCTGCTCCAGAAGGTCGGCATCGACGCGAAGATGCTCGGCGCCCTCACCGAACTGACGAAGCCTCAGCTCGCCGACCGGCTGTCGCTCTCCTTCCAACTCCCCAAGACACCGGGTGACGTGCGGCTGCGCAACATCACCGTGGAGAGCGACGGCATCCACGCCGACCTGACCGGCTCGAACCTGCCGTTCGGCGACGCGGCGAAGGGGAAGTAGACCGGCGGGAACCGGCTCCCCGGCGGGCCCGCCGGGGAGCCCGGGCCTATCCCTCCGGCGTCCCCGGGCCCCCCGGCGCGGCGTCCGGCCCGGTCTCCCCCGGCGTCGCCGACCGGCCCGCCGCACCTCCCGCACCGGCCTCGCCCGCCGGCACGTCCGGGGGCGGCGTGGCCGCGCCCGGCAGGGTCAGCAGGGCCTCCGTGCCGCCGCCGGGGGCGTTCCGCAGGCGCACGCCGCCGCCGGACTGCTCGGCGGTGCGGGCCACGATGGACAGGCCCAGTCCGCTGCCGGGGAGGCTGCGGGCGGAGGGGGAACGCCAGAAGCGCTCGAAGACGTGCGGGAGTTCGTCCGGCGGGATGCCGGGACCGTGGTCCCGGACGGTCAGCGCGCCACCGGCCAACCGCACCTCGACCGTGCCACCGGACGGGCTGAACTTCACCGCGTTGTCGAGGAGGTTGACCACCGCGCGCTCCAGGGCGGCGGGCTCGGCCCGGACGTACCAGGGGGCGAGCTCGGCGGTGATGGTGAGGGACGGGCCGCGCAACCGGGCTCGTTCGAGGGCGGTGCCGACGGTGTCGTGGAGGGCGACCACCCGGAGGTCCGACGCGCTGCCGGAGCCCGTCTCCGGCGTGCGGGAGAGCACCTGGAGGTCGCCGATCAGCGCCGCCAGCTCGCCCATCTGGGCCTTCACCGAGGTGAGCAGGGCCTCCTTGTCGGCGGCCGGGATCGGACGGCCGGAGCGCTCGCTGCGCTCCAGCAGGTCGATGTTGGTCCGCAGCGACGTCAGGGGCGTGCGGAGCTCGTGTCCGGCGTCGGCGATGAGCTGCTGCTGGAGGTCGCGGGAGGCGGCCAGCGCGGCGGTCATCGCGTTGAACGACCGGGACAGCCGGGCGATCTCGTCCTCGCCGTCGGTGGGGATGCGGATGGTCAGGTCCTGGGTGCGGGCGACGTGCTCGACGGCGGCGGTCAGTCGGTCGACGGGCTTCAGGGCCGCCCGGGCCACCCACAGGCCGGCGGTCGCCGCGCCCAGCACCCCCACTCCGGCGACCACCAGCAGCACCAGCGCGAGCTGGTTGAGCGGGTCGGTGACCTGGTCCATCGGCGCGGCGACGGAGATCGCCAGCCGGTTGCCCTGGGCGTCGGCGATCGGGCCGCGGTAGGGGACGGTCGAGACCCGCATCGAGGCGCCGTGCTCGTCCTTGGTGGTGTGCACGGCGCTGGCCAGCCGCCCGTCGGCGACCGCCTGGTCCACGCGCTGTGCGGGGATGGACGCCTTGTTGGGCGAGGTGCAGACGTAGCCGCTGGGCGACACCAGCTGGATGGTGTACGGCGTGGGCTGGAAGCGGACGTTCAGCGGGCTGCCGGCGCAGAGCGCGCTGATCGCCTGGACGTAGTCGGAGTTCACCTCGACGGTGCTCAGGCTGGTGTCGAGCTGCTCGGTGAGCCGGTCGCGGGTGATCAACCAGCAGGCGGCCGCCGACAGCGCCACCGCGAAGGCGACCGCGACCGCGATGAGCAGCGCCAGCCGGGAGCGCAGCGGCAGTTGGTGGAACCTGGTCAGGCCGGACGCCGGCGGCGTGGCGTCGGGCCGCGCGGGGGCGTCGCCGGGGGCGCTCATTCCGCGCCGCCTTCCAGGCGCAGGACGTAGCCCACCCCGCGCACGGTGTGCACCAGCCGCGGCTCGCCGCCCGCCTCCGTCTTGCGGCGGAGGTACATCACGTACACGTCGAGGGAGTTCGAGGTCGGCTCGAAGTCGAAGCCCCAGACGGCCTTGAGGATCTGCTCGCGGGTGAGGACCTGCCGCGGATGGGCCAGGAACATCTCCAGCAGCGTGAACTCCGTGCGGGTCAGATCGACCGGGCGGTGGCCGCGGGTCACCTCGCGGGTGGCGAGGTTCATCCGCAGGTCGGCGAAGGTCAGCAGCTCGCTGTCGTCGGGCGGGACGGCGCCGGCCGCCGCGGCGTACGAGCTGCGGCGCAGCAGGGCGCGGATCCGGGCCAGCAGTTCGTCCAGCTCGAAGGGTTTGACGAGGTAGTCGTCGGCGCCGGCGTCCAGGCCGGTGACCCGGTCGCCGACGGTGTCCCTGGCGGTCAGCATCAGGATCGGGACGGTCACCCCGGACGCCCGCAGCCGGCGGGCGGCGGTCAGGCCGTCCATCCGCGGCATCAGCACGTCCAGCACGATCAGTTCGGGGTCGTAGGCGGCGACCTTCTCCACCGCGTCCAGCCCGTCGACGGCCTGCTCGGTTCCGTACCCCTCGAAGGCGAGCGAACGCTGCAGCGCCTCGCGGACCGCGGGCTCGTCGTCGACGATCAGGATGCGGGCGGGGTGATCACCGTGCTCGGCGGGGCTCATGTGCGTGACTACCTCGGGTTGCGTGACGGACGGCCGACTGGGCCTCTTCTGCTTCAGCCTGACACGGATGCCGCACCGGCGGACGCCCTGTGGACAACCGCCGCTGGCGGGCCGCCGCCCGGCGCCGGCCCCGTTTCGAAGGCGCCGTTCGGGCGGCCGCCCGGGTCCCGCGCGCAGGACGGCCGCCGCCCGCCCGGCCCGCGCGCGGGTCCGGTCAGACCCCGCTGTTGCTGCCGCCGCTGCCGCCGCCGCGCAGCGCGGCGAGGTCGGCCTTGACGGTGTTGATCGGTATCGCGAAGCCGAGGCCGACGCTGCCCGCCTGGCTGCTGTCGGAGGAACCCGGCGCGTACATGGCCGAGTTGATGCCGATGATCTGGCCCTGCATGTCGATCAGGGCGCCGCCGGAGTTGCCCGGGTTGAGCGCGGCGTCGGTCTGTATCGCCTTGTAGGTGGTCTTGGACGATCCGGTGTCGCCGTTGTACTGGTTGCCGCCGAACTCGAACGGCCAGCCACCGCCGCCACCGCCGCCGAAGAAGCCGCGGCCCTGACCCTGATCTTGGCCCTGCCCCTGGTCCTGGCCCTGGCCCTGGCTCTGGCCGTCCTCCTTGGGCACCGAGACGTCGCGGTTGAGCGCGGAGACGATGCCGCTGGTCACCGAGCCGGAGAGGCCCTCGGGCGAGCCGATCGCGACGACCGGGTCGCCGACCGCGAGCTTGCTGGAGTCGCCGAGCACCGCGTGGGTCAGGCCCTTGGCGCCGTCGACCTTGATCAGCGCCAGGTCCTTGTCCGGGTCGGTGCCGACGACCGTCGCGGTCTTCTTGCTGCCGTCGCTGAAGGTGACGCTCACCTTGCGGGTACCGGCCACCACGTGGTTGTTGGTGACGATCTCGCCGCTGCTGGTGATGACCACGCCGGAACCGGTGGACTGGCCGCCCTGCGTCCGCGCCTGGATCTCCACGATGGCCGGGCTGACCGCCTTGGCGACCCCGGCGACCCCGGAGCCGTTGCCGGTGTTCTGCCCGGCGTTGACGAGCGGGGTCGAGATGCCGCCGGAGGTGCCGCCCTGCTGGGTGGCGCCGGCGATGAGCGCCGCGCTGCCACCGCCGATCAGACCCGAGGCCAGTGCCACCGCCGCGATCAGCGCGATCGGCCGGCGGGCCCGGCGCCGCGGCTCCGGCGCACCGGCTCCGCCCTGGTCCGCCGCGCCCGGCCCGTACGGGGGCGGCGGCGGTACGTCGCCCCCGTACGCGCCGTGGCCGGTGCCGTGTTCGGTGCCGTAGGCGTACGGCCGGTCCTGGGGCATCTCTTCGCCGCTACGGCGGTAGCTCTCGGTCATGGTCACGACTCTGCGGCCGCTGCATGAGAACCGTCTGAGAACGCCCTGAGAGACCCAACAGAAGTGGGTATGCCCGGTATAAGGAAGCCCCCGCTTCGACGCTGCCGCGCCACCACGCTCCGCCTCGCGCCGTCCCCGGTGGGCGCGCCCGCCGGACGTGCGACGCTCAGCCCCCGCACCCGCAGGACCGCCGCACCACCAGCCGCGACGGGAACTGCCGCAGCCGCTCGCGGCGCGAACCGACCACCCGCAGGCCGTCGTCCAGCACCAGGTCGACGGCCGCCCGGGCCATCGCCTGCCGGTCCGAGGCGACCGTCGTCAGCGGCGGATCGGTGAGCCCCGCCTCCTTCACGTCGTCGAAGCCGGCCACCGCCAACTCGCCCGGTACGTCGATCCGCAGCTCGCGGGCGGCCCGCAGCACACCGATCGCCTGGTCGTCGGTGGCGCACATGATGGCCGGCGGCCGGTCCGGTCCGGCCAGCACCTCCAGCGCCACCCGGTAGGCGTCGTAGCGGTTGTAGGGCGCCTGGAAGTAGCGCCCCTCCGGCGTCCGCCCGGACTCCAGCATGGCCCGCCGCCAGCCCTCCACGTGGTCGGTGACCGGGTCGCCGGACTTCGGGGTCTCCTCGGTGCCGCCCAGGAAGGCGACGTACTCGTGGCCGTGCTCCAGGAGGTGCCGGGTCGCCAGCTGGGCGCCCCAGATGTCGTCGGTCATCACCGCGACGTCGTCGATGGCGTCCGGCCGGCGGTGCAGCAGCACCACCCGGGCGTCCCAGGCGTCGATCTCCGCGGCGGCGTGCTCGCTGGGGCCCTGGCTGATCAGGATCAGCCCGGCCACCCGCATCCCGAGGAACGCACGGAGGTAGTGCACCTCGCGCTCGTCGAGGTAGTTGGCGTTGCCGACCAGCACCATCTTGCCGCGCTCGGAGGCGGCCTGTTCGACGGCGTGCGCCATCTCCGCGAAGAACGGCTGCCGGGTGTCCGGCACGATCAGACCTATGAGGTCCGTGCGACGGGACGCCATCGCCTGCGCGACCCGGTCGGGTCGGTAGCCGAGCTCCTTGATCGCGGCGAGCACCCGCTCGCGCGTGGCCGGGGCGACCGGCCTCGGTCCGTTGTTGATGACGTAACTGACCACGGCGGTGGACGTCCCCGCCAGCTTTGCCACATCATCCCGCGTCACCTTGGCCACGCGCGGCAGTCTACGCGGGTGGTCCTACCGGCCGGCAGGCTGCGCGGGCGCGGATCCCGCACCCGGCGAGGCGGCCCTGGCGGGCGCCCGCCCGTCGGCCCGTTTGGCCCGTGCGCCGTCCTTCGCCGCCTTCGCGGTGTCCTCCTGCGCCTGGGCCTCCGCGGCCGCCCGCTCCACCTTCTCCGGCACCACGAAGCGGTAGCCGACGTTGCGGACCGTGCCGATGAGCGACTCGTGCTCGGGGCCGAGCTTGGCGCGCAGCCGTCGGACGTGCACGTCCACGGTCCGTGTACCGCCGAAGTAGTCGTAGCCCCACACTTCCTGGAGGAGCTGGGCGCGGGTGAAGACCCGACCCGGATGCTGCGCCAGGTACTTCAGCAGCTCGAACTCCTTGAAGGTCAGGTCCAGGACCCGGCCCTTCAGCTTGGCGCTGTAGGTGGCCTCGTCCACCGAGAGGTCACCGGTGCGGATCTCCGTGGGCCCGTTGTCGGTGGTGATCTGCTGGCGGCCCATCGCCAGCCGCAGGCGCGCCTCCACCTCGGCCGGCCCGGCGGTGTCCAGCAGCACGTCGTCGACGCCCCAGTCGGCGGTGACGGCGGCCAGTCCGCCCTCGGTCACCACCAGCACCAGCGGACAGCCGGGCCCGGTGGACCGCAGCAACTGGCACAGGGACCGCACGTGTGGAAGGTCTCGGCGGCCGTCGATCAGTATGACGTCGGCCCCTGGGGTGTCGATCAGGGCCGGGCCCTCGGCGGGGGCGACCCGGACGCTGTGCAGCAGCAAGCCGAGCGCCGGAAGCACCTCCGTCGACGGCTGGAGAGCGTTGGTCAGCAGCAGAAGCGAACTCACTTCCGACCACCTACCCGGTTTCCGACGAGCTTCATCCTGTGCGGCTCGCTGTCCTGCACACTTCGCTTGCCCATGACGTCTGGTTCCTCCTCGGTCCCTGCGACGGGGGCACCACCCGGCTCGGCCGGGGGTCTGCGGCACTGCTTCGTACGGGGTGCTCTCGCTCACACTCTTTGCGCGCGTGAAAGCACAAAAGGATCCGGGGGCGACGCTGCCCGGATCCTTCTTGCCCAGCAGAATAGCTCAGATGAGTTGCGGACCCGAGGCCGATTTTGCGCGTTCTTGTGTTCCGTCGGTCACTTCGAGTGGTCACCGGGCGACGTTGTTGACGGCCGATGACCACCGCGCGGGGGCCACCCGCACCCCGCGGGATCCGCTCCCCGACGCGGATCCCGCGTCCCCGCCCGGGCCCCGCGCCACCCCTCGGCCGGCCGCGCGGGCCGGCCCGCGAGCGGTCGCGGCGGCTCCCCCGAACGGTCCGCGCTCCGCCGTCCCGACCCCGCGTCGTCCCAGCATGCGGACATGATCACGTACCCGGTGCGGCGGGCGGACGGCTCCGGCGGCCGGGGTGGCGTCGACGGTCGCGGGCTCCCCGCCCGGTCCGCGGCCGGCCGCCCGGCCCGCCCCGCAGGACACCACCCACCCCTCGTCGCCGGACGCGGTCCGGGCGGCCCCACGGCCCGCCGCCCGACCGTGCGGGCCGGGCGGTCGGCGGGCCCGGCGCTGCCGGGGGAGCACGGGGAGCGCACGGGTGCGTGCCCGGACGTCGGGCTCGCGCTCAGTGCTCCCGGCCGGGGGTACGGCCGGGGCACGACGGCGGCGGCGCGGCCCCCGCGGCGGGCCGCCGTGCGCCCCCGAGGACGCCCGGCCCGCGGCGCGCGTCGCTACTCCGCCTCCGTGACCGCCTCGGCGAACTGGGCCGCGTACAGGCGGGCGTAGGCGCCGTCGGCGGCCAGGAGCGCGTCGTGGTCGCCCTGTTCGACGATCGAGCCGTCCTCCATCACCAGGATGACGTCGGCGTCGCGGATGGTGGAGAGGCGGTGCGCGATCACGAAGCTGGTGCGGCCGGTGCGCAGCTGCGCCATGGCGTGCTGGATGAGGACCTCGGTGCGGGTGTCCACCGAGCTGGTGGCCTCGTCCAGGACGAGGATCGCCGGTTCCGCGAGGAAGGCGCGGGCGATGGTGATGAGCTGCTTCTCGCCCACCGAGACGTTGCCGCCCTCGTCGTCGATGACGGTGTCGTAGCCGTCGGGGAGGGTGCGGACGAAGCGGTCGACGTGGGTGGCCTTGGCGGCCGCGACGACCTTGTCGAGGGTGGTGCCCTCGGGGGCGCCGTAGGCGATGTTCTCGGCGATGGTGCCGCCGAAGAGCCAGGTGTCCTGGAGGACCATGCCGATGTTGCCGCGCAGTTCCTCGCGGGTCATCCGGGCGATGTCCACCCCGTCGAGGGTGATCCGGCCGCCGCGGACCTCGTAGAACCGCATGAGGAGGTTGACCAGGGTGGTCTTGCCGGCGCCGGTGGGGCCGACGATGGCGACGGTCTGGCCGGGGTGGACGGCGAGCGAGAGGCCGTCGATGAGTGGCTTGTTCTCGTCGTAGCGGAAGGAGACGTCCTCGAAGGCGACCCGGCCGGTGACCTGCTCCGGACGGACCGGCCGCGCCGGGTCGGGGTCCTGCTCCGCGGCGTCGAGGAGCTCGAAGACCCGCTCGGCGGAGGCGACGCCGGACTGGACGAGGTTGGCCATCGAGGCGACCTGCGTCAGTGGCTGGCTGAACTGGCGGCTGTACTGGACGAACGCCTGGACGTCGCCGATGGACAGCGCACCGGACGCGACGCGCAGGCCGCCGACCACCGCCACCAGGACGTAGTTGAGGTTGCCGATGAACATCATCGCGGGCTGGATGATGCCGGAGATGAACTGCGCCTTGAAGCCCGCGGAGTAGAGCGCCTCGTTCTGCTCGCGGAAGAGCTCGGCGGACTCCTTCTGCCGGCCGAAGACCTTGACCAGGGCGTGGCCGGTGTACATCTCCTCGATGTGCGCGTTGAGCTTGCCGGTGGTCCGCCACTGCTGGACGAACTGCGGCTGGGCCCGCTTGCCGACCTTGGTGGCGACCAGGACCGAGACCGGCACGGTGATCAGCGCGACCAGCGCCAGCAGCGGCGAGATCCAGAACATCATGCCCAGCACGCCGACGATCGTCAGCAGCGAGGACACTATCTGGCTGAGGGTCTGCTGGAGCGTCTGCTGGATGTTGTCGATGTCGTTGGTGGCGCGGGAGAGCACCTCGCCGCGCTGCTGCTTGTCGAAGTAGCTCAGCGGCAGCCGGGCCAGCTTCTCCTCGACCTGCTCGCGCAGCCGGAAGACGGTGCGCTGGACGACCCGGGTGGCGATCCGGGCCTGGACGAACCCGAAGACGGCGGACCCGGCGTAGATCAGGGTGACCCAGAGCAGGACGGTGCCGACGGCGCCGAAGTCGATGTGCGGGCCGGGGGCCACCGGCATGCTGGCGACCAGGTCCGCCAGCCCGCCCTGGCCGTGCGCCCGCAGCTGTTCGGCGGCCTGCGCCTTGGTCAGGCCCGCCGGCAGGTGACGGCCGACGATGCCGGCCACGATCAGGTCGGTGGCCCGGCCCAGCACCTTGGGGCCGACGACGGTCAGGGCCACGCTCACCACGCCGAGCAGCAGCGCGACCGCGATGACGCCGCGCTCCGGTCGCATCTGGGCCAGCAGCCGCTTGCCGGAGCCCTTGAAGTTCAGGGACTTGTCGATCGGGCCGCCCATCATGCGGCCCATCGGGCCGCCGCCGGGGGCCGGGCCGCGGCGGGGCGCCGCGGCGGGGGCGTCCCCGCCGGCGCCGGCGGGCGCCTCCCCCGGGGCCCGGTCGGCGGCCGGGCCCTGCTTGTCCGCGGTGGTCATGCCGCCTCCTGCTCGGTGAGCTGGGAGAGCACGATCTCCCGGTAGGTCTCGTTGTCGGCCATCAGCTCCTGGTGGGTGCCGGTGCCCACGACGCGGCCCTCGTCGAGGACCACGATCCGGTCCGCGCCGCGGATCGTGGAGACCCGCTGCGCGACGATCACCACGGTGGCGCGGTCGGTCTCCTGGGCCAGTGCGGCGCGCAGCGCCGCGTCGGTGGCGTAGTCCAGGGCCGAGAAGGAGTCGTCGAAGAGGTAGATCTCCGGCTTGCGGACCAGGACGCGGGCGATGGCCAGCCGCTGCCGCTGCCCGCCGGAGACGTTGGACCCGCCCTGCGCGATCGGCGCCTGGAGGCCGCCGTCCATCCGGGCCACGAAGTCCTCGGCCTGGGCGGTCCGCAGCGCCTGCCACAGCTCGTCGTCGGTGGCGTCGGGGTTGCCGTACCGCAGGTTGCTGGCGACCGTGCCGGAGAAGAGGTAGGGCTTCTGCGGCACCAGCCCGATGACGCCGGCGAGCGTCTCGGGGGCGAGGGTGCGCACGTCCGCGCCGTCGACCAGGACCGTGCCGCCGGTGGCGTCGAAGAGCCGGGGCACCAGCCCGAGGAGGGTGGACTTGCCGGCACCGGTGGAGCCGATGACGGCGGTGGTCTCGCCCGGGAGGGCGCGCAGCGAGATGTCCTTGAGGACGGGCTGCTCGGCACCGGGGAAGCGGAACTCCACGTTCTGCAGCTCCAGTTCGCCGTGCCGGTGCAGTGCGGTGACCGGCTCGGCGGGTGGGGTGACGCTGGACTCGGTGGTCAGCACCTCCTGGATCCGCTCCGCGCAGACCTCGGCGCGCGGCAGCATCATCACCATGAACGTCGCCATCATGATCGACATCAGGATGTACATCAGGTAGCTGAGGAAGGCCGTCAGTGCGCCGATCTGCATCTGCTCGGCGTCGATGCGCAGCCCGCCGAACCAGACCACGGCCACGCTGGAGAGGTTCACGATCAGCATGACCAGCGGGAACATCATCGACATCAACCGGCCGGCGCGGATCGAGATGTCGTACAGGTCGGTGTTGGCCGCGGCGAACCGCTCGCGCTCGTGCCGGTCCCGGACGAAGGCGCGGATGACGCGGATGCCGGTGATCTGCTCGCGCAGCACGCGGTTGACGGTGTCGATGCGCTCCTGCACCCCGCGGAACAGCGGTCGCATCCGGCGCACGATGAGGGAGACGAGGATCCCGAGGATCGGGACGATGACCAGTAGGAGCGCCGAGAGCGGCACGTCCTGGTTGAGCGCCATGACGACGCCGCCGATGCACATGATCGGCGCCGAGACCATCATCGTGAACGTCATCAGGACCAGCATCTGGACCTGCTGGACGTCGTTGGTGGTCCGGGTGATCAGCGACGGCGCGCCGAAGCCGCCCACCTCCCGGGCGGAGAACGACTGCACCCGGTCGAAGACCGCGGCCCGGACGTCCCGACCGAGCGCCATGGCCGTGCGGGCGCCGAAGTAGACCGCGCCGATCGCGCAGACGATCTGGAGCAGCGTCACCGCGACCATGAAGCCGCCGACGCCGAAGATGTAGCCGCTGTCCCCCTTCACGACACCGTTGTCGATGATGTCCGCGTTGAGGGTCGGCAGGTAGAGGGTCGCCAGCGTCTGGATCAACTGGAGCAGGACGATCAGGGATATGGAGCGCCTATAGGGCCGCAGATGCGCCCGCGCGAGTCGGACCAACACAGGCCGGAGCCTATGCGACTGCTTGCCTCCGGCAATCGAATTTCTCCGAACGGTGCAGGAATCATCCCGGATCACCACAAGTCTTTACCCAGACTTGCCCGGATTCGGACCGGCCGCCGCGTACGCCATCATGGAGGCGGCAAGAGCCCCCGAGACGAAGAGGCCGCCGTGACAACAACTGGCACCGTGCGCTACTGGGCCGCGGCCAAGGCCGCCGCCGGCGCGGCAGAGGAGCCGTACGCGGCGGCGACGCTCGCCGAGGCGCTGGACGCGGCGCGCACCGCGCACGCCGCGAACCCGGAGTTCGCCCGCGTCCTGCTGCGCTGCTCCTTCCTGGTGGACGGCGTCCAGGTCGGCTCCCGCGACCACGCGGGGGTGCCGCTGACCCAGGGCGGCACCGTCGAGGTCCTGCCGCCGTTCGCCGGAGGATGAGCAGAGGGTCATGAGCGACAACCAGCCGCAGCACCACAACCCGTACGACGCGTACCCCCAGCCGTCGCCCGACCAGCACCCGTCCGCGGCGCCGCTGCACGACGACCCCTCCCGCTACGCTGCGCCGGCCCCGCACCCGGGGTACGACCAGCAGGCGGCCTACGGCACCCCGTACGGGCAGCAGCCCTACGAGCCCTACGACCCCTATATGCAGCAGCCGCACCAGCAACAGCAGCCACAGACCTACGGGTACGAGGCGTACGGACAGCAGCCGCAGCAGCCGGCCGCCGCCCCCTACGGGCAGGACGGCTACCCGGCCCAGGCCCCCGCGCCGCACCAGAGCACGCCCCCGGCCCCGCACCAGGACGCCGCCCCCTACGGCGTCCCCCCGGGCGCGCAGCAGGGCGCCTACGGGCCCGCGCACGGCGTCACCGCCACCGCCGAACCGGCGCCGGCCGAACCGGCGCCGGCCGAGCCGGCCCCCGCCGCGCCCCTCAAGCCGAACCAGCTCGCCCGCGCCGAGGGCCGTTCGCCGATCATCCCGCCCGGCATCCAGCCGGCCGCGCTGACCGCGCTGCTCGCCCTGCTGCTGGCGTTGGCCGCGCCGGTCGCCCGCCCGCTCCTGGTGGTCCCGGTGGTGCTGCTCCAGGCCGTCACCGCCGCCGGCTGGTTCCGGCTGAACGGCATGTGGCCGGCCCGGCAGGGCATCGCCCTGGCCTTCCTGGGCGGCCTGGCCACCGACGCCGGACTGCTCGCCACCCCGCACGAGGACGCGCCGCTGGTCGCCATCGGCACGCTCGGCGTGTGGTGCCTGCTGGTGATCGTCCTCCAACTGCGCAACCGCGGCAGCGCCGACGAGCGGATGTACGCGCTCACCGCGGGCCTGGCCTCGTCCGCGCTGGCGGTGCTCGCCGCCGGGCACCTGGCCGCCGATCCGGACGCGGTGGTGGTCGGCGCGGCGGCGGTCGCGCTGGCGACGCTGGCCCGCGCACTGCCGCTGCCCGGCCCGCTCTCCCTGGTGCTCGGCCTGCTGGCCGGCGCCGGCGCGGGCATCGCGGCCGGCCAGCTGACCGGTATGGGGACCACCGGCGCGCTGCTCGGCCTGGTCGCCGGCGGTTGCGCCCTGGTCGGCCTGCGGGTGGCCAGCTACGACTACCCCTCCCGCTTCGTGCACATGACGGCGGGCGTCGCCCTGCCGCTGGCCCTGGCCGCCCCGGCGGTCTACGTCCTGGGACGGGCCCTGGGGTAGCCGCGGCCCACGGGTCCGGCACACGGCGCCGCGGTGGCCGCATCGAGCGCGAGGTTCTGCGCTCGGTACGGCCGCCGCTCCCGTTCCACCGAACGGGTCGTTTAGGGTTCCCGGAGCGCGGGCTGGGGGCCCGTGCGTACCGGATCTGGACGAATCGACCGGGGCGGGCCCCGGCCCGGACGGTCACAAGTGGGGGTGGTGGATCGATGCGCGCAATCAAGGTGCTGCTGGTGCTCGTCGTCATATTCGGCGGGCTGTTCGTGGCGGCCGACCGCGTCGCGGTCAATCTCGCCGAGAGCAAGGCCGCGGACAAGCTCCGCAGCATGCAGGGGATCACCTCGACGCCCGAGGTCTCCATCAAGGGCTTCCCGTTCCTCACCCAGGTCGCCGGGCGGAACCTCGACGAGGTCGACGCCGACCTCGACCACGTGGCGGCCCGTTCCGAGGGGCGGACGCTGACCCTCAAACACCTCTCGGCGCAGTTCCGTGACGTGGAACTGACCAGCGACTACACCTCCATCAAGAGCGCCGCCTCGGCCACCGCCACCGCGGAGATCAGCTACGCGGACATGACCAACGCGGCCGGCGGCGGGGTCAAGATCTCCTACGGCGGCGAGAAGAACGGCCGCCCGCAGGTCAAGATCTCCCCGAACATCCCGCTGCTCAGCTCGTTCGACGTCACCGGCACGATCGAGGTCGTCCACGGCGACACCGTGCAGGTGCGGGCCGACGGCATCCCCGGGATGTGCCGTGCGCTGCCCGGCTGCGAGAGCAAGCTGCGCGCCCAGACCGACCACGGTTGGAAGCTGGACCAGCTGCCGGGCAGCCTGAAGCTGGACAAGGTCACCACGACCGCGCAGGGCATCACGGTCGCCGCCTCCGGCACCGACGTGAAGCTGACCGGCTGACCTGCTGACCTGCTGACCTGCCCCGACGGGTGGCGCACCGCCCCACCGGACCGCCACCCGTCCACACCCTGAGACGCTGAAGTCCGTACGCCAGACCCCCCACCTGCGGCGGCGCCCCCACGGGCGGCGCGCGCCCGCTCCTCCGCGGCGCGTATCCCACATCGCGGACAATCACATCTCGGCATTTGACACACCGGTGACATGCCGCGCCCTCCGTCCCTACGATCGGAGCCATGCAGAGCGCATTGAGCGGTCTCCGTCCACGGGGACAAGCGGTACTGACGAAGCGGCGGGCAGTCGACCTGTGCCGCGTCGCCGCCATGCTCTGTCGACCTGCCTGACGGGCCGTTGGCACCCTCCCCGCGCTCCCCAGGAGCCGGGGTCCCACCGCCCCGGCCGGCCGCCCTCACGGCCGTCCTCACGCAATCCCCGCAACAGCGCTGCCCGCCCTGACCGTGCCGCGCCGATCGGGGGTACCCCTGGCCGGAGGCCGGGGGACGCCCGTGCACCCCTCGAAGCCGCCCCCGCAACTGCCCCGGAGGAGAGAACAACATGAGCCGTAGCGACGTCCTGGTAGACGCCGACTGGGTCGAGGCACACCTGGACGACCCGAAGGTCGTCATCGTCGAGGTCGACGAGGACACCTCTGCCTACGACAAGAACCACATCAAGAACGCCGTCCGGATCGACTGGAAGCAGGACCTCCAGGACCCGGTCCGCCGCGACTTCGTCGACCAGGAGGGCTTCGAGAAGCTCCTCTCGGCGAAGGGCATCGGCAACGACGACACCGTCGTCCTCTACGGCGGCAACAACAACTGGTTCGCCGCCTACGCGTACTGGTACTTCAAGCTCTACGGCCACGAGGGCGTCAAGCTGCTCGACGGCGGCCGCAAGAAGTGGGAGCTGGACTCCCGCGACCTGGTCGACGGCTCCGAGGTCCCCACCCGCGCCGCCACCGCGTACAAGGCCAAGGCGCAGGACACCTCCATCCGTGCCTTCCGCGACGACGTCGTCGCCGCGATCGGCGCCAAGAACCTGGTCGACGTCCGCTCCCCCGACGAGTTCAGCGGCAAGCTGCTGGCCCCCGCCCACCTCCCGCAGGAGCAGTCGCAGCGCCCCGGCCACGTGCCCAGCGCCCGCAACATCCCGTGGTCGAAGAACGCCAACGACGACGGCACCTTCAAGTCGGACGACGAGCTCACCGCCCTCTACGAGCAGGAGTCCGTCGACCTGGCGAAGGACACCATCGCCTACTGCCGGATCGGCGAGCGCTCCGCGCTGACCTGGTTCGTGCTGCACGAGCTGCTCGGCCAGAGCAACGTCAAGAACTACGACGGCTCCTGGACCGAGTACGGCTCGCTGGTCGGCGTCCCGATCGAGCTCGGCGCCAACAAGTAACCCCGAGAGCCCCCTCTCTACCCCTCAAGGAAGTACCCCTATGTGTGGAGCACAGGCCGGCGGCCCGGACGCCTCGACCATCAAGCCCGGTGAGACCACCATCCAGGGCAGCGTGACCCGCGACGGCGAGCCCGTCACCGGTTACGTCCGCCTGCTGGACAGCACCGGCGAATTCACCGCCGAGGTTCCCACCTCCGCGACCGGACAGTTCCGCTTCTACGCGGCCGAGGGCACCTGGACCGTGCGTGCGCTCGTCCCGGGCGGCACCGCGGACCGTACGGTCGTCGCCCAGAAGGGCGGGCTGGCGGAGGTCGCCATCGCCGTCTGACGGCACGCGTGACGCGGATCCGTGACCCGGGTCCGTCCGGCCGGAGGGCCGCACCCCAGGGGTTTGGACGCCTTGGCTGAGGGGTGCGGCCCTCCGTGCCGTCCCGGTGCGGCGCGGGGCCTGCACGGGCCCTCCCAGCGGGCTTCTTTCCGGGGCGCCACGGACTTACCGTGGACTTATGCACGCGCATGCGCACCACCACCCCACCCCGCCGCAGCGCCGCCACCGCCGGTACTTCGTCCTCATGGGCGTGTGCCTGGTGCTGTTCGTGCTGGCGTGGAGCGTGGTGCGGCTGTGGTCGGTGCCGGCCGCGGTGGCGATGTGCGTGGTCGCCATGGTCATCCCGCCCGTCGCGGCGGTCGTCGGCAACCGCCGGGAACCGGGCGAACGCTGGTGGGACGAGTCCGGCGACCCGGAGTCCGACCGCTGGTGGCGCGAGCTGGACGACCGCGACGACGACGACCGTCGCCGGCGCTGACGCCCGCCCGCGCGCCCCGACCCGCACCGCGGGCCCGCCGCCTCAGTAGACGAGCGCCTGCACGCCGTCCGGCATGATCTCGCTGACGAACAGCTGGGAGCCGGCGATGCCCGCCCCCTCGATCAGGTCCTTCTCCTCGATCCCGCGGCGCGCCGCGCACTGCGTGCACACCGTGATCGCCCCGCCGCCCGCGCGAATCCCCTCGATCAGCTCCGGCAGCGGAGCCGCGTGCGGCAACTCGAACTCCGCCGCCCGGCCCGGCAGCGCGAACCACACCGACTCCCCGGTCAGCCACAGCGACACCTCGACGCCGCTGGCCACCGCCACCGCCGCCACCGTGAACGCCTGCGAGCACCGTTCGGGCGCGTCGGCGCCCGCCGTCACCTTGATCACCAGCTTCTTCGCCATGGGCCCAGCGTAGGCGCGGTCGGGCGGCCCGGCCGTGCACGCCCTGCGGGAGTCCGGCGACCGGACGCACCACCGCGGCGGACCTCACAGCGCCGGCGCCCGGGGCGCCGACTAGACTCTCAGGCGGTCCGTAACCACCTCACCTCCGCCCAAGGAGCGCGCTCGTGCTTGAGGCATTCTTCACCACCCTGCTGGTCCTGGTCGCCGTCGGCGTGATCGCGTTCGCCGGGCTGACCTGGAAGAAGCTGTACCAGGGCCAGCGCTGACCGCCAGCCTTCCCGTCTCCCGCCGCCCTTCGCAGGAGCGCTTCGCGCGTCGCCTCCGGAGCACTACAGATCGCCTGAGCTCATGATCGAGATCCCGTCCGACCTGAACCCGTCGCTGGTGCCGCTCGCCTTCCTCCTCGGCCGCTGGGAGGGCGCGGGCGTCTTCGACTTCCCCGGCGCCGAGAAGTGCAACTTCGGCCAGGAAGTCGTCTTCACCCACGACGGCCGCGACTTCCTCGAATACACCTCGCACACCTGGGTGCTCGACAGCGAGGGCAAGCAGGTCCGCCCGCTGGAGACGGAGACCGGCTTCTGGCGGGTCGACGGGGACCGCAAGGTCGAGGTCGTGATGACCCGCGACCAGGGCGTCGTCGAGATCTGGTACGGCGAGCTGGCCGACCAGAAGCCGCAGATCGACCTGGCCACCGACGCCATCGCGCGGACCGCGGCGGCCGGCCCGTACAGCGGCGGCAAGCGGCTCTACGGCTACGTCAAGGGCGACCTGATGTGGGTCGGCGAGAAGGCGACCCCCGAGGTCCCGCTGCGCCCCTACATGTCCGCGCAGCTGAAGAAGGTCGCCGACCTGAAGGAGTGGGCCGAGAGCCTGCCCGACGACATGCCGGACGGCGTGTCGTTCTTCCGCCCGGACGGCACGCCCTACGAGGGCTGAGCCCGCCCGGCCAGGGGCTCCGGCCCCACCCCGGCGGACCGCCCGGCCCGCCGCACAACTCCATGACGCGCCCCGCGGGGGAAGTCCGGTGAGAGTCCGGCGCTGACCCGCAACGGTAAGCGGACGCCCCGCACAGGGGCCCGTTCCGCGAGCCCGATCACCCGCGGCGGCGCCCGATCCTCACCAACTCGCCGTGGACTGCGAGGGGATGCCGCGTGGGGCCGCCTCCGGCAGCGGCCGGGAACTCCCCGGCCCGGGCCCACCGCTCCTTTCCCCCAAGCTCTCAAAGGAGCAGGGGGACCCCACGCACCCGGCCCGAGCCGAAGGTCTGACCACCCTTGGCACGTCCCGCCCGCACCCTTCCCCTGGCCACGGTGCTCGCCGTCGTCCTGCTCGGCTCCCTGCTGTGCGGGACCGGCCTCGGCGCCGCCGGCATCGGCTGGCCGCAGGTCCTGCGCTATCTCGGCGCCGGCCTGACCGGCGGCACCATCCGACCCGACGAGGTCGCCGCCTACACCATCGTGTGGGAGCTGCGCTTTCCCCGCGCGGTGCTCGCCGCCGTGGTCGGCGCCGGGCTCTCCGCCATCGGCGTCGCCGTCCAGGCCCTGGTCCGCAACGCCCTCGCCGACCCGTTCGTGCTCGGCATATCCTCCGGCGCGGCGGTCGGCGCCAACGCCGTCCTGCTCTTCGGGGCGCTCGGCGCGCTCGGCGTCTGGGCGCTGTCGGTCTCGGCCTTCCTCTCCGCCCTGCTCGCCATGGCCCTGGTCTACGCGGCCGCCCGGACCGCCCACGGGCTCACCCCGATGCGGCTGGTGCTGACCGGCACCGCGATGTACTACGGCTTCTCCGCCCTCACCACCTTGATGGTGTTCACCGCCGACCGCGGCGAGGCGGCCCGTTCGGCGATGATGTGGCTGCTCGGCAGCCTCAGCGGGGCCGGCTGGGGCTCGGTCCCGATCGCCGCGCTGGCCGTCGCCGCGGCCCTCGCCCACCTCCTGCTCTCCGCCGGCCGGTTGAACGCCCTGGCCATGGGCGACGAGACCGCCGCCGCGCTGGGCGTGGACCCCGAGCGGCTGCGCCGGGAACTGTTCGTGGTGGCCGCCGCGGCCACCGGCGCGGTGGTCGCGGTCAGCGGCGCGATCGGCTTCGTCGGGCTGATGGTGCCGCACGCCACCCGGATGCTGGTGGGCGCCGACCACCGCCGGGTGCTGGCCGTCGCCCCGCTGGTGGGCGCGGTGCTGCTGGTCTGGGTGGACCTGCTCTCCCGGGTGCTGATGGCACCGGTGGAACTGCCCGTCGGGGTGATCACCGCGGTGATCGGCGTGCCCTGCTTCGTGCTGCTGATGCGGCGGCGCGGCTACACCTTCGGAGGCGGTGCCTGATGCGACTCGACCTCACCGGAGTGTCGGTGGCGGTGGCCGGGCGAACGCTCGTCCACGACATCGACCTGACCGCCGACAGCGGACGGCTCATCGGGCTCGTCGGCCCCAACGGCAGCGGCAAGTCCACCCTGTTGCGCTGCGTCTACCGCGCCCTGCGCCCGGCCGCCGGCGCGGTCCGGCTGGACGGCACCGACCTGCACGCGCTGCCCGCCCGGGAGGCCGCCCGGCTGCTGGCCGCGCTGCCCCAAGAGGCCGGCACCGACTTCGACTTCACCGCCGCCGAGGTCGTCGCGATGGGGCGGCTGCCGCACCAGCGCGGCTCCGGCCGGGCCAGCGCCGCCGACCGCGAGGTCTGCGCCCGGGCGTTGGACCGGGTGGGCGCCGCGCACCTCGCCGAGCGCGGCTTCCTGGCCCTGTCCGGCGGCGAGAAGCAACGGGTGCTGCTGGCCCGCGCGCTCGCCCAGGAACCGCGGGTGCTGGTCCTCGACGAACCCACCAACCACCTCGACATCGCCCAGCAGTTGGAGGTGCTGGCGCTGGTCCGCGACGGGGCCGGGACCGGGTCCGAAGGGCGCCCGACCGTGCTGACCGCGCTGCACGACCTCAACCTGGCCGCCGTCCACTGCGACGAGCTGTACGTCCTCGCCGCCGGCCGGATCGTCGCCGCCGGCCCGCCGCACGACGTGCTCACCGCCGAGCTGCTGGCCGAGGTCTTCGGCGTCCGCGCGCACCGTGTGCACCACCCCGAAACCGGCGCCGTCCAGCTGCTGTTCGACCGCCTGCCCGCCTCCTGAGCACCCCGAGGACCCCCATGCCGACCGCCCCGACCGCCCCGACCGCCACCCGCCGCCGCGTCCGCCCGGCCGCCCTGCTCACCGCCCTGGCCGTCGCCCTCACCGGCTGCGGCGCCCGGATCGCCGAGGAGCCCGCCGACGCCAAGGACGACCGGGCCGCCGCCCACTACCCGGTCACCGTCACCAACTGCGGCGTTGGGACCACCTATCAGCAGGCCCCGCGCCGCGTGGTCACCAACGACGTCGGCATCACCGAGATCATGTTCGCGCTCGGCCTGGAGGACCGGATGGCCGGTTACGTCATGCCCGACGACAAGGGCGACCTGACCAAGGTTCCCTGGAAGGCCGCCTACGACGAGGTCCCCTGGCTGTCCAAGAAGGCCATCACCAAGGAAATCGCCCTGGACGCCAAGGCCGATCTGGTCTTCGCCGGGTGGAACTACGGCTTCGGCGAGGGCAGCGGCGTCACCCCCGCCTCCCTCGGCAAGCTCGGCATCGGCTCCTACGTGCTGACCGAGTCCTGCCACAACGGCACCGGCGCCGGCGCCCGCGGCGTGATGCCGCCGCTGGACGCGCTCTACACCGACCTCGCCGCCCTCGGAAAGCTCTTCGACGTCGAGGACCGCGCCCAGGCGCTGATCCGCTCGTACAAGAAGCAGGTCGCCGACGCCGCCGCGAAGGTGCCGGCCCACCGCCCGACCGTCTTCCTCTACGACGACGGCCGGGACAAGCCGCTGACCGCCGGCACGTACGCCGCGCCGCACGACATCATCACCAAGGCCGGCGGCGACCACGTGATGAAGGACCTCAAGGACTCCTGGACCACCGTCGGCTGGGAGACCGTCGTCGCCCGCGACCCCGACGTCATCGTCATCAACAACTACGGCGACACCACCGCCGCCCAGAAGAAGGCGTTCCTGGAGTCCTACGCCCCGCTCGCGAACGTCTCGGCGATCAAGCACCACCGGATTTACGTGATGGACTACGCCGAACTCGTCGAAAGCCCCCGCAACCCCACGGCCATCAGCGACCTCGCCCGCTATCTGCGGGGCGTGCACACCGCCTGACCGCCCTCCTACACTGGCCGTGTGGTGACCACCGACTGGCAGAGCGACCTCCGCAGGCGCGGGTACCGCCTGACCCCGCAGCGGCAACTGGTGCTGGAGGCGGTGGACAGGCTGGAGCACGCCACCCCCGACGACATCCTCACCGAGGTGCGGAAGACCGCCGGCGGCATCAACATCTCCACCGTCTACCGCACCCTGGAGCTGCTGGAGGAGCTGGAGCTGGTCAGCCACGCCCACCTCGGGCACGGCGCGCCCACCTACCACCTCGCCGACCGCCACCACCACATCCACCTGGTGTGCCGGGACTGCACCGACGTCATCGAGGCGGACCTGTCGGTCGCCGCGCCGTTCGTGGCCACGCTGCGCGAGCGGTTCGGCTTTGACACCGACATGAAGCACTTCGCGATCTTCGGTCGGTGCGCCGCCTGCACCGACCGGGCCGCGCAGGGCGACGGCGCCACCGAGGGGCCCGGGTAGCACCGCGGCCCCTGGCCGTAGGCTGAGTGCATGCTGCGACATTCATCCGCCAGCCCCCTGCTGTCGCTGCCCGGCGCCGTCCCCGCCGAGGCCCCCGACGACGGCGTCGCCGCGCACTACGGCGACCTGTTCCGGGAGCAACGCGCGCTCGCCGACGGCTCCGGCTTCGTGGACCTCTCGCACCGCGGCGTGGTCACCGTCAGCGGCCCCGAACGGCTCAGCTGGCTGCACCTGCTGCTGACCCAACACGTCAGCGAACTCCCGCCCGGCCGGGCCACCGAGGCGCTGGTCCTCTCCGCGCACGGCCACGTCGAGCACGCCGTCTACCTCGTCGACGACGGCGAGACGACCTGGATGCACACCGAGCCCGGTACGCAGGAGGCGCTGATCGCCTACCTGGAGAGCATGAAGTTCTTCTACCGGGTCGAGGTGGCCGACCGCACCGACGACTTCGCGGTCGTGCACCTGCCGGCCGGCTCCCTCACCGAGGCGCCCGAGGGCACCGTCGTCCGGGAGGTGGCGCACGGCCGCGACCTCTTCCTGCCCCGCGCCGCGCTGGAGTCCTTCGCCGCGGCGCACGGCCCCGCGATCGGCGTCCTCGCCCTGGAAGCCCTGCGCGTCGAGGCGCACCGCCCGCGGCTGGGCCTGGAGACCGACCACCGCACCATCCCGCACGAGGTCGGCTGGATCGGCAGCGCGGTCCACCTCCAGAAGGGCTGCTACCGCGGCCAGGAGACCGTCGCCCGGGTCCACAACCTCGGCAAGCCGCCGCGCCGCCTGGTCTTCCTCCACCTCGACGGCAGCGAGGTCCACCTCCCGCCGCACGGGACGCCGATCCGACTGGCCGCGGACGGCGAGGAGGGCCGCCAGCTGGGCTTCGTCACCACCTCGGCCCGCCACCACGAGCTCGGCCCGATCGCCCTGGCCCTGGTCAAGCGCAACGTGCCGGTCGACGCCCCGCTGATCGCCGGCGGCACCGCGGCGGCCCAGGAGGTCGTCGTCGAGCCGTAAGGGCCCCCAGGGCGCGTCCGCGGGCCGGTGCCGGGCACCGGGGCCGGGCGCGCCCGCGGGAGGGGCTCGACGGCCCCTCAGACCTCCAGCAGCACCGTGAAGGGTCCGTCGTTCGTCAGGGACACCTTCATGTCCGCGCCGAACCGCCCGGTTGCCACCTGCGCGCCCAACGCCCGCAGCTGGGCGACCACCTCGTCGACCAGCGGTTCGGCGACCGGGCCCGGCGCGGCGGCCTGCCAGGTGGGACGGCGGCCCTTGCGCGCGTCACCGTAGAGGGTGAACTGGCTGATCACCAGCAGCGGCGCCCCGTTGTCCGAGCAGGACTTCTCGCCCTGGAGGATCCGCACCGACCACAGCTTCCGGGCCAGCTGCGCGGCCTTCTCCGGGGTGTCGTCGTGCGTGACGCCCACCAGAGCGCACAGCCCCTCCCCGACGATCTCGCCGACCGTCTCGCCGGCCACCTCGACGCGTGCGCCGTTCACCCTCTGCACCACAGCTCGCATACCCGCCATCATGCCGGGCCGCCGCGCCGCCCCGCCGTGGGTACCCCCACAAGGGCCGTTCGAGTGCCATGGCCCTGCACACGGACCGCACAGAGTGGCACGATGCGTGCACGCGGTGCGTTTCACGGACAACATGCCCTGGATGCGGCACCGGACGAGGGGAACGATCCATGACCACACTCGGCGCCGGACAGACACCCGGCCCCGTGCCCACCGCCCGTACGGCACCGGCGGGCAGCCCGCCGCCGGCCCGCCCCACCCCGTCGTCCGGCCGCCCGAGACCGGCCGCCCCGGAGACCCCGCTCGCCCCGGAGACCCCGCACGCCCTGACGACCACCACCCCGGCGCCGGCTCCCGACGAGCCCGCCCGTACCGAGGACGACCCCATGCTCCAGGCAGGCCAGGCATCCACCGCCCGCCCCCCGCAGCAGCGCGACCGCTTCCGACCCGCCGGGCCACCCGAACTGTCCGGGCTGAGCCTGCCCGAGCTGCGCGGGGTGCGCCGCGACTGCCAGCAGCAGGAAGCCGACCTCAGCTACCTGCGGCGCCTGCTCCAGGGGCGGATCGACATCCTCCGCGCCGAGATCGCCCGCCGCACCGGGTCGCACTCGCCGCTGCTCGACCGACTGCCCGAGATCCTCACCGACCTGCCGTCGCGCCAGCGCTCGTCGGCCCGGCACGTGACGCTCGGCACCCCGCACGGCGAGGAGTACCGCCGGCTCGCCGACGAGATGCTCGGCGAGGTCGAGCTCTCGGACCTCACGGCCCGCACGGACGAGGAGCTGCACGACGCGATGGGGCGGCTGATCCGCTACGAGCGGCAGATCTCGCAGCGGCGCCAGTCCCTGCAGCACACGACCGACGATTGCAGTGCCGAAATCGCCCGCAGGTACCGTGAAGGCGAAGCACAAGTAGACGACCTGCTGTCCTGAACGGCCACGAGCCGCCTTCCGGGGAGCGGGTCCCGTTCCCCGGAAGGCCGGCCGTGACCTCGTCGAAGACCTCGTCCTCGTCCTCGTCCACCCCGATACCCGAGCAGTCGTCGTCCGCGGCGGCCGCCGCCGAGTCGGTCCCGTCGCCGGTCCTCGCCGAGGTGGTGCGCTCCGGCTTCGTCGAGGGCCGGCACCGCGGCTCGCTGGTGGTCCTGGCCGCCGACGGGAGCGTCGAGCAGGCCCTCGGTGACGTCACCGCGCCGGTCTTCCCGCGTTCGACGAACAAGCCGATGCAGGCCGCGGCGATCCTGCGGGCGGGGCTGGAGCTGTCCGGGGAGCGGCTGGCGCTGGCCGCGGCGAGCCACTCCGGCGAGGCGTTCCACCTCGACCTGGTGCGGACCATGCTGGCCGAGCACGGGCTCGCCGCCGAGCAGCTCCAGACCCCGCCGGACCTGCCGTTGGACCCGGAGGAGGCGGAGCACTACCTCGCCGCCGGCAACGTCCGGGACCGGCTCACCATGAACTGTTCGGGCAAGCACACCGCGATGCTCGCGGTCTGCGCGCTCAACGGGTGGCCGCTTGGGACGTACCTGGAGCAGGACCACCCGCTCCAGCAGCTGATCCTGGACGTCGTCCGCACCGCGGGCGGCGAGGAGGTCGCCCACATCGGCACCGACGGGTGCGGGGCGCCGCTGATGTCGCTGTCGCTGACCGGGCTGGCGCGGTCCTACCGGCACTTCGTCCTGGCGGAGCCGGGGACGGCGGAGCGGCGGGTGGCCGATGCGATGCGGGCGCACCCGGAGTACGTCGCGGGCACCCGGCGGCCGGACACCTGGCTGATGCGGGCGCTGCCGGGCACGCTCTCCAAGATGGGCGCCGAGGCGGTGCAGGCGTTGGCGCTGCCCGACGGCCGGGCCCTGGCCTTCAAGATCGACGACGGTGCCACCCGCACGCTGGGCCCGGTGCTGGCCCGGGTCCTGCGGGGGCTGGGCGTGGACGATCCGGTGCTGGCGCGGATCGAGGACGTGCCGCTGCACGGGGGCGGCAGCCGGGTGGGCGAGATCCGCGCGGCGTTCTGACGGAGCCGGCGGCGGGGCGGGCGGTGGCTGCCCCGCCGGCCGCGCCGCAGCCGGCGGTCCGGCGGTGGCGTCCGCGGGACCGGCGTTCGTGTCGCACGTGCTGGTCATTGGGGTGGGTTCGGTGGGATCCGCGACCCGGCGTCCGCGGCGTGCGGGGCCGGGGAAATCTAGAGTGGCGGTGCATTCGACACACACTCACCACCACAGCAGGAGGCCGGCGACCATGAGCGACGCGAATTCCGAGCCGCAGGGACCCGAGGCGATCGAGCACGCGCACGACCCCGAGGTGCTGCAGCTCGCGGCCAAGGTGTTCGACCTGGCGCGGCACGGTGACACCGACACCGTCGCCGCCTACGTGGACGCGGGGGTGCCCGCCAACCTGACGAACGACAAGGGCGACTCCCTCGTGATGCTCGCCGCCTACCACGGTCACCCGGACACCGTGGAGGCCCTGTTGCAGCGGGGCGGCGACGCGGACCGCGCCAACGACCGCGGGCAAACCCCCATCGCGGGCGCGGTGTTCAAGGGCGAGGACGAGGTGGTGAAGGTCCTGCTGGCGCACGGGGCCGATCCGGCGGCCGGGTCCCCGTCGGCGATCGAGACGGCCCGGATGTTCCAGAAGGCGGAGTTGCTGGAGCTGTTCGGCGCGCAGTGACGCCCCCGGTCGTGAGGCCCGTCAGGGGGCGGGTCACCCCTCCTCGCCCCCGCGCACTTGACCTCAACTTTAGTTGAGGTTCTACCTTTGGGGTCGTCGCACTCACTCCGCCACGAAGGGCCTCACATGTCCGCAGCGCGCTACACCCTCGCCGTCATCGTCGGGAGCACCCGGGAAGGCCGCTTCGCCCCGGTCGTCACCGAGTGGTTCACCCGGCACGTCGGCGCCTCCCACCCGCACGTCACCGTGGACGTCGTCGATCTGGACGCCGTCCGTCCGTATGAACTCCGGCACGGCAGCGAGGAGTTCATCGCGTACGCCAAGCGCATCGAGCAGGCGGACGCGTTCGTGGTGATCACCCCGGAGTACAACCACTCCTTCCCGGCCCCGCTCAAGCACGCCGTCGACCTGCTGCGCGCCGAGTGGCAGGCCAAGCCGGTCGGCTTCGTCTCGTACGGCGGGATCTCCGGCGGCCTGCGCGCGGTCGAGCAACTGCGGCTGGTCTTCGCCGAGTTGCACGCCACGACGGTGCGCGAGACGGTGAGCTTCGCGCTGACCGCCGGCCCGTTCGACGAGCAGGGGCAGCTGCACGACCCGGCCCCGCCCGCCCAGGCCGCCGACGCCCTGCTGAACCAGTTGGAGTGGTGGGCCGTGGCCCTGCGGGAGGCGCGCACCGCCCGCCCGTACGGCAACTGAAGCCGGCCGCGGGCCCGATCGTCGATACTGGACGCGACGAGGCGCGTGCGGACGCGCCCGGAGGGTGCGTCACGGGGGACGCGGAGGGGGTCGGCGTGAGCGGGCGGAAGGGCCCTTACGAGTGCGGACTGGACGCCGCCGTCGACGTCATCGGCGGCAAGTGGAAGGTCCTGCTCCTGTGGGCACTGGCCCAAGGGCCCCGAAGGTTCGGCCAGTTGCGCCGGGAGCTGCCGAGGATCAGCGAGAAGGTGCTGGCCCAGCAGCTGCGCGAACTGGAGGCCGACGGCATCGTCCACCGCGAGGTGTTCGACCAGGTGCCGCCGAAGGTCGAGTACACGCTGACCGGACTCGGCGCCTCCCTCAACGACGCGCTCGCCCCGCTGGGCGCCTGGGGGCGCACACACCTCGCCCATCTGGAGGCCACCCACCCGCAGCGCCATCCGGACGCCGTGTGATCAGGACGCCGCGCGATCCGGGCGCCGTGTGATCCGGGGCGGGACGGCCGGGGTCAGGGTCCGTCCGCGGGGTCCGTCGCCCCTTGTTGGACGGCCCAGCCGTTCCCGTCCGGGTCGTTGAAGTAGACGAACGAGTTCCAGGCTCCGCCGGGGCCGTCGGTCAGCGCCCCGTCCGCCACGTGCTGGACGGGGCCGACCGGCACTCCGCGGGCGAGCAACTCGCCGCGGGCCGCGGCCACGTCGGGCACCACGAGTTGCACCCCCTGCACGGAACCGGGCCGCACCGGCGTCACTCCGTCACCGACGCCCAGGACGATCGAGCAGCCCGAGCCGGGCGGGGTCAGCTGGACGATCCGTGCGCCGTCGTCGAGCCGGAGGTCGAGATCGACGGCGAAGCCCACCTGCTCACTGTAGAAGCGCTTCGCGCGCTCCACGTCGCTCACCGGAATCGGGACCAGTTCGAGCTTCCATTCCATGGTGCGCCGCCCCTCGGGGTCGTGCCGACCGTCGGAAATCCGGTCGCCGCTCGGCAGTCCGTCGCCTCCCAGAAGTCTAAGGACGGCCCTCCGGGCGCGCCTCCTCCGCACGCCTCATTTACGGAGTGAGTACTCACTCCGTAACGTGGCGGCATGTCCTCACCAACGGCTGCCTCCGAGAACCGGCCCGCCCGCCGCCGGGCGCCCGGCATGAACGTCGAGCAGCGCCGCGCCATGATCGTCGCGGCCGCCCTGCCACTGGTCGCGGAGCACGGGGCGGCCGTCACCACCAGCCAGATCGCCCGCGCCGCCGGCATCGGCGAGGCCACGATCTTCCGCGCGTTCCAGGACAAGGGCGCGCTGTTGGACGCCTGCGTGGCGGAGGCGGTGGGCGTCGACCACGTCCTGCGCGAACTCGCCTCCGTCCCGCTCGACGAGCCGCTGACCGTACGGCTCACCGAGGCCGCCGAGGCGCTCTGCGCCCACCTGGAGCGCATGGGCACCGTCATCGGCAGCCTCTACGCCTCCGGGCACCGCAGCGACCGCCCGCACCCGCCGGCGGCGCGGGCGGACGGCGAGCCCCCCGAGGACGGGCGGACCCGGTCCTTCCGCGTCCTGCAGGACGCCGTCGTCGCACTCATCGAACCGGACCGGGAGCGGCTGCGGCTGGCCCCGGAGCGGGTCGCCGCCGCCTTCCTGGGCCTGCTCTTCAGCCGCCTGCCCGCACGGGGCGGCGCGGGCGGCACCCCGCTCGCCCCCGAGGAGCTCATCTCCGTACTGCTCCACGGGACCCTCGCCGACCCCGGGAGCGCCTGATGCCGGTCGCCCTCAACCACACCATCGTCCCGGCCGCCGACCACCGCGGCGGCCCGACCAACCGGACAACGGCCGGACCGATCACCCGCTGTGCGCCCGCGGGCTGTTCTTCACCGACGCCGACGGCAACCTGTACGAGGCGATGTCGCCGACGTGAGGGCCGACGGCCCCCCGCGGGCGGCCGCGCGCACTGCCCGCGCGGCCCGCCCCGGGCGTCCTCACTTGCTGACGAAGGTCATGTTCTTCGCGTCGTAGCGGGTGCCGGCGACCTCGTCGGCGGGGGCCGCGGCGTCGATGGCGGCGAGCTCCTCGGCGGAGAGCCGCACGTCGAGCGCCGCGAGGTTCTCCTCCAGGTACTTCCGGCGGCGGGTGCCGGGGATCGGCACGACGTCGTCGCCCCGGTGCTGCACCCAGGCGAGCGCCAACTGGCCTGCGGTGACGCCCTTTTCGGCGGCGAGTTCGTCGAGCTTCGCCACGATGGCGAGGTTCTGCTCCAGGTTGCCGTCCGCGAAGCGGGGCTGGGTGCGCCGCACGTCGGACTCCGACAGGCCCTCGACGGAGGTGTACCGCCCCGTAAGGAAGCCCCGGCCGAGCGGGGAGAACGGGACCAGGCCGATGCCCAGTTCTCGGCAGACCGGCGCGATCTCCTGCTCCAGGTCGCGGGTCCACAGCGACCACTCGCTCTGCAGCGCGGCGATCGGGTGGACCGCGTGGGCCCGCCGGAGGGTGTCCGCACCTGCCTCGGACAGGCCGAGGTGGCGCACCTTGCCCGCCGCGACCAGTTCCGCCATCGCGCCGACGGTCTCCTCGATCGGCACGTCGGGGTCGACGCGGTGCTGGTAGTAGAGGTCGATGTGGTCGACGCCGAGCCGGCGCAGCGAGGCGTCGCACGCCTCGCGGACGTAGGCGGCGTCACCGCGGATCGCGGTCGGCTCGCCGAGCCGGTTGGCGAAGCCGAACTTGGTGGCCAGCACCACCTCGTCGCGCCGCCCGGCGATCGCCCGGCCGATCAGTTCCTCGTTGTGCCCCGCCCCGTAGAAGTCGGCGGTGTCCAACAGGCTGACGCCGAGGTCGAGCGCGTGGCGCAGGGTCGCGATCGACTGGTCGTCGTCGGAGGCGCCGTAGCCGTGGCTCATCCCCATGCACCCGAGCCCCTGCGCGGACACCACGAGTCCCCCAAGGCGGCGGGTGGGAATCTCCGTCATGCTGCTACCTCCTGGCACGTACTGCGAACGGGAACGGGTGCCCCGCGACGGGGCGCCTCTTCGGCCCGGGGCGACCGTCCGCCCCTCGACCTGTCCCCGACGGTAGGAGTTGGAGCGCCCTCCAAGTCAACCGTTCGCCATCGCCGGGGAACGGCCGGGGAACGGCCGGGCATCGGCCGAGGTCAGGCGTCGTCGCCGGCTGTCGCCCGCGGGGCCCGGCGGCCGTGCCGCAGGGCGCGTCCCGCCGGCCCCGCACACAAACCTGCTGGTCCGCACCGTGGTTGCGCGTCCTGCGAGGTCCGTGGGGCTTCGGCACCCGGTCCCCACAGGTCCCTCCTGACTCCTGTTCACCAGGTCGGGTACTGTGGCCCCGGCCGCCGGCGGACACCGTGTCGCCGGCCCGCGCCCGTCCGTGCACGCGCCCGCCCAAGGAGGTGAGACCGATTTCCCGCCAGACCAGGCAGGTGCTTCCGTCTCGCGTCCGTGCGTCCACCGGCTCCAGGTGACCGCCCGACATCCGTGACCCGGGAAGCGCCCCTCGGCATCCCGAAAGGCTCACCAGCATGTCGTCACCCCACCCGTCACCCTCCTCCCGTCCCTCCCCCGCGTCCGGCGTCTCGCTCCCGCCGGCGGCACCGTCCCGGGCCGCCGTCGTCGCCAGGCTCCGCGCCGCCGGCTGCGTCTTCGCCGAGGACGAGGCCGCGCTGCTCGTCGCCGCGGCCCGCACCCCCGACGACCTCGCCGCCATGGTGGAGCGGCGGGCGGTCGGCCACCCCTTGGAACACGTCCTCGGCTGGGCCGAGTTCGGCGGTCTGCGCATCGCCGTCGACCCGGGCGTCTTCGTGCCGCGGCGCCGCACCGAGTACCTGCTGGGCCGGGCCGTCGCCCTCGGGCGCCGGGCCGCCGAGCGGACCGGCCGGCGCACCGTGGCGGTCGACCTGTGCTGCGGCTCGGGCGCGGTGGGGGCGGCCCTGGCCACGGCGCTGGGCGAGGTCGAACTGCACGCCTGCGACATCGAACCGGCCGCGGTGCGCTGCGCCCGGCGCAACGTGGCCGCCGTCGACGGGCGGGTCCACGAGGGCGACCTGTTCGCCGCGCTGCCGGGGCACCTGCGGGGGCGGATCGACGTCCTGACGGCCAACGTCCCCTACGTCCCCACCGAAGAGGTCGGCCTGCTGCCCCCGGAGGCCCGCGACTTCGAACCGTTGGTGGCGCTCGACGGCGGCACGGACGGCCTCGACGTGCTGCGGCGGGTGACCGCTGCGGCGCCCCGGTGGCTGGCGCCGGGCGGCCACCTGCTCTTCGAGACCGGCGAGCGGCAGGCCGACCGGGCCGTCGAGGCCGTCCGGCGCAGCGGCCTGCTGGCCGAGGTGGCCACCTGCGACGAGCGCTACGCCACCGTCGTGATCGGCACCCTGCCGTCCGGCCCGGCCGGGGCCGGAAGCAGGTGAGCGCCCCCGACGGCCCGCCGGTCCCCCGGGGGCGTCAGGCGTCCGCCCACAGCGCGCCACCGCGCCCGGCCACCACCGCCGCGATCCGGGCCAGCGCCTCGGCGGCGGGCAGCGGCGCCGGGCGCCGGCCGTCGCGCAGCCGGAGCGCGACGAGGTCGGCGCCGGCCTCGCGGGGACCGATGACCGCCTGGTAGGGGACGTGTCGGGCGGCGCGGACGCGGGCGCCGAGGGTGCCCTGTGCGGGGTCGGCGAGGGCCGCCCGCAGCCCCCGGTCGACGCAGCGCCGCACCAGGGCTTCGGCGGGCGGGAGTTCGGCCGCGGAGAGCGGGAGCACCGCGACCTGCACGGGCGCCAGCCAGGCGGGGAAGGCGCCGCCGTGTTCCTCGATGAGGTGGGCGACGGCGCGTTCGACGCTGCCGATGACGGCGCGGTGGACCATCACGGGTCGGTGGCGGCTGCCGTCGGGGCCCACGTAGGACAGGTCGAAGCGGCGCGGCTGGTGCAGGTCGACCTGGACGGTGGACAGGGTGGATTCGCGGCCGGCGCGGTCGACGACCTGCACGTCGATCTTGGGGCCGTAGAAGGCCGCCTCGCCGCCGGCGGCCTCGTAGGGCACGCCCGAGGCGTCGAGGGCCTCGGTGAGCAGGGCCGCGGCGCGCCGCCACATCGCGGGGTCGGCGACGTACTTGCCGCCCTCCCCCGGGAGCGAGAGCCGGTAGCGGGCGGCGCGGATGCCGAGGTCGGCGTGGGCGCGGCGGATCAGTTCCAGGGCGGCGCCGGCCTCGTCGGCGACCTGGTCGAGGGCGCAGAAGATGTGCGCGTCGTTGAGCTGGATGGCCCGTACGCGGGTGAGCCCGCCGAGCACACCGGACCGCTCCGAGCGGTACATGCCACCCAACTCGGCCAGACGGAGCGGGAGTTCGCGGTAGCTGTGGGGGCGGGAGCGGTAGATGAGGGCGTGGTGCGGACACAGGCTGGGGCGCAGTACGAGCTGCTCGCCGCCGACGTCCATCGGCGGGAACATGTCCTCGCTGTAGTGGTCCTGGTGCCCGGAGATCTCGTAGAGCTCGCGTTTACCCAGGACGGGCGAGTAGACGTGGTGGTAGCCGGCGCGGCGCTCGACCTCGTGGACGTACTCCTCCAGGGCGTGCCGCACCGCCGCGCCGTCCGGCAGCCAGTAGGGCAGTCCGGCGCCCATCAGGGGGTCGGTGTCGAACAGGTCCAGTGCGCGGCCGAGCCGGCGGTGGTCGTGGACCGGGGTGGCGTTCATGGTGGTCTCCTCACGGGTCGCCCTCGGGGCGAGTGACCACACGGCGAAGCCCCGGGGCACTCGCCCCGGGGCTCGATGACTCACAGGTCAGCGGTCAGCGCGCCGGGACGTCCTCCGGCGTCGTCGTGATCCTCTGGCCCGCGCGCTGCATGCGGCCGACCGTAGCAGCGCGTCCCGGTGTGCCGCACCGGGTTTCTCAGGTGATGAGGTGCGGCAGGAACCGCGCGTACTCGTCGGTGACCAGGCCGGTCGATTCGCGGATGCCGAGTCCGGCCGCCTCGTCCGCCACGACCCAGGCGCCGAGCACCACCCGGTTGCCGTCGAAGTCCGGTAGTGGCGCCAACTCCTGGTAGCAGCAGGGTTCGTCGCGCCGGGACGCGGCTTCTCCCGGTGGGTGGACGGTGACGCCCTCGCCCTCCCGGCCCAGCAGGGGCTTGGCGACGTGGCCGGGGCCGGCGGGCAGGTCGCGGGGGCCGTCCAGGTAGGCGGCGAGGAGGTTGGGGTGGCCGGGGAACAGCTCCCAGAGGATCGCCAGCAGCGCCTTGTTGGACAGCAGCATCTTCCAGGCGGGCTCGATCCACAGGGTGGTGCCGGTGGCACCGCCGTTGTCGAGGGTGTCCAGGACGTGCGGGCCGAAGGCGTCGGTGGCCAGCCACTCCCAGGGGTAGAGCTTGAAGCAGGCCCGGATGAAGCGCAGCCGCTGGTCGACGAAGCGGCCCGAGAGCCGGTCCCAGCCGATCTCCTCCACGGTGATCGCCTCGGTCGCCAGGCCCGCCTGCTCGGCGGTCTCCCGCAGGTAGGCGACGGTCATCAGGTCCTCGCCCAGTTCGTCGGCGGCCGAGTGCGCGAAGTGCAGCGGGGCGCCCGGCGGCAGCAGGGGGGCCTGCTGCTTCCAGGCGTCCACCAGCCGCTCGTGCAGCGAGTTCCACTGGTCGGCGGCCGGGAACCGGTCCTCCATCCAGAACCACTGCGGGCTGGCGGCCTCCACCAGGGAGGTGGGGGTGTCGGCGTTGTACTCCAGCATCTTGGCCGGGCCGGTGCCGTCGTAGCGGAGGTCGAAGCGGCCGTACAGGGAGGGCAGTTCGGCGCGGCGGCGCCACGCCTCGGCGACCCGGGCGATCAGTTGCGGGTCGGTGAGGCCGAGGTCGGCGAACCGGTCGTGGGTGACGATGTGCTCGGCGGCGGCCAGGCACATGCCGTGGAGTTCCTCGACGACCCCTTCCAACTCCTCGATCTCGTCGGCCGAGAAGGAGTAGTACGCGCTCTCGTCCCAATAGGGGCGCAGCGAGTCGTCGGGGTACCGGGTCAGCGGGTAGATCAGGCCCTGGGCCTCGACGAGGGACTGCCAGTGGGGGCGGGGCTCAAGGGTGTGGCGGCGCATCGGGCGGTCAGCCGCCCGAGGAGCCGTGCCGGGATCCGGGGCCGGCGCAGCCGAAGCCGCCCCGGTCGACGGCCTGGCTCTTGCTGAACGTGCCGCCGTCGGCGTGCCGGCCGGAACCGCCGGAGCCGTAGTACCAGCGGCCGCCGGTGGTGGACGACCCCGTCGTGGACGAGCACTGCGACGGGCTGAGCACCCGGTACCCCAGGGCACTGTCGTAGCTCTTGGGGTCCACGCAGCGCTTGTCCGGCTCCGAGCCGCACGAGGTGAGGGCCGCGGCGAGCGCGCCCATGCCGCCGAGGATGACGGTGCTGGAGCGCAGCCGTCGCCGTATCTGTTCCGCTTGTGCCTTCCGTGCCATGGTGGCCACCCCCGTGTGTCCGTACGCGAACAAGCTGTGTTGCCCGCCCACCCTAGGTGGCGCACCGCCCGGCCCGTACGGCGGGCGAGCCCCGTCCGCCCCGCCGCCAGGCCCGCTCCCCCGCTCGCGCCGGCCGCCCGCTATCCGAGGGCGTCCCCGGGGTCCACCCCGGTCATCTCACTGCTCGCCGCCCACAGCCGGCCGGCGACGGCGGTGTCCGCCAGGTTGCGCCAGAGCGGTTCGCGCCGCGGTGCGCCGCGCAGCCCGAAGACCCGGGGCCCCCACAGCTGCCCGCCGCCGACGGCCGGATCGAGCACCGCGCGCACCGCGGGCCACGCCCCGGCGTCCTTGCCCTGGAGGACGACGGCGGCGGGCAGGCCGCGCAGCCAGGCGCCGGCGGTCCGTACGTGCACCGGGGGCCGGGTCGGCGTGCGGGAGTCCAGGGCCCCGCCGGGGTGCACCACCACGCTGGTCACGGTGGAGCCGGCCGCGCGCAGCCGGCGGTCGAGTTCGAGTCCGAAGTGCATCTGCGCCAGCTTGGTGCGGCCGTAGCTGCGCTTGGGCCGGTAGTCGTGCCGGGACTGGAGGTCGGCGAGGTCCAGTTGTTCGGTCTTCGCGGCGAAGCTCCCCGTGGTCACCACCCGGCCCGCGGGTGCGGCCGCCAGCAGCGGCAGCAGCCACCGGGTCAGGGCGAAGTGCCCCAGGTGGTTGGTGCCGAACATCAGCTCGTGGCCGTCGCCGGTCTCCCGGCGCGGCGGATCGTCCAGCGCGACGCCGGCGTTGTGGACGACCGCGTCCAGGTGCGGCCCGAGCGACGCCACCGCCGTCCGCAGCGAGCCGAGGTCGGCGAGGTCCAGCCGCACGGCCCGCACCCGCGCCCCGGGCACCCGGGCGCGGAGCACGGCCAGCGCGGCCTCGGCCTTCGCCGGGTCCCGGCTGCCCAGCACGACGGCGGCGCCGGTCGTGGCGAGTTGTTCGGCGACGAAGTACCCGATGCCCGCGTTGCCCCCGGTGACCAGGACGGTGCGGCCGTCGGCGGGCGGCAACCGATGGACGTCCCAGGGCGGGGCGGGCGGTACGGACGGCATCACGGCGGCTCCTCGCTGCGTCGACGAAACGACCGGCCGGCCCGCCGGTGACGACCGGCGGAACGACCTGCCCACACGATCGCAACGGCCGCCGACAGCCCACCGACCGCTCACCGACCGCTCACCGACAGCCGCCCGACACGGACCCCGCGGCCGTCGGCGCCACCCGGGTCAGCTTCTCGGGGTTGCGGACGTAGTAGAGGCCGGTGATGCGGTCGTCCTCGACGCGGCACGCCAGGATGCCGTCGAGCGCGCCGCCCAGCCGCACGACCAGGGCCGGGCTGCCGTTGACCACGGTGGGGTCGAGGGTCGGCGCGGCCGCGGCCTTGCCGATCCCGCCGACGAGGAAGCGGGCCACCTTGTCCGCACCGGTGATCGGCCGGGGCGCGGCCTGCTTGACGCCGCCGCCGTCGCTCACCAGGACGACGTGCGGCGCGAGCACGTCGAGCAGCCGTTGCGGATCCCCGGTGTCGAGCGCGCGGCGGAACGCCTCCAGGGCCGCCCGGGCCGTGCCCGCCGGGACCACCTCGCGGGGGCGGCGGGCCTCGACGTGCCGCCGGGCGCGGTGGGCGATCTGCCGCACCGCCGCGGGGCTCTTGTCGACGGCCGCCGCGATCTCCTCGTAGGCGACGTCGAACACCTCGCGCAGCACGAAGACGGCGCGCTCCGTCGGCGACAGCGTTTCGAGGACGAGCATGAGCGCCATCGACACGCTCTCGGCGAGTTCGACGTCCTCGGCCACGTCCGGCGTGGTGAGCAGCGGCTCGGGCAACCACGGCCCGACGTACGCCTCCTTGCGCCGCGTCAGGGTGCGCAACCGGTTGAGCGCCTGCCGGGTGGTGATCCGCACCAGGTAGGCGCGCCGGTCGTGCACCTGGTCCACCGCGACCTCGACCCAGCGCAGCCAGGTCTCCTGGAGGACGTCCTCGGCGTCGGCGGCCGAGCCGAGCATCTCGTAGGCGACGGTGAAGAGCAGGTTGCGGTGGGCGACGAACGCCTCGGTCGCCGGATCGCCGGCGCGGTCCTCCGTCATCGGTGGCGCTCCCCGCCACCGGTCGGTCCGGCGGGGGCCGGCCGCCCGTCGCGCTCGCCCCGCAGCTCGGCCTGCCGCCGGCCCTCCTTGAACACCTTGTGCAGGCGGTACGCACCGGGCTTGCGCCCCTCGTCCGCCAGTTGCTTGACGGTGCCCTTGCAGATGAACTCCTTGAGCTTCGCGCCCGGCCGGCCACCGAGGTGGTACTTCTTCGCCGTGTCCTCCTTGGTGGCGAACTGGAAGACGCCGACACGGCGCCCCAGGCTGAGGCACTGGCCGGCGAACCCCACGGTGAGGTCCGCGGGCCGCTGCCCCGCGAGCCGGCTGAGCACCGTGTCGGCGGCGTGCGCGCCGAGCGGACCGGCGGCCTGGCAGCTCATCCGCAACGGCCGGTCCGACGGCGCCGCGGCGTCCCCGGCCGCGACGATGCGCGGGTCGTCCACGCTGGTCAGCGTCTCGTCCGTGAGCAGGCGCCCCAGGGCGTCGGTGCGCAGGCCGCTGCGCACGGCCAGGTCCGGCACGCCGAACCCGGCGGTCCAGATGGTCACCGCGCTCGGCACGGTGCGGCCGTCACCGAGCCGTACGGCATCACGCGTCACCTCCGCCACCTTCGCGCCGGGGCCGTCCAGGACCCGCACCCCGAGCGCGGCCAGCCGCCTGGCGACCGAGCGCCGGCCCCGCGGGTGCAGGTACGGGCCGAGCTGCCCGCCGCAGACCAGGGTGACGGCGCGGCCGAGCTCGGCCAGCTCGGCGGCGGTCTCGATGCCGGTCGGCCCGCCTCCGACGACCGTCACCGCGGTCGCCGCCGGCACGGCGTCGACGAGCGGCCGCAGGCGCCGCGCCTCCTCCAGCGTGGCGATCGGGTGGGCGAACTCGGCCGCGCCGGGCACCCGCGGATCGGCGCTGCCACTGCCCACCGCGTAGACCAGGTAGTCGTAGCCGACCGTGCCGCCGCTCGCCAGCACCACGCCGTGCCCGGCGGCGTCGATCCTCGTCACGGTGTCGACCACCAGCCGGACGCGGGCGCCCAGGACCGCCGCGTAGCCGACGACCGCGTCGTGGGACCCGCCCACCACCTGGTGCAGGCGGATCCGCTCGACGAAGGTCGGGCGCGGGTTGACCAGCGTCACGGTCACGTCGTCGCGCTGGGTCAGACGGTTGGCGGCCATGACGCCGGCGTACCCGCCGCCGACCACGACGACCTCGGTGTTCACGCTCACGGTGCCTCCTCCGGTTCAAGGGGTTCGGCCTCAAGACACCGCAGGCCCGCCGACTGTGACGCGGTGTGACACAGCTCACCGCGCGCGCCGCCGGGCTCCCGCCCCGACACCCCAACGCACCACTCCTGCTAGCGCTTGCTTGCAATAGTTAGCGCTACCGTGCAGTATCGAGGTATGGCATCACTCAATGTCGGCAACCTCGGCGAGTTCCTGCGGGAGCAGCGGCGCACCGCGCAGCTGAGCCTGCGGCAGCTGGCGGATGCCGCGGGGGTGTCCAATCCGTACCTCAGCCAGATCGAGCGCGGGCTGCGCAAGCCGAGCGCGGAGATCCTCCAGCAGCTGGCCAAGGCGCTGCGGATATCCGCCGAGACGCTGTACGTCCAGGCCGGGATCCTGGACGAGCGGCGCGGCCCGGACGGCGCCGGGGTGCAGACCGCGATACTCACCGACCCGTCGTTGAACGAGCGGCAGAAGCAGGTCCTGCTGCAGATCTACGAGTCCTTCCGCAAGGAGAACGGGCTCGGCGGCAGCACCCCGGACGACGACGCCGCACGGCGGTCCGGCGACGGACCCGAGGACGGGGGCCACCCCCATGAGACAGAGGCCGACGGCGGCCCGCACGCCACCTGACGCAACCCATCGTTTCCAGGAGGAACCACGTCATGGCCATCACCACCGATGACCTCCGCAAGGCCCTGACCGACGCGACCCCGCTGTACGCCCTGGCCGGTACCGCCGACCTGGCCGCCGAGAAGCTCGGCGAGGTGCCGCAGCTGGTCGAGAAGATCAAGTCCGAGGCGCCCAAGCACTTCGAGTCGGTCCGCAGCACCGACCCCAAGGACATCCAGTCCCTGGTCACCAAGCAGGCGAAGGAGGCCCAGGAGAAGCTGACCGACCTGCTGGGCTCGCTCGACGGGGACCTGAAGAAGTTCCGCGACCAGGCCCAGGAGCTGGCACTGCGCGGCGTCGGCCGGGCCGCCGAGGTCGCCGTGCAGGCCCGGGAGACCTACGACGAGCTGGCCGAGCGCGGCCGCGGCGCGGTGCAGAACTGGCGCGGCGGCGCCGCCGAGCAGGTCGAGGAGCTGGCGGTGGCGATCGAGCCGGAGCCGAAGGCCGAGGCGAAGAACGGCACCGAGACCGGCGGTCGCGCCAAGACCGTGCCGGCCAACGGGACCCGCCCCGAGGCCAAGGCCACCGCCTCGACCGAGCCGAGGACCGCCACGGCGAAGAAGCCGGCCGCCGCGCGCAAGCCCGCCGCCGGCCCGGCGAAGAAGAGCACCCCGCCGCCGTCTGCGAAGTGAGCCGCCGGTGAGCGGCGGTCATCACACGGGCCGGGCACTCCCCACGTGTCCGGCCCGTTGTCCGGGTACGGTGGGGCCCACGGGAGCCGCACGGACCGAGATGACAGACCGAGTTCCCTGGCGAACTGCGAAGCGAACGGCTAACGGGTGGTGGACGGCGTGCTGATCTACGGGTTCCAGAGCGTTCTGAGCTGGGTGCAACTCGCCCTCGGCATCTACTCCGCAGTGATGCTGATCGACGCGGCGGTGCGCCGCGACGACGCCTACCGCGCGGCCGACAAGCAGAACAAGGCCATGTGGCTGATCTTCCTCGGCGCCGCGACGGCGCTGCTGTTCCTGCTGCCGCTGCTGTCGTTCTTGCCGATCATCGGCATGATCGCGGTGATCGTCTACACCGTCGACGTCCGGCCCGCACTGCGCACGGTGGCCGGCGGTGGCGGCCGCGGCCCCCGCCGCGGCTCCAGCTCGGACGGCCCCTACGGACCGTACAACGGCGGCCGCTGAGGCCCGACGGGCCCGTCTCCGCCCCGGGCCCGGACGGGCCCCGGCGCCCTACCGCCGGTCCAGCAGCAGGACCGCCACGTCATCCGTGAGCTCCCCGCCGTTCAGGGCGCGGACCTCGCGCACCGCGGCCTCCAGCAGTTCGTCGCCCGTCAGGCCGCTCGCCATCTGGCGGGCGACCAGCTCGGTCATCCCGTCCTGCCCCAGCCGGGCGGTGCCCTCGCCGATGCGCCCCTCGATGAGGCCGTCGGTGTACATCAGCAGGCTCCAGGCGGCGCCCAGCTCGACCTGGCGGCGCGGCCAGCGGGCCTCCGGCAGCAGGCCGAGCGCCGGACCGCCGAACTCGTACGGCAGCAGCTCCGGTTGCTCGCCGGCGCGGGCCAGCAGCGGCGCGGGGTGGCCGGCCAGGCACACGCCGGCGCGGTGTCCGTCCTCGGAGATGTCGACGGTGCACAGCGTCGCGAAGATCTCGTCGTCGGAGCGCTCGTTCTCCAGCACCTTCTGCAGGGTGGCCAGCAGTTCGTCGCCGTACAGCCCGGCGAAGGTCAACGCGCGCCAGGCGATGCGGAGTTCGACGCCGAGCGCGGCCTCGTCGGGGCCGTGGCCGCAGACGTCGCCGATCATGGCGTGCACGGTGCCGTCCGGGGTGCGGACGGTGTCGTAGAAGTCGCCGCCCAACAGGGCGCGGCTGCGGCCGGGCCGGTAGCAGGCCGCGAAGCGCAGTTCGGAGCCGTCCAGCAGCGGTGTGGGCAGCAGGCCGCGCTCCAGGCGGGCGTTCTCCTGGGCGCGCAGCCGGGACTCGGTGAGCTGGCGCTGGGCCAGGTCGGCGCGCTTGCGTTCCACGGCGTAGCGCACCGCGCGGCTGAGGACCTTGCCGTCCAGCTCGTCGCGGAAGAGGTAGTCCTGGGCGCCCACCCGCACCGCCTCGGCGGCCCGCTCGGCGTCCGTCTCGCAGGTGAGCACGAGGACGGCCTGTGCCGGCGCCATGCGCAGCACGGCGCGCAGCGCGGCCAACTCGTCTCCGCCCCTGCCGCCGGTGCCGTCGCCCCGGGCCGGGTCGCGGTCCTCGCGGCCGGTCGGCTCGGCGGGGGTGAGGTCGAGCAGGATGCAGTGCACGTCGTCGGTGAGCAGCCGCTCGGCCTCGGTGAGGTTGCGGGCGGTGCGCAGCCGGACCTTGCGGCCGGCCCAGTCCCACATCTCCGGGACGTGACTGTTCGGGTCCTCGCCGATGAGGAGCAGGGTCAGTCCCTGGGCCGGGGGCTCGGGCCTCGGCTCGACGGCGGCGACCGAGGAGAACTCGGCGGCGGGCGCCTCGGACGTGGCGGAGGTCACCGGCTCGGTCGTGGCGCCGGGCGCATGGTCGGCCGGCGGACGGGCAGCGGTCCGACCGTCCACGACCGGGCGCGGCAGCTCGGCCGCCGGCAGGTCGCGGGGCAGCGGGCCGGCCCCGGAGCAGCCCCCGTGCGCGGGCATGCCGACGGCGGCGGCGCGGGCGGTCTCCGCGCAGCCGGAGTCCGCCGGTCCTGCCTGGTGCGGCAGCACGGCCGTCCGCGGGTGCGGTACGGGTACGGGCATGGGTCTGCTTCCTTCCCTCCCCCCGAGGGGTACGGCGACGGGCCGACCGGCACGTCACCGTGCCCAGCTCCACCCTGCTCGTCGGTCAGCCGAGCGGGGGGCGCTACCGGGCATCGAATGGCGACCATAGCGCCCGGACCGCGGCACGCGGAATGCCCTTTGTCACGCGGCGTTCGTCATATGCCAGGGCTGATAGGCCATTTCACCTGGGGTGCCCGGGGCGGGGAATGACGAACATCACCCCGGTCGAGCGCATTCCGCTACCGGATCGCTACCGGAGGCCGGCCGTCGAGCGGCTTGCGGACCGCGGGAAGGAAAACAATGCGTGCGCGGTGGCGCCGCCCGACGCCACCGCCATTTCACCCGCACGACACCGGATGACATTTCGCCCGCACGGTACGGAATACGCGCCCAGAAAATGTCCGGAAACGCTCCGCCCCGGCCGCGGACCCGCGCCGGCTCAGCCGGCGGGCTCCCCGTCCGGCCGGACGACGCCCAGGATCGGCATCGAGCCGGCGCCCGTGATCGTCACCTGCCGGCCCGGGCGCGGTGCGTGCACGATCGCGCCGTCGCCGAGGTACATCCCGACGTGGCTGGCGTCCGAGAAATAGATGACGAGGTCGCCCGGGCGCATATCCTTGAGCGCCACCCGGGGCAGCTGTCGCCACTGCTCCTGCGAGGTGCGCGGAATCGTCCGGCCGGCGGCCTGCCAGGACCGCAGGGTCAGTCCGGAACAGTCGAAGGTGTCCGGTCCGACGGCGCCCCAGACGTAATCCTTGCCGATCTGCGAAGTGGCGTACGAAATCGCCTTCTTGCCCTGGTCGGAGGCTTTGTTGGTGATCTCTTTGAGTACGCCGGAGTCAAGCCATTTCTGCTGGGCGAGCAGCGCCTGGTCGTCCTCCAGTTTCCGCAGTCGTTCCTTTTCCTTGGCGGCCAGTCGGGATTCCAGCTTTTTCGCCGCGTCGATCCTGTCGTTGATCTCCTTGCGGGCGTCGTCCTTCTTCTTGCGGTTGGCTTCCAGTTCCTCCCAGCGGCGACTGGCGTCCTGGGCGTAATTCTCCAAGTCGCTCTTGAGGTGCGTGAGTTGACTGATCACGCCCTTGACGGCCTGCTGTCCCTTGCGGGCCAGATCGACATTGAAGAGGAAGGCTTCCGGGTCGGTGCTGAGCATCAGCTTCGCCTCGGGCGGGATGCCTCCGGTGCGGTACTGGGCGCTGGCCAGCGCACCGGCTCGGCGCTTGAGGGTGGCCAGCCGGCGCTGTGCGGCGTCGATGGTGCGGGCCAGCTCGACGATCTTCTTCTGCTGGAGCTGGACCTGCTCCTCGGCGGCGTTGTAGTCCTCGGTGGCCCGCTCCGCCGTGCGGTAGAGGCCCTCGATCTCCTTGCGGACCTCTTCGAGGTGGCGGGCGTCGCCCCCGGGTGACGGGGTCGGGGTGGGCGTGCGCTGCACCGCCGTCGCCGTCCCGCCGAGCAGGCCCGTCGCACAGAGCACGACCGCGGTGCACACCGCCAGCCGGCCGCCCCGTACGCCCCACCCCGCACCCACGCCCCGAACGCCCTGTTGTGCCCCCTGGCTCCCCACCAGTCACCTCCGGTCGTTCCGCACCGATTCGTGTGCGCGCTCTCGGCGCGGATGCTGCCATACCGACTGGTAATTCGACAGGGCGACGGGCCGTTTCCCGGTGGAGAACGGGTGGTTCGACCCGGAACCCGGCGCTCCGGGGCGGCGCCGCGCACCGGAACCGGGCGCTCCGTCACGGCGCGTCCCGACCGCGCCCGCGGCCCCCGTCCGCGCCCCCGAGCCGGCCGACCGCGCCCGACGACTCCGCACTCAGCTGACGGCCGAGGTTCACCGTGCGTTCACTCCGCTCCATCGGCTGCTTCACCTGATCTGCCTAATTTCGGCCGTACCGAGGGCGTCGGCCCGCCGCCAGGCAACGCGGCCGCACCCCTTTCCGTCACCACTCCGCACGCCGAGGAAACGGCGCGCACCAGGAAGGAACTCTCGACAGTGAAGCTTCAGCGCAAGAACCGGGTTCGCGCCCTCGCCGTTGGCGCTCTCGCCGTCTCCGGTGCCCTGGCCCTGACCGCGTGCGGCTCCGACAACACCACCGGCGGCAGCGGCGGCGGCAGCTCCGCCAAGGCCGCCAACGTCAAGTGCGACGGCAAGGGCAAGCTGCTCGCCTCCGGCTCGTCGGCGCAGAAGAACGCCATGGACGTCTGGGTGCAGAACTACTCCGGCGCCTGCCAGGGCACCGAGATCAACTACCAGCCCACCGGCTCCGGCGCCGGCGTCACCACCTTCCTCCAGGGCCAGACGGCCTTCGCCGGCTCCGACTCGGCGCTCAAGCCCGAGGAGATCGCCAAGTCGAAGACGCTCTGCAAGGGCGGCCAGGCGATCGACCTGCCGATGGTCGGCGGCCCGATCGCGGTCGGCTACAACGTCCCCGGCGTGGACAACCTCGTCCTCGACGCGCCGACCCTGGCGAAGATCTTCGACTCGCAGATCACCAACTGGAACGACGCCGCGATCAAGAAGCTGAACCCGGGTGCCAAGCTCCCCGACCTGAAGATCCAGGCGTTCCACCGCTCCGACGACTCGGGCACCACCGACAACTTCACCAAGTACCTCAAGGCCGCCTCCGGCGGTGCCTGGAAGCACGAGCCGGCGAAGAAGTGGGAGGGCACCGGCGGCCAGGCGGCGTCCGGCTCGGCCGGCGTCTCCTCGCAGGTCAAGCAGACCAGCGGCGCGATCTCCTACTTCGAGCTGTCCTACGCGACCTCCGGCAAGATCCCGACGGTCAAGATCAACACCGGTGCCCAGGCCCCGGTCGAGGCCACCGTCGAGAACGCCTCCAAGGCGATCGCCGAGGCCAAGCCGGCCGGCCAGGGCGCCAACGACCTGGCGCTGAAGCTCAACTACGCCACCAAGGCCGAGGGCGCGTACCCGATCACCCTGGTGACCTACGAGATCGCCTGCGACAAGGGCAACAAGGCCGACACCCTGCCGGCCACCAAGTCCTTCCTGACCTACGTCTCCAGCAAGGACGGCCAGGACGCCCTCAAGGCCCTCGGCTACGCCCCGCTCCCGACCGAGATCGCCGACAAGGTCCGCAAGACCGTCGCGACGCTCTCCTGACCCGCCGGGCGGCGGTCCCGACGACCCGCCGGGACCGCCGCCCATCCGGTGCACCGCCGCGCAGGAGCCCCCGCAGGGCTCCGCAGACCGGAGAAACCCATGGACTACTCACCCCACCCGACAACCGCACCGTCCCCGCCACCGGCCACCGGATCGGTCTCCGGCAAGGCGGTCCGCCCCGGTGACCGGATCTTCCTCGGGCTCTCCCGGGGCTCCGGCATCGCCCTGCTGGTGATCATGGCCGCCATCGCGGCCTTCCTCACCTACCGCTCGGTCCTCGCCATCTCCGGGGACAAGAGCAACTTCTTCACCACCCTGGACTGGAACGCCGTCGGCACCGAGCCCAAGTTCGGCATCGCGGTGCTCGCGTTCGGCACCCTCGTCAGCTCGGTCGTCGCGATGCTCATCGCGGTGCCGGTCGCGGTCGGCATCGCCCTGTTCATCTCGCACTACGCGCCGCGCAGGCTGGCCTCGCCGCTGGGCTACGTCATCGACCTGCTCGCCGCGGTCCCCAGCATCGTCTACGGCCTGTGGGGCGCGCTCTTCCTCGTCCCGCACCTGAGCGGCCTCTACGGCTGGCTGAACGACTTCCTCGGTTGGACCGGGATCTTCAGCTACAGCAACGGGGCCGCCCGTTCGCTGTTCACCGTCGGCATCCTGCTCGCGATCATGATCCTGCCGATCGTGACCAGCGTCAGCCGCGAGGTCTTCCTCCAGGTCCCGCGGATGCACGAGGAGGCCGCACTGGCCCTCGGCGCCACCCGCTGGGAGGTCATCCGGATGTCGGTGCTGCCGTTCGGCCGCTCCGGCGTCATCAGCGCCTCCATGCTGGGCCTGGGCCGGGCACTGGGCGAGACGATGGCCGTCGCCACCGTCCTCTCCCCGAGCTTCCTGATCAACGCCAGCCTGCTGGACCCGGGCGGCGGCACCTTCGCCCAGAACATCGCCAGCAAGTTCAGCGAGGCCGACACCTTCGGCCAGGACGCTCTGATCGCCTCCGGCCTCGTCCTCTTCGTGATCACCCTGCTCGTCAACGGCGCGGCCCGGCTGATCATCGCCCGCCGCAAGGAGTACTCGGGGGCCTCCTCATGACCGTCGCCACCAGCCACCGCCACCGCAAGGTCGCCGAGCCGCGCACCCCGCTCGCGCTCAAGCAGTCCCGGCTGCCGCGCTGGACCCTGCCGGTCCTCGCCCTGGTCGCCGTCGCCGCCGGCTGCGGCACCGGCCTGGCCGCCGGCCTGGACTCGGCCGTCCAGTGGGGACTGATCGCCGCACTGCTCTTCGTCGTCGGCACGTTCCTGCTGACCGCGGCCGTCGAGGGCGGCCGACAGGCCAAGGACCGGCTGGCCACCACCGTCGTGTGGACCGCCTTCCTGCTCGCCGTCGTCCCGCTCGCCTCGCTGCTGTGGGAGACCGTCGACCGTGGCCGCAAGGTCCTCAACGGGTACTTCCTGTCCCACTCGATGGGCACGCTGCCCGACGCGTTGCCCGGCGGCGGCGTCTACCACGCGATCATCGGCACCCTGGAGCAGGTGGGCCTGGCGACCCTGATCGCCGCCCCGCTCGGCCTGCTGACCGCCATCTACCTCGTCGAGTACGGCCGCGGCACGCTCGCGAAGGTCGTCACCTTCTTCGTCGACGTGATGACCGGCATCCCCTCGATCGTCGCCGGCCTGTTCGTCCTCTCCGTGTGGATCCTGATCCTCGGCTTCGGCCCGTCCGGCTTCGCCGGTTCGATGGCGCTGGCGATCCTGATGATGCCGGTCGTGGTCCGCTCCACCGAGGAGATGCTCAAGCTCGTCCCGAACGAGCTGCGCGAGGCGTCCCTGGCCCTCGGCATCCCGAAGTGGCGCACGATCCTCAAGGTCGTCCTGCCGACCTCGATCGGCGGCATCACCACCGGCGTGATGCTCGCCATCGCCCGCATCACCGGCGAGACCGCCCCGGTGCTGCTGCTGGTCTGGGGCGCCAAGACGATCAACAACAACCCCTTCGACGGCGCCCAGCAGTCCCTGCCGCTCTACGTCTTCCAGCAGTGGCAGCAGGGCTCCGACGCCTCCTACGACCGGGCCTGGGCCGCGGCACTCGTGCTGATCGCCTTCGTCATGGTCCTCAACCTGGTGGCCCGCGGCATCGCCCGCTGGAAGGCCCCCAAAGCCGGCCGCTGACCGAGCCGCGAACAGAAAGAAGCAGTGATTTCCATGGCCAAGCGAATCGACGTCAGCGGCCTGAACGCGTACTACGGCGCCCACAAGGCCATCGACGACATCTCCATGACCGTCGAGCCGCGCTCGGTGACCGCCTTCATCGGCCCCTCCGGCTGCGGCAAGTCGACCTTCCTGCGCACCCTGAACCGGATGCACGAGGTCACCCCCGGCGGCCGCGTCGAGGGCAAGGTGATGCTGGACGACGAGAACCTCTACGGCTCCGGCGTCGACCCGGTCGCCGTCCGCCGCACCGTCGGCATGGTCTTCCAGCGCCCCAACCCGTTCCCCACGATGTCGATCTTCGACAACGTCGCGGCCGGGCTGCGCCTGAACGGCAAGTACCGCAAGAGCGAGCTCAAGGACGTCGTCGAGCGCTCCCTGAAGGGCGCCAACCTCTGGAACGAGGTCAAGGACCGCCTGAACAAGCCCGGCTCGGGCCTCTCCGGCGGCCAGCAGCAGCGGCTGTGCATCGCCCGCGCCATCGCGGTCGAGCCGCAGGTGCTGCTGATGGACGAGCCCTGCTCGGCGCTCGACCCGATCTCCACCCTCGCCATCGAGGACCTGATCGGGGAGTTGAAGGAGCGCTTCACGATCGTCATCGTGACGCACAACATGCAGCAGGCCGCGCGGGTCTCGGACCGCACCGCGTTCTTCAACCTGGCGGCCGTCGGCAAGCCCGGCAAGCTCATCGAGATCGACGAGACCGAGCGGATCTTCTCCAACCCGTCGGTCCAGGCCACCGAGGACTACATCTCCGGCCGCTTCGGCTGAGCCGTCGGCCGCCCCCGGTGTCCTGCGGTGCTGCATGGCGGTGCCACCACAGGACGAAGGGCCCGCCCCTCACCCGGGGGCGGGCCCTTCACCATCTGCGGACCGGGGACCGGTCGTCAGCCGAACGCCAGCTTGATCAGCCAGAACACCAGGGCGGCGACGAGCGCCGCGGCCGGCATCGTGATGAACCAGCCCATCACGATGTTCTTGGCCACGCCCCAGCGCACCGCACGCGGGCGCTTGGTCGAGCCGACGCCCATGATCGAGGCGGTGATGACGTGCGTGGTGGAGATCGGCGCGTGGAACAGGAACGACGCCACGTACATCACCGAGGCGGACGTGGTCTCCGCGGCGAAGCCCTGCGGCGGGTCCAGCTCGATGATCCGCCGGCCCAGGGTCCGCATGATCCGCCAACCGCCCGCGTACGTACCGAGCGACATGGTGATCGCGCAGGCCAGCTTGACCCACAGCGGAATGGCGTCGTCGGCCGTCTCGACGTCGGCGATGACCAGCGCCATCACCACGACGCCCATGGTCTTCTGGGCGTCCTGGAGACCGTGCCCGAGCGCCATGCCCGCCGCCGAGACGGTCTGCGCTATGCGGAAGCCGCGCTTGGCCTTGTGCGGGTTGGCCTTCCGGAACAGCCAGAGGATGGCCACCATCACCAGGTAGCCGAGCACCAGCCCGATCACCGGCGAGATGAACATCGGCAGGACGACCTTCTCGATCACGCCGGACCAGATCACCTGCGTCCCGCCGGCCAGCGCCGCGCCGACCAGGCCGCCGAAGAGCGCGTGCGAGGACGAGGACGGCAGGCCGAAGTACCAGGTGACGAGGTTCCAGACGACCGCGCCGAGCAGCCCGGCGAAGAGGATGCCCATCCCCTTGCTGCCGTGCGGGGTCGCGATCAGCCCCTCGCTGACCGTCTTGGCGACGCCGCTGCCCAGGAAGGCACCGGCGAGGTTCATCACGGCCGCCATCGCCAGCGCGGCCCGCGGGGTCAGGGCACGCGTCGAGACCGAGGTCGCGATCGCGTTCGCCGAGTCGTGGAAGCCGTTGGTGTAGGTGAATCCGAGCGCGACCGCGATGGTCACGATGAGCGCGAAGGTGTCCATGGCCGGCGCTCAGGACTCCTTGACCGCGATGGTCTCGACCGTGTTGGCGACGTGCTCGAAGGCGTCCGCCGCCTCCTCCAGGATGTCCACGATCTGCTTGAGCTTGAGCACCTCGATGGCGTCGTACTTGCCGTTGAAGAGGTGGGCCAGCAGCTTGCGGTGGATCTGGTCGGCCTGGTTCTCCAGGCGGTTGACCTCGATCCAGTACTCGGTGAGGTTCGCCATCGTGCGGAGGTTCGGCATCGCCTCGGCGGTCAGCTCCGCCGCCCGCGCCAGCACCTCGATCTGCTGCTCGACGCCCTTGGGGAGTTCCTCCACCTTGTAGAGGACGACCAGGTCGACGGCCTCCTCCATGAAGTCCATGATGTCGTCGAGCGACGAGGCGAGGGCGTAGATGTCCTCGCGGTCGAACGGCGTGATGAACGAGGAGTTCAGCTGGTGGAAGATCGCGTGCGTCGCGTCGTCCCCTGCGTGCTCGGCCGCGCGCATCCGTTCGGCGATCTCGGCCCGTGCGGAGGAGTCCGCCCCGAGCATTTCCATCAGGAGTTTGGAGCCGGTGACGATGTTGTCGGCGGACGCCGCGAACATGTCATAGAAGCTCGTCTCCCTGGGGGTCAGACGAAAGCGCACGTGAAATCCTCGGGGTGCATCGGATTCGGTCGAGTTGATGCTAGGCGCATCATCCAGCCACAGCTAACCCAGCTAACCGGCATTCCCTCAGTGTCGCCCATCGGGCAGCATGCTCTGCACGGGGTACCGCGAGTGCCCGAAAATTTCGGTACGATATACCCGCCGGGGGTATACGGATCGCTTCAATACCACGGGAGATGGCCATGACGACCACGGACGCGGGCACCAGCGGCGGCACCGCAGCCGCCGCGGCCTGCCACGGCTCCCCGCCGGAAACCGCCCCCCGCACCGCCCCCGGATCTGTGACCGATAACGCTGTGGGGACTCCGGCGCCGGGCGGTCACGGCTACGCCAAGCAAAAGGACGCGCACATCAAGCGACTGCGCCGCATCGAGGGCCAGATCCGCGGTCTGCAGCGCATGCTCGAAGAAGACGTCTACTGCATCGACATACTCACCCAGGTCTCGGCCAGCACGAAGGGCCTGCAATCCTTCGGCCTCCAACTGCTGGAGGAGCACCTGCGGCACTGCGTCGCCGACGCCGCCGCCCAGGGACCGGACGCCGTCGACGCCAAGGTCCAGGAGGCGACCAAGGCGATCGAGCGGATGCTGCGCAGCTGACCGCCGCGCGGCCGGGCCCGTCAGGGCGCGTCCGGCGCCTGTCGATCGGGCCGGTCCCCGCGCAGGGCGCCGGCCACGTGCAGGAGCTCGTCGATCCGGTCGGTGCTGAGCCGGTCCTCGCTCGCGGCCGCCGCCGCGATCATCAACTCACCGGTGAGGTCGATCTCGGTGAGGGCGACCTGGTCCTGAACCGTCGGATGGCGATGGGCGGGCACGTCCGACACCTCCTCCCTTCGAGCGCCTTCCCACGCCGTGGTGGTTACCGCCAGGGTAAGGAGGGCCACCCGCCCCGCACATGACACGGAAGGACCATTTCCGCGCCCCGGCCCGCGCCGTCGCGCCTACGCGGACGCCGCGGAGATCTTCCCGGTGAAGATGTCGCGCCGGTCCGGCAGCCGCACCACGACCGGGCTGCCGAACGCGTAGAGCTCGGTCGTGGAGGTCACCGACGCCCCCGCCGGCACCCCGTTGGCGAACCGGAACCGCTGGCGCACCTTGCGCAACCGCCCGGCATCGTCCACGTAGGCGTCGAACGGCACCACCATGGTGGTGAACCCTTTTTCCGCCGCCACCAGCGCGGGCCGGGTCCGCGCCGACGCCCGCCCGGCGGCCGCCGCCAGATCGGTCGTACCGCGGTAGTGCCGCACCGGCACCCCGCCCCACCGCTCCTGCCCCTGGAACGTCACCTCCCGCACGCCGCGCAGGAGTTCGGCGGCGGCCAGCGGATCCGTCGCCCCGCCGGTGACGAGGTTCCCGTCGGGCAGCGTCGCGGTGTCCACCCGCACCCACTTGTCGGCCGGCACCCCCGCCCCGCGGTTCTTCATGAACAGCGCACCGGGCGCCAGGACCTCGGTGATCGGCTGGTTGCCGCCGCTGGGCTTGCCCTTCAGATCCGGCAGTACCAAGCGCAGTTGCCCGCTGGCGGTCGCGAAGTCGTAGCCGCCCGCCCCCCGGATCGCCACCAGCGTCCCGCCGCTGACCGTCTCCATCGCCGTCCGCACCCTGGCCGTGCCGGCCCGCAGCAGCGCCTCGACGCTGCGCCGCAGTTCCACCGCGGCCGGCGCCCGCGCGGGCGCCACCTGGTCGTCCGCCGCCGCGCCGTTCGGGGAACAGCCCGCCGTCGCCAGCAGCCCCGCCATCAGTCCCGTCCCGCACACCACGGCCGCGGCGACCGCGCCACCTCGCCTGTCCTGCACCACCATGCGTACGAGCCCCCTCGGCCGCCGTGCTCGGGACCGCCTGGGCCGGCCGGTCCGCTCGGGACGGTCGGACGTCCCGCCCCCGACTCGTCTGACGGTGCGTCGACCGCACCGTTCAACGACCGTGACGGGGCCCCGTCACGCAACGACACCTGGGGCGCGTAGCGTGGCCGGGTGCCCGAACCAGCCCCGCACCGCACCTCCACCACCGAGCGCGGCTCCTTCTGCCTGGCCCGCTGCGACTGCGGCTGGACCGGAATGGCCCGCCGCGCCCGCTCCCAGGCCCGGACCGATGCCGAGCGTCACGCGGCGGCTGCGCACGGCGGTCCCGACGCCGTGGTGGACCGCCCCGTGGAATGACCCGGTCCGTTCCGGGAACCCGTCACCCCCCGCGCCGCATCTGGGTAATGAGGGGCACAACAGCACCACGCGGTAACGGACTTCACTCGCGTACCGGACGACACGGAACAACGGGAGCGTTACCGGCCGACCCACAGGTGCGATGCCCCGGCACACCCCCCGCGCCCACCGGCCGGACGACCGGCGGGCCGGGACCGGACCGTACGACAACCAAGGGGGATCCATCCCAGTGAAGCGGCGCACACTCCTGACGGCCGGCGGCGGACTCGCGGCCACCTCCCTCGCCTGGACCACCGGCTGCGAGGCCCCCGGCGGCCCCACCGCGGCGGCCTCCTCCAGCGGGACCACAGGCGCCATGAACAGCGCGGCGGCCGCCAGAACCCCCGCCACCCAAACCGCCTGGAACGCACTCGGCAAGGGCCTCGACGGCGATCTGATACGCGCCTCAGACGCCTCCTACGCCACCGCCCGCCGCCTGTACAACACCCGCTTCGACACCCTGAAGCCGTCCGCCATCGCCTACGTCAAACACCCCGGCGACATCGCCGAGTGCCTCGCCTTCGCCCGCCGCTACGACGCCCCCGTCGCCATCCGCAGCGGCGGCCACTCCTACGCCGGCTTCTCCAGCGGCAACGGCAAACTCATCATCGACGTCTCGGCGCTCGACAAGGTCGGCGCACCGACCGGCGGCACCACCCGGATCGGAGCCGGCGCCAAACTCATCGACGTCTACGAGGGCCTCGCCCCGCACGGCGTCACGGTCCCCGGCGGCTCCTGCCCCACCGTCGGCATATCCGGCCTCACGCTCGGCGGCGGCCACGGCGTGGTCTCCCGCGCGTACGGACTGACCTGCGACAGCCTGGTCGGCGCCACCGTCGTCACCGCCGACGGCAAGACCGTCGACTGCGACCAGGACCACCACCCCGAGCTCTTCTGGGCCCTGCGCGGCGCCGGCAACGGCAACTTCGGCGTGGTCACCGAACTCCGCTTCCGCACCCACCCGGCGCCCCGCGCGGTAATGGCATACATGACCTGGCCATGGGCCAAGGCCGCCGCGGTGCTCGGATCCTGGCAGAAGTGGGGCCCGGACCAGCCCGACGAGATATGGTCCACCGCCCACTTCGACGCCCGCCCCGGCGGCACCCCGGCAGTCTCCGTCGCGGCCTTCTCCCTCGGCAGCCACCACGACCTGCAGAACGCCGTCGACAAACTCGCCGACCAGCCCGGCGGCCCCGGCCCGGCCACCCGCGTCCACCTCACCCCGATCGGCTACCTGGACGCCATGGAGGCATACGCGGGCTGCTCCTCGAAGTCCACCGCCCAGTGCCACATGCCGGGCACCCTGCCCGGCCACACCGGCGCCGGATCACTCGGCCGCGAAACCTACGCCGCCCGCTCGCACTTCTTCGACCGCAACCTGTCCGCGGCCGGCGTCCAGAGCCTCCTGGCCCAGATCGAAAGCGGCGGCCACAAGGGCGTCACCGGCAACGTCGCACTGACCGCACTCGGCGGCGCGATCAACCGCGTCGGCACCGCCGACACCGCGTTCGTCCACCGCCGCTCCCGCTTCCTCGCCCAGTACCTGACCTCCTGGCCCGCCGGCGGCTCCGGCGCCGCCGGCACCGCATGGCTCGACGCCTTCCACAGCGCGATGCAGCGCCACTCCTCGGGCGCCGCCTACCAGAACTACACCGACGCCGGCCTGGCCAACTGGAAGTCCGCCTACTACGGGACCGCCACCACCCGCCTCGACAAGGTCAAGCAGACCTACGACCCACAACGACTGTTCAGCACGTTCGCGCAGGCGCTCTGACGGGGTTTGCGTTGCTTCCCACGTTGTCGGCTTTCCCGCCGTGAGGGTTGCCGTTTGCGCCTGGCGGCGCGGGCGTGGTCGGCTGTCCCGCCGTGGGGGTTGCCGTTTTTGCGCCTGCGGCGCGGGGCGTTGTCCGCTGCGCGGGGCTGTTGGGTGCCGGTGGCGGGCCGGAGGGGGTGGTGTGCAGGACTGCTGCGCTTTACGTCCTGCACACCACC
>NZ_JAJPWK010000032.1:0-69949 GCF_046549115.1 Streptomyces sp. x-19 | reverse complement strand
TCGACCTTTCCGACTTTATCAGATCCTTTTTCGTGTCCGGCCCGCTCCTCGATGAGGCGCAACCTTCTCGAATTCGGCTCCGAATTCTTGTCGGAATGATTTGCCTTTCGGCGTGTCCACCACTTTACCGGATTCCCTCAGTGACTCATAATCGAGTCCCGGTCCGAATTTCGGCATGCCGAAATCTTTCCCGGTGACGGGCCGTTCAGTAATGGTGTGCCGCTGAAGCGGCGGGATTGGCTGCCGCGGGACCTGTGGGCTCCGGGGCAACTCGAGGAATCTACACGATCCCAGGGGTGCGACGCGACTCGGGGTCCGTTCGCAGTCGTCGGGGCCCGTCCGGGGCACAGGGGCGCCGGGGCACAGCGGGCACTGGTGCTCCTTCGTATCTGTCTCTCCCTTGCTCTGCGCACAGTTCTGCCGCAGGTCAGGGCGTCTGCCGGGGGCGTGCCGTCGTCGGGAGGGGGAGAGAGACGGCGCAGGCAGATGTCACCCAGGCGAGTTGGTCGTCAGGAGGCAGGACAGACGCCGAAGGGCGTCGCGGGCGCCGTCTCAGTGTCGAGACGGCGCCCGCGACGCCCATGGGTCACGTCATATGCGCGGAGAGCGCCTTGGGTCAGGACTGCTTGGCGGCCTTTTCCAGGATGACCACGCACTCCACGTGATGCGTCATCGGGAACAGGTCGAAGGCTCGCATGCGGCGGGGGGCGTAGCCGACCTGGTGGAAGTAGGCCAGGTCGCGGGCGAGGGCGGCCGGGTCGCAGGCGACGTAGGCGATGCGGCGGGGGGTGAGGGAGGCGAGGTGGTGGACGGTGGCCTTGCCGGCGCCGGCGCGGGGCGGGTCGAGGACGACGAGGTCGACGTCGGTGATGCCGGTGCGGGGCAGGATCTGCTCGACCTTGCCCTGTTCGATGCGGACCCGGTCGAGGTCGGCGAGGTTGTGCTGGGCGTCCTCGACGGCGCGCTTGCTGGATTCGATGCCGAGCACCGCGCCCTTGTCGCCGACGCGTTCGGCGAGGGCGCCGGCGAAGAGGCCGACACCGCAGTAGAGGTCGAGGGCCATGTCGCCCTTCTTGGGCATCAGACCCTGCATGACGGCCTCGACGAGGAGGTCGGCGGCCTTCGGGTGGACCTGCCAGAAGCCGCCGTTGCCGACCCGCCAGGTGCGGCCGGCGGCGCGTTCGCGGACGAAGGGGCGGCCGTGCACGCGGTGGACGCCGCCGTCCTTCTCGCCGACGCGGAGGACGGAGACCGGCTTGTCGAGTTCGACGAGGGGGAGGCGGCCGCCGGGGCTCGGGGTGAGGATCACCTGCCGGTCGTGGGAGCCGGTGGCGGCGATCGCCTCGACGGTGGCGATCTGCGGCCAGGTGCGCTTCTCGATGCCGAGTTCGGAGACGCCCGGGGCGGCGATCATGCAGTGGGTGACCGGTTCGACGTCGTGCGAGCGGTGCTTGCGGAGGCCCGGGCGGCCTTCGGCGTCCACGGCGTACTGGACGCGGGTGCGCCAGGCCGGGACCTCGCCCTTGGCGACCTTGTCGCCGGGGGCCGGTTCGACGGTGCCGTCCCAACCGGCCCGCTCGGGGGTGAGGTCGGCGAGGCGGGCCAGCTGCTCGCTGATGACCGCGGCCTTGAGGCGGCGCTGGGCGCCGGGCGCGGCGTGCTGCCAGTCGCAGCCGCCGCAGCGGCCGGGGCCGGCGAACGGGCAGGGGGCCTCGACGCGGTCCTTGGAGGGGCTGAGGATCTCGACGGCGTCGGCGCGCAGGAAGCGGGCGCCCTCCTCGCCGTCGGTGACGCGCACGCGCACCTGTTCGCCGGGCAGCGCGTGCCGGACGAAGAGGACCTGGCCGGCGTCGGTGCGGGCGATGCAGTGGCCGCCGTGCGCGACCGGGCCGATCTCGACTTCGTACTCCTCGCCGACCAGCGACTTCCTGGATTCCGGCGGCGTGTCCGGCTGCATGGCGAGGAGCTCCTGGGGAGAGGTGGGTGGAAACCGTGATGGCTGGCCTCCGGGTGGAGGCCAGCCGTCCATTCTACGGGGTGCGGTGCCGTGCGACGGCCGCCACGATCACTTCTTGGTGGCCGCGGATTCCTTCTTGGGTGCGGAGACCGGGCCGCGCCGGACCGAGCCGGGGGCGTTCCATTCGGCGCGCTTGCGGGCGCGCTTCTTGGCGGCCTCGGAGGAGTCCAGCTGCCAGGGGACGGAGGTGACCATGACCCCGGGGGTGAAGAGGAGGCGTCCCTTGAGGCGCAGTGCGGACTGGTTGTGGAGCAGGTGCTCGTACCAGTGGCCGACGACGTACTCGGGGATGTAGACGGAGACGGCGTCGCGGGGGCTCTCCCGGCGCAGCGACTTGACGTAGTCGATGATCGGCCGGGTGATCTCGCGGTAAGGGGAGGCGAGGACCTTCAGCGGGACCTCGATGCCGCGGCGCTCCCACTCGGCGCGCAGGGCCCGGGTGTCGGCCTGGTCGACGTCGACGCTGACGGCTTCGAGGGTGCCCGAGCGCATCAGCTTGGCGTAGTTCAGGGCCCGCAGGGTGGGCTTGTGGAGCTTGGAGACCAGGACGATGGCGTGGACGCGGGAGGGGCGGACCACGTCGTCGTCGGGGGTGTCGGGGGCGGCGATCTCGTCGGCGACCCGGTCGTAGTGGCGGCGGATCGCGGTCATCGTCACGAAGAAGATGACCATGCCGAGGAGGGCGACCCAGGCGCCGTGGGTGAACTTCGTCAGGAGGACGACGACGAGGACCAGGCCGGTGAAGAAGGCGCCGAAGGCGTTGATGGCGCGGGAGCGCTGCATCTTGCGGCGCTTGGCGGGGTCCTTCTCGCTGACCAGGTGGCGGTTCCAGTGCCGGACCATGCCGATCTGGCTGAGCGTGAAGGAGACGAAGACGCCGACGATGTAGAGCTGGATCAGGCGGGTGGAGTCCGCGCCGTAGAGGTAGACGAGGACGGTGGCCGCGCCGGCCAGCAGGACGATGCCGTTGGAGAAGGCCAGGCGGTCGCCGCGGGTGTGCAGCTGGCGCGGGAGGTAGCGGTCCTGGGCGAGGATCGAGCCGAGCAACGGGAAGCCGTTGTAGGCGGTGTTGGCGGCCAGGAACAGGACCAGCGCGGTGGCCGCTGCCAGGACGACGAAGAGGAAGCTGCCCTTGCCGAAGACGGCCTCGGCGACCTGCGAGATGACCGGGTTCTGGGTGTAGCCGGAGCCCAGCGGCTTGCCGTTGTTCAACAGGTCGGTGGCCGGGTTCTCCGCCATCCGCACGTGGGTGGTCATGGCCAGCGCGATGATGCCGCAGAACATGGTGACGGCCAGCCCGCCCATGAGGGCGAGGGTGGTCGCGGCGTTCTTCGACTTCGGCTTGCGGAAGGCGGGCACGCCGTTGGAGATCGCCTCGACGCCGGTGAGCGCGGCGCAGCCGGAGGAGAAGGCGCGCAGCAGCAGGAAGATCAGGGCGAAGCCGGCGAGGCCGCCCTGCTCGGCGTGGATGGTGTAGCCGGCGGTCGGGGCCTTCATGGTGTCGCCGAGGAGCAGGCCGCGGATCGCGCCCCAGAAGATCATGATGAAGACGCCGGCCACGAAGACGTACGTGGGGATCGCGAAGAGCTTGCCGGACTCCTTGACGCCGCGCAGGTTCATCAGCGTCAGCAGCACGATGATGGCGATGGCGCAGAACGTCTTGTGCTCGACGACGAAGGGGACGGCGGAGCCGAGGTTCTCCACGCCGGAGGAGATGGAGACCGCGACGGTCAGGACGTAGTCGACCAGCAGGGCGCTGGCGACGGTCAGGCCCGCCTTGGGCCCGAGGTTGGTGGTGGCGACCTCGTAGTCGCCACCGCCGCTCGGGTAGGCGTGCACGTTCTGCCGGTACGACGCGACGACGGTGAACATCAGCACCACGACCGCGACCGCGATCCACGGGCTGAAGCTGTACGCGGAGACCCCTGCCACGGACAGGACCAGCAGCACCTCGCCGGGCGCGTAGGCCACGGAGGAAAGCGGGTCGGAGGCGAAGACGGGGAGTGCGATGCGCTTGGGGAGAAGGGTCTCCCCGAGCCTGTCGCTGCGCAGTGCGCGCCCGATCAAGATCCGTTTGGGCACGTCGGTCAGTTTGGACACCAGAGGATGCTAAGCCTTCGTCAAGGTCCCCGCCCACCCGCCACCCGGACGGGTGCGAGCACGCGAATGCGCCACCATGCACATAGCGGCCCGACTACGCATCCACTACGCGGGACCTCTACAGCATCTGCACGATAAGCGCACGGCAGCGCCGTCGATGCAGGGAACTCCACGGGCCCGCACGTCGTGGTCGATGCCACGACGCCCGGGCGTGTCGTGGAAGCACGGCAGCGCGCGGCGTGCGCCGCCCGGTGCGTCGTGGGCGCGCCGGCTCACTCCCCCTGCGCTGCCGGGCGGGGTCGACGCGAGAGCAGTTCGCCAAGTCCCTCGCGGGTCACCGCCAGCAGCACCACGTCCTGCGGGCGCAGGACGTGGTCGTCCAGTTCGTCGGCGAGCTGCGCCGGCGCGGGGTCCTCGTCCGGCTGCGGCGCGCCCGTCGCGGGGTCGGCGGGTTCGTCGGGCGCGGAGTTGTCCACGGCGAGCACCCGCAGCCGGCCCGGACGGAGCACCTCGCCGACCTTCCGTCCCTCCAGGGCGGCGTGGCCACGCACCTCCACCCGGGCCACCAGCAGCACCCGCCGCTCCACCGGGATCGCTCCGAGGATCTCGCGGCCCATCATCGCCCCGGCGAAGGCCGGCGCGGCCAGGAACGACACGCTGCGGCTTCGGGTTCGCGCGGCCGGGTGCGCCGCGCGCAGCGTCCGGTAGACGGCGGTGGCGAACCCGTCGTCGAAGAGCCGCAGCGTCACCCGCAGGCGGGGGTTGACCGACCGGGCGTAGAGCGCCGCCTCCAGGTTGGTGGTGTCCTCGCTCGTCAGTGCCAGCAGGGTCCGGGCCCGGTCGGCCAGCGCGGCCTCCAGCACCCCCTCCTGCGTCACGTCGCCGACGACCGTCGGCACCCGCAGCCGGCGCGCCAGCGCGACCCCGCGCGCCTCCGGATCGGCCTCGATGCACACCACCGGGATGCGCATCTCGTGCAGCCGCGCCAGCACCCGAGTCCCGATCTTGCCCAGGCCGAGCAGCACCACGTGCCCGGACAGCCCGCGCGGCGGACGCCGCAGCGCCGAGGCGCTCCGGAACGTGCCCAGCCCCTCGAACGCCGCCGCCACCAGAACCGGCAGCAACAACAGCCCCACCAAGCCGGACAACAACTGGAGCACCTTGCGCGCCAACGGGTCGTTGAGTGCCGGTTCGTTGATCGCGAACAGGTCCAGCAGCGTGAGGTAGGCCGCGTGCAACGGCGGCTCCCGGGTGATCAGGGACTCGGCGACGGCCAGCGCCAGCACCGCCCCGACGAAGCCGGCCAGCGACCAGCGCAGCCGCCGGGAGAAGAGGGAGGCCAGCGGCGCGCCCCGCCCGCGCAGCCGGCGCGGTCGCACCGTCCGCCCCGTATAGGCGACGGTCTCCAGCACGACCCGGCCGCAGCCGGTGGACTCCGCGGCGGTGACGTCGTCCGGCAGGAGCACCGGCCCGTCGTCGCCCGGCGCCCCGGCGGCGCCTGCGGGCGGTTCGCCGGCTGTCCCGGCGGGCGCGTCCCCGGGTGACGGCGACAGCAGCGCCAGCGTGCACAGTCGCCGCGCCCCCGCCGGACCGGACTGCCCCGGCGCGCGTTCCACGGCCCGCAGCATCAGCCCGTCCGCCTCGATGACCTTGCTGGTGCCGGCGACCGCCGTGGCCACCAACGCCGGCGCGACGGTGTCGGCGTCGGAGAGCACCGTGGTGGAGGCGTCGACCCGCGGCGGCTGCGCCCCGTCCGCCCCACCGCTCGCGGCGACCGCAGCGGCCTGGTCCAGCAACTCCTCCAGGTGCTGGCCGAGTTTGCGGTTGTAGAGCCGGATGACCAGCCGCAACCGGGGATTGAGGCGGCGGGCCCGCAGCGCGGCGTGGATGTTGAGATCGTCGTCGTCATGGACCAGCGCCAGCGCGTCCGCCTCCGCGATCCCCGCCTCGGTCAAGGCCGCGTCGTCGACCTGCGCGGCCACCAGGACCCGTAGGGCCTCCGGTGGCGACCCGCCGTCCTCGCGCGCCGCCGCGGGCAACGGCGGCGCGGGCGGGGCGCCGGGCCCGCCGCGCGCCACCGCCGCCGAGACCCGGCCGAGCAGTGCGGTGGTGGCCCGTCCCAAGCCGCGGGAGGGCGAGGGGACGCGGGGGCGGTGCGGCTCCTGCGCGGACGGCACGATCAGCGTCACCCGTTCGCCGTAGACGTCGCGGAGCTCGGCGGCGAGCCGGTGGGCCAGTGCGTCGTCGCCGCACACCACCATGTGCGGCGGGAGAGAAGCCTGTTGGGGCTGATGTGGCAGTTGTGGCACACGTTGTAGCGTGCCCTACCCGGCCGCCCCCACGCAGCAGAGCGCACGATCCCGCTCCCGCACGACATCCCCCCACAACGGACCGGCACCCACCGCGCCCCCTACCGGGCACGCCGTTACGGCTACGGTTGTACCGGACCACGGTGCGGTCGGCGCTCCCGTCTGACGCACCGGGTCGCTGTCACGGACAGCGGCTCCGTGTCGCCGGTACGTCGGAGAAGAAAGTAGTGAGCAGGGTGTTTGGGCAGGTCAGCGCGCTAGTACAGGGCACGGGGTAATCAGCATGCACATCGTCATCATGGGATGCGGCCGCGTGGGCTCCGCGCTCGCGCAGACCCTGGAGGGCCAGGGACACTCCATCGCGGTGATCGACCAGGACCCGACCGCGTTCCGCCGCCTCGGCTCCGCCTTCGGCGGCCGCCGCGTCACCGGCGTCGGCTTCGACCAGGACACCCTCCGCGAAGCCGGCATCGAGGAGGCCGGGGCCTTCGCCGCCGTCTCCAGCGGCGACAACTCCAACATCATCGCCGCCCGTGTCGCCCGCGAGATGTTCGGCGTCGAGAACGTCGCGGCCCGGATCTACGACCCGCGCCGCGCCGAGGTCTACCAGCGCCTCGGCATCCCCACCGTCGCCACCGTCCGCTGGACCGCCGACCAGATGCTGCGCCGGCTCCTCCCCTCCGGTGCCGAACCCCTCTGGCGGGACCCCAGCGGCGGTGTCCAACTCGCCGAGGTCCACACCGCCCCCTCCTGGGTCGGCCACAAGATCAGCAAGCTGCAGGAGGAGACGGGCGTCCGCGTCGCGTTCCTCACCCGCCTGGGCGAGGCCATGTTGCCCACCTCCCAGACGGTCCTCCAGGAAGGCGACCTGGTGCACGTGATGATGCGCACCGACGAAGTCGAGAAGGTCGAGGCGGCATTCGCCCAGGGTCCCGAGGAGGCGCACGCATGAGGGTCGCCATTGCGGGCGCAGGAGCGGTCGGCCGCTCCATCGCCGGTGAACTGCTCGAAAACGGTCACGAGATCCTGCTCATCGACAAGGCGCCCACCGCCATCTCCGTCGAACGGGTCCCGCTCGCCGAATGGCTGCTCGCCGACGCCTGCGAGATCACCTCGCTCGACGAGGCCGCACTCCAGCGCTGCAACGTCGTCATCGCCGCCACCGGCGACGACAAGGTCAACCTCGTCGTCTCCCTGCTCGCCAAGACGGAGTACGGCGTGCCGCGGGTCGTCGCCCGGGTCAACAACCCCAAGAACGAGTGGCTGTTCAACGAGGCGTGGGGCGTCGACGTCGCCGTCTCCACCCCGCGGCTGATGTCCGCCCTGGTCGAAGAGGCGGTCAGCGTCGGCGACCTGGTGCGGCTGCTGCGCTTCAGCCACGGCGACGCCAACCTCGTCGAACTGACCCTCCCCCCGGAGGCCGCCCTGGCCGGCACCCGGGTCGGCGACGTCGACTGGCCCGAGGACACCTCGCTGGTGACGATCATCCGGGGCACCCGGGTCCTCACCCCCAACAAGGACGACGCCCTCGAAGCCGGCGACGAACTGCTCTTCGTCGCCGCCCAGTCCCGTGAGGAACAGTTGGAAGACCTGCTGTCGGTCCGCCGCAGCGAAGGCTGACACCGCCGGCACGGCACACGAAGGGCCCGGGAGCCATCAGCTCCCGGGCCCTTCCGTCTTGTCCGTCACCGCTCGCGCCGCAGGTCAGCGGCGGTGTCGCGGCCCCTCGTGCGGAGCGTCCGCAGCCGCCGCACCCGGCGCCGCCGACTGCCCGCGCTGCCGCTCCCGCTCGGCCTCCTCCGCCTTCTCCTGCGCCTCCATCTCCGCGAAGACGTCGATCGGCGCCGGGGCCTTCACCAGGAACATCCAGGTCAGGTACAGCGCCAACAGGAACGGCGGGATCTTCAGGGCCACCAGCACCCAGCCCAGCTGCGTGGTGTCCGCCCACCAGTACAGCGGGAACAAGATCATGCACTTGGCGAGCAGGATCAGCCCCCACGCCCAGCTGGCCTTCGCATACGCCTTCTTGCGGCCCGGATTACGCGTCCGCCACGACAGGTTCTCCTTGAACACCGGCCCCAGGATCAACCCGATCAACGGGACCCCGGCCAGCGTCGTGATGATGTACGCCAGCGCCAGACCCAGGGTGTACAGCATCCCCGGCAGGTAGAAGTCCTTGGCGTTGCCGGTCATCATCGCGAAGACCACGCCGAAGGCGACCCCGAACACCCCGCTGAAGGCGTGCTTGACGGTGTCCTTGCGCACCAACCGCACCGCGCACAACACCAGCGACACCGCCAGCGCCGCGATGGCCGACACGTGCAGGTCCTTGTTGACCGTGAAGATCGCGACGAACAGCAGACCCGGCAGCACCGTCTCCACCATGCCGCGCACGCCGCCGAACGCCTCGAACAGCGCCGCTTCCGTCACCTCCCTGCCGTCGGCGGTGGAGCCCGTACCGGACTCCAGCGGGGCACCGGCAGCCGCCGCAACGCCCGCCGGACGGTGCGGGGAAGCGGAAGCCTCAGGGTCAGTGGTCGGTCGGTCGTACGACGTCACCGGCTACTCCTGTCCGAGCGGTCGCAGTTCGTACTTGGGATTGAAGAGCACCCGGCGCCCGTGACTCAAGGAGATCCGGCCCGAGGCGATGAGCTTACGGCCCGGCTCGATGCCGACGATGGAACGGCGACCCAGCCACACCACGTCGAGCGCCGCGGAGCCGTCGAACAGCTCCGCCTCCAGCGCGGGCACACCGGCACGCGGCCGCAGCGTGACGTGCCGCAGGGTGCCGGAGACCTTCACTATCTGACGGTCGTCGCAGTCGCATATCCGCGTACACCCGGTCGCCTGCGCGTCCTCCTGCAGCTCGGCGGACTGCAGCTCCTCCTCGGAGGACGACAGCCTGTCGAGCATCCGGCGAAACCGGCCGGCCGGCTTCTCGGGTCGGGTCCCAGCACTCATAACCCCAGCGTACCGGGGCCCGCACGGCCTCCCCCGCACCCCGTACCAGCGCCCCGACGCCCGCGTTCACCCCTCGAAGCGACGCCCCGCCACCACCCCGTCCCCCCGCGCCGTCCCCCAGGACAACCCCCACGGGCAGCCGGCCCACGGCCGGTCCGCGTTCACCCCTCGAACCGATATCCCATTCCCGGCTCCGTGATGAAGTGCCGCGGGTGCGACGGGTCACCCTCCAGCTTCCGCCGCAGCTGCGCCATGTAGACGCGCAGGTAGTTGGTCTCCGTCCCGTACGACGGACCCCACACCTCCTGCAGCAACTGCTTCTGGCTGACCAACCGCCCCTGGTTGCGGACCAGCACCTCCAGCAGGTGCCACTCCGTCGGCGTCAGACGGATGTCCCGACCGCCCCGGTTGACCTTCTTCGCCGCCAGGTCGACCGTGAAGCCCTCGGTCTCCACGATCACCTCGTCGTCCGCCGGCCCGGTCGGCTCCGCCCGGCGCACGGCCGCCCGCAACCGCGCCAGCAGCTCGTCCATCCCGAACGGCTTCGTCACGTAGTCGTCGGCACCCGCGTCCAGCGCCTCCACCTTCTCGTCCGAGGTCTGCCGCGCGGACAGCACCAGGATCGGCACCCGCGACCAGCCGCGCAGCCCCTTGATGACCTCCACACCGTCCATGTCGGGCAGTCCCAGGTCCAGGACCACCACGTCGGGGTGGCGGGCCGCGGCGAGCTTCAGGGCCGTGGCCCCGTCCGGGGCCGCGTCCACCTCGTACTTGCGCGCCTTCAGGTTGATCACAAGGGCGCGAACGATCTGCGGCTCGTCATCAACCACAAGCACCCGGTTCACTGGCGTTCTCCTCGCGGTGTCGGTCGCCGACGGGAGACGCCCGCCGACCAAGTCAAGAGTGCGGCCGGTGCCGGCCGGCCGGTGCAACGGCCCGCTCCCGGACCACGGCCCCCTCCCGGGCCACGCGGCGGGACCACACCGTCACCGGAGCACGGCCGCGACCCGCCGCAGCCACGTCCACCAGGGTCCCGCCTCACGTCGTCGCCTGCGCCGGCAGATCAGGACGGACCGGCGGCAGCCCCGCGGCGGCCGGCATCGTCAGCACCATCGTCATGCCGCCCCCCGGAGTGTCCTCCGCCGCCAACGTCCCGCCGACCGCCTCCGCGAAACCACGGGCCACGGCCAACCCCAGCCCCACCCCGGCACCCCGCGGGGCATCCCCGTACCGCTGGAACGGCTCGAAGATCCGGTCCTTGGCACTGTCCGGCACCCCGGGGCCCCGGTCCGCGACCCGCAGCTCCACCCGGTCGCCGAGCGCACTGGCCGAGACCAGCACCACCTCGCCGTCCGGGCTGTACTTCACGGCGTTCTCCACCAGATTGGCCACCGACCGCTCCAGCAGCCCCGGATCCACCGCCACCATCGGCAGCTCCTCCGGGATGTCCAACGTGACGCTGCCCTCCGGGACCCCGCCCAGCGCCATCGGCACCACCTCGTCGAGGTCGATCTCCCGGATCAACGGCGTCACCGTCCCGGTCTGCAACCGGGACATGTCCAGCAGGTTCCCCACCAGATGGTCGAGCCGGTCGGCGCCCGCCTCGATGCCCTCCAGCAGCTCCGCCTCGTCCTCCTCCGACCAGGCCACGTCGTCCGACCGCAGCGACGTCACCGACGCCTTGATGCTCGCCAACGGCGTCCGCAGATCATGGCTGACGGCCGCCAGCAACGCCGTCCGGATCCGGTTGCCCTCCGCCAGCTCCCGCGCCCGCTCGGCCTCCCCCACCAACCGCTGACGATCCAGCACCACCGCGGCCTGCGCGGCGAACGCCGCCAGCACCCGACGGTCCTCCGCGGGCAACACCCGACCGGTCAACGCCAGCGCCATGTGGTCCCCCACGGGCATGTCGACGTCCGCGTCCTCCGGGCGCGCCAGCGGCGGCGTGTTGTCACCACCGCCCGCCCGACCGGCGCACGTCCACGGATCCACATCGCTGCGCCGCTCCAGCAACGCCACGGTGTCCATCCCGAACGTCTCCCGCACCCGCTCCAGCAGCGCGTCCAACGTGGTCTCGCCCCGCAGCACGCTCCCCGCCAGGAACGACAGGATCTCCGACTCCGCCCGCAACCGCGCCGCCTGGTGCGTCCGCCGGGCGGCCAGGTCCACCACCGACGCCACCGACACCGCCACCGCGAAGAAGATCGCGATCGCCACGATGTTCTTCGGGTCGCTGACCGTGAGCGTGTGGGTGGGCGGCGTGAAGTAGAAGTTCAACAACAGCGAGCCGACCGCCGCCGACGCCAACGCCGGCAACTGCCCGCCGAGCAGCGCCGCCAGCACCGTCAGGAACAGGAACAGCAGGACGTCGTTGGCCAGCCCCGGACCGTTCGACAGCTTGGTGAGGAACAGCGACAGCGACACCGGACCCGCCACGCCGACCAACCAGCCGGCGATGATCCGCGAACGCCCCAGCCGCGCCCCCCGCGCCACCGGCAGCCCCCGGCCCTTGGCGACCTCGTCGTGCGTCACGATGTGCACGTCGAGGTCCGGGCCCGACTCGCGGGCCACCGTCGCCCCCACACCCGGCCCGAACACGTACTGCCAGGTCTTGCGGCGGCTCGACCCCAGCACGATCTGGGTGGCGTTCACCCCCCGCGCGAACTCCAGCAGCGCACCCGGTATGTCGTCGCCGATGACGTGGTGGAACGTCCCGCCCAGGTCCTCCACCAACGTCCGCTGGTCGGCCAGCTCCTTCGGCGACGCCGACGTCAGCCCGTCGCTCCGCGCGATGTAGACGGCGAGCACCTCACTGCCCGAGCCCTTCGCGGCCATCCGGGCGGCCCGACGGATCAACGTCCGCCCCTCCGGACCACCGGTCAGTCCGACGACGATCCGCTCGCGCGCCTGCCAGGTCGAACGGATCGAATGCTCCGCCCGGTACTCCTGGAGGTACTCGTCCACCCGGTCGGCCACCCACAGCAGCGCCAGCTCCCGCAGCGCGGTGAGGTTGCCCGGCCGGAAGTAGTTCGACAGCGCCGCATCGACCTTGTCCGACTGGTAGATGTTGCCGTGCGCCATCCGGCGCCGGATCGCCTGCGGCGACATGTCGACCAGCTCGATCTGATCGGCCCGCCGCACGACCTCGTCCGGCACCGTCTCCCGCTGCCGCACCCCCGTTATCGACTCGACGACATCGCCGAGCGACTCCAGATGCTGGATGTTCACCGTCGAGATCACCGTGATCCCGGCTTCCAGCAACTCTTCGACGTCCTGCCACCGCTTGCCGTTGCGGGACCCCGGAACGTTGGTGTGCGCCAGCTCGTCGACCAGCGCCACCGCCGGCTTGCGCTCCAGCACCGCGTCCACGTCCATCTCGGTGAACGTCGAACCGCGGTACTCCAGCTCCCGCCGCTGCACCTGCTCCAGCCCGTGCAGCATCACTTCCGTACGGGGCCTGCCGTGGTGCTCGACGAACGCCACCACGACGTCCGTACCGCGCTCCACACGGCGATGTGCCTCGGACAGCATCGCGTACGTCTTGCCGACGCCCGGTGCCGCGCCGAGATATATCCGTAGCTTGCCGCGTGCCATGGCCCCATTGTCTTACGTGAAGGTCGCCCCCACCGGGCTTGACCTGATGCGACCCTACCGACCGTTCACCTCAAAAAACGCCCAGGTAGCGGCTTTCCGCCCGGTCTTGACGCGACTCTGATACAGGCCGCAACAGGGGGCCGATCGGGGTCACGAACCACCCTGCGACGCCTCGCCACGGCCACCCCACGGGGGTGCCGGCACGCCTCGCGGACCCCGCAGGACCGCCCCCGCCCGCACCGGCGCGCGACGCGCCGCCCGACGCCCCGCCCGACCACTCCTTGGCCCGTCCTTGACCGCGGCCCGGTCTCCGCTTGGCCGAAACAAAGCCCTCGCTCCCCACTGACGGGCCCTGCGACGATGCCTCGCATGACCCCCTCCCCCTCCCCCTCCCCTGCCGAACACCCCGTCGGCACCGCCGAGGTACGCCTCGCCCACACCGCCGACCTGAACGCCGCCACCCTCACGGCCGCCCGAATCCTGCTCTACGACGTCTTCGACGACATGACCGCCGAAGACTGGGAACACGCCCTCGGCGGCATGCACGCCCTCGTCCACGAAGACGGCGAACTCATCGGACACGCCTCCGTCGTCCAACGCCGACTGCTGCACAACGGCCGGGCCCTGCGGTGCGGCTATGTGGAGGGCGTCGGCGTCCGCGCGGACCGCCGCGGACACGGCCACGGCGCGGCCATGATGAATGCCCTGGAACGAGTGATTCACAACGCGTACGACCTCGGCGCACTCGGCGCCGCCGACGACGCCGCCACCTTCTACGCCGCCCGTGGCTGGCAACCCTGGCGCGGCCCCTCCTCGGCCCTCACCCCCCACGGCATCCACCGCACACCGGACGAGGACGGCTCCCTCTACGTACTGGTCACGTCCGCGACCTTGGACCTCGGCGGCGAGCTGACGTGCGACTGGCGTGAGGGGGATGCTTGGTGAGGGGGCTGGGTGCTTGGTGAGGGAGGGGAGCGGGGAGGGGGGCGAGGTGGGGCGCTGTCGCTCCCGGCTTCCTGGGGGGCTCCCCCGCCCCCTCCCCCGCCCCCCTCCCGTCACCCCTCCCCCGGCTCCACCCCCGCCTCCATGACCACCCCGTCGTCCAGTTCCAGGACCCGGTCGGCAAGGGTGAGGAGGGTGGTGTCGTGCGTGGCCACCAGGGCTGTCACACCCTCGCTGCGGACGACGGCGCGGAGCAGTTCCATCACCTCCAGGCCGGTTTCGGCGTCCAGTTGCCCCGTGGGCTCGTCGGCGAGGAGCAGGGCGGGGCGGTTGGCGAGGGCGCGGGCGAGGGCGACGCGCTGCTGTTGGCCGCCGGAGAGCTCGCCGGGGCGCTGGGCGGCGTGGTCGGCGAGGCCCACGAGGGACAGCAGGAGTGCGACGCGCGCTTCGCGCTCCCGCGGTGGGACCTTCCGTAGCCTCAGCGGTACTCCGACGTTCTCGGCGGCGCTGAGTATCGGTATCAGTCCGAAGGACTGGAAGACGAAGCCGATGCGGTCGCGGCGGGTGGCGAGGAGTTCGTTCTCGGTGAGGTCTGCGAGGGGCGTGCCGTCGACGGTGATCCGTCCGGAGTCGGGGGTGTCCAGGCCGCCGATGAGGTTGAGGAGGGTGGTCTTGCCGGATCCGGAACGGCCTCGGAGGGCGACCAGTTCGCCACGCGGGACGCTGCAGGTGACCCCGCGCAGGGCGTGTACGGCTCCTGCTCCGGTGCCGTAGCTGCGGTGCAGGTTTTCGACGCGGATCATCGTCGTCGTCGATGCGGCGTCGGAGACGGCGGTGCCCGTGGTCGTCGTTCCGCCGTTCGGCTCGCGCTGTCCGTTCATGGTGCGTTCCCCCGGTGTGGTCGTGCGTCGAGGCCGCTCGGCCCGTCAACTTGCTGTGTTTGAGCTCTGGTTGTCCTTTCCCGAGGGGCGGTCGGTGGTCGTTGTGCGTGTGGTGCGTGTCAGGTGCGAAACAGTATGCGGAGCGGGCGTTCGGGCCGGCAATGCCTGTGGATAACTCGTGGAACGGGCATGCCGATGGTGCGCGGTGCAGGCAAAAGGGGCGGCCCCGGGGAGGGTTGTCCCCGGGGCCGCCGGCGTGGGTGGCGGTGGTGCACCGCTCGGGTGTCTCGGTAAGTCGTCGTCCGTCACCGGTGGGCCTGCGCGAGGTCCCGGAGCGCGACGTTGAGGTCCAGGACGTTCACCCGGGGCTCTCCCATGAAGCCCAGTTGGCGTCCCTGGATCCGGTCTTCGACGAGTCGCTGGACCTGGTCGGCGGGGAGGTGGTTCTCCTTGGCGACGCGGTTGACCTGGAGGAGCGCGTACGCGGGTGAGATGTCGGGGTCGAGGCCGGAGGCGGAGGAGGTGACGGCGTCGGCCGGTACCTGTGACTGGGGGACGCCGTAGGTGGTGGCGACCCACTGCTTGCGTTCCTCGACGGCCTTGACGAGGTCGGTGTTGGTGGCTCCCAGGTTGGAGGCGCCGGAGACCTGGAGGTCGTACTGGGTGTTGACGCCGTTGGTGCGGTTGCTGCCCAGGCCGGCCGAGGGGCGGGGCTGGAAGTAGCGGAGGTCGGGGATCGGGTTGCCCTTCTTGTCGGTGCCCTTGTCGTAGCGCTGGCCGATGAGGGAGGAGCCGACGACCTTGCCGTGGGAGGTGACCTCGGAGCCGTTGGCCTTGCCGGGGAAGGCGGCCTGGGCCACGCCGGTGACCACCAGGGGGTAGATCACGCCGCAGACCACGGTCAGGACGAGCAGTGCGCGGAGGCCGGCCGTCAGCAACCGGGCGGTGTTGCGTACCGAGTTGTTCATGGCGGTCACCCGATTCCGGGGATGAGGGAGATGAGCAGGTCGATGATCTTGATGCCGATGAAGGGTGCGATGAGGCCGCCGAGGCCGTAGACGGCGAGGTTGCGGCGGAGCATCTTGTCGGCGCTGACGGGCCGGTACTGGACGCCCTTGAGGGCCAGCGGCACCAGGGCGACGATGATCAGCGCGTTGAAGATGATCGCGGAGAGGATCGCGGTCTGGGAGCTGTGCAGCCGCATGATGTTGAGGGTGTCGAGGCCGGGGTAGGCCACGGCGAACATCGCGGGGATGATCGCGAAGTACTTCGCGACGTCGTTGGCGATGGAGAACGTCGTCAGGGCGCCTCGGGTGATGAGGAGTTGCTTGCCGATCTCGACGATCTCGATGAGCTTCGTCGGGTTGGAGTCCAGGTCCACCATGTTCCCGGCCTCCTTGGCGGCCGAGGTCCCGGTGTTCATGGCGACGCCGACGTCGGCCTGCGCGAGGGCGGGGGCGTCGTTGGTGCCGTCGCCGGTCATGGCGACGAGTTTGCCGCCGGCCTGTTCGCGCTTGATGAGGGCCATCTTGTCTTCGGGGGTGGCTTCGGCGAGGAAGTCGTCGACGCCGGCCTCGTCGGCGATGGCCTTGGCGGTCAGCGGGTTGTCTCCCGTGATCATGACCGTCTTGATGCCCATCTTGCGGAGCTCGACGAAGCGTTCGCGCATGCCGTCCTTGACGACGTCCTTGAGGTGGATGACGCCGAGGACGCGGGGGCCGCGCTCGTCTTCCAGGGCGACGAGCAGGGGGGTGCCGCCGGCCTGGGAGATGGTGTCGGCGAGTTCCCGGGCGTCGTCGGTGACGTTGCCGCCGCGTTCCTGGACCCAGGCGAGGACGGATCCGGTGGCGCCCTTGCGGATCTTGCGGCCGTCGACGTCGACGCCGGACATGCGGGTCTGTGCGGTGAACGGGATCCATTCGGCGCCCGTCAACGTGTCGGCGCTGAACTCACCCTCGCGCAGTGCGTACTTCTCCTTGGCGAGTTCGACGACGGAGCGCCCTTCGGGGGTCTCGTCGGCGAGTGAGGACAGCTGCGCGGCGTCGGCGAGTTCCTCTTCGGTGGCGTCGTGGACGGGCACGAACTCGGCTGCGCGGCGGTTGCCGTAGGTGATGGTGCCGGTCTTGTCGAGCAGCAATGTCGATACATCGCCCGCCGCTTCGACGGCGCGTCCGGACATGGCGAGGACGTTGCGTTGGACGAGGCGGTCCATGCCGGCGATGCCGATGGCGGAGAGGAGCGCGCCGATGGTGGTGGGGATGAGGCACACCAGCAGGGCGAGCAGCACGATCATGGGCTGTTCGGCGCCGGCGTAGATGGCGAACGGCTGGAGGGTGACGACGGCGAGCAGGAAGACGATGGTGAGGGACGCGAGGAGGATGTTCAGCGCGATCTCGTTGGGCGTCTTCTGGCGGGCGGCGCCTTCGACGAGGTTGATCATCCGGTCGATGAAGGTCTCGCCGGGCTTCGTGGTGACCTTGATGACGATGCGGTCGGAGAGCACCTTGGTGCCACCCGTCACGGCGCAGCGGTCGCCGCCGGATTCCCGGATGACGGGGGCGGATTCACCGGTGATCGCGGATTCGTCGACCGAGGCGACGCCTTCGACGACGTCGCCGTCGCCGGGGATGACGTCGCCGGCTTCGCAGACGACGAGGTCGCCGACGCGGAGTTCGGTGCCGGGCACCTGTTCCTCGTCGGTGCCGTTGAGGCGGCGGGCGACGGTGTCGGTCTTGGCCTTGCGGAGGGTGTCGGCCTGCGCCTTGCCGCGGCCTTCGGCGACGGCTTCGGCGAGGTTGGCGAAGATGACGGTGAGCCAGAGCCAGACGGCGATGGCCCAGCCGAACCAGTCGGTGGGTGCCGCGCAGGCGAATATCGTGGTGAGGACGGAGCCGACCTCGACGACGAACATGACGGGGGATTTGATCATCACCCGCGGGTCGAGCTTGCGCAGGGCGTCGGGCAGCGACGTGAGCAGCTGCTTGGGGTCGAAGAGGCCGCCGCCCACGCGGCCGCCGCCGGGCTGCTGGCCGCCGTTGGCGTCCTGTTCTGGAGCGCGGGTCGGTGTGGCGGTGGACATGGAGCCGTGCTCCTCCGGTTTCACGGGGGCGGTCATGACAGGCCCTCCGCCAGCGGCCCGAGGGCGAGCGCCGGGAAGTAGGTCAGACCGGTGATGATCAGGATGGTGCCGACGAGCAGCCCCGCGAAGAGCGGCTTTTCGGTGCGGAGGGTGCCCGCGGTCTCGGGGACGGGCTGCTGTTCGGCGAGCGAGCCGGCGAGGGCGAGCACGAACACCATGGGGAGGAAGCGGCCGAGCAGCATGGCGAGGCCGATCGTGGTGTTGTACCAGGGGGTGTTGGCGTTGAGTCCGGCGAAGGCGGAGCCGTTGTTGTTGGCGCCGGAGGTGTAGGCGTAGAGGACTTCGGAGAAGCCGTGCGGTCCGGCGCCGAGTGCCTTGGTGTTGAGCATGGAGCCCAGGGCGTCGGGGAGCACCATGGCGGCGGCGGTGAAGCCGAGTACCAGGGTGGGCGTGATGAGGATGTAGCAGGCGGCGAGTTTGATCTGGCGGGTGCCGATCTTCTTGCCGAGGTATTCGGGGGTGCGGCCGACCATGAGACCGGCGATGAAGACGGAGATGACGGCCATGACGAGCATGCCGTAGAGGCCGGATCCGACGCCGCCGGGGGCGATTTCGCCGAGCATCATGCCGAGGAGTTGGAGGCCGCCGCCGAATGCGGTGTAGGAGGCGTGGAAGGAGTCCACGGCTCCGGTCGAGGTGAGGGTGGTGGCGACGGAGAAGATGGCGGATCCGCCGATGCCGAACCGGTCTTCCTTGCCTTCCATGGCGGCGCCGGCGGCTTGGAGCGCGGGGCCGCCGTGGGCGAATTCGGTCCACAGCATGAGTGCGGTGAAGCCGAGCCAGATGATGCCCATGGTGGCGAGGATCGCGTAGCCCTGCTTCACGTTCCCGACGAGCTTGCCGAAGGTGCGGGTGAGTGAGAAGGGGATGACGAGGATCAGGAAGATCTCGAAAAGGTTGGTGAAGGCGGTGGGGTTCTCGAAGGGGTGGGCGGAGTTGGCGTTGAAGTAGCCGCCGCCGTTGGTGCCGAGTTCCTTGATGACTTCCTGGGAGGCGACGGCGCCGCCGTTGGTCTGTTGTGCGCCGCCCATGAACTGGCCGACTTCGTGGATGCCGGCGAAGTTCTGGATGGCGCCGCAGGCGACGAGGATGAGCGCGCCGACGATGGCGAGGGGGATCAGGACGCGGATGGTGCCGCGTACGAGGTCGGCCCAGAAGTTGCCGAGTTCGCCGGTGCGGGAGCGGGCGAAGCCGCGGACGAGGGCGACGGCGACGGCCATGCCGGTGGCGGCGGAGACGAAGTTCTGTACCGCGAGGCCGGCGGTCTGGACGACGTGGCCCATGGCCTGTTCGCCGCTGTACGACTGCCAGTTGGTGTTGGCGACGAACGAGGCGGCGGTGTTGAAGGCCTGGTCGGGGCTGATGGAGGCGAATCCGAGGGAGAGCGGTAGGTGTCCCTGGAGGCGCTGGAGGAGGTAGAGGAAGAGCATCCCGGCGAGGGAGAAGGCCAGGACGCCGCGGAGGTAGGCGGGCCAGCGCATCTGGGTGTCTGCGTTGGCGCCTATGCAGCGGTAGATGACCTTCTCCACGCGCAGGTGGCGCGGGGAGCTGTAGACGGCGGCCATGTAGTCGCCGAGGGGGCGGTAGACCAGGGCGAGCGCCGCGATGAGCGCTGTGAGCTGGAGGACGCCCGCGAGAGCGGGGCTCATGTGGCCCGCTGCGGTGGCAGCTGTCGACACCTCAGAACCTCTCCGGGAAGACGAGGGCGAGGACCAGGTAGCCGAGGAGGGCGACGGCCACGATGAGGCCGACGATGTTCTCGATGGTCACAGCTTCGTCACCCCCTTGGCGACGAGAGCCACCGCGGCGAAGACCGCGAGGGTGACGACGACGAAGGCCACGTCGGCCATCGTTGCTCCTAGATGGGCAGACGGAATGGGACCCCTAGAGCAAACCGTCGTTCTTCCGTCGCTTGAACGCTGTTGACGCCTCCCTTACGGCCATTAGCGTTCCGTTGACGGTTTTCTTACGCTTCCCGACCTGACCTGCATAAACGGCGAGGGGCCGTACCCCCTGTCCGGGAGTACGGCCCCTCGTGACCGTCACGTTTGAGCCGCCGCAACGGTGTTTCTGCACTGTGCGGCCTTGCGCGGTGGGTCAGCGGATCTCGGTGATCTCCGGTCCGCGCTCCAGCCGCTCCACGCCGCCGCCGAAGCGCGACCCGCCGGCCTGGTCCTGCTGTACGCCGTCGGGCACCATCTGGGCGTCGTCGGGCAGCTTGAGGACGATCGGGTCGCGGGGCGCCATCGGGCCCTCGCCGCGGACGATGACGGTGTCCCGGAAGATGTGCTCCAGCACGCCCGCGGCCTGCGGCTGCACGGCGCCCTGCCCGGAGATCACTCCGCGCAGGAACCAGCGCGGGCCGTCGATGCCGACGAAGCGCACGACCTGGACACCGTTGGCGCCGTCCGGGAGCTGCACGGGGACCTGGGCGCGCAGTTCCCAGCCCAGCGGGCCGTCGACCTCGTCGATGACGCCGCCCTGCTGGGTGATGCCCGCGGCGATCTCCTCGCGGACCTCGCCCCAGATGCCCTCGTTCTTGGGGGCGGCGAACGCCTGGAGCTGCACGGCGCTGTCCTGGAGGACGACGGTCGCGGCGACGATCGCGTCACCGGCGACCTCGACGCGCAGTTCCATGCCCTCGACACCGGGTACGTAGAGGCCGCCGAGGTCGACCCGGCCCTGGCCGGGCTCCTTGACCTCCGACACGTCCCAGGGACCGTCGGGGCGCGGCGCGGGCGGGAGGTTGAGCCGCTGCTGCGTCGCGTCGTCCTCGCCGGTCTCCGCCTCGTCGGCGAGCGCCGCGTCCTCGGCCGGCTCTACAGGAGCCTCGTTCTTCTTGCGACGTCCGAACACGTCACTGTCCTTCCCGGTCGCGACCGACCGATGCGTATTCATTCCCGCCCGTGGAGCCGTCCACCGCCGCGTGACCGCCGGTGGATCCGAATCCCCCCTCGGCCCGCGCCGAGCCGGGAAGTTCCGCCACCTCGTGGAAGCGCACCTTCTCGACCTGCTGGACGACCAATTGGGCGATCCGGTCGTACTTCTCGAACCGCACGCTCTCGCGCGGGTCCAGATTGACCACGATCACCTTGATCTCTCCACGGTACCCGGCATCGACCGTCCCGGGGGCATTCACCAGCGCCAGTCCGCAACGGGCCGCCAGCCCGGAGCGGGGGTGCACGAACGCCGCGTAGCCGTCGGGGAGGGCGATCGACACTCCCGTGGCCAGGACGGTGCGCTCGCCGGGTGCCAGTTCGGCGGCCTCGGTGGTCACCAGGTCGACGCCGGCGTCGCCCGGGTGCGCGTAGGACGGGACGGGGACGTCGGGGTCGAGCCGGCGCAGCAGCACGTCGACCGGATTCCGCAGCTGACTCACGGGTTCACCTCGAAGGCACGCACGCGCTTGACCTGGTCCGGGTCGGCCAGCACCGACTCGATCTCCGCGGTCCTTCCGTTGTCGATGAAGTGGTCGACCTTGACCTCGATGAACACGGCGCGGGCGCGGACCGCCTCCGGGCCGTCGGGCCCGCCTATCCGGCCCATCGCGGTCGAGTAGATCTTCCGGCCGTGCACGGCGGTGACCTGCGCTTCCAGGTGCAGCACCGTGCCCAGCGGCACCGGCGTGACGAAGTCGGTCTCCAGTCGCCCGGTCACCGCGATCACCCGCAGCAGCCAGTTCAGCGAGCCGAGCGTCTCGTCGAGCGCGGTGGCCAGCACCCCGCCGTGCGCCAGGCCGGGGGCGCCCTGGTGGGCCTCCTTGACGGTGAACTCGGCGGTGACGCTCACGCCGTCGCCGGCCCGGGCTTCCAGGTGCAGCCCGTGGGGCTGGCCCGTGCCGCAGCCGAAGCACCGTTCGTAGTGCGCGCCGAGCAGTTCTCCGGGGGCCGGCGCGTCCGGGTGCCGGACCGGGGCCGTGGCGTCCGCGGGTGGCGTCAGCCGCGTCCTGGGTTGGTCAGTTCCACTCACGAGTGCAGACCCTACCCGCGCGGATAAGGGCCGAGTGCCGCCGTGCCAAGCTGGGGGCATGCAGTCGTACGAAGAACGTCTCACCGCACCCCGCTCCTGGTGGGTGATCGCCGCGCTCATCGGCATCGCCTGTGCCCTGATGCTGCTCCCCCTGGGGACGCTCCCGATGCTCGGCGGGCTGATCGGCGGCGCGGCGCTGTCCGCGGTGGCGGTGAGCTCGTACGGCTCGGTGCGGATCCGGGTGGTGGGCGGTGCGCTGATCGCGGGGGAGGCGAAGATCCCGGTGTCGGCGCTGGGTGAGGCGCAGGCACTGGACGCGGCGGAGGCCATGGCCTGGCGGACGCACAAGGCCGATGCGCGCGCGTTCATGCTGCTGCGGAGCTACGTGCCGACGGCGGTGCGGGTGGAGATCAGCGATCCCGAGGACCCGACGCCGTACGCCTACTTGTCGACGCGCGAGCCGGAGCGGCTGGTGGCGGCCTTGTCGTCGGCGTCGTCGGCGTCGTCGGCGCCATCGGCGCGCGGCTGACCGCTCAAGGCGCCGGGAAGGGTGTCCCAGGAGATCTGGCGGCGCCGGAGGTCCACGCGGATCTTGTCGGCGAGTTTCCTGGTGTCGCGGCGGTTGAGGAACGCACCGACCACGGCGCCGACCAGGAACGGCGTGAGGTTGGGCAGGTTGCGCAGCGTGCGCTTCATGATCTGCTGGCGTAGTTCGCGCCTCATCGGACCGCCGAGCGCGACGTTCAGCGAGGCGGGTTTGGCGATGTCGATGCCGCGTTCCTGGGTCCAGGACGTCAGGTAGGCGGTGGCGCGCTGGGTGCGGTTCCCAGGGGGCCGCAGGCCGTAGACCTCGTGAAGTTCGGCGATCAGTTTGATCTCCACCGAGGCGACGCCCGCCACCTCGGCCGCGAGTTCGGCGGGCATGGCCGGCGGGGCGGGCAGCATGGCGGCCGCCCCGACGCCGGCGCCCACCGTGGCGGTCCCCGTGCAGGCACCCGCCACCAGCTTGTCGGCGAGCTCCTCGGCGGTCAGTCCGGGGAAGTGCGCACGCAGGGTGGCGAGGTCGCGCACCGGGATCCTGGGGGCGGTGGCGATGATCCGGTCGGCGATCGCGCCGAGCGCGGACCGTACGCCGTCGCGGCCCTTCCTGGCGCCGCGGACGGCCGCGTCCGCGAGCGCGGCCGGGCGGCCACGCCGCTGGGGTGCACCGGCCGGCCGTTCCTCGGGGAGGGCGTTCGGGTCGGCGGGCACGGGCGCGGTTTCTTCGCGTGATCGTGCGCCTGCCGCCGGACCGTAGCCGCCCTTGCGGCCCTTACGGAACGGGTTCACGCCTGGCACGGCGTAACCGGTCAGGCCGCGCAGTCGCGGCAGATCGGGTTGCCGTTCTTGTCCTCGGCAGCCAGCTGGCTGCGGTGGTGGACCAGGAAGCAACTCATGCAGGTGAACTCGTCCTGCTGCTTGGGCAGGACGCGGACCGCGAGTTCCTCGTTGGACAGGTCGGCGCCGGGGAGTTCCAGGCCCTCGGCCTGCTCGAACTCGTCGACGTCGACGGCCGAGGCGGACTTGTCGTTCCGCCGCGACTTCAGTTCTTCGATGCTGTCCTCGTTGAGGTCGTCATCGGTCTTGCGTGGAGTGTCGTAATCCGTAGCCATTTGTCGCTCTCCCCCTCTGGGTGTCTGCGGTGTCTCAGCGCTCGTAACGCGTGAGAGGCCGGACTTGTGCCCGACCTGAGGCGGAGATTTTGCCTCACATCAAGGTCTGTTACTCAATCGACACCCAACCGCACCCCTGAAGAGGTGATCGGTTTGGATGGCGATCAGGACCGTACACGGTCCGAATGTCGCACCTCGCGCAGCCCATCACGTGTACTTCCCGTGATCAGGGCCTTGGGAAACCCGGATTTTCCCGGCTTTCCACCAGGCATTTCGATCACGGAGGGTAGATGGCCGGAAAGGGGCCCCTGTGAGGGATCACACACGATCAAGGCGGCGGGCGGACCCGCCGAATTCAGCGCAAAGCGAACTCGGCGAAGGATCCCCGGAGACCCCCCGTCCCGTCAAACCGAAAGGCCGGACGGGAACGGACGGGATCGAGGTGTACGGCCGACGTGCGGGCGACCGTACGCGTCGGTAGCCCGGAACCCTCCGGCCACCCCTGCGACGTCTCCAGCAGCCGCACAGGGGCCGCGACGGGGGTGTCAGAGGGGGAGCACCACGCGCATGTCCAGGCCGCCGCCCTCGCGGGGTTGGGCGGTGATGGTGCCGTCGTGGGCGCGGGCCACGGAGCGGACGATGGACAGGCCCAGGCCGACGCCCTTGTCGCTGCCGGTCCGCTCGGTGCGCAGCCGCCGGAACGGCTCGAAGAGGTTCTCCACCTCATACGCCGGCACCACCGGACCCGTATTGGACACCACCAGCACCGCGCACCCCGGGTGCGGCTCGGTGGTCACCTCCACCCAGCCCCCCTCCGGCACGTTGTACCGCACCGCGTTCTGCACCAGATTCAACGCGATCCGCTCCAACAACACCCCGTTGCCCTGCACGAACACCTGCTGACGCACCCCACGCAGCTCCACCCCCTTGGCCTGCGCCTCCTCCCGCGTCTGATCCACCGCCTGCGACGCCACCTCCGACAGATCCACCGGACGCTTGTCCACGATCTTGTTCTCACTGCGCGCCAGCAGCAGCAACCCCTCCACCAACTGCTCACTGCGCTCATTGGTCGCCAACAACGTCTTCCCCAGCTGCTGCACCTCCGCCGACGCCGCCGGATCGGCCAGCTGCACCTCCAACAACGTCCGATTGATCGCCAACGGCGTCCGCAACTCATGCGACGCGTTCGACACGAACCGCCGCTGCGACTCAAACGCCCGGTCCAACCGGTCCAACATCTCGTCGAAGGTGTCCGCCAACTCCTTCAACTCGTCATCCGGACCCCCCAATTCGATCCGCCGGTGCAGATCCGACCCCGCCACCCGCTGCGCGGTCCGCGTGATCCGCCCCAACGGCGACAACACCCGCCCCGCCATCGCATAACCGAACGCGAACGCCACGATCGTCAAACCCAACAACGCCAGCAGCGACCGGTTGAGGAGGTTGTTGAGGGCCACCGCCCGCTGATGCATCAGGCAGTTGTTGACCGCCTCCTGGAGCAGCGCCCCGGAGGTCTCGGTGGGCAGGTCGCAGATGTCGCTGGTGGACTGGAACTTCCCGCCGAGGATCTTCAACGGCAGGGCGCTGCCGTCGTGCAGGGCGGCCGCGGCGAGCATGTAGATGATCGTGAGCAGCACGATGCCGGCCATCAGGAACATGCCGCCGTAGAGCAGCGTGAGCCGTATCCGGATCGTGGGGCGCAGCCAGGGGAAGGGCCGCACGTTGACCGGTTTCGGGTCCCAGGCGGGCTTGGGCGGGACCGGAGGCGGCGGTGCGGCCTTGGAACTGGAGAAGGAGGGCAGGGAGGGCATCGGCGGTCAGATCCGGTATCCCGAGCCGGGCACGGTGACGATCACCGCGGGCTCGCCGAGCTTGCGGCGCAGCGTCATGACCGTGACCCGGACGACGTTGGTGAACGGGTCGGTGTTCTCGTCCCAGGCCTTCTCCAGGAGCTGCTCGGCCGAGACGACGGTGCCCTCACTGCGCATGAGGACCTCCAGGACCGCGAACTCCTTGGGGGCGAGCTGGACCTCCCGGCCGTCGCGGAAGACCTCGCGGCGGTTGGGGTCGAGCTTGATCCCGGCGCGCTCCAGGACGGGCGGCAGGGCCACCGTGGTCCGGCGGCCCAGGGCGCGGACCCGGGCGGTCAGCTCGGTGAACGCGAACGGCTTGGGCAGGTAGTCGTCCGCGCCGATCTCCAGGCCCTCGACGCGGTCGCTGACGTCACCGGAGGCGGTGAGCATCAGGACGCGGGTGGGCATGCCCAGCTCCACGAGTTTGCGGCAGACGTCGTCGCCGTGGACCAGCGGCAGGTCGCGGTCGAGGACCACCACGTCGTAGTCGTTGACCGCGATCCGTTCCAGCGCGGCGGCGCCGTCGTAGACCACGTCGACGGCCATGGCCTCCCGGCGCAGTCCGGTGGCCACAGCATCGGCGAGCAGCTGCTCGTCCTCGACGACGAGAACACGCACGTCGCAGTCCTTCCTTACGGCCCGCGATGAGCAGGGCACAACAACGTTCAGAGCCCTTCCATCCTGCCCCGAAGAGTCATAAACCGGCGGTAAGAGGGGTGGAGGAAGGGGTCAGGGGCGGCTGCGGCCCGGATTCCCGGACCGGTTGAGGTTTCCCTGAGCGTGCGCGTGGGGAGGACGACTGCACACCCGCGATCACGCCCTGTATCGGCGTCTTGCCACGCTCCGTTTCCCTCGCAGGGACCACGCCGTGATCGACCCACCCGTCGGCACACCCCCGTGCCCACCGACCCACGACGAGGGGGCGCACCATGGACGCGTTCACCGCAGGTATTTTGCAGCGCATACGGAACACCGAAGCCGATCTGGTCCGGGCCCGCGAGTCGGGTGACGAGCTCCTTGCCGAGGTTGAGCTGGCAGAGCTTGAGGACTTGCAGCGCCTGGCGACCGAGCACGGCGTGCGGTACACCGTCAGCGCCTGATCCGGCCCGCCGAGGACGGCGGCTGCGCCCCGGCACCAGGGGAAGGTGCCGGGGCGCAGCCATGTCCGCACCCGGTGCGGGCCGGTCAGTCGTGCCAGGCGCCGAGGTCGTCCAGCAACGGCTGGAGTGCGCCGAAGACGCCCGGGGAGGCGGCGACGGTCAGTTCATGGGCGGCGGGGAGGCCGGGGCGGCCACCGGTGAGCGCGCCGGCCTCGTCGGCGATGAGGACGCCGGCCGCGTGGTCCCAGGGGTTCAGGCCGCGCTCGTAGTAGCCGTCGAGGCGGCCGCAGGCCACGTCGCACAGGTCGATGGCGGCCGAGCCGCCGCGGCGGATGTCGCGGACCTGCGGCAGCAGGGCGCGGACGACCTCGGCCTGGGCGGCGCGCCGCTCGGTGAGGTAGCCGAAGCCGGTGGCGATCAGGGCCTGCGGGAGCGGCGGGGCGGGCCGGTGGCGGATCGGCTCGCCGTTGAGGTGGGCGCCGCGGCCGCGGACGGCCTGGAAGGTCTCGCCCCGCATCGGGACGGCGACGACGCCGACGACCGTCTCGCCGTCCTGCTCCGCGGCGATGGACACCGCCCAGGAGGGCAACCCGTAGAGGTAGTTGACGGTGCCGTCCACGGGGTCGATGACCCAGCGCACGCCACTGGTGCCGGGGCTGCCGGCGCCCTCCTCCCCCAGGAAGCCGTCGGCGGGACGGTGCTCCCCGATGAAGTCGGTGATCAGCTTCTCGGAGGCGAGGTCCATCTCGGTGACGACGTCGATGGGGCTGCTCTTGGTGGCGGCCACCCCCAGGTCGGCGGGGCGGCCGTCGCGCAGCAGGGTCGCGGCGCGGTGCGCGGCCTCCAGGGCCAGTTCGAGGAGTTCGTCGTGGAGGGGGTCGGGGTGCTGCGGGTCGGGCACGGTGCTCCTTGCTCGGACGAGCGGTGGTCGGGGGCTCAGGCGGGGGTCTGGACCGTGGGGCCGGTCCAGTCCGCGCCGGCGGCGGCCGGACGGGCGGCGCGGGCCGGGCAGCAGCCGAGGGGGCACAGGTCGTGCGAGGCGCCGAGGGCGCCCAGGGCACACCGTTCGGGGGTGGTGCCCCGTTCGGCGGCAGCGCGCTCCAGGAGGAGGTCGCGGACGGCGGCTGCGAACCGGGGGTCGGCGCCGACGGTGGCGGAGCGGGCGACCGGCAGTCCCAGTTCGGCGGCCTTGGCGGTGGCCTCGGTGTCGAGGTCGTACTTGACCTCCATGTGGTCCGAGACGAAGCCGATGGGGGCCATGACGACGGCCGGGACGCCGGCGCCGTGCAGTTCCTCCAGGTGGTCGCAGATGTCGGGTTCCAGCCAGGGGATGTGCGGCGCGCCGCTGCGGGACTGGTAGACGAGCTGCCAGGGGTGGTCGATGCCGGTCTCGTCCCGTACGGCGTCGGCGATGACCCGGGCGACGTCCAGGTGCTGGGCGACGTAGGCGCCGCCGGTGCCGTCGTCGGTGTGGTCCTCGGGGGTGCCGGAGGTGTCGGCGGCCGCGGTCGGGATGGAGTGCGTGGTGAAGGCGATGTGGGCGCCGGCGCGGGCCTCCTCGGGGAGTCCGGCGAGGGAGGCGAGGACGCCGTCGACCATGGGCCGGATGAAGCCGGGGTGGTTGAAGTAGTGGCGCACCTTGTCGACCTGCGGGACGTCCAGGCCCTCGGCCTGGAGGGTGGCGAGCGCGTCGGCGAGGTTCTCGCGGTACTGGCGGCAGCCGGAGTACGAGGCGTAGGCGCTGGTGGCGAGGACGGCGATGCGGCGGTGGCCGTCGGTGACCATGGTGCGCAGGGTGTCGGTCAGGTAGGGCGCCCAGTTGCGGTTGCCCCAGTAGACCGGCAGGTCGAGGCCGTGGTCGGCGAAGTCCTTGCGGAGTGCGTCGAGGAGCTCGCGGTTCTGGGCGTTGATCGGGCTGACGCCGCCGAACAGGAAGTAGTGCTGGCCCACCTCCTTGAGGCGCTCGCGGGGGATGCCGCGGCCGCGGGTGACGTTCTCCAGGAACGGCACGACGTCGTCGGGGCCTTCGGGGCCTCCGAAGGACAGCAGCAGCAGGGCGTCATAGGGGCGGGGGTCGCACTGTTCTGGCATGCCTCCGATCCTCCCACCCCCCGGGCGGTCGCGAGGGGTCAGGCCCCGGTTGGGCGGGCCGGAACCGGGGCGGAAACCGGGAGGCGCCGGACGCCCCGCCACCCGTAAGCTGTATCGGCCACAGACATTCCTTACCGACTTCCTCACCCGGCGGAGCACCCCGTTGCCCAGTCCCTACCGCGCCATCTTCGGGCGCCCCGGCACCAAGTCGTTCTCCGCCGCAGGACTGCTGGGGCGGATGCCGCTGTCGATGATGGGCATCGGCATCGTCACGATGGTGTCCCAGCTGACCGGCCGGTACGGGCTGGCGGGGGCGCTGTCCGCGACGCTCGCGCTCTCGGCGGCGGTCCTGGGGCCGCAGATCTCCCGCCTCGTGGACCGGCACGGGCAGCGCCGCGTGCTGCGTCCGGCGACGCTGGTGTCGCTGGCGGCGGTCGCCGGGCTGCTGCTGAGCGCCCAGCAGCGGTGGGCGGACTGGACGCTGTTCGCCTTCGCGGCCTGTGCGGGCTGCGTGCCGAGCGTGGGCTCCATGGTGCGGGCGCGCTGGGCGGAGCTGTACCGGGGCTCGCCGCGGGAGCTGCACACCGCGTACTCGTGGGAGTCGATCGTCGACGAGATGTGCTTCATCGTCGGCCCGATCCTGTCGATCGGGCTGTCGACGGCGTGGTTCCCGGAGGCCGGGCCGCTGTTGGCCGGGGTGTTCCTGACGGTCGGGGTGGTCTGGCTGACCGCGCAGCGCGCGACGGAGCCGGTGCCGCATCCGCGCGAGCAGCACACCGGAGGATCCGCGCTGCGGTCGCCGGGACTGCGGGTGTTGGTGGCGACGTTCGTGGCGACCGGCGCGATCTTCGGGGCGATCGACGTGGTGACCGTGGCGTTCGCGCAGGAGACCGGGCACAAGGCGGCGGCGAGCCTGGTGCTGGCGGTGTACGCGTTGGGGTCGTGCGTGGCCGGCGCGGTGTTCGGGCTGCTGCACCTGGCGGGGCCGCCGTCGCGGCGGTGGCTGGTGGGGATGGTCGCGATGGCGGTGAGCATGGTGCCGCTCCAGTTGGCGGCGTCGCTGAGCGCTTCGCTGGTGCTGCTGGCCGCCACGCTGTTCCTCGCCGGGTTGTCGATCGCGCCGACGATGGTGACGACCATGGCGTTGGTCGAGGAGCACGTGCCGCGGACGAAGTTGACCGAGGGCATGACGTGGACGAGCACCGGACTCGCGGTGGGGGTGGCGCTCGGCTCGTCGGCGGCCGGCTGGGTGGTGGACGCGGCCGGTGCCGCGCGCGGCTACCTGGTGCCGCTCACCGCGGGCGTCCTGGCCGCGCTGGTGGCGCTGGCCGGCTACCGCTGGCTCCGTCCCCGGGGCGTGCTGGCCCCCGCCTCCCCCGCGGCCGGCAGCGTTCCGGCCCCGACGCAGTCCGCCGCTGATCACCACGACGAGACACGGGCGGGCTGAACCCCGCCTCCTGGGGCAACGGCGCGTACCGGTGTCCCGCGGGCACGTGGTCCGCGCCGTTGCCGTACTGACGCTCCTCGTCCTACGGGAGCGCGCCTTTCTTCCCTCCGTTCCGTCCCCGCGCCCTGGCCGCCTTCCCGTCCACCGCGCCGGCACGACCGTCGTCGCTCCTTTTCCGCGCCACCACGCGTGGCGCCCCACCACCCCACCACCGCGGGTGACTTCACAGGCGTGCCGTTGACTTCGTGCGCGGTCGCGCACGGCCGGCCTCCCCGCGCTCGCGCCCGGCGGACGCCCCCTCGCGACGGCTCCGCGGAAATTCCCTGTTACCGCCGGTACGAGATGTCCGGGAGCCTTGCGATTACGCCCGTTTTCCCGGTGGTGTGATTCCGCTCACCCCTCCTGGAAGCGCCGTCGGCGGCTGGCATCATGCGCTGACCAACGGCGGCCGAACACGGCCGGCCCGCGCGGAGGGGAGGCATCGTCACCATGGCAGTCACCGACGTCATCGGCGGCTCGGGAGGGCGCGGTTCGGGAGGGCCCTGGCGCAACTGGGCGGGCAACGTGACCGCCCGCCCCGCCCGGAGCGTGGCACCGTCGAGCACCGAGGAACTGGCGGCCGCCGTCCGGTCCGCCGCGACGGACGGCCTGACCGTCAAAGCAGCCGGCACCGGGCACTCGTTCACCGCGGCCGCGGCCACCGACGGGCTGCTGATCCGTCCCGAGCGGCTGACCGGGATCCGCCGGATCGACCGTGCGGCAGGCACCGTCACCGTGGCCGCCGGCACCCCCCTCAAGCACCTCAACCAGACGCTGTCCGCGCACGGCCTGTCGCTGACGAACATGGGCGACATCATGGAGCAGACCGTGTCGGGCGCCACCAGCACCGGCACCCACGGCACCGGCCGGGACTCCGCATCGCTCGCCGCGCAGATCACCGCCCTGGAACTGGTCACCGCCGACGGCTCGGTGCTGCGCTGCTCCGCCGAGGAGAACCCCGACGTGTTCGCCGGGGCGCGGCTGGGTCTGGGCGCACTGGGCGTGGTCAGCGAGTTGACGTTCGCGGTGGAGCCGGAGTTCCTGCTGACCGCGCGCGAGGAGCCGATGGCGTTCGACGAGGTGAGCGGACGCTTCGACGAACTGGTCGCCGAGAACGAGCACTTCGAGTTCTACTGGTTCCCGCACACGGGCAACTGCAACACCAAACGCAACAACCGCAGCCAGGGGCCGGCCGCGCCTCCCGGCCGGCTGAGCGGCTGGATCGAGGACGAGCTGCTGTCCAACGGCGTCTTCCAGGTGGCGTGCACGGTCGGACGAGCGGCGCCGGCCGCGATACCGGGCATCGCGAAGGTCTCCAGCCGCGCGCTGTCGGCCCGTACGTACACCGACATCCCTTACAAGGTGTTCACCTCGCCGCGCCGGGTGCGGTTCGTGGAGATGGAGTACGCACTCCCCCGGGCGGCGGCGATCGAGGCACTGACCGAGCTGAAGGCGACGGTCGAGCGCTCGGACTTCAAGATCAGTTTCCCGGTGGAGGTGCGGACGGCACCCGCCGACGACATCGCACTGTCCACGGCCTCCGGCCGGGACACCGTGTACGTCGCGGTGCACATGTACCGCGGGACGCCCCACCAGGCGTACTTCGGGGCCGCCGAGCGGATCATGACGGCCCACGGGGGCCGGCCGCACTGGGGGAAGCTGCACACCCGCGACGCGGCGTACCTCGCCGGGGTCTATCCGCGGTTCGGCGAGTTCACGGCGCTGCGCGACCGGCTGGACCCGGAGCGCCGGTTCGCCAACGGCTACCTGCGACAGGTACTGGGGGACTGAGCGACGACCGGCCGGTCACTGACGCGCCGCGGCCCGGTGTCCCCGAGGGGGCACCGGGCCGCGGTCGTGGGTGGTCCGCCGGACGGGCGGGCCGCCCGGGGGCGATCCTTCGTCAGGGGGTTCAGGGTGCGTTGGGATCGGGCGACTGCCGGCCGCCGGGGTTCTGCTCGCTCTGCTGGTGCCCGGGAGTGGCCCCGCCACCGGTCGAACCGGAGCCGTCGCCCTTGCCGCCGTCGGTCCCGGTGGACGGGCTCGGCGACGCGTCGGGGGACGAGGAGGTGCCGGGGCTGGGGGAGCCGGTGGCACCGTCGCTCGGGGTCGGCGTCGGGTTCTCGCCCTGGTGGCCGGTGCCGCTGTCGGTGCCGCCGGTGCCACTGGAACGGCTGGGGTCGGGCGACGGAGTGCCGCCGTCGTGGCCGGTGCCGTTGCCGGTCGAGCGGCCCGGGTCCGGGGTCTGCGGCGTACTGGGCCGGTGCGGGGCGACGTTGCCGGTGGTGAGATTGCTGATGGTGGTACCGCCGTTGCCGCTGGCCGACTCGCCGACGAGCAACTCGGTGGCGGTGACCGCCCCCATGGCGAGCACGAAGACGGCGAGCGCCCCCAGTGCCGGCCGCTTCCAGCCGCGCAGCCGGGTGCCGTAGGTGGCAGTGGCCTCCTCGGTACCGGGCGGCATGCCGCCGGGCACCGGGGCGCCGGGCACACCGACCTCGGGCAGTACGGCGGTCGCGTCCGGCGCCGTGTCCCGCTGGGCCGCCCGGCCCAGCGCCATGGTCTGCTCGGCCGGCCGCGCCATCAGCCGGGTCGCTTCCGCATCCGGGCCGGGTGGCTGCTGGGCCCGCGGGATCAGCTGGGTGCGGGCGGTGACGGGCCCAGGATCTCGGGCCCGGACGGAGGTGACCGGGTCCTCCGTGCCGTGTTTGTCGAAGGTGGGCAACACCATCGTGGGACCGGCGGGCCCCGTGGGGTTGGTGGTCGGCTGGGATCGGGTGGTGGAGTCGCGGCGCGGCTTGGGCCTGGTGGTGACCGCCGCTTCCTTGATCTGCTCACCGGTGCGCCGGAACAGGTGCTGGAATATCGTGCCGCCGGTCGTGGCGACGATGCTGACGACGCCTGCGCCGATGATGGTTCCGTACACACCGAGCTGACCCGCGAGGAACGCGGCGGCGGCCGCGGCGAGCGCGCTGCCGGAGACCTGGGCGAGGCTCAGGTCGATCCGCTTCTCCTTCTGCTTCGTGTCGGCTTGGGTTTTTTCGTCCATCTCCTACCTTTGATCGCCCCTTCGATCCATCTTGCATGGAGAAGTGACCAAATGGCGGAGCTATTAGTTCCGAATCTGTGGAATCTGTGAAGCACGCCACCTTCGCCGCAGGTAGAGAGGTCGACAAGGCGACTTGCCCCCATGGGACGCCCAGAACTTCCGCGGCGCGGCGGTCCACTTCGGTGGCCCGAATGGAGTACTGTGGCGAGCCCTGGCCCCGGTTCCCGTCCGGCTGCCCGGACCCGCGGGAGGGGCACCGAAGGCGACACCCTCCCTGGGCTACCGTCGCTCGGCACGGGTCGTCGGTGACAGGGGAAGCGGCATGGTCACCGAGCGTTGCAAACTGGTAACCGTGTCATAACGGCGTTTCTGGGCCAAGCCCCGACACGCCGGGCAACTCGGCAATGTTGTGGCAGGCTGCACCCGGGCAGGCCACACTCGACTAGCGGAAGCAGCGACGCACGTGACGTCGGCAGGCACCACCCGGGAGGTCCCCATGCCCGAACTGCGTGTCGTGGCCGTCTCCAACGACGGCACACGGCTGGTGCTCAAGGCTGCGGACAGCACCGAGTACACGCTTCCGATCGACGAGCGGCTGCGCGCCGCCGTCCGCAACGACAGAGCGCGGCTCGGCCAGATCGAGATCGAGGTCGAGAGCCACCTGCGCCCCCGGGACATCCAGGCGCGGATACGAGCCGGTGCCTCCGCTGAGGAGGTCGCACAGCTCGCCGGCATCCCCGTCGACCGGGTGCGCCGCTTCGAGGGGCCGGTACTGGCCGAGCGGGCATTCATGGCCGAGCGGGCCCGCAAGACCCCCGTCCGTCGCCCCGGCGAGAACACCGGCCCGCAGTTGGGCGAGGCCGTCGCGGAGCGACTGCTGCTGCGCGGCGCCGACAAGGACAGCGCGCAGTGGGACTCCTGGCGCCGGGACGACGGCACCTGGGAGGTGCTGCTCGTCTACCGGGTCGCAGGGGAACCGCGGTCGGCGACCTGGACGTACGACCCGCCGCGCCGCCTGGTGCAGGCCGTGGACGACGAGGCGCGCGCGCTGATCGGCGAGAGCGACGACACCCCCGAGCCGAGCTTCCCGTTCGTGCCCCGCATCGCCCGGTTGCCGCGCGACCGGCCGTTGGACCGTGCACTGGACCGGCAGATGCCCGAGCGGTCCGGCGAGGACCGCGAGCGCGAGGTCCGGACCGAGGAGGCCACCGGCGAGCGGGAGCGGGATTCGCTGACCAGCCTGCTGGAGGCGGTACCGAGCTTCCGGGGTGACATGGTCGTCCCGGAGAGCGCCAAGACGGCACAGCCGGACGAGGCCGAGGAGGCCGCGGTCGAGGAGCCGCCGGCTCCGGCAGCGAGCGCGGGGGCGGGTGCGGGTTCCGCGTACGCCGACGTGCTCATGCCGCGGGCCGTCGCCGGCCACCGCGATCGACTCACCGGGACGACGGACCGGCAGGCCGAAGCGGACGGCGTGCGTCCCGGGCGCCGGGCCGCCGTGCCCAGCTGGGACGAGATCGTCTTCGGCACCCGGAGGAAGAAGCCGGAGTAACCCGGAACGACACCGTCCGGCCCTGTTCATGCAGGGCGTTCCGCCCGCTCCCGTACGTCGGGGGCGGGCGGACGTCGTTGCGCGGGGCCGTGGCGGGCCCCAGCGGCCGCTCAGCCGGGCTGCGGGCCGGTGGCGATGGGACGGGAGGGGTCGGCGCACCATTCGCTCCAGGAGCCGACGTACAGGGCCGCGGGGATGCCGGCGACGGCGAGGGCGAGGACCTGGTGGGCGGCGGAGACGCCGGAGCCGCAGTAGACGCCGACCTCGGCGTCGGGCGTGGCACCCAGCGCCGCGAACCGCTCGGCGAGCTCGGCGGCGGGCCGGAAGGCCGTCGTGCCGTCGGCGACGTTCTCGGTCGTGGGGGCGGACACCGCGCCGGGGATGTGGCCGGCCACCGGGTCGATGGGTTCGGTCTCGCCCCGGTAGCGCTCCCCCGCCCGCGCGTCCAGGAGGACGCCGCGGCGGGCGAGTGCGGCCGCGTCGTCGGCGGTGAGCAGCGGTACCGCTCCGGGAGCCGGGGTGAAGTCACCCGCCTCCGGAGTCACTTTGTCGACACTCATGGTGCCACCGGATGCCTGCCAGGCGGCGAGGCCGCCATCGAGGACCCGCACGTCCGGGTGACCCGTCCAGCGCAGCAGCCACCACGCGCGGGCGGCGGCCCAGCCCTGACCGCCGTCATAGGTGACCACCGGACGGTCGGCGTCGACACCGGCGGCCCGCATCGCGGCGGTGAAGGCGGCGAGGTCGGGGAGCGGGTGCCGGCCCGTCGCGCCGGGCGTCCCGGCGAGTTCGCCGTCGAGGTCCACGTAGACCGCGCCGGGCAGATGACCGGCCTCGTACTCGGGGCGACCGGGCGGGCCGCCCAACTGGTAACGCACGTCCAGGAGGAGCGGAGCGTCGGGGCCGGCCAACTCGCTCGCGAGTTCGGTAGCGGTGATGATGGCATTCATGGGACACATCCTTGCGTAGCGGTGACTACGTACAGAAGGCGGGTGCCCACCCTCCGTATGACGGAGTTACGGGGCGTCGCCATGCCGCCGGAACGGAAGATCAACGTTAAAACGGGCATTCTCCCTCGTGGACGCGTCGTGAACGGCGCGGCCGGGGCGCACACCCAGTGACAGGGTGCGAGCATCTGCTCGGGACCCGCGCCCGTACCGCACATGGCCAGCACCCCGATGCTCCGAGGAGAGAGTGACGATGACGACCGAGGCAGCAGCCCGGCGGATGCCCGGTGCGCCCTGCTGGGTGAGCCTCCTGGCGCACAGCCTGCCCGCGACGCAGGAGTTCTACGGCGCGCTCTTCGGCTGGGAGTTCCGTCCGGGACCGCAACACTTCGGCCCGTACGCGCGCGCCTTCCTCGACGGCCTAGAAGTGGCCGGGGTCGGTGAGCTAGCGGCCGACCGGCATCTGCCGGTCGCCTGGACCACCTACCTGGCCAGCGACGACGCGGACGTGACCGCCGAGCAGATCCGCTCCTGCGGCGGCACGGTGGGCGTCGGCCCGCTCGACGCCGACGACGCCGGCCGGATGGCGATCGCCTCCGACCCCCAGGGCGCGATCTTCGGCGTCTGGCAGGGGCGGACGATGCTGGGCACCGCGGTCAGCGGCGAGCCGGGCACCCCGGTCTGGAACGAACTCGTCACCCAGGAGACGAACTCCGTCGCACCGTTCTACGAGCACGTCTTCGGCTTCGAGTCGGAGGCCGTGGTGTCGGCCGACTTCGACTACCTGACGCTGCACATCAAGGGAAAGCCGGTCGCCGGCATCCACGGCGTCGGCAACGCACTGCCGCGCGACCGGGGTCCGCACTGGATGACGTACTTCGCCGTGCCGGACACCGACGCCGCCGCGCGCCGGGTCGTCGAGCTGGGCGGGCACGTGCTGCGGTCGGCACGGGACTCGGCGCACGGCCGGGTGGCGACCGTCGCCGACACCGAGGGCGCGGTCTTCGCCATCATCCAACGGCGCTGAGCGGCCTTGCGGCAGCCCGGGCCCCAAGGAGCGTCCGGCGGACCGGGCTCGGGGCCGGCGGCTAGCGCTGGGCGTCGACCGGCAGGACGTCGGGCGACAGGGCGGCCGCGCGGGCGGTCGCCGCGGTCTGTCGGCGGCGGTGGTGGCGCCGACACAGGACCTCGTAGCCGACCTCGGCCGGCCGCTCCACACTGGCACCGTCGCTGCGCACGTCACCGACGACGACCTGCGCGCCCTCGACGACCATCCGCCCGTCGACCGTGCGGGCGTTGTGCGTGGCCCGGGCGCCGCACCAGCACAGGGCCTCCACCTTCAGCACCTCTATCCGGTCGGCGAGTTCGACCAGCCGCTGGGAGCCGGGGAAGAGCTTGCTGCGGAAGTCGGTGGTGATGCCGAAGGCGAAGACGTCGAGTTCGAGGTCGTCGACGACCCGGGCGAGTTGGTCGACCTGGCCGGGGGCGAGGAACTGTGCCTCGTCGATGATGACGTAGTCGACCCGGCCGCCGGAGCTGAGGGAATCGACGACGTGGACGTAGAGGTCCAGGTCGTCCACCACCTCGACGGCCTCCGTGACCAGGCCCAGACGGGAGGAGAGCTTGCCGTGGCCGGCCCGGTCGTCGCGACTGAAGATCATGCCCTGCAGGCCGCGGGTCGAGCGGTTGTGCTCGATCTGCAGCGCCAGTGTCGACTTTCCGCAGTCCATCGTTCCGGAGAAGAACACCAGCTCGGGCATGGGGGTTTGCGGGCCTTTCGGGCTCGTACGGAAGGGACGGTGCGGGGCGGACGATGCGGAGGCGCGCAGTCGGGTGCGGCCGCGGGTCAGGTACGGACCTCGAGGAGCGGAACCAACTGCTCCACCGGAGTCATCGAGCCGTGCAGGCCGACCATCTGCGACTCCCCCGGTTCCCGTTCGCTGGCGATGATCGCCATGTCGGCGTGGGCGGCGGCGACCACGTCGCCGATCCGGGCGCGGACCCGGTCGTCGACGTGCGGTCCGAACCAGCCCGCGGCGATCGCCTCCTCGCGGCTGGCGACCCACATCTGGTCACCGACCACCTCCCGCCAGACGGCAAGCACGTCGGCCGCCGCGCCCGGGTGGGCGTACACGTGGCGGGCCCGCCCCTCGCCGCCCAACAGGCGGACGCCGGCGCGGAGTTCCCAGTCCTCGTCGAAGTCGATCCGGGACTCCGGGTCGAAGGGGATGTCGATCATGCCGTGGTCGGCGGTGACGTACAGGGCGCTGCGCGGCGGGAGTTGTTCGGCCAGGCGCTGCGCCAGCCGGTCCACGTAGAGGAGTTGGCCGCGCCAGGCGTCGGAGTCGACGCCGTAGCGGTGGCCCTTGCCGTCGACCTCGGAGTAGTACGTGTAGACCAGCGAGCGGTCAGCGGCGGCGAGTTGCTCGGCGGCGAGGTCCATGCGTTCCTCGCCGGAGAGACGGCCGTGGAAGGTGCCGCCGCTGAGCGCGATCCGGGTGAGCGGGGTCTGCGCGAAGTCCGGTGCGGAGACCTGGCAGGTGTGGATGCCGGCGGCGTCGGCGAGCTGGAAGACGGTGGGGTACGGCTGCCAGGCGTGCGGGTCGGTCCACGGGCGCCAGCGCAGCTGGTTCATCAGCGCACCGGTCGCCGGGTCCTCGCAGGTGTAGCCGGGCAGGCCGTGGGCGCCCGGTGGCAGGCCGGTGCCGACCGAGGCGAGGGAGGTGGCGGTGGTGGCCGGGAAGCCGGCGGTGAGCGGCTGACCGGTGCCGTTGGACGACGTGTCCAGGAGGGAGGTGAGGAACAGCGCCTCCTCCGGGTGGGCGCGCAGCAGTTCCCAGCCGAGGCCGTCGATCAGGAAGACGCAGGCGCGGTCGGCGGGGGCCAGCGCCATGTCGGTGGCGACGCCGGGCAGGCCCTGGCCCGCGGTGATGGCGGGCAGGAGGTCGGCGAGCGAGCCGGTGCCGTAGCGGGGCACCGGGGCGGTCAGCGGGTCGAGCGGTTCCGGTTCCGGCCAGATGGGGGCGGCGTGGACCATCAGCGGGTGCTGGTGGTGGCCGCGGTGGCCTCGGAGAGCGCCTGGGCGAACGCGAGCGTCTCGCGCACCGAGTCCGGGCCGTCGCCGGCCTCGCTGACCCGGAGGGAGAGGTCGTCGGCGGTGGACGAACCGGTATAGCCGTGGTCCGCGTCGCAGTTGGGGTCGCCGCAGCTGGCCGGCTCCAGGTCGAGGCGGGCGACGGCGCCCCAGCCGATGGTCAGCACGACCTCACGGGGCAGCTGGCCGGGGGTGTAGGACTCGGGGTTGGCGACGACGCGGCTGAGCACCACGGACGAGATCCGGCCGAGCTTGACGGACTCCGTGGAGGTGGTGGCGTAAGGGGACGGCGAGGTGGCGTCGGCGGCCTGCTCGTCGGTGTGGCTGACGATGAAGCGGGTGCCGGTCAGGACCAGGACCGTGACGTGCCGGCGGACCTCGTTGGCGTCGAAGGTCGTCTCCTGGTGGACGAGGTACGACACCACCGGCTCGCCGCCGACCGCGGCCTGCACCGCCTCGGCCACGAGCGTCGGGTAATAGCCACTGCGCTCGATCGCCGCGCGCAGCCCCTGGGTCGTCGTACCGGTCTTAGCCATGGGGTCCATCTTACGGGGCCCAACGGGTCGCGAGACCCTCAGTAGACGGGCAGCCGACGGGGCCCGAGGTCAGTGGTGGCGGGCGGTCGGGCGAGCCGGACCGAGGCGCCCAGGACGGCCAGGCCGTGCGGGGCGACGACGACCGGTTCGAGGTCGACGGCGACCACCTCCGGATGGTCGTCGACGAGCCGGGAGACCCGCAGCAGCAGGTCCTCCAGGGCGGCGGTGTCCACCGGCTGGGAGCCGCGCCAGCCGAACAGCAGCGGGGCGCTGCGGATCGACCTGATCTGCTCGTTGACCTCGCGGTCGGTGGCCGGAATGAGCCGGTGAGCTATGTCGCCGAGAAGCTGCGAGGGCGCGCCGGCCAGTCCGAAGGAGAGGACCGCGCCGGCAGCGGGGTCGATGGCGGCGCGGACGACGGTGTCGACCCCGCGCGGCACCATCGCCTGGACGACCGGTCGCAGCTCTTCGGGGGAACCCAGGAAGTCGGTCAATTCGGCGTAGGTGCGGCGGAGTTCCGCCTCGCCGGCGATGTCGAGGCGGACGCCGCCGAGGTCGGCACGGTGCCGCAGGTGGGGGGCGGTGGTCTTGAGGGCGACGGGGTAGCCCAGGCGGGCTGCGGCCTGGACGGCGGCGTCCGGGTCGGGGGCGGGGAGGGTGGGGCGGGGGTGGATGCCGTAGCGGGCCAGCAGGGCGTCGGCGTCGGCGGGCGGCAGGGCGACGGAGCGGCCGGGGGCGATGTCGGTGGTGAGGCGGTCGAGCAGCCGCTCGATGTCGGCGCCGGCCGCCGCCTCCTGGATGTCGTCGTACTCGGGCACCCGGCCTGGTTCGGCGGCGGCGCGGCGCCACGCGGCGTACCGGACGGCCTCGGCGAGGGCGCGGACGGCGCGCTCGGCGGCGGGATAGGCGGGGATCCGGACGGGGCGGGGGTCGGCCGGGACCTCGGGGGCCGGCGCCCGGTCCGGGGTCCCCGGGGTGACGCTCCGGGGTAGGGCGGTCGGCTCCGGCGCGTGCGGGTCGTGGGGGGCGGGTGGGGCGGGTGGGGCGGCGAGTGTCGCGGCCAGGTCGTCCATCGCGAGGTGGACGACGGTGACCGGCTTGCCCGCGTTGGTGGCGGCCGCGGCGCGCAGGGCGGCGGCGAGTGCGGTGCCCTCGCTCTCCCCGTGGGCGGTGGTGCCCTCCTCCCCCATCCAGGGGATGGCGGTGACGACGACGGCGTCGCAGGTGTCCCCGGCGAGCGTTTCGGCCAGGGCGGCGCGGAAGTCCTCGGGGGTCGCGGCGGACGGCAGCACCCGGGGGCGTTGGGGGCGCAGTCCTTCGGTGAGGCAGGCGTCGTAGGCCAGGAGGGCCAGCGATTCGGAGTTGCCCAGGATGGCGATGCGCGGGCCGGCCGGCAGTGGCTGGGCGGCCAGCACCAGGCCGGCGTCGATGAGTTCGGTGACGGTGTCGACGCGGATCACGCCGGCCTGGCGCATCAGGGCGGCGACGGTGCTGTCCGGGACGCGGACGGTGGGGACGGCGTGGCCCAGGGGGGCGGTGCCGTGGTGTCGGGCCCCCTTGGCGACCACCACGGGTTTCACGGCGGCGGTGCGGCGGGCCAGCCGGGCGAACTTCCGGGGGTTGCCGATGGACTCCAGGTAGAGGATCGCGACGTCGGTGTGCGGGTCGTCGTACCAGAACTGGAGGAGGTCGTTGCCGGAGACGTCGGCGCGGTTGCCGGTCGAGACGAAGGTGGAGATGCCGGCGATGCCGCCGTCGCCGGGGCCGCGCTCGTGGAGACCGCTGAGCAGCGCGATGCCGATCGCGCCGGACTGGGTGAACAGGCCGATCCGGCCGGAGCCGGGCATCTGGGGGGCGAACGAGGCGTTCAGCCGGACGTCGGGGGCGGTGTTGATCAGACCGAAGGCGTTGGGGCCGATGAGGCGCATGCCGTAGGAGCGGGCCTGCTGGAGCAGCGCGCGCTGCCGCTCGCGGCCGTCGGTACCGGCCTCGGCGTAGCCGGAGGAGAGGACCAGTACTCCTTGGACGCCGTGTTCGCCGCAGTCGCGGACGACGTCGGGGACGGCGTCCGCGGGGACGGCGATCACCGCCAGGTCGACCGGCTCGCGGATGTCGCGCAGCGTGCGGGCGGCGGGGACGCCCTCGGGCTCCAGACGGCGCAGGTCCTCGGGGAAGGCGTGGTTGACGGCGTGCACCCGGCCGGTGAAACCGGCGTCGAGGATGTTGCGCAGGGCGGTGCGGCCGACGCCGCCGGGGGCGCGTCCGGTGCCGACGACGGCGATCGAGCCGGGTGCGAGCAGCCGCTGGACGGAGCGTGCCTCGGCGCGCTGCTCGCGGCCGCGCATCACGGCCAAGGACTGCTCGGTCGGTTCGAGGTCGAATTCGAGGCGGACGACGCCGTCCTCGAAGGTGCGCTTCTGGGTGTAGCCCGCGTCCGTGAACACCTTGATCATTTTGGTGTTGGCGGGCAGCACCTCGGCGGCGAACCTACGGATGCCGCGTTCCCGGGCGACGGCGGCGATGTGTTCCAGGAGGGCGGAGGCGACGCCGCGGCCCTGGTGGGCGTCCTGGACCAGGAAGGCGACCTCGGCCTGGTCGTCCTCCGGGCTCTTGGCGGGCAGCCCGCGGGCGTCGATCCGGTCGTAGCGGACGGTGGCGATGAACTCGCCGCCCACGGTGGCGGCCAGGCCGACCCGGTCGACGTAGTCGTGGTGGGTGAACCGGTGGACGTCCCGGTCCGACAGCCGCGGATACGGCGCGAAGAAGCGGTAGTACTTCGATTCGTCCGAGACCTGCTCGTAGAAGGAGACCAACCGCTCGGCGTCGGCCGGCGTGATGGGCCGGATGCGCGCCGTCCCGCCGTCGCGCAGCACCACGTCGGCTTCCCAGTGGGACGGGTACGCGTGATCCGGCGGCGTCTGCATGCGGACAGCGTACGGCGGGGCACCGACAACCGGCTCGACGTGCGTACGCTCGATTTCCCGGGCCCACCGCAGCGGGTCCGAGGGCCTGGAAAGAGGGCCGCAAGGCGGTCGGGAACCGGGACGAAGGGCTGCGGGACCACTCCTGGCAGCGTGCGAGAATGGTCTAGACAACAGTCACGACTTTGAAGGGCAACACCATGGCTGAGCGCCGCGTCAATGTCGGTTGGGCCGAGGGCCTGCACGCCCGCCCCGCGTCGATCTTCGTCCGAGCGGCCACCGCCTCCGGCGTCCCGATGACGATCTCCAAGGCCGGCGGCAACCCCGTCAACGCCGCCTCCATGCTCGCGGTCCTGGGCCTGGGCGCCCAGGGCGGCGAGGAGATCGTGCTGGCTTCCGACGCGGACGGCGCCGAGGCCGCGCTCGACCGCCTGGCGAAGCTGGTCGCGGAGGGTCTCGAGGAGCTCCCCGAGACCGTCTGAGGAGCACCGGGGCCACCCGCCCCTCCTTCCCTTCTCCTGATGCGGCCCCACCGCGGCAACCGGGACGTCCGGCTGCTGCGGCGGGGTCGTTTTCTGTTGCACGGCGGCGGAGGCCCGACCCTCGTTCGATTCCCCGCGTAAAGAATCAACCGGCCGGGCGAGCCATCTCCTCGCGCACGGAAATGACTCACCGGCCCGCGAACAGTGCCCGGCACGTTCCCGATACCGAGATTCGGAAATCAGCGCGGCCGCGCTCGAACTTGTCCGTCCCCTTTCGCGCCGCCTCTCCATTCCCGAACTTCCCGCTCTCGCGCACCGGCCATTCCCGAGGACATCGGCACATTCCTGCCACTCCCCTTTTATATACGGGGTGATTGTTAAGCGCGGGCGCGTGCCGTGTTGACGGGCCGTTTCGCCTCGCTCACAGCGGGAGCGGCGCGCCGCAGCCGGTACACGGGCCGGGACCGCTCGATGTGCGCCGCCATAAGGGCGCGCGCCCGCTCCGCGTCACCACGGACCACGGCGTCCAGCACGGCGCCGTGCTCGTCCCAGGAGGCGGAGGGGCGGGCGGGCGGCTCCACGACGTACATCCAGTCGATCTTGCGCCGCAGCTGCATGAGCAGGGCGCCGAGGCTGGGGCTGCCGGCGGCCTGGGCGAGCGTTTCGTGGAACCAGGCGTCCAGTTGGTGCAGGTCCGCGGGGTGGCCGTACCGGACCCGCTCACGACCGAGTCGCACCAGGCCGCGCAACACCTTGAGGTGGGCGGCGCTGCGGCGGGCGGCCGCGCGGGCGGCGCCCAGCGGCTCCAGGGCGGCCCGGATGTCGAGGAGGTCGACGGCCTCCCGTTCGGTGAGTTCGGCGACGCAGGCACCCGCGTGCAGGCGCGTGGTGACGAATCCTTCGGACTGGAGGGTGCGCAGCGCTTCCCGCACCGGGACCCGGGAAACGCCGTACCGCGTGGCGAGAACGTCCTCGATCAGCCGGCTTCCCGGCACGAGCGCTCCCGAGACGATGTCGTCGCGGATTGCCGTGCACACCGCATGCGCGGAAATGTGACCTCGCATCGTCTGCGCCTCCACCGTAATCGCCGGAAACCGCCGCCGTTCGACGGCTTTCCCCGACTGTATTCGACCGGCGCGCTTTTCCTCTCGCGAGGTCGAGAATTCATGGGCGCTTTTCGGACGGCGGACGGGACGCCATTCGGGCGGCGGGTCGATGGCTATGTGGAAGCGCCCGCGCGGCCAGGGGGAGGGCCACCCGCCCTGGGGCAACAGCAGAGCCCCGGCTCACCAGGTGGTGGGCCGGGGCTCCGGGGGACGGTACTGCGGCGGAGAGGTTCGCGGTCGGATCAGACGCTGACGCCGTGCGCGCGGAGGTAGGCGATCGGGTCGATGTCCGAGCCGTAGTCGGGGCCGGTCCGGGCCTCGAAGTGGAGGTGCGGGCCGGTGGTGTTGCCGGTGTTGCCGGAGAGGGCGATCTGCTCGCCCCGGGTGACGGACTGGCCGACCGTCACCCCGATCGACGAAAGGTGACCGTATTGGGTGTACGTGCCGTCGTTCATCCGGATCACGATGTTGTTGCCGTACGCGCCGCCCCAGCCGGCTTCGACGACGGTGCCGGCGCCCACGGCGTGGACCGACGTGCCAGAGGCGGCGTGGAAGTCGATGCCGGTGTGGCTACCGGAGGACCACAGTCCGCTGGACGCCTTGTACCCGGTGGAGACGTAGGAGCCGGTGACGGGGGCGACGAAGGTGTTGAGGAGCTTGCGCTCGGCCTCGCGAGCGGCGCGCACCTTGGCCGCGCGCTCCTCGTCCGCCTTCTTCTTCGCCTCGTCGGCCTTCTTCTTCGCCGCGTCGGCCAGCCGGACGGCCTCGGCCTCGGCCTTCGCGCGGGCCGCGGAGGCTTCGGCGGCCGCCTGCTGCGCGTCGGCCTGCGCCTCGATCCGGCCGGCGAGTTCATCGCCCATCACGACCGCCTGCTGGAGGCCGGTGTCATGCGGGGCCGACTCGTCCGTCGCGGCCAGGGCGGGCGACGCGACGGAGGCGACGACACCGGAGGCCGCGAGGGTGGCTATGCCGGCGAGGTTGCGGGTGGTGCGAGCGGTGCGGCTCGCACGGCGGTGCTTCCCGGTGGCACGGGTGAACGCCATGTACTGGCTGGTCCTTTCCTTCCCTCTCGCCTACCGGGTTAGCTGACGGGTTCGGAGCAGGAAGGTCTCCTACGGGCTCCTCCGGAGAGGGGTCCGATTCACCCCAAGGGACGGTTGGGTCCCCGGCTCCCCTGGCTCGCGCCGTACGGGGACTCGGCGATGGCTGTCCGGTGCCACTGTCGTGGCGGACTTGTGACGAACAGCCGGACCGACGCTAATCGGGACAACTTTCAATCGGCAAACAGAACCGGATTTTTGTGCGCCACGCCACACGCGAATCGGGCAACCGACGCAACCGACCGGCCGCCATCGCCCCATCACGTCGGCGGCTGACCGGAGCCGCAGGTTCCGGACCGGTGGTCCCACGGGCGCACGAACGAAGCGGCCCCCGTGGCAAGTGACCGCCACGGGAGCCGCTTTGTCGAGGACTGACGAGGCGTTGGATGACGCCCCGTCACAGGAGGGGTCAGCCGCTGACGACCGTCACCTCTCCGATGCCCAGCGCCTTGACCGGCTCGACGATCTGCGCTGCGTCACCGACCAGGACCGTCACCAACCGGTCCACCGGGAAGGCGTTGACGACCGCGGCGGTCGCCTCGACCGTGCCGGTCTCCGCGAGCCGGACGTACAGCTGCGCCTGGTAGTCGTCGGGGAGCTGCTGCTCCACCTGGTCGGCCAGCGTGCCGGCGACGGCGGCAGAGGTCTCGTACTTCAGCGGCGCGACGCCGACGAGGTTCTGCACGGCGACGTCGCGCTCGGCGTCCGTCAACCCCTCGGCGGCGAGAGTGCGCAGCACCGTCCACAGATCCTGGAGCGCCGGCCCGGTGGAGGCGGTGTCCACCGACCCGCTAATGGCGAGCATGGCGGCGCCGGACGCGCCCTCCGGGGAGGACGGCGCCGAGGAGCGCAGGACCTGCCCGAAGGCGCGCACGCCGTAGGTGTAGCCCTTCTCCTCGCGCAGCACCCGGTCCAGACGGGAGGTGAGGGTGCCGCCGAGGCAGTACGTGCCGAGCACCTGGGCGGGCCACACCCGGTCGTGCCGGTCCGCGCCGATCCGGCCGATGAGCAGTTGGGTCTGGACGGCACCGGGGCGGTCGACGATCACGACGCGGCCGGTGTCGTCCGCGACGACCGGGGACGGCTTCTGCGGCTCGGCGGTGGAACCCGTCCAAGCGCCCAGGGTGTCGGCCAGCGCGGCGTCCAGGTCGACGCCGGTGAAGTCACCGACGATGACGGCGGTGCCGGTGGCGGGGCGGATGTGCGCGTCGTAGAAGGCGCGGACGGCGGCCGCGTCGATCCGGGCGACGGTCTCCTCGGTGCCCTGACGGGGCCGGGACATCCGGGAGGTGGCCGGGAAGAGCTCCTTGGACAGCGCCATCGCGGCCCGCCGGGCGGGGTTGGCGAGCTCGTGCGGGATCTCGTCGAGGCGGTTGCCGACCAGCCGCTCGACCTCCCCGTCCGGGAAGGCGGGGGCACGCAGCGCGTCGGCGAGCAGGCCCAGCGCGCGCGGCAACCGGGACGCCGGGACCTCCAGGGAGACCCGTACGCCGGGGTGGTCGGCGTGCGCGTCCAGGGTGGCGCCGCAACGCTCCAGCTCGGCGGCGAACTCCTCGGCGGTGTGCTTGTCGGTGCCCTCGGACAGGGCCCGGGACATGATCGTGGCGACGCCGTCGAGGCCCTCGGGCTCGGCCTCCAGCGGGGCGACGAGGTTGATCTCCACGGCGACGACCTGCTGGCCGGGGCGGTGGCTCGTCAGGAGGGTCAGCCCGTTGGGCAGCTGGCTGCGCTCGGGAGCCGGGAAGGCCCACGGCTTGGCGGCACCACTGCGCGGCTGCGGGTGGAACTCCATGGTGCTCACGGGGGTGGTGGCGTCGGTCACTTGGCCGCCTCCTCTTCCTCGGTGCCGGCGGCGTCGGTCTGCGCGGTGGGCTCGTAGACGAGCGCGGCGCGGTTGTCGGGGCGCAGCCGGGCCTTGGCGACCGCCTGCACCTCCAGCGGGGAGATCTCCAGGACGCGCTGGACGGCGGTCAGCGCGAGCTGCGGGTCGCCGAACAGGACGGCGAAGCGGCACAGTTCGTCGGCGCGGCCGCTGACCGTGGCGAGCCGGTCCAACCACTCGCGCTCCAGCTGGGCCTGGGCGCGCTCCATCTCCTCCGGGGTGGGCCCCTCTTCGGCGAAGCGGGCCAGCTCCTCGTCGACGGCCGCCTCGATGGCGGGCACCTCCACGCCACCGGACGCCTTGACGTCCAGCCACCCGAGCGAGGGCGCGCCGGCCAGCCGGAGCAGGCCGAAGCCAGCGGCGACGGCGCTGCGGTCGCGCCGCACCAGGCGGTTGTAGAGCCGGGAGGACTCGCCGCCGCCCAGGATGGTGAGGGCGAGGTCGGCGGCGTCGGCCTCACGGGTGCCGTCATGCGGGAGACGGTACGCGGCCATCAGGGCGCGGGAGGGGACCTCCTCCGCCACCACGGTGCGAAGCTGCTCGCCGATGGTCTCGGGCAGGCTGCCGTCGCGCGGCGGCTGCTTGCCGTCGTGCGAGGGGATCGAGCCGAAGTACTTCTCCACCCAGGCCAGCGTCTGCTCGGGGTCGATGTCGCCCACGATGGACAGGACCGCGTTGTTGGGCGCGTAGTAGGTACGGAAGAAGGACCGCGCGTCCTCCAGGGAGGCGGCGTCGAGGTCGGCCATCGACCCGATGGGGGTGTGGTGGTACGGGTGGCCGTCCGGGTAGGCCATCGCCGTCAGCTTCTCGAACGCCGTGCCGTAGGGGACGTTGTCGTAGCGCTGGCGGCGCTCGTTCTTGACGACGTCGCGCTGGTTCTCCAGGGACTCTTCGTCGAGCGCGGCCAACAGCGAGCCCATCCGGTCCGCCTCCAGCCAGAGCGCGAGCTCCAGCTCGTGGGCGGGCATGGTCTCGAAGTAGTTGGTGCGCTCGAAGCTCGTGGTGCCGTTGAGCGAACCGCCGGCGCCCTGGACGAGCTCGAAGTGGCCGTTGCCCTTCACCTGCGCGGACCCCTGGAACATCAGGTGCTCGAAGAGGTGAGCCAGGCCGGTGCGGCCCTTGACCTCGTGGCGCGAGCCGACGTCGTACCACAGGCAGACGGCCGCCACCGGCGTCAGGTGGTCTTCGGAGAGCACCACGCGCAGGCCGTTGGCCAGCCGGTGCTCGGTTGCTGTCAGGCCGCCGGAGCCGGCTTCTTCAGTGGCCGTGTGACCCATGGGCATGTACGTCCCTTCGATCCGCTTGCGAGGAAGTTCTGTCACTGTATGCAACCGCGCCGGCATCTGGCGAAGTTCCCGTGAGGAAGGCCCCGAACGTGCGCCGCGCTCCACGGCGGGGCGGGAAGGGGGGAGTCGTGGTGAGCGTTGTCAGTGGGGCGGTCCACAATGGTCCGCGTCAGACTCATCAGACTCGCCGGTCGGTCCACCGGCCGGCCGGTCAACGTGGATCCCAGCGTTGGTCCGAAGCGTTGACCCAATAGCGTTGATCCCACAGCGTTGATCACACATCGGCAGTAGACGCAGCAGAAGGAGCCGCAGCCGCGATGGCCCGCCGCAGCACGAAGACCCCGCCGCCGGACGACTTCGAGGAGAGGATCCTCGACATCGACGTCGTCGACGAGATGCAGGGATCCTTCCTCGAGTACGCGTACTCGGTCATCTACTCGCGCGCCCTGCCGGACGCCCGCGACGGTCTCAAGCCCGTACACCGCCGCATCCTCTACCAGATGAACGAGATGGGCCTGCGGCCCGAGCGCGGGTACGTGAAGTGCGCCCGGGTCGTCGGTGAGGTGATGGGCAAGCTCCACCCGCACGGTGACGCGTCGATCTACGACGCCCTGGTCCGCATGGCGCAGCCGTTCTCGATGCGGCTGCCCCTGGTGGACGGGCACGGCAACTTCGGTTCCCTGGGCAACGACGACCCGCCCGCCGCGATGCGGTACACCGAGTGCCGGATGGCGTCGGCGACGTCCCTGATGACGGAGTCCATCGAAGAGGACACCGTCGACTTCACGCCCAACTACGACGGCCAGGAGCAGGAGCCGGTCGCCCTCCCCGCCGCCTACCCGAACCTCCTCGTCAACGGGACGTCCGGCATCGCCGTCGGCATGGCCACGAACATGCCGCCGCACAACCTCGGCGAGGTGATCGCCGCAGCCCGCCACCTGATCAAGCACCCGAACGCCGATCTCGAAGCCCTGATGCGCTTCGTGCCCGGTCCGGACCTGCCGACGGGCGGCCGGATCGTGGGCCTGGGCGGGGTGCGGGACGCGTACGAGAAGGGCCGCGGCACGTTCAAGATCCGTGCGACGGTCGCGGTGGAGAACGTCAGCGCCCGCCGCAAGGGCCTGGTCGTCACCGAACTCCCCTTCGCGGTCGGCCCGGAGAAGGTCATCTCCAAGATCAAGGATCTGGTGGGGACCAAGAAGCTCCAGGGCATCGCGGACGTGAAGGACCTCACCGACCGCGAGCACGGCCTGCGGCTGGTGATCGAGGTCAAGAACGGCTTCCACCCCGAGGCCGTGCTGGAGCAGCTCTACAAGCTCACGCCGATGGAAGAGTCCTTCGGCATCAACAACGTCGCCCTGGTGGACGGCCAGCCACTGACGCTGGGCCTCAAGGAACTGCTGGAGGTCTACGTCGACCACCGCTTCAACGTGGTGCGCCGACGCAGCGAGTTCCGCCGCACCAAGCGGCGCGACCGGCTCCACCTGGTCGAGGGCCTGCTGACCGCCCTGGTGGACATCGACGAGGTCATCCGTCTGATCCGCTCCAGCGAGAACAGCGCCCAGGCCAAGGAGCGCCTGATCGACCGCTTCGCGCTGAGCGAGGTGCAGACCCAGTACATCCTCGACACCCCGCTGCGCCGGTTGACTAAGTTCGACCGGATCGAGTTGGAGGCCGAGCGCGACCGGCTGGAGTCCGAGATCGCGGAACTGACCCGGATCCTGGAGTCGGACGCCGAACTGCGCAAGCTGGTCTCCGGCGAGCTGGCAGCGGTCGCCAAGAAGTACGGCACGCCGCGCCGGACGGTCCTGCTGGAGTCGGCGGGGGCCCCGGTCGCCGCCGTACCGCTGGAGGTCTCCGACGACCCGTGTCGAGTGCTGCTGTCCTCCACGGGGTTGCTGGCGCGCACCACCACGGCGGAAACGGCGTTCGATCCCGACGCCAGGCGCGCCAGGCACGACGTGATCGTCTCGGCGGTGTCGGCGACCGCACGCGGTGAGGTCGGCGCGGTGACGTCCGACGGGCGGCTGCTGCGGCTGCCGGTGATCGACCTGCCACAGCTTCCGGACACCACGACGCCCAGCCTCTCCGGTGGCGCCCCGATCTCGGAGTTCCTGAGCCTCCAGGACGGCGAACAGCTGGTGTGCCTGACGACCCTGGACGAGTCCTCACCGGGTCTGGCCCTCGGTACGGAACAGGGCGTCGTGAAGCGGGTGGTGCCCGATTATCCGTCCAACAAAGACGAGTTGGAGGTCATCACCCTCAAGGACGGCGACCGCATCGTGGGCGCGGCGGAGCTGCGCACCGGGGAGGAAGACCTGGTCTTCATCACCGACGAGGCGCAGTTGCTGCGCTACCCGGCGTCGCAGGTCCGGCCACAAGGCCGGCCGGCGGGTGGTATGGCGGGCATCAAGCTGGGCCAGGGCGCGAAGGTGATCGCCTTCGCGGCGGTCGATCCGGCCGTGGACGGCGTGGTGTTCACGGTCGCCGGGTCGCACGGCACGCTGGACGATTCGGTGGCCACGGCCAAGCTCACGCCGTTCGACCAGTACCCGCGCAAGGGCAGAGCTACCGGTGGCGTGCGCTGCCAGCGGTTCCTCAAGGGCGAGGACTGCCTGACGATGGCCTGGGCCGGCTCGGCACCGGTGCGCGCCGCCGACGCCAAGGGCGCGGCTGTGGAACTGCCGGAACCGGATCCGCGCCGGGACGGCTCCGGCATGCCACTGACCACGAAGGTGGCAGCAATGGCCGGTCCCGTGTAACCACGACGAACCGGGTACGCGACGCCGCCGGGGTGGTGAAGAGCCACCTCGGCGGCGTCATTCGTAGGCGGGCGATCACCTCGACGGGGAGGGTGCCGGGGGCATGGCACCGTCTGTTTTTCCCCCGAGCCCCAGCCGGCAGGGGCCGACGTGGGTGAGCGGACGGAGTAGGCAGTCACATCCGCCCCCGCCCCCTCCTCATTCCTCCCGTGAAGGCACGTACCTCAGCACGCCCCACATGCTGTTCTCGTCAGCCTCCTCAGGGACCAGCTGGCGGCAGTTCTCCAACTCCTTGCGCAACGCCGGGGCGTCGATCCCGCTGCCGATCATCACCAGTTGGGTGGTCCGCTCCTCCCTCTTCGCCCAGGGCTCGGGATAGAAGCGCAGGAAGTTGCCGACCGCGTGCAGCACGAACTTCTGGCGGTTCTCCGGGACGTCGAAGTGGACGAACCCCTTGATGCGGTAGAGGCCACCCGGACGGCTGTCGAGGAACTCCATCAGCCGACGCGGATGCATCGGCTCGCTGGACACGAACTCCACGCTTTCGTAAGCGGCGTGGAGATGCCCGGCTTGGTCGTGGTCGTGGTCGCATGCGTAACAGCCCAAGTGATCACGCTCATCACCTGCTTCCTCACTCCGCCCCGGAACCCTGTCGGCAGAAGCCTCACGCAGCAGATCTTCGAAAGACAGCTGGCGTACGGTGGCATCGCGGTCCTCCCCAGGCCCGCGGTCGAAGAACATCTCCGGATCGATCCGCCCGAAGGCCGTACAGAGCACCGGCCGGCCAGGAGCAAGATCTGCGAGCCTGCCGATGAGCTCGTGACGCGCCTCGTCCTCGATCCGGTCGGCCTTGTTGAGTACCACGAGATCGGCGATCGCCACGTGCCGGTCGAGTTCGGGGTGCCGCGCACGGGTGTCGTCGAATTCCGCGGCATCGACGACCTCGATCAGCCCTCCGTAGACGATGCGGTCGTTGTCACTCGCAAGGATCATCCGGATGAGCTCCTGCGGCTCGGCCAACCCGCTGGCTTCGATGACGATCACGTCGATACGCGCGGCAGGGCGAGCCAACCGCTCCAGATAGTCGTCCAACTCGCTGGTGTCGACCGCACAACACAGGCACCCGTTGCCGAGCGAGACCATCGAGTCCACCTGCCCGGCGACCGTCATGGCATCGATCTCGATGCTGCCGAAATCATTGACGATCGCGCCGATCCGGGTGCCGTCGCCAGCACGCAGCAGATGGTTGAGGAGGGTGGTCTTGCCTGACCCCAGGAAGCCCGCGAGGACGACGACCGGGATCTGTTGCGTGGCCAAGGGAGCGCCTCCATGGAGCGGGCGGCGGGCCGCACGGCCCGGTGGCGGACGGCTGTCGATCGTAACGGACCACCTACGTCGCGGTCCGACCTGCTTCACCCCATTCGATCCACCCGGGCCAAACGGGCCACGATCGCGACCACCCGCCATGACGCAGCGGGCACCCGGCCGCCCCCGACCACCTCGTAAGGCGCACTCACACCTTCGAACCCTGCCGACTTGGAAGGGCTACCGCGCCGACCATATGAAGCAGGCCGCTCACCCCGTGCTCAGGGCTTCCGCTGTTCCACAGGGGGTTTGGCTGACGCTGGCCGCCGGCGCCTCGCGCTCACCGGTCGGCGCCGCAGCCGTCGGCCTCCGTGCCCGACTCCGCTGTACCGGAAGCCGCACACGCCACCGCCACTGGTCGTAGCTTGCCTCGCCACTCTTCCGGCATTCCGGACATGGAGCTCCGGGTTAGGCTCACCTTCGTGAGCACATGCACCAGCGCTTCCCTCGACGCCGCCGAACCCCTCGCCGGAACGGCAGCCACCGCCCGGACCTGGCTTCTGATCGAACAAACCGGGCCGTGGGGTGCCAAAGCGCTGACGGACAGCCACTTCGACCCGGACCTCGGCCGGGCCCTGGAAGCCGCGGCAGACGGCACTGGCGTACGTGTTGCTCTCATCCGCCGTCCCGGACGCCACGCCGACCTTCACGGCGCTCCCCGACGCCGGCTCTTTCTCGCGCACACCGCGCCGGGCCACTCCTGGATCCGCACCACCACCGTCACCGATGTGCGGGCTGCGCTCGGCCTGGATTTCAGCGCCGCGGGAGCCGGAGACCATCGTGGCCTTTGGGAGCCCTACACCGGCGAACCTGTGGTCTTGGTGTGCACCAACGGCAAACGGGATCGCTGTTGCGCTCTTTTCGGCCGCCCGCTGGCCGCCCGCCTGGCCGCCGAGGGCTGCGTGACCTGGGAGGTGACGCACATCGGTGGCCACCGTTTCTCCCCCACCCTTTTCGTCCTCCCCTACGGCTACGCCTACGGTCGCGTCTCGGCTGAGCTCGTCGAGAATGTCGTGGAAGCGGCGCGTGGTGGCCTCGTCGCCCTCGATCAGTGCCGCGGCCGCTCGACGTGGGACCGACCGGCCCAGGCCGCTGACCTCGCGGTCCGCGAACTGCTTCGGGAATGCCGCGCGGACGCACTCGACGTCGTAGGGACCGACTCGGTGCGGCCCGAACCGGGGGATGCCGACGGCGAGCCTCCCGTTGCCGGGGCGGCTGCGGGCTCCGTTCGCAGTTGGGCGATTACTGTCGCGCACACCGACAGCCGCGCCTGGCGCGTGGTAATCGACCAGCGGACCGATGGTGCTCCGGCGCCCGCCAGCTGTGGTGCGCCGCTCGGTCCACCGACGCGTATGGCGGTCGCGTCCATCACTGCTCTTGCGGGCAGCGCTGCCGCCGGGATGCCTCTCGTACCCGCTCGGCCGCCGCGCTGACGTTTGGGGCGGTTCTGGCCCGGCCGCCTCCCCACTCCGCTTCGATTGCCGCGTTTCGCCGGCTGGCCCCCCATGTGCCCCAACGGCACGAGCCAACACGACCCCCAGGGCCAGTCCCAGCGCAGCGCCACATCCGAGCCCCAACACCAGCCCTGCGGCGCGCAAGCCGATGGCCCGATACCCGGTGCCTCGCACCACCGTTCCGGCCGCCCCTGCACGACCCACCACAGCACACATGCCTGCGCTCCCCTCCGTACGCGGCCATCGCGCGCACTCAGCTGGTTCCGTCACGCGTCCACGCACGGTGATCCGCGGCGTGACGAACGGGCACGAGACACCCACTGGCTCTCGCACATGACCTCGCGAGATTACGCACACCCAACTCGCCACCGCAGAGGCTGTGGATAACCCCAACTCCGCTCCTGGCACCGGCTTGACCATGCTTCGAAGAGCCCTGGCCGAGGCCCGACGAAGTGGACGCCGCCCTGCGTCCGTCTCTGCAGACTGCCTCCGGCGTAAAACTCAGATCAGAACCGCCGAACCGCCGCCACCAACCGCGCCGGCTCGTCCTGCAGCGAAGAGGAGTCACCCCAACCGGTCACGGCGCGGACGTACCTGGAGGATCGGCAAGGCCGTGCCGATAGGCATAGTGAATCGCCTGCGCCCGATCGCGCAGTCCGGCCTTGGCGAAGAGGTTGTTGATGTGGGTCTTCACGGTCGCTGTGGAGACATGCAACGTCCGGGCGATTTCGGGATTGGTCTGCCCTCCCGCAACGAGACGTAGGACGTCGACCTCCCTAGCCGTGAGCCCGTCCGGGGGCTCGTCGGGTGGTGAGGGGCGGCTCGGGGCAGGTTCGGCGATGCGTTCCAGCAGGCGGCGCTGGATCTTCGGGGACAACCCGGCCTCGCCCGAGAGCACGTCGTCGATGGCGCGGACGATCTCGTCCCCGTCCGCGTCCTTGGTGAGGTATCCGCGAGCGCCGGCCTGCAAGGCAGGGAAGAGCGAGTCGTCGTCGGCATACGTGGTGAGCACGACGACCTGGGTTCCCGGGTGATCCGTGCGGATGCGGCGGGTGGCTTCAACACCGTCACAGCGCGGCATCCGCAAGTCCATGAGGACAACATCGGGGCCAAGTTCAGCGACCATGCGGACGGCCTCGTCACCATCGGCGGCCGAACCGACAACCTCAATGCCCGGCAGCAGTCCCAGCAGCATCACGATGCCTTCGCGGACCACCGTCTGGTCATCGGCCACGACCACGCGCGCCGTAGTACGTGCCGTCATGCCGGCACCCACAACCGCACCACAAAACCCTCCTCATCAGGGCCGGACTCCAGAGTTCCGCCGAGGAGTTCGGCCCGCTCCCGCATCCCGCGGAGACCGTACCCGGAACCGCTCTGCCCGAGCTCCCCCGGTTTGCCTCGACCGCCCCAGTCACGCACCACCAGTCCCACGTTGTCGTCGGCGTACTCCAACCGCACCCGGACCTGGGCACCCGGTGCGTGCTTGCGCACGTTCGTCAGCGCCTCCTGCGCGACCCGTCGCACCGTGAGCCCCGCCTCCGCGGTCAGTGCGCGCTGCTCGCCGACGACGTCCAGCTGCGCGCCTTCAGCGGCCGCCAGACGGCGCAGGAAGTCCTCGACCGGGGACATCTCTCCACGCAGTGCAGAAAGGGCCTCACGCGTGCCGTCAAGCCCTTCTCGCGCCATTCCACGGCAGGCCACCACCCGCTCCAGGAGCTGATCACGGTCTACCTCCAGGTCGGCGCTGCGCTGGATCAACTGCCGGGCCGCCTCCAGGTGCACCAACTGGGCGCTGAGGCTGTGCGCGAGGATGTCGTGGATCTCGCGTGCGATCCGGCCCCGTTCGGCGAGCGCTGCCGATTCGGCCTCGGCTTTACGGGCCGCACGCTCCTGAGTCAACAGCCTCTGAGCGTTCCCCCGCGCCTCGGCATCGAGGCGGACGACATAGCCGGCCAGGGCTAGGCCCACGGCAGTCGCCGTAGTGGTCAGCCAGTTGTCGTTGTTCACCGCGGCGAACGCACCGAGTGCGACGGCAGAGCACAGCACCGCGGCCCTGAGGGGCAGTCGTTCCATCGCCGTCAGGGCGCAGGCGCACCACAGCACGATCGCCGGCAGACGGGCGCCGACCAGGAAGAAGCCGAAAGCCGCGGCCTCCAGAACGACGAACAATCCGATGGAGGGCCAGAGCCGCCGCTGCAACGTCATGCGGAAGAAGCCCCGGAACGCCACCACGGCGATGCCCAATGCGGCTCCTGCCGCAGCCAGCCCCCAGCCGTCGAAGGTGCCCCTCCCGAAGGTGGCCCAAAGCATGCCGGCGATCGCCAGGACGCGGATGCCGCGGCCGATCCACAGACGAGTCTCACTCAGGCCCTCATGGGTGAGTGACTCCCGCAGCGGCCATCTCGTCCAGGCGTTCGGCGGCACGTCGGGTCCTTTCAGTGCGGGGCGCAGGGGCTCAGCCCGCAACAGGGACACGGTACGTCTGCTGCGCTCCCTGGGCCCGCCACGCAGTCACGCCGGCACGGGTGAGCAGCATCGCAGCTACGGACAGCAGCGTCGTCTGGCTGCTCTGGTGAACGCCGAAGGCAGCCGCTATGCCCATGAGCCCCAGGCGCAGGGCCATGCCGCTCAGCCACACTCCTGCCGCCGCCCAGGTTCCCTTGGTCCAGACCGCACCGTTCTCGTCCGTCCAGATGCGCGTCGTCCACGCCCATGCCGCACCACTGGCCAGGCCGATCAGGAGGGTCACGATCAGCAGCACCACGGAGGTGGCGCGGTGCGACGGGTCCACGAGACCGGGCTGCCGCAGTGCCATGAAGATCAGAATGACCGGCATGAGCCACCATTTCCGGCCTTCGGACGTGATGCGCTGCGCCGTGAACTGCCGGGCGAAGACGATCGCGACAACTGCGATGAGCACAGCGATGTTGAGCAAGCCGCTCATGGCCTGAGCCTCCGTGGAACGGGAATTTTCGACGTTCCCGACGCTACGGAGAGGCCCCGGCCTCCTGGATCGGCGCCAGGGTGGGGCGGGGGTGGAAATGCCGACGGGCGTCTCTCCACCCGCGGGTGGAGAGACGCCCGTGCCGCGCGGGTGCCGGCTCAGGTGTCGATGCGCGAAAGGTCCAGAGTCGCGGCGGAGTTGGTGATGAACTCCTTGCGCGGGGCGACTTCGTTGCCCATCAGGAGGTCGAACGCCTTCTCCGCGGCTTCGAGATCGCTGATGTTGATGCGACGCAGCGTGCGGTGGCGCGGATCCATGGTCGTTTCGGCGAGCTGGTCGGCGTCCATCTCACCGAGACCCTTGTAGCGCTGCACGCTGTCCTTGTAGCGGACGTTCTTGCGCTGGAGCTCCAGGATGGTCTGTCGCAGCTCGTTGTCCGAGTACGTGTAGATGTACTTCTCCTGGCCCTTTTTGGGGTTGATCAACTCGACTCGGTGCAGCGGCGGGACGGCGGAGAAGACCCGGCCCTGCTCGACCATCGGCCGCATGTAGCGCTGGAACAGCGTCAGCAGCAGACAGCGGATGTGGGCGCCGTCGACGTCGGCGTCGGCGAGGAAGATGACCTTCCCGTAGCGGGCGGCGTCGATGTCGAAGGTACGGCCGGATCCAGCCCCTATGACCTGAATGATGGCGCCGCATTCGGCGTTCTTCAGCATGTCCGAAACCGACGACTTCTGGACGTTGAGGATCTTGCCGCGGATCGGCAGCAGCGCCTGGAACTCAGAATTCCGGGCCAGCTTGGCGGTGCCGAGTGCCGAGTCCCCCTCGACGATGAACAGTTCGCTGCGGTCGACGTCGTCACTGCGGCAGTCGGCCAGCTTGGCCGGCAGCGACGAGGACTCCAGCGCCGTCTTCCGACGCTGGGCCTCCTTGTGCTGGCGTGCGGCGATGCGCGTACGGGCCGCGGCGACGACCTTGTCCAGGACGGAACGCGCCTGCTGCTTGGCGTCCCGCTTGGTGGAGGTCAGGAACGCCTTGAGTTCCTTGCCGACCACCTGGGCGACGATCCGGGACGCGGCGGAAGTGCCCAGCACCTCCTTGGTCTGGCCCTCGAACTGGGGCTCAGCGAGCCGCACCGTCACGACGGCGGTGAGGCCCTCCATGGCGTCGTCCTTGACGACGTCGTCCTCGGCCACGCGCAGCAGCTTGCTGGATCGCAGCACCTCGTTGACCGTCTTGGTCACGGACCGCTCGAAGCCGGCGACGTGGGTGCCGCCCTTGGGGGTGGCGATGATGTTGACGAACGACTTGAGCGTCGAGTCGTAACCGGTGCCCCAACGGAGGGCGATGTCGACGCCCAGTTCCCGAGTGACTTCGGTGGGCGTCATGTGGCCGCGCTCGTCCAGGACCGGCACGGTCTCCTTGAAGGTGCCCTGACCGGTGAGCCGAAGGACGTCGCAGACGGCCTTGTCCTGCGCGAGGTACTCGCAGAACTCGCTGATGCCGCCGTCGTAGCGGAACGTCTCTTCCGTCTTCCCCGCGCCGTCGATGCCGCGCTCGTCCCGGACCACGAGGGTCAGGCCCGGCACCAGGAATGCGGTTTGGCGGGCGCGGGCGTGCAGCGTCTCCAGGGAGAGCTTGGCGTCCTTGAGGAAGATCTGCCGGTCCGCCCAGTAGCGGACGCGGGTGCCGGTCTTCGTCTTGGTGATGCGCTTGCCCTTGTGGAGCCCGTTTGCCGGCTCGAAGGGGGCGTCCGGGCCGGCCTTGGCGAAGGCGCCGGGGACGCCGCGGCGGAAGCTGATCGAGTGCGTCTTGCTGTTGCGGTCGACCTCGACGTCCAGCCGCGCGGAGAGCGCGTTGACGACGGAGGCACCGACGCCGTGCAGACCGCCGGAGGCGGCGTACGAGCCACCACCGAACTTTCCGCCGGCGTGCAGTTTGGTCATCACGACCTCGACGCCGCTGAGCCCGGTCTTGGGTTCGACGTCGACGGGGATGCCGCGGCCGTTGTCCTGGACCTCCACGGACCCGTCGCCGTGGAGGATCACCTCGATGTGGTCGCAGTAGCCGCCGAGCGCCTCGTCGACGGAATTGTCGATGATCTCCCACAGGCAGTGCATCAGTCCGCGACTGTCCGTCGAGCCGATGTACATGCCGGGACGCTTCCGGACGGCTTCCAGACCCTCAAGGACGAGCAGGTGCCGCGCGGTGTAGTTGGAACCGTCCCGGTCTGCCCCGGTCAGCACTGCGGTGGACGGCACGGACATCTCGGCGGTCACGCGGTTCGCTCCTCGCTGAATTTCTGGCAGTCCGCATTCCGCGGACTCGGTTGTGGCGGTGTCGCCGGTGAGAGGGTACCGAGGCCTAGTAGAGCCGATGTGACGCCACCCGTGAGCGTGACCATGGTAGTAGAATTTCGCTCGTACGTTCGATCGCTCGATGGGGTGACGTCCGAGTGACGTGCACATCACGTTCCCTTCGAGGCATGAACCATTTAGGCTCCGGGCACGTCCTCATCAACAACCGGCAAGCCAGCCGGGGGGACAGACTTCAGCAACCAACGTGAATCAGACCACCACGCAATACGGCTCATTCGCCGCCACCCGGCAGCACCCGGCTCCCTCGAAAGAAATTTTTCGGGGAAAAGGCACGAGCGGGAACGTTTTCGGCCTGGTTGGATGTTGACCCTGGTACGACAGCTCGTCGAGCTAGAGAAGAGGCGACGTGACTACTGTTCTGACACCCGCGAGCCCGCTGACGGCCGCTGACCGATGCGACCGCTGCGGCGCCCAGGCATACCTGCGCGTCGTCCTGATGTCCGGCGGAGAACTGCTCTTCTGCGCCCACCACGGCCGCAAGTTCGAGCCAGAACTCAAGAAGATCGCCGCGGAAATACAGGACGAGACGGAGCGGCTCACCACCACTCCGCAGTCTGCTTCCGAAGAGGAACGCTGACACTTCGCATCCACGACGAGCGAGTAGCGGCCCAGTGCCGTGCGGCGGGCGGTCTTTCCGGCACCACCGGGGAGGCCGCCCGTACTCGTGCCCTTTTGCAGCGCCTACGGCTTCCGTGAGCCGTTCAGCCAGCGCCGTGCGTCAAAACCGCCGGGAGGAGCGCGGAAGCCCGCGTGTACACCCCCGGGCTGCCCACACGCCCGCAGCCGGTCCCCCACGACACCAGCCCCACCAATTGCCCCCGCACCACCAGCGGGCCCCCGCTGTCCCCCTGGCAGGCGTCCCGCCCGCCCTTCGGCTCTCCCGCGCAGAGCATGGAGGCCGCGTTGTACGTCCCGTCCGCACTGCCCGGGTAAGCCCGCGCACACACCGTGTCACGCAGGACGTTCACCCTCGCCGACCGCAGCCGGGACGCGTAGCTGCCGTCCCCTGTCATGTCGCCCCACCCGTAGACGGTGGCGGTGTTGCCCGCCTCGTAGACGCCGTCGTTCGGGGGGGCTATCCGGATCGGCTGATTCGGGACGCGCTCCTGGAGGGTTATGACCGCCATGTCGTCCTCGTTGGTCCAGGTGTTGTAGTGCGGATGGATCCACACCTTGGCGACCTTGACCTCCTGCCCCTCCTTGGCGGTGAGGTTGTTGCGCCCGACGACGACGCGCAGGTCCTTTACCTCTTGCCACGGCAGTCCCAGTACTTCCCGCCCCAGGCAGTGCGCGGCCGTGACCACCGTGGCGTGCCCGACCAGGACACCGCCGCAGAACTGACCGGAGCGCTGCTCTCCGAACCGCTGGTGGGAAGCCAGGGCGACCGCCCAAGGGCTCTGCGAGGGGCGAACGGGCTTCCCCCCGACCACCGACTCGTCCGCGGCCGCCGAGGCCGGCACAGCGAGGATCAGCGCAAGGGCCCCGAGGGCGGCGCGTATGGTCGGGCGCATACGGACTCCTGACTCTGGGACAGCGGTCACCCACCCAGAGTGACCCAAACGGGCGCGCCCCGCACCCGGACGGCCGCGAGCCCGGCCTCCCACAGAGTGGAGGGCCGGGCTCGCAGCGCGGTGGGCCGTTACGGCTAGTCGAGGTAGTCCCGCAGCACCTGGGAGCGCGACGGGTGGCGCAGCTTCGACATGGTCTTGGACTCGATCTGGCGGATCCGCTCACGGGTGACGCCGTAGACCTTGCCGATCTCGTCGAGCGTCTTCGGCTGGCCGTCCGTGAGGCCGAAGCGCATGGACACCACGCCGGCCTCGCGCTCGGAGAGGGTGTCCAGCACCGAGTGCAGCTGCTCCTGCAGGAGCGTGAAGCTGACCGCGTCGGCCGGGACGACGGCCTCGGAGTCCTCGATGAGGTCACCGAACTCGCTGTCGCCGTCCTCGCCCAGCGGGGTGTGCAGGGAGATCGGCTCGCGGCCGTACTTCTGGACCTCGATGACCTTCTCGGGGGTCATGTCGAGTTCCTTGGCCAGCTCCTCCGGGGTGGGCTCGCGGCCCAGGTCCTGGAGCATCTGGCGCTGGACACGGGCCAGCTTGTTGATGACCTCGACCATGTGGACCGGGATGCGGATGGTCCGGGCCTGGTCGGCCATGGCGCGGGTGATGGCCTGGCGGATCCACCACGTCGCGTAGGTCGAGAACTTGTAGCCCTTGGTGTAGTCGAACTTCTCGACCGCACGGATGAGACCGAGGTTGCCCTCCTGGATCAGGTCCAGGAACAGCATGCCGCGACCGGTGTACCGCTTGGCCAGGGAGACGACCAGACGGAGGTTGGCCTCCAGCAGGTGGTTCTTCGCCCGGCGGCCGTCCTCGGCGATGATCTCCAGTTCGCGCTTGAGCTTCGGCGCGAGCTTGTCGCTGTTGGCGAGCTTGTCCTCGGCGAACAGGCCGGCCTCGATGCGCTTGGCGAGCTCGACCTCCTGCTCGGCATTAAGGAGCGGGACCTTGCCGATCTGCTTCAGGTAGTCCTTGACCGGGTCGGCGGTGGCGCCGGCCGCGGCGACCTGCTGGGCGGGGGCGTCGTCCTCGTCCTCGTCCGACAGCACGAAGCCGGCGTTCTCGGCGGTCTCGGCCTCGGCGGGCTCGCCCTTGCCGGGAGCCGGGGTCTCCTCGGTGAGCTCGTCCTCGAGCAGGTCGTCGACGTCCTTCTTGGACGACGTCTTCTTGGCCGTAGCCTTCTTGGCCGTGGTCTTCTTCGCGACCGCCTTCTTGGCAGTCGTCTTCTTCGCCGCGGCCTTCTTGGCGGGCTCGGACTCACCGGCGGCCGGGTCCGCCATGGGGGCGGCGGTCGCGGCGGTGGTGGTCTTCTTCACCGTGGCGGTCTTGGCCGCGACGGTCTTGGTGGCGGTGCGCTTCGCCGGACTCTTCGCTGCGACGCTCTTGCGGGTGCGCTTGGGCGCCTCTGCGGCACTGACCATCAGCGTCACACCCTCCTCGTCGAGGATTTGGTTGAGGCTGCGCAGAACGTTCTTCCACTGGGTTGGCGGAATCTGGTCAGCCTCGAAGGCCCGACGCACGTCATCGCCGGCGATCTGCCCATCTGCCTTTCCCCGCTCGATGAGCGCCATCACAGACTCGGACTCGGCGATCTCCGGCGGGAGCGTACGGGATGTGCTGGCCGACACGAACAACCTCTCGGAACGATGGAAACGGCTTCCGACCCCGTCCACTGTGGATCGGAGCCGACGACCGCCGGTGGGGATGGACCGACGGCGCAGGGGCAACCGGGGAGTTGAACAGCGTCACGAACGCCGCTCGTATTCCCTCCTCGGCTATCACCTCTTACGTCATCGCGCTCCCCCCGAGAGCGTTACGCCCAATCTGCGTGGCCCGAGTCACACCCCATAACGACCCCTTCCCCGCCATATGCCATGCAATCCTCTCAAATCCTTCCGCCGGATCCGGTAGAGGTCCCGGATCCGGCGATCTTGCGCTCCTTCGGTACGTACGGCGCGCCCTCGACAGCGGCATACGGAGCACGAGCGCGCGCGGTGCTTACGGTCCGCACGTGGTCGGGTACGCGCCTTCAGTGCTCGCGCGGGGCGGGGACGACGTGGTCCGCGGGGGTGCCGGCACCCTGGCCGCCGTTCTCCCCGTGGGAGGCGAGGAGCTGGCGCATCGCGGACTCGGCGGCGGTGGCGTCGCCGGAACCGATGGCGTCGACGACCCGCATGTGCTGACCCACGGACGTCTCGACCGGCCGCTCGCAGCCACCGCTGGCTCCGCCGGAGACGTGCAGGGCGGAGGTGACGATGCCCGCGAGATGCTCGAGCATGCGGTTGCCGGCGAGCTGGAGGAGCAGGGTGTGGAACTCGGCGTCCGCGCGGGCGAACGTCATGGTGTCCCCCTGGGCCGCGGAGTGGCCCATGATCTCGACCATGTCGGCGAGCCGCTGCTGGATGTCCTCCCGGGCGTGACCGGCGGCGAGGCGGGCGGCGAGCGGTTCGATCGTCCAGCGCAGCTCGCACAGCTCGCGACGCTGGTCGTCGCGCTGCGGCCCGTAGGCGCGCCACTCGATGATGTCGGGGTCGAGGAGGTTCCAGTCGCTGACCGGACGCACGCGGGTGCCGACGTTCGGGCGTGCGCTCACCAGGCCCTTGGCCTCGAGGACGCGCAGTGATTCGCGGACGACGGTGCGGGAGACCTCGAAGCGCTGGCCGATCTCCTCGGGGACGAGCGGACGGTCGGCGCCGAGATCACCGGAGACGATCATCTGGCCGAGCTGCTGGACGAGTTGGCCGTGCAGGCCGCGACCGCGACTGCCCGCCGCGCGTCGGCCGACCCGGCCGATGTCTGTCTCGTGGCCGTCCCAGACCGGGGAGACGCGCTCCGAGCGCTCCTGGCCGGTCGCGTTCGCGGCGTTGGCAGCGTTGGCGTAGGGATAGCGGTCAAGCTCGCCGGGGCCTGCGAGGCCGGTGTCGCCAGGGCGAGCCGCGGTCATCATGGTGTGCGCAAGGGTACTCACGCATCTTTTGTCGGCGGCACGCTGAACGGCCTTGAGGTCTTTGGTGAAAAGCACACGAAAGGGTGATCGCCCGTTATCTCGCAATTGACGCTTTATCGGAAAGAAATGCGCTTTCGGGGGCGAGTTGTGGGCAGCGGGCGCAACAACGGGGCCCGAAAGCGGGCGTTTTGGTCACGCAGGGCCGCCATCCCGTTAGCACGGTGAACACATAAGCGCAGACCAGAGCCAGGGCAGCAACCGCCTTATGGCCGGGGCTGGTTGGGGCTTCGGATGACGGCGCGAACGGCGTGCGTCGATCACTTCCGGACGTCAGGTGGTGCGCAGCGGGCGGACGTGGGAAGGGCGCCGTGGCGCGAGCCGTCGTTGTCGTGGTGCGCCGTCGTGTCCGGCGGTCAGTTGGGACGGGTGGACGGGGAGTTGCCGAGTGCTGCCTGGCGGGCCGGGTGATGACCGTGGGGCGGAAATGTGGCGGTGTCGGTGAAGTCGCCTGGGGATTCACCGTCGCGGGGTCGCCGGGTTCCGGCATCACGGTGGGGGTGGGCTTGTGGTGGCCGCCGTGCCGCTGGGGTGCCGAGGTCACCGAGGACGGTGGGTTCGGTGGCGGCTCGTTGACGGTGGGGAGCATCGGAGCCCGGGAACCGGCAGGTGGCGCGCAGCGGAGGTTGGTGGCGGGCCGCCGTCCGAGGGCGCAAGCCAGCAACGCGGTCCGGTGGTGGCGGGAGGGCTCGGCTGCCGTGAAGCGGCACCGGTCCGTGCGGGGCGCGGGGTGGGTCAGACCTCCGGGCGCAGCATCGGTGGGTTGAGCAGGGTTGCGCCGCCGGCGCGGAAGAGCTGGGCCGGGCGGCCGCCCTGGCGGGTGGTGGTGCCGCCGGTGGGGACCAGGAAGCCGGGGGTGCCGGTCACCTTGCGGTGGAAGTTGCGCGGGTCGAGGGCGACGCCCCAGACCGCTTCGTAGACGCGGCGCAGCTCGCCGACGGTGAACTCCTGCGGGCAGAAGGCCGTCGCGAGCGAGGAGTATTCGATCTTCGATCGAGCGCGTTCCACCCCGTCGGTGAGGATGCGGGCGTGGTCGAAGGCGAGCGGGGCGGCCAGGTCGCCTTCGCGGGCGTGGGCGTTGTTCTCCTGGTCCAGGAGCGTTTCGACGGGGGCCCAGCGGGCGCTGTGGGCGTCCCCGCCGGCCCGGGGTGCGGGCAGGTCGGGGGCGAGGACCAGGTGCGCGACGCTGACCACGCGCATGCGGGGGTCGCGCTTCGGATCGCCGTAGGTGGCGAGCTGTTCGAGGTGCGCCCCGTACACGGGCGGCGGGCTGCCCTCGGGCGGGTAGGCGTGCAGGCCGGTCTCCTCGACGAGCTCCCGCGCGGCCGCCTCCGCCAGGTCCTCGTCGGCCCGGACGAACCCGCCGGGCAGGGCCCAGCGACCCTGGAACGGCGGCTCACCGCGGCGTACCGCCAGCGCGCACAGGGCGTGGCGGCGCACGGTGAGCACGACCAGGTCGACGGTGACAGCGAAGGGCGGGAAGGCCGACGGGTCGTAGGGAGGCATGTCGTGATCATAGTCGTCCGCCTGACGATAAACAGGTCATGCGGGCGTCAGGCCCTCAGTTGTAGACCGTCCGCGGCTTCCTCGACCATGCCCATCCCGAGGCGGCTGATCCGCACGGCGAAGGGGTACTCGGCGATGGTCAGTCCGGTCAGTTGCACCGCCCCGAGCGGGGCGTTGCCGAGCGGGCGGACCGCGACCGTGCCGGCCGGCACGTCGGGGCGCAGTCCGGCGAGGGCGATGAGTATCTGCACCGCGCCGGCCGCCGCGAGGGCTGCGGGGCGGCAGGCCGCCGGGTGCGGCACGGGGACGCTGCCGGCCGTGCGCTGCTCCCCCGCGAACATCTCCGGCAGGCGGTAGCCGAAGTGCTCGGCGGCGTCGAGGAGTCCCTTGGCCAGGGCTCCGGCGGCGGCTTCGTGGCCGGCGGCGGCCAGGCCGATGGCGGCGACGGCGGTTTCGTGGACACGGACCGCTCCGCTGCGGTGGCCGAAGGGGTTGTAGCCCTTCTCCTTCGCGCCGAGTCCGCGCAGGCCCCAGCCGGAGTCCAGGGCGGGGCCGCGGAGCAGTCGGGACAGTTGATCGGTCTGGGGTGCGTCCAGCAGGCCGGGGGCGAAGGCGCCGCCGCCCAACAGGCCGGTGTCGAGGAGGTGGGCCGCTGTGGCCCCGAGGTGCGGGACGGGGCGGCCGTCGCCGGTGAGCAGGGCGGCGGGGTGGCCGCCTCCGCGGTCGTCCACCCAGAAGTCGGTGCGGAAGCGGGCGCGCAGTTCCGCCGCCCAGTCGCGGAGCTCGGGGGCGCCGGGGGATCCGCAGGCGTCCAGGAGGTCGGCGCCGAGGACGGCGGCACGGTGGGCGTGGGCCTGGGTTTCGCAGCGGTAGGGGCCGTCGGGTGCGGGGTCGGGGAGGTAGCCGCCGCGGTCCGCGCCGCGTGGGTCGGTGGCGGTGCGCAGCCATTGGAGGCAGCGTGCGGCGGCGGGTAGCAGTCGCTCGGTCTCCTCGTCGGGCAGGCCCCAGCGGCGGGCCTCCGCCAGGACGGCCGGGAAGAGGAGCGTGGCCTCGATGCCGGTGCACCCGGCCGGTGCGTGTGGTCCGGCGTCCCGGAGCGGGCCGGGAATTCGGCCGAAATCCGCTCCTGGGGTGGCCTGTTGGGTGCGGGCGAGGGTGCGCAGGGTGCTGGCGACGAGCCGCGTGCCGAGTGGGAGAAGCATCCGGGCGGTCCAGAGGGCCTCGGCGGGTGCGAGGCCGCAGCGCCAGGGGAAGCCGCCGGCGACGAAGACGTCGGTGGGTAGAGCCGGGTCGCGCATGAGCAGCCCGTGCAGGTCGTCGAGGCTGCCCGCCATGAGGGCGTCGGCCCGGGGGTCGTCGCATTCGAGGCGGCCTGCGGACCAGGACCGCGGGGGCCGATCGTGTCGGATGCGGGGGCCGGTGTGGCCGGTGCGGGGGCCGGGGACCAGGGTGCCGCCGTTCCGTCTGACCTGGCTGGGCGGGCCGCTCTCCAGGCGGGGGTGGAGTTCGATGGCGCGTCGGCCGCCGGGCGGCAGGTCAAGTTCCCAGCGGAGTAGGCCCGCAGCGGCGAGGACGTCCTGGGGCGTGGGGGTCGCGGTCACCACGGCGTGGGCGCCGCGTCCGGACCAGCGGAGGCCGGATCCGTGGACGGCGGCGCGGAGTTCCGCGCCCGGGAGGCCGACGGCCGCCGCTCCGAGGTCGGCCAGGTCGGTGCCCAGGTGGATTTCGACGGGCAGCCGGACGGGGCGGGTGGCGCTGCTGTGGAAGGTGATCCGCTCGGTGCCGTCGGCGGACCGCAGGCGCTCCATGCGGATCTCCGGGTCCGGCCCGCGCTCGCCCGATCTGCGGATCACGCCGGTGAAGTGGGCACGGTCCGCGCCGACCAACCGCCCCTGGACGACGAGGGGTTCCTCGCCCGCGACGCGTACTTCGCAGCGGGCGAGGATCCGCCGGCCGTCGCGGTAGCAGCCGTCCAGTCCCTGGCCGGTCAGCTGGCCCGTGGGGGACGACACGGCGAGCGACGGCAGGGCCATGCAGACGAGCACCGCATGGACCGCTTGGGGTTGGGGCGGTCGGGTCGGTGGGGTGTGCCGTTCCGTGGTGGTTCGGTGGGCCTGGGTGAGGGGGACGATCCCTGGCACGCTCTGCGCTCCCTGGTGAGGTCGGGGCTCCAATACGGCCTACGCCACTCAGGTGAACGGTGCGGCCGGCGCCCAGGTCACGCCGGCCGTGCCCGGCCCGGTGCGGTCACTGTCGGCTTCGGTCACCGTCCTTTCCCGTCCGGCGGGTGTCGGTCGTGCGGGGACGGGGGCCGGTGCCGCCGCGTGGCCCGCGGGAGCGGGTGGTGTTCGCCGGGCGCGAGGGTGCCGGCCGCTTGGTGGATCGTCGTCGGCCCGGCGTGGCGGTGCCGCCGCCCGCGGCGGCCTCGGTCTCGTCGCGCTGTTGGCGCAGGCAGCGGCGGAGCGGCTCGGGGTCCAGGCCCTCGTTGATGGCGCGGTGCAGCAGTTGGGCGAAGAGGCAGTCGGGGTCGGCGGCCAGGGCTCGGCTGAGCGCGACGCGGGCGGAGGGGCCGTCCGCCGTGGACCAGCACACCCAGCCGGCGAGGGTCAGGGGCGCCGCCGCGTGTTCGACGTAGCCGCCGGTGCAGCGGCGGGCGAGGGCGCGCCACAGCCGGAGCGCCGCGGCGGCGTCGGGGCCGTCCATCCATTCCGCGGCCCGGTCGCGGGTGGCGCGGTCCTGGAGGCCGAGGATGAGGGTGGCGGCCTCGGCGTCGGTGATCAGTGCGTCGTCGCAGGCGTCGCGGGCGCGGTTGCTGCCGGCGGGGGTGTCCTGGCGGAACCGGTGGATCATGGCGGTGGCCAGTTGGAGGGTGGCGTGGTGGACGGTGGTGGCGCCGTCCGGTCGGAGCATCTGCGGCAGGAGTTCGGAGGCGGCGGTGTCGAGCGCCTCCTCCTGGTCGGTGCCGCGCCGGCCGGTGCGGGGCGCGAGCCGGGACTCCATCTCCTTGAGCGAGCCGCGCACCTGCATGCCGGCGTAGGCGGCGGCCGCGGCCATCACGGACGTACCGGGCAGGCACAGGGCGGTGCCGTCGGCGGGGCAGCAGCGGTAGTCGGGGCAACAGTAGGACCAGTAGCGGCCGTTGGAGAGGCACAGGGCTTCCAGGACGGGCACGTCCAGGGCGCCGCAGGCGGTGCGCAGTCGCTGGGCCAGGGGGCGGAGGCGCTCCTTGACGTCCCGGCCGCTCTCGCCCGGCGCCGGTTCCCTGCAGAGGAAGACGAGAATGCCGACGAGGCGGTCGGTGCGCTTGCGGGCGCCGGAGATCAGGGAGTCGGCGAGTTGGTCGCTGACGTCGGGCCAGTGGGACGGGTCGGTGGGGATGCCGAGGCGCAGCCGGCCGCCGAAGCGGGTGCGCTCGCCGTGCAGGGCGACCATCACGATGCTGTCGTCCGGATGGAAGCCGAGCAGGTACGGCAGTGCGTCGGCGAGCTCGGCGGGGCCGCGCAGGACGACCTGTGGTGCGGTGGGCGGGCTCGCGGCCGCGTCGGGGGATCCGGATCCGTCGGTGGGGCCGGCCGGAGTGTGGGGGGCGGCGGGGTCGGTGGTGGGCGGTCCGTAGGCGCTGCAGGAGAGGGTGGGGGTCGGCGGGTCGTAGGGGGTGCCGGGGGTGCGGTCGGGGGTCGGCGGGCGGGACGGGTCCGGGCCGGGCGTGGTGGTCGGCGGTGCGGGATCGCCTCCGGTGCCGGGCCGGGTGCTGCCCCGACCGCGGGGGCCGGGCACTCGGCCCCCGCGGTCGGGGGCGCCGTTGTCGTCGGGCGAGGGGGCGCCGTGGGCGCGGGGGTCGTCGGAGTGCGGCTCGTGCGGTTCGCTGTGCGGATTCATGGCTCGAAGATCCCGCGGTCGTGCGGGGTTCCGCGACCCCTGTGGATAACTCTCGACCGGCGCGGTTTTCCACAGTTCGAGGTGGGGGTTCGCGCGTTGTCAGTGACATCGGGTTGCATGGGGGCATGAGCAACGAAGACCTGCGTGCCGCGGCCGATGCCGTCCTCAGTCGACTCGTCGGGGATCCCGGCGGGACGGCCCGGCTGCGCGAGGACCAGTGGCGGGCGATCGAGGCGCTGGTGGCCGACCACCGCCGTGCCCTGGTCGTGCAGCGCACCGGCTGGGGCAAGTCCGCGGTCTACTTCGTCGCGACGGCGCTGCTGCGGGCGCGCGGCAGCGGGCCGACGGTGATCGTCTCGCCGCTGCTCGCGCTGATGCGCAACCAGGTCGACGCGGCGGCCCGCGCCGGTATCCGGGCGCGCACCATCAACTCCGCCAACACCGAGGAGTGGGACACCGTGCAGGCCGAGGTGGCGGCCGGTGAGGTGGACGTCCTGCTGGTGAGCCCCGACGCTCTAGTTTTCCACACTTTGAACTCCAGCTACTGTTCAGCAGGTTCTCGGGCCCGATGGAGCACTCGGCGCGTGTTTTCAGCTGATACGGCGTCGGGAGCCGCGTGCTCTTGGCAGTTGCCAAAGCCTGCATTGCGGCCTCCCAGAATTCGGACGCGCGCCAGCGGCCCGAATAGGTCTGGAGGGTTGCAGCTTGGCCGAACAGCGCGGGGAAATCGCTCCAAGAGACACCCGTGCGGACCTTGTAGAGGATTCCGGTCATCACCAGTCGAGGGCTGATCCCTCGGGGCTTGTGGGTGGTCATTGGCGCGATCTTCATCCACCCTTCGTCGGTTAGCAGCGGGACTGGTAGTTGCCTCTCGGTGAACCACGCTGCTACCGCGCAGGGCTGCCCATTGCGCCGCCGCCTAGTAGTGCTTTGTTACGTGGTCTTGTCACGGTGGGTGTGTGGTAGTTCGCTGGTTGTATGAGGGCTGGGGAACTTGCTGTGTGTCGGGGCCGGTTGGAGGAGTTTGCCGGGGAGGTGTTTGCGCC
>NZ_JAJPWK010000031.1:0-75908 GCF_046549115.1 Streptomyces sp. x-19 | reverse complement strand
GTCCTGGCCGCGCTGTGGCCGGCACGCCGGGCGGCGAGGCTCAACGTGCTCACCGCGATCAAGGCCGAGTAGCCGGGCGGAGCCGGGACCGGGCCGGCCGTCCGGTCGCCTCGGTGCCGCCGCCGTGCCCCGCCCCCCCCGGGGGGGCGGGGGCCGGGGGGGGGGGGGGGGGGGGGGGGGGGGGGGGGGGGGGGGGGGGGGCGCCCCCGGGCCCCCCCCCCCCCCCCCCCCCCCCCCCCCCCCCCCCCACCCCGACCCCTCCCGTGAGTGGGTGGAAAGGGGCAGGGTTGGGGCTTGTGTTGGTGGGTTCCTGCGGCTCCGTGGGCGTGGATACACATGCATGGACGTACCCAGAGGTTTCACCTGTGTGAGCGCGTCAACGGTGCTGGCCAGCACCGACCCACCGGCCCTCGGCCCCCACCCACCCGTCTTTCAACCCACCCTCAACGGGAGGGGACGGGCCGGAGGGGGTGGTGTGCAGGACGTAAAGCGCAGCAGTCCTGCACACCACCCCCGCAGGCCCGTCACCGCACCCAACAGCCCCGCGCAGCGGACAACGCCCCGCGCCGCAGGCGCAACGGCGAGACGACCCACGGCGGGACAGCCGACAACGCCCGCGCCGCCAGGCGCAAACGGCAACCCCCACGGCGGGACAGCCAACAACGTGGGGGAAACCGCCCGTTAGGGCGTAACGTTCGAGGGCCCCCGTCGATCCCGTTCCGTGCGGGCGACGGACTCCGCGTCGCGGAGCACGCGGACGGCGTTCTGCCAGGTCAGTTTGGCGATGTCGGTGGGCGACCAGGTGCGGTCGAGGAGTTCGGCGATGAGGTTCGGGTAGCCCGCGACGTCGGCCAGGTCGGCGGGGGTGAAGGCGGTGCCGTCGAAGTCGCCGCCGATGCCGATGTGGTCGATGCCGGCGACCTCGCGCATGTGGTCGAGGTGGTCGGCGACGGTGGCCGCGGTGGCTGTGGGGCGCGGGTTGGCGGCTTCGAAGGCGCGTTGGACGGCCATGCCCTGTGCGGTGGTGTCGAGGTGGTGCAGGCCGTGGGCGCGCATGTTCTCGTCGGCGCGCAGCGTCCATTCGACGGCCGCGGGCAGCACGAACTTGGGGACGAAGGTGGCCATCGCGACGCCGCCGTTGGTGGGCAGTTGGGCCAGGACGTCGTCGGGGATGTTGCGCGGGTGGTCGCAGACCGCGCGGGCGGAGGAGTGCGAGAAGATCACCGGCGCGGTGCTGACCCGGAGCGCGTCGCGCATGGTGTCGGGCGAGACGTGCGAGAGGTCGACGAGCATTCCGCAGCGGTTCATCTCGCGGACGACCTCTTCGCCGAAGGCCGACAGGCCGTGGTGGCGTGGGGTGTCGGTCGCCGAGTCCGCCCAGTCGTTGTTGTCGTTGTGGGTGAGCGTCATGTAGCGGACGCCCAGGGCGTGGAAGGCGCGCAGCGTGGCCAGCGAGTTGTTGATCGAGTGGCCGCCCTCGGCGCCCATGAGGGAGGCGATCCGGCCCTCGGTGCGGGCGGCCTCCATGTCGTCGGCGGTGGTTGCCAGGCGTAGGTCGGCTGCGTATCGGGTGGTCAGCTGGTGTACGACGTCGATCTGCTCCAGGGTGGCGCTGACGGCGTGGTCGCCGGCGTAGTCGGAGCGTACGTACACCGACCAGAACTGTGCGCCGACCCCGCCGGCCCGCAGCCGGGGGATGTCGGTGTGCAGGTTGGCGCTCTGGTCGGTGGCGACGTCGCGCTGGTCGAGGTCGTAGCGGACCTGTTCGCGCAGGGCCCAGGGGAGGTCGTTGTGGCCGTCGACGACGGGCCAGTCGGTGAGGAGTTCCCGCGCCGCGTCCTGGGCGGCCGTCACTTGCCGCTCCCGAAGCCGAACCCGGCGGATCCGGCGACCTTGTTGCGCAGCCGCCGGCCCTTCTCGGTGGCCTGCTCGTTCAGTTCCTGCTGGAACTCCCGCATGCGGGCGAGGAGTTCGGGGTCGTGCGCGGCGAGCATCCGGGCGGCGAGCAGTCCGGCGTTGCGGGCGCCGCCGACCGAGACGGTGGCGACCGGGACGCCGGCCGGCATCTGGACGATGGAGAGCAGGGAGTCCATGCCGTCGAGGTACTTCAGCGGGACGGGGACGCCGATGACCGGCAGGGGGGTGACGGAGGCGAGCATGCCGGGCAGGTGGGCGGCTCCCCCGGCGCCGGCGATGATCGTCTTGAGGCCGCGGCCGGCCGCCTGCTCGCCGTACGCGACCATCTCGTGCGGCATGCGGTGGGCCGAGACCACGTCGACCTCGTAGCGGATCTCGAACTCTTCCAGGGCCTGGGCGGCGGCTTCCATGACGGGCCAGTCGGAGTCGGAGCCCATGACGATGCCGACGACGGGGGCGTCGGAGGGGCGCGCGTCAGCGCTCGTCGAGGGGTGGCGGTCGGGCGCCGGGCGGGCTGTCATTCCGTGATCGTTCCTCGCAGGTAGCCGGCGGCGTGCGCGGCGCGCTCACGCACGTCCGCCAGGTCGTCGCCGTAGGTGTTGACGTGCCCGACCTTGCGGCCCGGCTTCACGTCCTTGCCGTACATGTGAATCTTCAACTGCGGATCACGGGCCATGCAATGGAGGTAGGCCGCATACATGTCCGGGTAGTCACCGCCGAGCACGTTGGCCATCACCGTCCAACGGGCGCGCGGGCGGGGGTCGCCGAGCGGGAGGTCGAGGACGGCCCGGACGTGGTTGGCGAACTGCGAGGTGATCGCGCCGTCCTGGGTCCAGTGACCGGAGTTGTGCGGGCGCATGGCCAGCTCGTTGACGAGGACGGCGGGCGTGCCGTCGGCGGCCCGGACCTCGAACAGCTCGACCGCGAGGTGCCCGACGACGCCGAGTTCGTCGGCGATGCGCAGGGCGAGCTGCTGGGCGCGGGCGGAGAGGTCGTCGGAGAGGTCGGGGGCCGGCGCGATCACGGTGTCGCAGACGCCGTCGACCTGGACGGACTCCACGACCGGGTAGGCGACGGCCTGGCCGTGCGGGGAGCGGACCACGTTGGCGGCGAGTTCGCGGACGAAGGGGACCTTCTCCTCCGCCAGGACGGGCACGCCGGCGAGGAAGGGTTCCGCCGCCTCGTTGGAGGATCGTACGACCCATACGCCCTTGCCGTCGTAGCCGCCGCGGACGGTCTTCAGGACCACCGGGAAGCCGCCCGAGTCGTCGCCCGGCCACTCTCCTTCGGCGAGGTGCTCCGCGCCGCTCCCGCTGATCTCGGCCGCGAAGCGCGCCGCGTCGGCGGGGTCGGACACGATGCGGTGGCGCGGGCAGGGCGCCCCGATGGCGTCCAGTTTGGCCCGCATCACGCCCTTGTCCTGGGCGTGCACCAACGCGTCCGGGCCGGGCCGGACGGGAATGCCCTCGGCCTCCAACGCCCGCAAGTGCGCGGTGGGGACGTGCTCGTGATCAAAGGTGATCACGTCGCACCCGCGGGCGAAGGCGCGCAGGGTGTCCAGATCGCGGTAGTCGCCGATGACGACTTCGCTGACCACCTGCGCCGCCGAGTCCTGCGGGGTGTCACTGAGGAGCTTGAACTTGATGCCGAGGGGGATACCCGCCTCGTGGGTCATACGGGCGAGCTGACCGCCGCCGACCATGCCGACTACCGGGAACGTCACGCCCCCAGGGTAGCCGCCCGACAGTCGTGCACCCGACCCGGAGTTGGAGGATCGTCCGAGGGCAGGCGTTCGAGGGCGATCGGGAAGATCGACCACCGCGGTGAGGTTCCGGACCGGCGGCGGGGCGGTTCCGCCCCGGCCCGGTGATGGGGGGAGGCCGCATGGAGAGCGGCGACATAACGAGGAGTTCCCGGGCGCTGGTGACCGTCATCGCGGTCGCCGCGCTGCTGATCGCCGTCTACACGGTGGTCAGCGAACTGTCCGGGCCGGAGGTGTACGGCCCCGGCGACACCGAGATCGAGGTCTCCGCCGGCGACCGCTTCACCATCGAGGTGCCCGACGACCCCGCGGACGGCCAGCGCTGGATCGTCGCCGCCCCGCGACCGGATCCGGCCGTTCTGCGGGCCACCGGCGAGGAGGCCGCACCGGCGTCCGCGACCGGTGGGCAGCCGTCCCCGGGCCGCGGCTCGCGCGCACTGGACTTCGAGGCCGTCCACCCGGGCCGCACCGACCTGCGGTTGCTGCGGTGCCGGCGGTGCGCGACCGGGGCGGCGGACGAGCCCGGGGCGCGCGCCCTCAACTTCCGGATCACGGTCGACTGAGGGGTCCGCGCCCCACCCGCCGTGACCGCATTCGTGCGCCCCGTCGCGGGACGGACCGCCCGCGCACCGCCGCACAGGAGCCGTGGTTAGCATGAGGGTGCCTACCGGGTCGCCGGCCCGCCTACCGCCCACGACGGGGAGCTGAACGATCACCATGAGTGAACGGAGCGCGCTGCGGTCGCGGCTGGAGGCGCTCACCCGGGAAGTCGTGAAGTTCGGTGCCGTCGGCGGGGCCGGCGTCGTGGTGAACTTCGCGGTCTTCAACCTCGTCCGGCACCAGACCGAGCTGCCGGTGGTCCGGGCGAGCATCGTGGCGACGGTGGTGGCCACGGTCACCAACTACGTCGGCTACCGCTACTTCGCCTACCGGGACCGCGACAAGCGCGGCCGGACCCGCGAGCTGACGCTGTTCCTGCTCTTCAGCGTGGTCGGGCTGGTCATCGAGAACGGCATCCTCTACGCCGCGACCTACGGTTTCGGCTGGGACAGCTCGCTGCAGAGCAACGTCTTCAAGTTCCTCGGCATCGGGATCGCCACGCTCTTCCGCTTCTGGTCGTACCGCACCTGGGTCTTCCGGGCGCTGCCCGCCCGGGAGGCGGTGCAGACCGCCGAGTCGTTCCTGGCGGACGGCTCCCGGCTGCCGAGCGGCACCACCCGGAAGTAGGCCCCGCCCGCCGTCCGGGGGGCTCACTCCTCGGCGGGCTCGCCCTCCCGGGCCAGGAAGAGGGCGAAGACCGGCGGGTGTTGCTGGAGCAGCTCCAGGCGGCCGCCGTCCGCCTCGGCCAGGTCACGGGCGACGGCGAGCCCCAGGCCGGTGGAGTTGCGGCCGGAGACGGTCCGTTCGAAGACCCGCGAGCCGAGGTCCGGCGGGACGCCGGGACCGGCGTCGGTGACCTCCACGACCGCCTGGTTGCCGGTGACGCGGGTGCGCAGGGCGACCGTGCCGTCGCCGTGCATCAGGGAGTTCTCGATCAGGGTGGCGAGCACCTGGGCGACCGCACCGGGGGTGCCGACGGCCCGCAGGCTCTTCTTGCCGGAGCGGACGATGGCCCGTCCGGCGCTGCGGTAGGCCGGGCGCCACTCCTCGATCTGCTGCTTGACCACCTCGTCGAGGTCGAAGGCGACCGCCGAGCCGGAGCGCGGGTCCCGGGAGTTGGTCAGCAGCCGCTGCACCACGTCCGTCAGGCGCTCCACCTGGGCCAGCGCGATGGTGGCCTCTTCCTTGACGGTGTCCGGGTCGTCGGTGAGGGTGATCTCCTCCAGCCGCATGGACAGCGCGGTCAGCGGGGTGCGCAGCTGGTGCGAGGCGTCGGCGGCGAGCCGCCGTTCGGCGGTGAGCATCCGGGCGATCCGCTCGGCGCTGGCGTCCAGCACGTCGGCGACCCGGTCCAGTTCCTGGACGCCGTAACGGCGGTGGCGGGGCCGGGGGTCGCCGGAGCCGAGCCGCTCGGCGGTCTCGGCGAGGTCGGTGAGGGGTGCGGTGAGCCGGCGGGCCTGCCGGACGGCGAGCACCACGGCCGCCAGGATCGCCAGCAGCGCGACGGCCAGGATCACCAGCAGGGTCCGGCCGATCTCCGCGCTGACCGTGGAGCGGGACTCCTGGACCCGGACCGATTCGCCGCGGTCGCCGCGCACCTCCGACTCGATCACGTCGCCGACCGGCCGCTGCCCGATCTCGATCTTCGGCTTGCCGGGGACCGTGATCTCGGCGTAGCGGTGGGCGGTGATCTGCTCCGAAAGGATCTGCGGGGTGATCTTCTCGCCGCTGCCCAGTCGGCTCTCCACTATGCCGACCAGGCGGACCGCCTCGGAGGCCACGCTCTCCTGTGCGCCGGACTGGATGGTGCGGGTCTCGACGATCACCAGGGAGACGCCGAAGACGGCGATGACGACGAGCACCACGGCGAGCGTGGAGTTGATCAGTCGGCGGCGCACGGGCCCCTAGCTCTTTTCGAAGCGGAAGCCGACCCCGCGGACGGTGGCGATGTACCGGGGGTTGGCGGCGTCGTCCCCGAGCTTCTTGCGGAGCCAGGAGATGTGCATGTCCAGCGTCTTGGTGGACGACCACCAGGTGGTGTCCCAGACCTCGCGCATGAGCTGGTCGCGGGTGACGACCCGGCCGGCGTCCCGCACCAGGACCCGCAGCAGGTCGAACTCCTTCGCCGTGAGCTGGAGTTCCTCGTCGCCCATCCAGGCGCGGTGCGACTCGACGTCGATCCGCACGCCGTGGGTGGCCGGCGGCTGCTGGGGCTCGGCGGTGGAGCCGCGGCGCAGCAGGGCCCGGACCCGGGCGAGCAGCTCGGCGAGCCGGAAGGGCTTGGTGACGTAGTCGTCGGCGCCGGCGTCCAGCCCGACGACGGTGTCCACCTCGTCGGCGCGGGCGGTCAGCACCAGGATGGGGAAGGAATGGCCTTCGTTGCGCAGTCGGCGACAGACCTCGAGACCGTCCATGCCGGGCAGCCCCAGATCCAGGACCACGAGGTCGATGTTGCCCTGGAGACCGGCGTCGAGGGCCGTCGGGCCGTCCTCACGCACCTCGACGTCGTAACCCTCGCGGCGCAGGGCGCGGGCGAGCGGCTCCGAGATGGACGCGTCATCCTCGGCGAGCAGTACACGGGTCATGCGCCGATGGTAGTCCGATGTATCGACAGGCAGGGGCGGACCAGCACGGATGGGCGACAGCGGGCCGGTTTCCGCGCCCGCTCGCACGTCTCGGACCGCGGGCGCACGGGTGCGGGCGCGGTCGCACAGGCGGTTGCGGACGGTTCCCCACGCCAGTGTGAGCGTTCTCTCACCACTCCCAACCGGCCGGTGAGCGGACGTATGGTGTCCGGAACGTTCAACGCACAACCCCAGGACCCGAGGCGCAGAACTGACGTCATCGGTCCTTGTTGTGTGCGGGACTGGCATCCCCAGTCCCTTACACAGTGAAAGACCTGTCGACCGGGTCCGCCGGCCGCATTGTTGCGGCACGGGGGCGTGGATCCCGGTGTTCGGCCTTCCGCCGGCCCCCTCCTGTGGGTCGAACCTCCCGGACGTGAGGGCGGGCAGGGCGGCGCCGGTGCCGGTCATCCCCCACCCGGGCGCATACCGAACCCCTCGGACGCGTCCCGAGCAGCAAGGAACCACCATGGCGTCCAGCCTGACGAAGGACGCGGCCCAGCAGGGAACCCCTGTCAACGGCGGCAAGACCTTCTTCGGCCACCCCCGCGGCCTGGCCACTCTCTTCATGACCGAGATGTGGGAGCGCTTCAGCTTCTACGGCATGCGTGCCCTGCTCGTCCTGTACCTGATCTCCGGCGGGTCGGACGCCAAGGTGGGCTCCCAGGGCGGCGGACTGGCCATGACGGCCGCCTCCGCGACGGCGATCTACGCCGTCTACATGGCCCTGGTCTACCTGCTCGCCATGCCCGGCGGTTGGTTCGGCGACCGCGTCTGGGGCCCCCGCAAGACGGTGATCGTCGGCTCGTGCGTGGTCATCGCGGGCCACATCGTGCTGGCGATCCCGGGCCAGACCTTCTTCGTCGGCCTGGCGATGGTGGCGTGCGGCTCCGGTCTGCTGAAGTCCAACATCTCCACGATGGTGGGCCACCTCTACGACGGCCCGCAGGACCCGCGCCGGGACGGCGGTTTCACCGTCTTCTACATGAGCATCAACCTCGGGTCCATGGCCGCCCCGATCATCGTCGGCGGCATCGGCCAGGGCATCAACTGGCACCTGGGCTTCGCCACCGCGGCGCTCGGTATGGCGCTGGGTCTGATCCAGTTCCTGATCGGCACCCGGAACCTCAACCCGCAGAGCAGCCAGGTGCCGACCCCGCTGGCCGCCGCGGAGCGCAACGGCTGGCTGCGCAAGGGCCTGATCTGGGCCGTCGTCGCCGCGGTCTTCTACGGCATCGTCGTCGGCACCGGCCACTTCACGCTCAACTGGGCCCTGGTCCCGCTGGCCGTCATCGGCATCTGCGTCCCCTGCTTCGTGCTGCTGCGCATCAAGCGGGACAAGGACCTGAGCAGCACCGAGCAGGCCAAGGTCAGTGGCTACCTGTGGTTCTTCTTCGCCGCCGCGGTCTTCTGGATGATCTTCGACCAGGCCGGTTCGACGCTGAGCGTCTTCGCCGAGAAGAACACCGCGGAGACCGTCTTCGGCCTGGGCTTCCCGTCCTCGTGGATGCAGTCGGTCAACCCGGTGTGGGTGCTGGCCCTGGCCCCGGTCTTCGCCTCGGCGTGGATGGCGCTGGCCCGCCGCAACCGCGAGCCCAGCACCCCGGTGAAGTTCGCCATGGCGATGGTGCTGATCGGCGCCTCGTACTTCTTCTTCCTGCTGCCGATCGCGATGTCGTCCGACGGCACCAAGGTCAGCCCGATGTGGCTGATCACGGTCTACGGCCTGCAGACGATGGGTGAGCTGTGCCTGTCCCCGGTCGGCCTGTCGGTGACCACCAAGCTGGCGCCGCAGAAGTACGCCAGCCAGATGATGGGCGTCTGGTTCCTCGCTGTCACCGCCGGTGACAGCGTCATCTCCCTGGTGTCCATCGCGGGTGCGGACCTCAGCGGGGTGGGCGTGCTGGTCACCGAGGCCGCCCTCGCCGTCCTGGCCGGTGTCGCGGTCTTCATGTACCGCAAGAAGATCACGCCGCTCATGGGCGACGTGCACTGATCGGTTCCCGGTAGTGGGCAAGGGCCCGGCGCGCTGGTGCGTGCCGGGCCCTTCCCCTTTTTCCTGAGGGGCCTTCGCCCTGAGGGGCCTTCGCCCTGAGGGCGCGGGGCCGTCAGCGGCGCAGTCGCCGCGGCGCGAAGGTGAAGACCGCGGCGCCGAGCAGGAGCACGGTGCCGGCGAGCACGCCGAGGGCGGTCAGCGCGCCGTGGTCGTCCGCACCGGTCTGGGCGAGGCCGCCGGCGCTGCCGCTGCCGCCGGACGCACTGCCCGTCCCTGCCGTGCCGCCGCCGCTGGACGTCCCGCCGGTCGAGCCGCCCGAGGTGCCGCCGGGCTGGGCCGCGGTGTCGAGCGCGAGCGAGGCCCCGGGGTCCTTCTCCGGGGTGCAGGTGGTGGTGGTGCCGAGGGCGTTGACGGTGAGGACGCCCGGGGTGAGTGTGGCCTTGCCGCTCGCGCCGGGCTTGTAGGTGCCCTTGAGGTCGGGGATCTCGATGGGTTGGCCGGACTTGATGGGCTGGGCGTTGGTGGGCCCCTCGACCTTGACGGAGCCCTTGTCGGCGCCGCCCACCTTCACGTCCATCGACGGTTTGACCGACCCCTTGGGGATGTCGGCGGGGCTGTCCATGACGGACTTGGCGAAGTGCACCGTCAGGTCGTAGCCGCCGCCCTTCTTGACGCCGTCGATCTGGACCGGCGAGGTGGCCTTCTTGTCGCCGATGGGCGTCTTGCAGGCGTAGGGGACCTGTACCTGCTTGCCCTTGTACGCGGTGCCGTCGGGGTCGCCGCCCGAGCCACCCGAGCCGCCGCTGGTGCCGGAGCCGCCGGAGGAGCCGGTGGAGCCGCCGGTGGTCGCGCCGCCGGAGCCGGCGGTGCCGGAGCTCGTTCCGCCGGCCGTGCTGCCGCCGCTGCCCGTCCCCCCGCTGCCCGTGGTGCCGCCGGCGGAACCGCCGCCGTCCGTCACCTTGAGGGTGACCGCCGGCTGCACCGCCTCCTTGGGCGTGCACTTGGTGTCCGTGGAGATCGGCTTGTTGACGTTGATGGTGTAGGCGCCGGGCGTCAGCGTGACCTCTCCCGGCGCGGTGAGCTTCAGCGTGCCCTTCATGACGGACAGCTTCATCGGGCTGTTCTTCGGGATCGGCGGGTTCTGCCGGGGACCCTGCACGGCCAGGTCCCCGGTCTGCGCCCCGGCGACCTTGATCGTGCCGGACGGCTGGACGGTGTCCTTGCCCAGGTCGAGGACGCCGGGGTTCTGCGAGGCGGCCTGGACCGTCGTCCAGACCACCTCGACCGCGTCGCCGACCTTGGCGGTCGCCGGCGCGGTGACCTCGACCTTGGTGGTGCCCTCCACGGGCGGCAGGCCCGAGATCGGCGGCGGCTGGCACTCGGTCTTGTACGCCACGTCCGCCGCCTGCGCGGTCCCGGCGGCGGTGACCACGCCCGCCCCCGCGAGCACCAGTGCGGCCGTCGCGGCCAGGGTCGCTCTCCTGCGCCGTCCGGTCGGCCTCGGGGGCCCGGTCGGCCTCATCAACGTCATCACGGGGAACCTTTCGACGGGGGTCCTTCGGTTGATGTGGTGGACGGTGCGGTGTCCTGGGTGAACCACGGCAGGGCGGTGGTGCCGGCCGGTGGTGCGGTGCCGGGGCCCGTGCCGGGTCGTTCCTGGTGTCGGCTCCGCGGCCGGCCCTGTTGCCGGCCCGTGCCGGTGCGCCGCGGGTGCGGGCGGTGCGTCGCCCTTCGGGGGCGGACGGTGGTGCCCGGTCGGGGCGGGCGGACGCGGTCGACGACCGCCATCCCGATCCGGAACACCGCCGTGGGGACGACCAGGCACAGCAGCAGCCAGAAGAGCGTCACGCCCCACGGCCGGCCGACCTCCCACGGCTGCTCGACCAGCACCTTGCCGCCGTACTTGAGGGAGACCAGGTAGTCCCCGTGCGCGCCGGCGGCCAGCTCCACCGGGAGCCTGACCTCGGTCTTCTGCCCGGCGGGGACGGTCCCGCGCCACTGCTGGTCCTCCCACTGGGGCGCGAAGACGCCGTGCGAGGTGCCGACCTGGAAGACCGGGTCCTTGGCCGGTACCGAGCCCAAGTTGCCGACGGTGACGGTCAGTTCGCGCTGCGGCGGGGCGCCGAACCAGGTGAGGAGTCCGCTGCTGCCGGTCAGCCGGGGCTGCGCGAGGACGGCCAGCCGGCCGGCGCTCACGTCCTGCGGCAGCGGGGCGACGGGGTGTCCGGCGACCTTGAACGCGGCGTCCGCGGCGGCCGCCGGGCCGGTCGCGGTCGCCACGTGCACCACGCAGGGGCAGGGTTTGGGCGGTTCGGCGACCGGCAGGGCCTTGCTGAAGGCGCCCCGGTCGTCGGTGGTGACGGTCCGCCCGTCGGCGTTGGCGCACGCGTTGGTGCCGCCGATCATGTTCTGGCCGCAGATCAGCAGCATCAGCAGGGTGTGCGGGCGCCAGCCCCGCCCGGTGACGGTGACGTCGCCACCGGCGCCCGCCTCCTTCTGGGAGACCGCGGCGGAGGGCGGATCGCCGGCCGCGGCGGCGTGCGCGGCGGGGGCCGGCAGGCCGGGCAGCAGGGCCGGGAGCACGGCCAGGACGAGGGCGGCGAGCAGGGCGGGCGGCCGGCACCGTCGTCCGAGGCGCCCGGGGGCCCGTCTTCCGCTCGTCCGCGCGCCCGGCCCGCGGCCCGCGCCGGCCCCGCCGCCTCGTCCGTTCCCGGCGTGCTCGCCGCTCTCACCGTTCTCGCCGTTCACCCGCGCACCCCTGATCCCGTCTTCGCGACCGTCGTGGTGGAGCTCGTCGTGCCCGTCGTGGTCGTTGCGGCCGCCCCACGCGTCCCGGTCCCGTTCGCCGGTCCGGTGCCGGTGGTCGCCCGGGCACCGGGCCGGTGGGGCGGGGGCCCGCCCCCGTCGTCGCCGGTCGGCGCCGCCCGCCCGCTGCGCCCGCGGCGCCGACGGACCGCCCAGGCGCCCCCGCCGGCAGCCAGGAGGAGCGCCGCCGCGGCGCCCGTCCCCCAGGGGACTGCGGTGTATGCGGCGGTGCCGGTGTCCTGCGCCCCGCCCGCCGCGGTCGCGGTGAGCGTGACGTCCACCGCGTCCAGGGCGGGCGGATCGGACCAGGTCTCGGTCCGGGCGATGCGGGCGCCGGGCGGCAGGACGTCCGGCAGGGGGCGTGCGGGCCGGCGCAGCAGCGTGCCGAAGAGGCCGTCGGCGCGGACCGCCACCTGTGGTCGGAGTTCGGTGTTCCCGCGGTTGACCAGGGTGTACCGGATCACCGCCGCGCTCCCCCGCCGGGTCACCGAGACGTGTTCGACGGTGAGCGCGGACAGCGTCGGCCCGGTCACCCGCAGCCGGACGGGTATCCGGATCCGGGCGCCGGGACCGGTGACGGTGAGCGCGGCCGGGTGGCTGCCGGGGGCGGCGGCGCGCGGCACGGCCGCCGTGAACGGCACACTCGCCCGCGTCCGCGGCGGAACCGTCACCTGCGTCGTGCCGAACGCGAGCCACGCCCCGGCGCGTTGACCGTCGCCCCCGTCGCCGTCGCCGGCCAGCCGTACGGTCAGCGGCCGGTCGGACGGGTTGCGCACGGCCAGCCGGTCGGTGAGCGCGCTGCCCGCCGGCCCCTCCAGGTAGAAGGACGTGCGGGCGGTGCCGGTCGGCGCCGCGGACCAGCCGGGTGCGGCGGTGGTGGACGGCCCGGCCGCCGCGGCGGGCGGACGGGCCGCGGCCACCGCGGGGCACGGCAGGACGACGGCGGCCGCGAGGACGGCGCCGGCGGCCGCGGTGCGGAGTCGGAACGGCATCGGCGGCTCCCGGTGGAGGTCAGGCCCGTTGATGACGGCGGGTCAGCCAGAGCGCGCCGGCCGCGCCGGCCAGCAGCACGGTGCCGCCGAGGGTGCCCAGGGCGATCGCGGAGTCCGCCGGTCCGGTCTGCGGCAGTTGGCCGCCGCCGGTCGATCCGCCCGCCGCCGCGGAGCCCCCGCTACCGCCGGAACCGCCGCTGCCACCCGTACCGCCGCTGCCCTTCACGTCCAGGGTCAGTGCCGGCTTGGGGTGGTTGCTCGGTGTGCAGGTGGTGGTGGTGCCCAGCGCCTTGATGGTGAGCGTGGAGGCCGTGAAGGTGACCTTCCCGCTGGCCTTGGGGGTGTACGTGCCGCTCAAGTCGCTGATCTTGATGGGGGTGTTGGCCGGTATCGCCTGGTCGTTGGGCGGGCCGCTGACCGCGACCGTGCCGCTCTCCGCGCCACCCAACTGGATCACCGCGCTGGGGCTCATCGCCCCCTTGCCCAGTTCGACGGGGCTGGAGGAGACGCCCTTCTGGAACGACATCACGAGCTTGTACGAGCCGCCGCTGGGCGTCCCCTTGATGTCGATGGGCGAGACCGCCCCCTTGTTGCCGATCGGCGTCTTGCACTGGTAGTTGACGTCGACGACCTCGGCGTGCGCGACGGGCGCGGTGAACAGCACCGCGGAACCGGCCGCCATGACCGCGGCCGCGGCCAGCCCGGCCGCCCGCCGCGGCCGCCTGCCGTGTTGTGCGTGGAAGCGGGCCACCTTGAGTTCCCCTTCTCCCGGGTACGCGCCGCCGGATGTTACTGACGGCACATCAGATTGGGCGCTCAAGGTACGCCCGGGAGGGTGTCGAGGGAAGGCACAGCACAGCCCCGATGCGCGGCGGCGACCGGATCCGCCCACGGGACGGCGTCCGCCCCGGCCGCGCCCCGGGCCGGAGGCGGCCCCGGACACGACGAAGCGCGGGCCCGTGGGCCCGCGCTCGCCTTCCGCTCGTCCGCCGCCCCTTCAGGAGGGTGCGGCCAGCTCCGCCCAGACGGTCTTGCCGGCACCGTCGGCGTTGCGCACCACGCCCCAGTCCAGGCACAGCCGCTGCACGATGAACATGCCGTGGCCGCCCGGGCGTCCGGGGCGGTGCGGGCTGCGCGGCGACGGGGAGCCCGCACCCAGGTCGCTGACCTCCAGGCGGAGCACCTTCGCGGCGCAGCGCAGCCGGAGCTCCTCGGGGCCCTCGGCGTGCAGGCAGGCGTTGGTGACCAGCTCGGAGACGACGAGCAGCACGTCCTCGGCCGCGGCCCGCTGGTCGGCGGTGGCGGCCGGCAGCCAGCCCCAGTCGTTCAGCGCCTCCCGGGCGAAGTCGCGGGCCCGGGCCACGGCGCCCCGGGTGCCGGCCAGGCGCAGCCGACGGATCTGACCTGTGGGGACGGGAGCGGAAGCGCCGGCGCCGCCCGGCTCCGGGCCAAGATCGCCCGGCGGGTACGGCCGGGTGGTGCTCATCAGCGCTTCACCTCACCGATTCGCCTGTTCACGGACAACAGATACCTGACTGATTCAACGGATTCAGGTGTCTCCTGCCCGACCGGACCGTGAGAACACCCACTTCTTGGGAACGGAAGTTGTGACGCCGACTACGCGCCCGGATCGGAGCCGTCCGGGCTTCGCGTCCGGTCAGTCGGCCAGGGCCGCTTCGAGCGAGTCGTGCACCGTGAAAACCGCCTCCGCGCCGGTGATCTCGAAGACCCGGGCCACCACCGATTGCATCCCGGCCAGATGGACGCCGCCGCCCGCGGCCTCGGCTTTCAGCCGGGCGCCGAGCAAGACGTTCAGCCCGGTGGAGTCCATGAATTCCAGGGGTGAGCAGTCCACCACGAGGCGTGCATAACCGTCGTCGATGCAGCCTTCCAGTGATTCCCGCAACAGATCCGCGGTGTGGTGATCCAGCTCACCGGCGACCGTCACCACCGCACTGGCGCCGTGATGGCGGATCTCGACGTGAAGCCGACCACGGCTCGCACTGCCGACCGTCCCGCGGTCCATCCGAGCGCACCCCTCTTGCTGCCTAGACGACTGTTTTGGTGACGACATTGCTTATGACTGCGCGGGTCGAACCCTACGCCTTCCTGACGTTCGCCGGTAGCCGCAGAAAGGGCATAGCGCCAGATTGCGGACAACACGCACTTGCCTTCTTCCGGCGAAGCCAGGTAGGCGTAGAAGGACACATTCGAAACGGCCGGCTTTGGAGGCGCCGCACACCGCAGCTTCATGCAGAGGCTTCGGCAGCCATATGCCGAGAACGATGGAGGAGACACATGTCACCCCGGCTCGACGAATTGCGTATCGAGGACGAGCAGCGAACCGCTTCGTCGACACCCCGGTCCGATGCGACCGGTCACATTCCTTCCCAGAAGCATGCCGCGGCAACCGAGCCGGCGAGCGTGCCCGAGCTCGACGACCTGCCCGAGATCCCGCCGTTCGACGAAGTGGGTCCGGTGGATGCCAGGGCGCTGTCGAAAACTCTCTTCGAGCGGCTGGAAACGCTGGAAGAAGGCACGCACGAATACGCGTACGTCCGCAACACCCTGGTCGAGCTGAACCTCGCCCTGGTGAAGTTCGCGGCCTCCCGGTTCCGTTCCCGCAGTGAGCCGATGGAGGACATCGTCCAGGTCGGCACCATCGGTCTGATCAAGGCCATCGACCGTTTCGAGCTCAGCCGCGGCGTGGAATTCCCGACGTTCGCGATGCCGACCATCGTCGGCGAGATCAAGCGTTTCTTCCGCGACACCAGCTGGTCGGTGCGGGTTCCGCGACGTCTGCAGGAACTCCGCCTGGACCTGGCGAAGGCGGGCGACGAACTGGCGCAGAAGCTGGACCGGTCACCCACGGTCGGCGAACTCGCCGAACGCCTCGGGATCACCAAGGACGAGGTCGTCGAAGGGATGGCCGCGAGCAACGCGTACACCGCGAGCTCGCTGGACGCCCAGCCCGAGGAGGACGACAGCGAAGGCGCGCTGGCGGACCGGATCGGTTACGAGGACCACGGCCTCGAAGGCATCGAATACGTCGAGTCGTTGAAGCCGCTGATCGCCGAACTCCCGTCCCGGGACCGGAAGATCCTCTCCCTGCGGTTCGTCGCCAACATGACGCAGTCCGAGATCGGCGACGAGCTGGGCATTTCGCAGATGCACGTCTCCCGTCTGCTCTCCCGCACCCTCGTCCGGCTCCGCAAGGGCCTGATGATCGAGGAGTGACCCCGCGGTCGGCGCCGGCCCCCGAGGCCGGCTGACGCCCGTGCACACGAGGGCCCGCCCCGGAATCGTCCGGGACGGGCCCCCAGTGCGTCCGGGGCGTCCCCCGCCCCGGACGGCGTCACAGCGGCGCCAGAAGGCGTCAGAAGGCGTCAGAGGCGCACGCCGCGGTGCCAGACGTCGGTGACCAGCGGCACGCCCGGACGGTAGGCGAGGTGGACGTGGGACGGGGCGTCCAGCAGGAGCAGGTCGGCGCGGGCGCCGGGGCTGATCCGGCCGACGTCGTCGCGGCGCAGCGCCCGGGCGCCGCCCGCGGTCGCCGACCACACCGCCTCGTCCGGCGTCATCCCCATGTCGCGCACGGCCAGCGCGATGCAGAACGGCATCGAGCTGGTGAAGGACGAGCCGGGGTTGCAGTCGGTGGAGAGCGCGACGGTGGCGCCGGCGTCGAGCAGCGGACGGGCGTCGGGCCACTGGGCGCGGGTGGAGAACTCGGCGCCCGGCAGGAGCGTGGCGACGGTGTCCGACTGGGCCAGGGCGTCGATGTCGGCGTAGGTGAGGTGGGTACAGTGGTCGGCGGAGGCGGCGCCGACCTCGACGGCGAGCTGCACGCCGGGGCCGTGGCCGAGTTGGTTGGCGTGCACCCGGGGCACCAGGCCCTTGGCCTTGCCGGCGGTGAGGATGGCGCGCGCCTGGTCGCCGTCGAAGGCGCCCCGCTCGCAGAAGACGTCGACCCAACGGGCGTGCGGGGCGCAGGCGTCCAGCATCGGTCCGGTGACCAGGTCGACGTAGCCGGCCGGGTCGTCGGCGTAGTCGGGCGAGACGATGTGCGCGCCGAGGAAGGTGACCTCGTCGGTGTGGGCGGCGGCGATACGCAGCGCGCGGGCCTCGTCCTCGACGGTCAGGCCGTAACCGGACTTGGTCTCCTGGGTGGTGGTGCCCTGGCGCAGGCCCTCGGCGAGGTAGCGGGCGACGTTGGCGTGCAGGGCGTCGTCGCTGGCGGCGCGGGTGGCGGCGACGGTGGTGCGGATGCCGCCGGCGGAGTAGGGGCGGCCGGACATCCGGGCGTTGAACTCGGCCGTGCGGTCGCCGGCGAAGACCAGGTGGGAGTGGGAGTCGACGAAGCCGGGCAGGCCCGCCCGGCCGGCCGCGTCGACGGCGTTGTCAGTGGCCGGTGCTTTGCTGGAGGGACCGACCCAGGCGATGCGGTCGCCGTCGATGACGACCGCGGCGTCCTGGATCAGACCGAGGGGGCCTTCGCCGAGGGAGGGGTCGTTGGTGACGAGCTGGGCGATGTGGGTGATGGCGGTGGTCGGCGCGGAGGTCGTCGTCATCGCGGGGGTGTTCTCCTTCGTCCGCGGGTGGCGGGGCCCGGGCCGGCTGGGGGTGGCTGCCGGCGGTGGCCGGGTGGGGGTGGGGGTCAGCCGCGCACGGCGGCGATGGCGTCGGCGAGGGCGGTGGGCACGTCGGGCACGCGCGTGTGCGTCCCGTCGCGGACGATGTGCCGCCCGCCCACGACCGTGTGCCGCACGTCCGCCGCGGTGGCGGCGAATACGGCCGTCTCGGCGCCCAGTCGCGGTACCGGTCCGGCGGTGCGTACGGAGTCCAGCCGGATCGTGGTGAGGTCGGCGAGCGCCCCCGGTGTGAGGGTGCCGGCGTCGTCCCAGCCCAGGGCGGCGTGCCCGTCGGCGGTGGCGGCGCGCAGCAGGGCGGCGGCGGTCCAGTGGCCCCGGGTGCGGGTGCGCAGCCGCTCGTTCAGCTCCATGGCGCGGGCCTCTTCGAGCAGGTCGATGACGGCGTGGCTGTCGCTGCCGAGGGAGAGCGGGCTGCCCTGTTCCTGGAGCGCCACGGCCGGGCCGATGCCGTCGGCGAGGTCCCGTTCGGTGGTCGGGCACATGCACACGCCGGTGGTGCTGCCGCCGAGCAGCGCGATGTCCTCGTCGGTGAGGTGGGTGGCGTGCACGGCGGTGGTGCGCGGGCCCAGCACCCCGTGGTCGGCGAGCAGTTGGGTGGGGGTGCGGCCGTGGGCCGCCCGGCAGGCGTCGTTCTCCGCGGTCTGCTCGGAGAGGTGGACGTGCAGGGGCGCCTGCTGCCGGCGGGCCCAGTCGGCGACGGTGGCCAACTCCCCGGCGGGGACGGCCCGCACGGAGTGCACCGCGGCGCCGATCCGGGCGTGCTCGGCGCCCTTGAGCGCGTCGGCGCGCTCCGCCCAGGCGTCCGCGGTGCCGTCGGAGAAGCGCAGTTGGTGCTGGTTGGGTGGGTCGCCGAAGCCGGCGGAGAGGTAGGCGGTGTCAAGCAGGGTGATCCGGATGCCGGCGTCGGCGGCGGCCGCGAGCAGCGCCCGGCCCATCGCGTTGGGGTCGTCGTAGCGGGTGCCGCCGGGCGCGTGGTGCAGGTAGTGGAACTCACCGACGCAGGTGATGCCGGCGAGCGCCATCTCGGCGTAGGCGGCGCGGGCGAGCGCGTAGTAGCTGTCCGGGGTGAGCCGGTCGGCGACGCCGTACATCACGTCGCGCCAGGTCCAGAAGGTGCCGCTGCCGACCTGGACGGAGCCGCGCAGGGCACGGTGGAAGGCGTGGCTGTGGGCGTTGGCGAGGCCCGGGAGGGTCAGGCCGCGGAGCGCCTCGGCGCCCGGCGGGGGTGTCGGGGTGTCGGTGCGGACGGCCGTGATCCGGCCGTCCGCCGTCTCCACAGCCACGCCGGAGGCGACGTGCGAGCCGAGCCAGGCGTGTTCGAGCCAGTACGTCTTCGGTGTTGCCTCGGGCGTCAGCGGCACGCCAGCCCCTCCAGTACGTCGGCGAGTGCGGTGACCCCGGCGACGCAGTCGTCCTCGGCGGCCTTCTCGGCGGGCGAGTGTGAGACGCCGGTCGGGTTGCGGACGAACAACATGGCCGTCGGGACGGTTGCGGACAAAATACCCGCGTCGTGTCCGGCGCCGGTGCCCAGGACCGGTACCGGCCGTTCGCCCTGCTTGCCGAGGAGGGCGCCCAGTTCGTCCCGCAGGGCGTGCTGGAACTCCACGACGGGGGTGAAGGACTCGCGCACGACGTCGAGGTCGACGCCGTCGCGGGCGGCCCGTTCGGCGGCGGCCCGCTCGATGCCGGTGATCACGGTGTCCAGGGTGTCCTGGCCGGCGGCGCGGGCGTCCAGCCAGCCGCGGACCAGCGAGGGGATGGCGTTGACGCCGTTCGGTTCGACGCTGATCTTCCCGAAGGTGGCCAGGGCGCCGGCCAGTCGGGCCTGCTCGCGGGCGGCGAGCACGGTCGCGGCGTAGGAGAGCATCGGGTCGCGGCGGTCTTCCAGGCGCGTGGTGCCGGCGTGGTTGGCCTCGCCACGGAAGTCGAACCGCCAGCGGCCGTGCGGCCAGATGGCGGAGGCGATGCCGACCGGGTCCCCGGACAGGTCGAGGGCGCGGCCCTGCTCGACGTGGAGTTCGACGAACGCCCCGATGGCGGCGAGCCGCTCCGGATCGGGGCCGATCGCCTCGGGGTCGTGGCCGGCGCGCTCCATGGCCTGCGGCAGGGTGACGCCGTCGCCGTCCCGCAGCCGGTGCGCGGCCTCGGTGGTCAGGGCGCCGGCGGACAGCCGGGAGCCGACGCAGGCCAGCCCGAAGCGGGCGCCCTCCTCGTCGCCGAAGTTGACGATCGCCAGCGGCTTGGTGAACTCCGTTCCCCGCCCGCGCAGTTCGTCGAGGGCGGCGAAGGAGGAGACCACGCCCAGCGGGCCGTCGAAGGCGCCGCCGTCCGGGACGGAGTCCAGGTGCGAGCCGGTGACGACGGCCTCGCCGGGGGCCACGTCCCGGTAGGTGGTGGCGCCGAGCCAGGCCCACTGGTTGCCGTTGCGGTCGAGTTCGTAGGCGAGTCCGCGGGCCTCGGCCTGGGCCCGGAACCACGCGCGGCAGTCGGTGTCCGCGCCGGTCCAGGCGAAGCGGCGGTAGCCCCCGGAGGAGGAGTCGCGGCCGAGCGGCCGCAACTCCTCCCACATCTCGTGGAACGAGGAACTCACGCGCCCTCGCCCTCGCGCATCGGGATGCGGACGCCCCGCTCGGCGGCCACCTCGTCGGCGCGCTCGTAGCCGGCGTCGACGTGGCGGATGACGCCCATGCCCGGGTCGTTGGTGAGCACCCGGCGGATCTTCTCGCCGGCCAACGGGGTGCCGTCGGCGACCGTGACCTGTCCGGCGTGGATCGAGCGGCCCATGCCGACGCCGCCGCCGTGGTGCAGGGAGACCCAGGAGGCGCCGGAGGCGACGTTGACCATGGCGTTGAGCAGTGGCCAGTCGGCGATCGCGTCCGAGCCGTCCTTCATGGCCTCGGTCTCGCGGTACGGGGAGGCGACGGAACCGCAGTCGAGGTGGTCGCGGCCGATGGCGAGCGGGGCCTTCAGGGTGCCGTCGGCGACCATCTCGTTGAACCGCTCACCGGCCTTGTCGCGCTCGCCGTAGCCGAGCCAGCAGATCCGGGCGGGCAGGCCCTGGAAGTGGACCCGCTCCCCCGCCAGCTTGATCCAGCGGGCCAGCGACTCGTTCTCGGGGAAGAGGTCGAGGATGGCGCGGTCGGTGGCGGCGATGTCGGCCGGGTCGCCGGAGAGCGCCGCCCAGCGGAACGGGCCCTTGCCCTCGGCGAAGAGCGGCCGGATGTAGGCGGGGACGAAGCCGGGGAAGGCGAACGCCCGCTGGTACCCGGCGAGCTGGGCCTCGCCGCGGATGGAGTTGCCGTAGTCGAAGACCTCGGCGCCGGCGTCCATGAAGCCGACCATGGCCTCGACGTGCTTCGCCATCGACTCGCGGGCGCGCTGGGTGAAGTCGGCGGGCTTCTCGGCCGCGTAGGCCGCCATGTCGGCGAAGTCGATGCCGACGGGCAGGTAGGCGAGCGGGTCGTGGGCGCTGGTCTGGTCGGTGACGATGTCGATCGGGGCGCCCTCGGCGAGCATCTGCGGGAGGAGTTCCGCGGCGTTGCCGAGCAGGCCGATGGAGAGCGGCTTGCGCTGGTCGCGGGCCTCGACGGCGAGCTGAAGGGCGTGCTGGAGGTTGTCCGCCTTGACGTCCAGGTAGCGGTGCTCGATGCGGCGCTCGATGGCGCGCGGGTCGCAGTCGATGCAGAGCGCGACGCCGTCGTTCATGGTGACGGCGAGCGGCTGGGCGCCGCCCATGCCGCCGAGTCCGGCGGTGAGGGTGATAGTGCCGGCCAACGTCCCGCCGAACTTCTTCGCCGCGACCGCCGCGAAGGTCTCGTAGGTGCCCTGGAGGATGCCCTGGGTGCCGATGTAGATCCACGAACCGGCCGTCATCTGGCCGTACATGGTGAGGCCGAGGGCCTCCAGGCGGCGGAACTCCTCCCAGTTGGCCCAGTCGCCGACGAGGTTGGAGTTGGCGATCAGCACCCGCGGCGCCCACTCGTGCGTCTGCATCACGCCGACCGGCCTGCCGGACTGGACGAGCATCGTCTCGTCCTGCTTGAGCGTGGTCAGGGTGCGCACCATGGCATCGAAGGAGCGCCAGTCACGGGCGGCCTTGCCGGTGCCGCCGTAGACGACGAGCTGGTCCGGATGTTCGGCCACCTCCGGGTCGAGGTTGTTCTGCAGCATGCGCAGCGCGGCTTCCTGCTGCCATCCCCGTGCGCTCAGCTCCGTACCGCGCGGTGCCCGCACGGGTCGCGGTCCCGACATGGGCCGTGCCTCCCTGACTCTGAATGGATTGACCTATTCACAGTCTGGAGCCACTGAATACCGCTAGTCAACAGGGCGCGACGACAGCTTTCCCCAACCCGCCCGTTCGACTTGCCCGACGGGAAAGTCAAGTGTTAGCTTTCCTAGTGGGAAAGTTGGACGGGGGTGCCCTCGGCGACCCCGGCACCGGCCGTGCGACACGGCCCGTCCGACACGTCTACGGGGAGGCGAAGGACATGACGACACCGGTGGATGCCGAGCAGGCCTGGAAGGATCTCCAGCGCATCCGGGTCCCGCAGGAGCGGGTGTACGACGAGGTGGAGCGCTGCGCACACGGCGACCAGCGGTCGACGTACGTGACCGCCGCGCTGATGTGGCTCTTCCTCGCCGGCTACGGGCTCAAGCTCCCGCCCTGGGGCTCCTTCTTGATGCTCGCCCTCTACATCGGCGCACTGGTCGCCCTGGGGATCGTCTACAGCCGCCGGACCCGCGTGCGGCTGCACCGCTCGCGGTACACCTGGCGCACCTTCGCCACCTTCCTCGCGGGCGGGGTCGTCAGCGGCGGCACGATCGTCCTCACCGACTTCCTGACCGAGTGGCTGGCCCTGCCCTACGGCAACCTCATCCAGGCCACCGTCTCCGCCGGCGCCTTCCTGCTCTTCGTCGGCCCCGCCAACCGCTGGGCGATCAGTCCGCTGCGGAGCCGCGCGCTCGGCGACCGCTCCCCGACAACCGTCCATGAGGAGGAGACAGACCGTTGAGCACCCCCTCGGGCTTCGACGAACTGATCCACCCGTCCACCCGGCTGTCCGTGGTGGCCCTGCTGGCCGCCACGGAATGGGCCGACTTCCCGTTCATCCGCGACAGCCTCTCGCTCAGCGACTCCGCGCTCTCCAAACAACTGCACACGCTGGAGGAAGCGGGATACCTGGAGATCCAGAAGGAGGGCGGCGGACGCAAGCGCTGCACCAAGGTGCGCCTGACGGCCCGGGGCCGCACCGCCTTCGAGGGACACGTCGCCGCGCTCCGCGCCATCGTCGAGGGCGCGGGCCCCGCGCCGGTCCGACCGGCGCCCCACGAGCACGCGGAGGCAGGCCGATGACCACGACCGCACGCCCGGAGGCCACCACGATGACCACCACACCCGCAGCCGTCACCGCACCCGCCGCGACGGCCGGCGCCACACCGGTCGTCGAGGCCCGCGACCTGCGGATGAGTTACGGCAGCACCCCCGTGCTCCGGGGCGTCGACCTGGAGATCCGGCGCGGCGAGATCTTCGCCCTGCTCGGGCCCAACGGCGCCGGGAAGACCACCACGGTCGAAATCCTGGAGGGGTTCCGGCAGCGGTCCGCCGGCGAGGTGCGCGTCCTCGGGACCGACCCGGCCCGCGCCGACGACGCCTGGCGCGGCCGGATCGGGCTGGTCCTGCGATCCTGGCGCGACCACCGCCGCTGGCAGGTCGCCGAGCTGCTGACGCACTTCGCGACGTACTACCCGGATCCGCGCGACCCCGCCGAGCTGCTCGACCTGGTCGGGCTCACCCACCAGGCGCGGCAGCGCGTCGACCGGCTCTCCGGCGGGCAGCGCCGCCGTGTCGACGTCGCGCTCGGCATCATCGGCCGGCCCGAGTTGCTCTTCCTGGACGAGCCCACCACCGGCTTCGACCCCGAGGCGCGCCGCGACTTCCACGACCTGATCGAGCGCCTGGCCCGCACCGAGGGCGTCACGATCCTGCTGACCACCCACGACCTGGCCGAGGCCGAGCGGTTGGCCGACCGCATAGCCATGCTGGTCGACGGCCGGATCCGGGCCTGCGGCACGCCGGCGGAGCTGGCCCGGCGGGCCGCCGCCCAGGCCGAGGTCCGCTGGACGGCGCCCGACGGCCGGCCGCGCCACGAGCGCACCTCGGACCCGTCCGGCCTGGTGTGGGAGCTGCACCGGGAGACAGCCGGTCCGATCGCGGACCTGGAGGTGCGCCGCCCGACACTGGAGGACACCTACCTGCACATGGTGCACCGGCAGGGCACGGACACCGACGGCACCGACAGCACCGACAGCACCGACGACGACGCACACCGCACCGGTTTGGCGGCCGGCGGCGACACGGGGGAGGCAGCGGCATGAGGGGGACGGACATGACGGCGACGACGGACACCGGCCCGGCGGCGCCGGACCGCGACCGCGGTGCGGCGAGGGGCGACGATGCGGCGAGCGGTGACGGGGCGGCCGGGCGCGGCGGGGCCCGGCCCGGGTGGCTGCGCCCCCTGCGGGCGGGCCTGCGGCGCGGCGGCATCGAGCTGCGCCACCTCCTGCGCGACCGCAAGGAGATGAGCGGCTATCTGACCAACGTCGTGGTGGCCCTGCTGCTCGCCACCTTCATCAGCGACGACGTGCCCGGGACCCGGATCCCTATGGCGCAGTTGACCCTCTCCGGGTTCGCCGCGTACCTGCTGTTCCAAATCGGCGTGATCAACCTCCCGCAGATGCTGGTGACCGAGCGCGAAGAGGGCACCCTGCTGCGACTGCGGGCCACCCCCGGCGGCATACCGGCCTACCTCGTCGCCAAGTCGCTGCTGATCGTGGGCGTGGCCGTGGCCACCTTGGTGGTCCTGCTGGGCGCCGCCGCGGCGCTGGTCGACGGGCCGCTGCCGCACGGCCCGGGCGGTTGGCTGACGCTGCTCTGGGTCACCGGCCTCGGCCTGCTCGCCGTCGTCCCGCTGGGCGCCGCGATCGGCGCGGTGCTGCCCAATCCGCGGGAGGCACTGGCGTTGATCATGCTGCCCGCGATGGCGCTGCTGGTCACGTCGGGCGCGATGTTCCCGATCACCACGCTGCCGACCGTGGTGCAGAACATCGCCTCGGTCTTCCCGTTGCGGTGGATGGCGCAGGGCCTGCGCGCGTCCCTGCTGCCGGATGCCGCCCGCGCCGCCGAGCCCGCCGGCTCCTGGCAACTGCCCACCGTCGCCATGGTCCTGGCCGCCTGGGCCGTCCTGGGCTTCCTGCTGGCGGTTCCGTTGCTGCGCCGGGCCGCCCGCCGCGAGTCCGGGTCCCGACTGACCGCCCGTCAGACCAAGGCTCAACTCGGCGGCGCCCCCGCGGCGTGAGCCCGGGCCCGCCGTCCCGCGCCCCCGCCGCACCTCCGGGCCCCGCCGCGGGGGCGGGGTGCGGGGCGGGGTGCGGGCCGTTGCGGACCCGGCGGCCGACGTCGAGGGCCGGTGCGCGCGGCGCGCGAACGGCGGGCGGCGGGCGGCGGGCGGCGGGCGGCGGGCGGCGGCGCACTGCGTAACGTCACGCCCGGCAGCCCACGGACGGCACACAAGATCACTACAACATGGCCACCGGAAGGGCTCCGACCTCCCCCTCCGGCCGTGGCGCGGGGCACCCGTCGGATGATGAAGTTGAGTCATGACCTTCACGGACCGAGACCGTGCCGTTCAGGCAGCCATCACCCAGGGTCTGATCGGCCCCGGTCAGCCCGTGGCCGGGCTGCTCGACGTCGCGGGCATCCGCCGCTCGGCGGCCGAACTCCGTTCCGCCTTCGCGGAGTTCACCGCCCCCGGCACCCAGGTGCTCCACGCCTTCGCGGTGAAGGCCGCCTCGCTGGTGCCCGTGCTGCGGCTGCTGGCCCAGGAGGGGATCGGCTGCGAGGTGGCCAGCCCCGGCGAGCTGGCGCTGGCCCGGGCGGCCGGCGTCCCCGCCCGGCACACCGTCCTGGACTCCCCCGCCAAGACCCTCCCCGAACTCCGTGAGGCGCTGGCCCTCGGCATCGCGGTCAACGTCGACAACCACGAGGAACTCTCCCGCATCGACCGGATGATGGCCTCGGCCCCCTCCGCCGCGCCGATAGGGCTCCGGGTCAACCCACAGATCGGCGGCGGCGCCATCGGCGCGATGAGCACCGCCACCGACACCTCCAAGTTCGGCATCCCGCTGCGCGACCCGGGCGCCCGCGAATGGGTCGTCCGGGCCTGCCTGGACCGCCCGTGGCTGACCCGGCTGCACGCCCACGTCGGTTCCCAGGGCATGCCGCTGGAACGGATGGCGGAGGGCGTCCGGGCGCTCTACGACCTCGCCGAGGAGATCAACGAACAGGCCGGCTCCCCCCGGATCACCACCCTCGACATCGGCGGTGGCCTGCCCGTCAACTTCTCCTCGGACGCCGTCACCCCGACCTACCGGGAGTACGCCGCGCTGCTCCGCTCGGCCGTCCCCGGCCTGTTCTCCGGGCGCTACGGCCTGGTCACCGAATTCGGGCGGTCGCTGCTGGCCAAGCACGGCATGGTCCTGGCCCGGGTGGAGTACGCCAAGTGGGCCGGCGGCCGGTCGATCGCGCTGACCCACGCCGGGGCGCAGGTCGCCACCCGCACCGTCTTCGCGCCCGCGTCCTGGCCGATCCGGGTGGCGGCGTACGACGCCGCGGGGCGCCCGAAGACCGGGGCGCCGGTGCCGCAGGACATCGCCGGACCGTGCTGCTTCGCCGGCGACCTGGTCGCCGAGAACCGGCCGCTGCCCCGTCTGGAGGCCGGCGACCACGTCGCCCTCCTGGACACCGGCGCGTACTACTTCTCCACCCACTTCGCCTACAACTCGCTGCCTCGCCCCGGCGTCTACGGCTACGCGCCGGCCCCCGACGGCACCCACGCCTTCGCGACCGTCCGCACCCCGCAGACGCTGGAGGAACTCACCGCGGAGAGCGGCGCCGAGCACGCGGACGGCCTGCGGAAGCTGGCGCTGGGCTGAGCGACGGCCGGGCCGCGGCCGTTCACTCCACGAACAGCTGGCGCTCCGCCGCCTTGGCGTCGAACTCCTCCAGCCGGGCCTGCGCGTCCGGGAGGTCGTCGCACATCGCCTCCAGCAGGACGCGCCCCAGGAGCATCGGGGCGCAGGCGGTGTCGAAGGCCAGGCCGGTGCCGACCGGCGCCGGCAGGAGCAGGTCGGTGTGGTGGGCGACGGGGGCGAAGGCGCTGTCGGCGACGGTGACGACGGCGAGTCCGGCGGTGCGGGCGTAGGCCAGCGCCTCGATGACCTCGCGGGGGTGCCGGGGCAGGGCGAAGCAGAGCAGGGCGGTGGCGCCGGCGTGCACCGCGGCGTCGATGCGGTCGGTGAGCAGGGTGCCGCCCTCGTCCAGCAGCCGGACGTCGGGGTGCACCTTGCGCGCGAAGTAGACGAACCCGGCGGCCTGGGCGGTGGCGGCGCGCAGTCCGAGGACCGGGAGCGGCCGGGAGGCCGCGAGGAGGCGGCCGGCCTCGGTCACCGGGCCGGGGTCGGCGAGTGCGTCGGCGAGGTGGCGGAGGTTGTCGATCTCCGCCTGGACGGCCTGCTGGTACTCGTTGTCCACCCCGGAGACGCCGGGCTGCTCGGCCGGGGCGACGTCCCGCAGGTGGCGGCGGAGCGCCGGGTAGCCGTCGAAGCCGAGCGCGACGGCGAAGCGGGTGACGGACGGCTGGCTGACGCCGGCCAACTCGGCCAGTTCGACGCTGGAGAGGAACGGCGCGTCGGCGGCCCGCCGCACCATGCAGTGGGCGATCCGCCGCTGGGTGGGCGTCAGCCGGTGCCCTTCGAAGAGCCGCTGGAGGCGGGCGCCGGTGCCGGTGGCACCGCCCGCTGCCGTATTCCCCGCTGCCGTGTTCCCCGCCGCGCGCGTCCCCCGCGGCTGCGTCCCGTTGGTGCTGACGCCGTTCTCCCCGTCCCCGCTCATCGCCTCTTCTTCCCGGCCCGGTCCGGGGCCTTGACGTCGGTGCACCGACTGTACGGAATTCCTCGGGCCCGCCGGTCCCGGGTCCGGCGCGGAGCGGCGCGTGGCGGCGGACTCCGGCCATCCTGGCGGCGCCCGACCGCCCGTCCGCGCCGGGCCGCAGCCCCGTCGCCGCCGGCCGCCACCGGCTCCCCGGACCCGCCCTCGCGCGCCCCGCGGGGGCTACCCGGGGTACCGCAACGGCAGTCCGAACAGCGGGAAGAGCCGCTCGGTGTCGAGGAAGGAGTTGAGCGCGGTGATCCGGCCGTCGGCGAGCTCGACGACCTGGAGGGCCCAGGGGGTGCCGTCCGCGCGGTACTGCGCGAAGGCCGGCGTCCCGTTCGCGGACAGCGGCACCAGGTGGGAGCCCCGGCAGCCGCAGCCCGGTCCCAGCATCCACCCGACGACGTCCGCGCGGCCGCGCAGCCACAGCGCGTAAGGGGGCATCGACAGGGTGCAGTCCTCGTGCAGTACGGCGGTCAGGGCCGCCATGTCGAAGCGTTCGAAGGCGTCGACGTAGCGCTTGAGGAGGTCTTGTTGGGCGGCGTCCAGCGGCCTGGCCGGGGGCCCGGCCGGGTCGTCGCCGGTGGCGGCCAGGGTCGCCCGGGCGCGCTGGAGGGCGCTGTTGACGGAGGCGACCGAACTGTCCAGGAGCTCCGCGACCTCGCTCGCCGACCAGCTGAGCACCTCGCGCAGGATGAGCACCGCCCGTTGCCGGGGGGCCAGTCGCTGGAGTGCGGAGACGAACGCCAGCCGGACGGATTCGCGGGCGAGGGCGGTGTCCGCCGGGTCGCCGGCCCGGGCCAGCACCCGCTCGTCGGGGACCGGCCCGATCCAGGTGGTCTCCGGCAGGCCGGTGCCGACCGGGGTGTCGAGGCTCGCCGGTGAGGTGAGGTCCATCGGGCGGGCGCGGCGGCTGCTGCTCTTGAGCAGGTCCAGGCAGACGTTGGTGGCGATGCGGTAGAGCCAGGAGCGCAGCGAGGCCCGTCCCTCGAAGCGGTGGTGGCCGCGCCAGGCCCGGACCATGGTCTCCTGGACGGCGTCCTCGGCCTCGAAGGCGGAGCCGAGCATCCGGTAGCAGTAGCCGGTCAGTTCGGTGCGGTGCGCCTCCAGCCGGTCGGCCAGGTCGCCCGGTTCCGGCGGGCGTCGGCCGGTGTCCGGCGCGGTCCCGTCCGGGTCGGACGCCCGGCCCCCGCCGGTCGTGGCGTGCTCCGCGTTGTTGGTGGGCTGCTCCATGAGATCCGCCGTTTCCCCGTCCGCCGGCGTCCGGCCTTTCGTGCCCAGACCGTACCGGAGCGGCGGGCACCAGTCTGCTCGGTGCGTCGGGACCCCGCGAGCGGGCGAATCGCCGCCGACCTATTGACCTCCCATTCATCGACCCTGATCCTGCATGGATCCATACATGCAGCGCGGCGAAGAGGCGGCACCCATGGCAGGCGTGATCGAACGGCGCTCGATCGACGTCGTCCCGGACGACGAACGGCACGGCAGCGCGGTCAGCCAGTTCACCCTCTGGCTCGGCGCCAACCTCCAGGTCACCGCCGTCGTCACGGGTGCCCTGGCGGTGGTCTTCGGCGCCAACGCGTTCTGGGCGCTGATCGGCCTACTGCTGGGCAACCTCGCGGGCGGCGCGGTGATGGCGCTGCACTCCGCGCAGGGGCCGCGGCTCGGCCTACCGCAGATGATCACCTCCCGGGCGCAGTTCGGGGTGCGTGGGGCGGTGGTTCCGCTGGCGCTGGTCATCGTGATGTACGTCGGCTTCTTCGCCAGCGGCAGCGTGCTCGCCGGGCAGGCGGTGGGCGAGCTGACGCACCTCGGCCAGACGACCGGGATCGTGCTCTTCGCCGCCGTCACCGCGCTCGCCGCGGCCGTCGGCTACCGCCTGATCCACCTCCTCGGCAAGGTCGCCGGCCTGGTCTGCGCGCTGGCCTTCGTCTATCTGGGCGTCCGCCTGCTGGAGCGCGCCGACCTCGGCGCCCTGTTGCACGACCGCGGCTTCGCGCTGCCGGTCCTCCTGCTCGCGGTCTCGCTCTCGGCCTCCTGGCAGCTGGCGTTCGGCCCGTACGTGGCGGACTACTCGCGCTACCTGCCGCGGGACACCTCGCCCCGGGCGACCTTCTGGTGGACGCTGGGCGGTTCCGTGCTGGGCGCGCAGTGGTCGATGACGTTCGGGGCGCTGGCGGCCGCCGCGGCTCCGGGCGCGTTCGTGGGCCACGAGGTCGGCTACCTCGTCGGGCTGGGCGGCACGGGCCTGATCGCCTCGCTCCTCTACTTCGTCATCGCCCTCGGCAAGCTCACCATCAACATCCTCAACACCTACGGCGGCTTCATGTCGCTGGTCACCAGCGTCAGCGGCTTCCGCGGGCAACGGACCCTCTCGGCGCGCGGCCGGTCCGCGTACCTCGCCGGGATCATGGTGGCCGGCACCGCCGTGGCCCTGGTGGGCAAGGACTCCTTCCTCACCTCCTTCAAGGACTTCCTGCTCTTCCTGCTGACGTTCTTCACGCCCTGGTCGGCGATCAACCTCGTCGACTACTACCTGATCTCCAAGGAGCGCTACGACGTCCCGGCGCTCAGCGACCCGGCCGGCCGGTACGGCGCCTGGAACGTCCGCGCACTGACCGTCTACGTCGTCGGCGTGCTCGCCCAACTCCCCTTCCTCGCCACGGCGTTCTACACCGGCCCGCTGGTCGCCCCGCTCGGCGGCGCGGACGTCTCCTGGCTGGTCGGCCTGGCGGTGCCGGCCGTCCTCTACTGGTTCGCCGCCCGCCACGACACCGCGCGGCTGGTCGGCTCGCGGCCCGGGGAAGGGCAGTAGGCTCCGCTCGGATCGGGGGGCTAGCCCTACCGCGCCGCCCCACCGCCCGGCCGTAGCCTCGGGAACATGGCGAGACACGACCCCGAGTTGAAGAAGGACCTCGACGCGACCCTCCAGACCCGCAAGGAGCTGGGGCCGGAGTACGAGTCCGAACTGGTGGAGTCCTTCCTGACGAAGCTCGACGAGGACGTCGACCGGCGAGTGCGCCGGCACCTGGCCGAGCAGCAGATGCAGGTGGCCCGCGGGGCGCAGCCGCCGCGGGCGCCGGCGGCCGGCACCGAGTTCTGGCAGCGCTTCGCGGTCGCCGTGGTCTCCCTGGTGCTGGCCATCCCGCTGTCCGCGATCGCGGTGGCCAACGCCGGGCTGGTGGGCCTGACGGTGTGCTGGGCCGGCATCGTCGGCGTCAACGCCGTGTACGGCCTGGCGCAGCGCTCACCGGCCGCACGGCGGACGGAAGCCGACCGCGGCTGACGGCCGGGAGCGGGGGTTAATGCGGGGACCGCCGCCCCCGGCCGGAGCCGGGGGCGGGACGACGGCGGTCCCCGCCCGAGACGCGAACCGGGTCAGGGCCGGTCGTCGCATCCTGGCGATCGTGGAGGTCCGGGAGCCGCTCCGGAGGTCCGCATCGCCTGCACAACAATGTGCCGGAGAAGTGTTAAGCGCGTGCTGCGTGCACGTGACGCATACGTACACCTTGCGGCGACGGGCCTTTTCCTGACGGACACTTGACGCCGCGCCGGGCACGGCGCGGCGTCGAGCCGCTACTTGGCGACGCTGCGGGCCAGGAACGCCAGCAGGTCCTGCCGGCTCACCACGCCCTTGGGCTTGCCCTCGACAAGGACGATCGCCGCGTCGGCGTTCTCCAGCACCGCCATCAGGTCGGCGACCGGCTCGCCCGAGCCGACCTGCGGCAGCGGCGGGCACATGTGCTTCTCCAGCGGGTCGGACAGCGAGGCGCGCTGCGTGAACAGCGCGTCCAGCAGTTCCCGTTCGACGACCGAGCCGACGACCTCGGCGGCCATCACGTCGGGGTGCCCGGCGCCCGGCTTGACGATCGGCATCTGCGAGACGCCGTACTCGCGGAGCACCTCGATGGCCTCGCCGACGGTCTCCTCCGGGTGCATGTGCACCAGGGACGGCAGCTCGCCCTCCTTGTGCTGGAGGACCTCGCCGACCCGGGCGGCGGTGCCGCTCTCCTCCAGGAAGCCGTAGTCGGCCATCCACTCGTCGTTGAAGATCTTGGAGAGGTAGCCGCGGCCGCTGTCCGGGAGCAGGACGACCACCACGTCGTCCGGGCCGAGGCGCTCGGCGACCTGCAGACCGGCCACCACGGCCATCCCGCAGGAGCCGCCGACCAGCAGGCCCTCCTCCTTGGCCAGCCGCCGGGTCATCTGGAAGGCGTCCTTGTCCGAGACCGCCACGATCTCGTCGGCGACCGTGCGGTCGTAGGCGGTCGGCCAGAAGTCCTCGCCGACGCCCTCGATCAGGTACGGCCGGCCGGAACCGCCGCTGTAGACGGAGCCCTCCGGGTCCGCGCCGACGACCTGGACGCGGCCCTCACTGGCGTCCTTGAGGTACCGACCGGTGCCGCTGATCGTGCCGCCGGTGCCGACGCCGGCCACGAAGTGGGTGATCCGCCCGTCGGTCTGCTCCCACAGCTCGGGACCGGTGGTCTCGTAGTGCGAGCGCGGGTTGTTGGGGTTGCTGTACTGGTCGGGCTTCCAGGCGCCCGGCGTCTCGCGCACCAGGCGGTCGGAGACGTTGTAGTACGAGTCGGGGTGCTCGGGGTCCACCGCCGTGGGGCAGACCACCACCTCGGCGCCGTAGGCCCGCAACACGTTGATCTTGTCCGTCGACACCTTGTCGGGGCAGACGAAGATGCACTTGTAGCCCTTCTGCTGGGCCACGATCGCCAGGCCCACCCCGGTGTTGCCGGAGGTCGGCTCGACGATGGTGCCGCCCGGCTGCAACTCGCCCGACTCCTCGGCGGCCTCGATCATCCGCACCGCGATGCGGTCCTTGACCGACCCTCCGGGGTTGAAGTACTCGACCTTCACCAGGACGGTTGCCTGGATCCCTTGAGTGACGTTGTTGAGTCGCACGAGCGGGGTGTTGCCGACGAGCTCAATCATCGAATCGTAAAACTGCACGGTGGTCTCCGCGGTCGGGGGCACGCTCTCCTGCGCCCGTGCAGCCAGCCTATTGCCCAGGTGGACCATGGGCCCGCGGGTTCGATCACTGGGCTCCATCGGAAGCTCCGGTGCGTTGCGGCACCGCCCGGAACGGGCATTTACCCGGTGAAGGGGTTCTCGGTTCCACGAGCGCGTCCGGCCGGCTGGCCGCGGCGCGCCCGCGCTGCACGGGGAGGTGCCGGTCGATGGTGACGACAGTGATGACGGGGTCCAGGGCGAGGGTGGCACGGCGGATCGCGACCGCGGCCGCGTTCGGCGGCGGCGGGATCGGGCTGCTGGGCGTGGCCGGCGTCGGGCTGCTGCTGACCGAGGTCCGACTGGCCCGCCGCACGGTGGGCGGCTCCAGCGACGTCCCGCCGTGCGCCGACGGCCGCTACGGCGCCGCCTTCGACCACCGCACCGACCGGCCGCCGCTGCGGCTGGGCTTCCTCGGCGACTCCACCGCGGCGGGCCAGGGCGTCCACCGCGCCTCCCAGACGCCCGGGGCGCTGCTCGCCTCCGGCCTGGCCGCGCTCGCCGAACTCCCGGTCGACCTGCGCAACGTGGCGCTGCCCGGCGCCCGCTCCGACGACCTGCCCCGCCAGGTGGAGCTGCTGCTCGCGGACGGCACGGAGACCCCCGACCTCTGCGTCATCATGATCGGCGCCAACGACGTCACCCGCCGACTGCCGCCCGCGGAGTCGGTGCGGCACCTGTCCGAGGCGGTGCGGGCGCTGCGCACCGCGGGCTGCGAGGTGATCGTCGGCACCTGCCCCGACCTGGGCACCATCGAGCCGGTCTACCAGCCGCTGCGGTGGGTGGCCCGCCGGCTCTCCCGGCAGTTGGCCGCCGCCCAGACCATCGGCGCCGTCGAGAACGGCGGCCGGACGGTCTCGCTCGGCGCGCTGCTCGGCCCGGAGTTCGAGGCCCGTCCGCGGGAGCTGTTCGGCCCGGACAACTACCACCCCTCGGCCGAGGGGTACGCCACCGCGGCGATGGCCGTCTTCCCCACGGTGTGCGCGGCGCTCGGGCTGTGGCCGGAGGAGGAGCGGCCCGAACCGGCCCGGCGCGAGGGCCTCCTGCCCGTCGAGCAGGCCGCGGCCCGGGCCGCTTCCGAGGGCGGCACGGAGGTCACCGCCTCGCGCGCACCCTGGGCCCTGCTCAAGCACCGTCGGCGCCGTCAGCTGCCGACCGCGGAGGAGAGCCCGACGGAGCGGCCGTCGGTCACGGGCTAGCCGCGCGGCGCCCGGGGCACGCGGCGCCCGGGGCACGCGGCGCCCGTCGGTGCGGCCCGTCCCGGCCCGCCGCGTGCGTGCGCGGCGGGCCGGGACGGGAATAGCCGCTCCGCCCCCGCCGTTCCCCATAAGCGCTCGCTTAGAAAAGAGGTCCGCATCACAGCACCCACCCCGTGACCTCTCGCACTACGTGCAGGTAACTTCCCAGACGGTCCGCCCTGTTCGCCGCCCACCACCGGTCACCACCGCGCCGGGGCGCCGGACGCCGCACCCACTCACCCCTTGGAGCCGTGATGCCCGAAGCCGTGATCGTCTCAGCCGCCCGCTCTCCGATCGGCCGCGCCTTCAAGGGCTCGCTCAAGGACCTGCGCCCGGACGACCTCACCGCGACGATCGTGCAGGCCGCCCTCGCCAAGGTGCCCGGGCTGGACCCGACCGACATCGACGACCTGATGCTGGGCTGCGGCCTGCCCGGCGGCGAGCAGGGCCACAACCTCGGCCGCATCGTGGCCGTCCAGATGGGGATGGACCACCTGCCGGGCTGCACCGTCACCCGGTACTGCTCCTCCTCGCTCCAGACGACCCGCATGGCGCTGCACGCCATCAAGGCCGGCGAGGGCGACGTGTTCGTCTCCGCGGGCGTCGAGATGGTCTCGCGCAGCGTCAAGGGCACCTCCGACGGCCTGCCGGACACCCACAACCCGCTGTTCGCGGAGGCCGAGGCGCGCACCGCGGCGCGCGCCGAGCAGGAGGGCGCCGACTGGCACGACCCGCGCGAGGACGGGCTGGTCCCGGACGCGTACATCGCGATGGGCCAGACCGCGGAGAACCTCGCCCGCCTCAAGGGCGTCACCCGCCAGGACATGGACGAGTTCGGGGTGCGGTCCCAGAACCTCGCCGAGCAGGCGATCAAGAACGGCTTCTGGGAGCGCGAGATCACCCCGGTGACGCTGCCCGACGGCACGGTCGTCGCCAAGGACGACGGCCCGCGGGCCGGCGTCACACTGGAGGGCGTGCAGGGCCTGAAGCCGGTCTTCCGCCCCGACGGCCTGGTGACCGCGGGCAACTGCTGTCCGCTGAACGACGGCGCCGCCGCCCTCGTGATCATGTCGGACACCAAGGCCCGCGAGCTGGGCCTGACCCCGCTGGCGCGGATCGTCTCCACCGGCGTCTCCGGCCTCTCCCCCGAGATCATGGGGTACGGCCCGGTGGAGGCCAGCAAGCAGGCCCTCGGCCGCGCCGGCCTCTCGATCTCCGACATCGACCTGGTGGAGATCAACGAGGCGTTCGCGGCGCAGGTGATCCCGTCCTACCGCGACCTGGGCATCGACCTGGACCGCCTCAACGTCAACGGTGGCGCGATCGCCGTCGGCCACCCCTTCGGCATGACCGGCGCCCGCATCACCACCACCCTGATCAACTCCCTCCAGTGGCACGACAAGCAGTTCGGCCTGGAGACCATGTGCGTCGGCGGCGGCCAGGGCATGGCGATGGTCATCGAGCGGCTGAGCTGAGCCGAGCGGGGCCGGGCCGGCACCGTCCGGCCCGGCGCCTGCGTGCGCCGAAGGGTGCGCGGGGAAACGGACCAACTCCCGTTCCCCGCGCACCCTTCGCGCTCGTCTGGGCACCGTCCGCGACGGCGAGTGACCCAGGCCACTCGGTGACAAGATCGCGACCCAATCGCCCCCAGGATTGTGACCAACATCCCGGGGAAGCAGCGTTCTTGCAGCTCAGCCGGGGGGCGCCCCACCGCAGAAGCCCTCATGGACCCCCCATTCAAGGACATACCACCCTGCGATCTCTCGCCGACCTCGGTCACGCTGTTGTAGGAAGTCGGAGAACAATCTGCTAACGGGAGTACGCCGGTGACCGGTCCGCGACAGTGTGTGGTGCGTATGCCCGGAAGTGAGCGAACCACCGAAAGGTGCGCGCCTCGCGAGTGCGAGGCCGAGCGAAGCGAGGTTTCGGCATGAGTGTCACCACCCTCGTCCTGCTGCTGGCCGCAGCAGTGGCCGTGGTGCTGGGCGCCGTCGCCCTGTGCACCGCCCGTGTGCTGCGCCGCCAGATCACCGCGCTGCACGCCGAGCTCGTCGCCGCCCGCGCGGACGCCACCGCCCGCGCGCAGGCCGCGAGCGTGGCCGCCGCGGCGGTCCCGGCCGCCCGTGGGGTGCCCACCGGCGAGACCCCGCTCGCGGACATACGCGCCGCCGTCGCGGACGCGCTGGCCGAGGAGCGGGAGCGGGAACTGGCCGAGGCGCGCGCCTTCTGGGCCGCGCAGGAGGCCAGGGAGTCCCTGAACGCGGACGCCCCGTCGCTGTCCGGGCCGCTGCCCGGCTTCGGCGACGACGGTCCGCTCGACGGCCGCGAGGGCCGGCGGGAGCAGTCCGAGCGGCTGGAGCTGGACCGGTTCGACGGGCATCCGTTCGTGCCGCGCCAGGCGGACCTGGCCGGGCTGGAGTCGCTGCTGGGCCCGGAGGGCCTGGAGCCGCTGCCGGCGCTGGAGCCCGTCGAGGCCCTGGAATCACTGGAGTCGCTGGAAACCCTGGAGTCCGTCGAGGCGCTGGAGGCCCTGGACGCGCCGGAGTTCGAGCTGGCCGAGGAGAGCGAATCCGCCGAACTCGCCGCCGCCCGCCGGCGCCACCCCTCGCACCCGGACTTCTCCCCCGTGCCGGCCGTCGCCGACCACGAGCGCACCGTGGCGCGCCTGGCGGAGCTGGCCCACGAGGGCACCCCGCTCGCCGACGTCCGCCCCGGTCCGCTGGGCACCCTGGACGTGTACGTCTTCGCGGACGGCACGACGCTCTGCCTGACCCCCGGCGACCGCGAGACCGCCGAGAGCGTGGCCGGCGCGCTGCGCGACGGCCACCGCCCGGTACTGCTCGGCGGGTCGGGGATCTCCGGGGCGTACGCGCTGACGTTCTCGTGGGGCGAGCGCCGCGACGAGAACGTCTACATCCTCGCGGACCGGGTCATCGCCTCGCTCTGAGCCGCGTCCCGGACGCGCTGCACGGCCTCCGCCAGATGCGTGGCGGGGGCCGTTTTCACGTCAGCTTCCGCACCGCCGGGGCCGTCCGCCACCGCTTCCGCGGCGGCCGTCCGCAGCGCCTCGACGAGGTCGTGTCCGGCCACGGCCACCTGGTCGCCGACCGCGAACATCCCGGCGTCCGGGAGTTCCCGGGGCTGCGCCCCAGGGCGTTCGATCAGCTGCGCGCGGGTCGCCAACTCACGCGCCAGCACCAGCCCTTCGGCCGCGGCACCGCGGCTCAGGGCGCTCTGCGGCAGCGCCCTGAGCCGGTCGGCGAGCGCGTCCACGGCGGTCTGCAAAGGCATCACGTCAAGCACGGCGCGAGCCTAAGCGCAACTCCCGGGTGGTTGCCAATGCCGGAAGCCTCAGGCACGGTGAGCGGAAGAACGGAAGAACCAGCATCGACCGCGTCCGGAGGCGCCGATGTCTCAGTCCTTCTCCCAAGAAACCCACCGGAACATGCTCTCCCGCATCCCGCACTGCACCGGCCGGGAAATCTCCGATTGGCTCCGCACCGTCGACGAGGGCCCCGCACTCGTCCGCTTCGACGAAAAGGTCAGTTGGCTGCGCGGTGCGCACGACCTCTCCTACGGTCACGCCAAGGCGATCGTGCACGAACACGATCTCCGGCGCGCAGCCCGCAAGTTCTGACCGGGCCCGGGCCGCGTCCCGTGAACGCGCGAGGGGCCCGCGGGCAGTTGCCCACGGGCCCCTCGTCCGTCGTACGGGGCGTCAGTCGCGCAGGATCGAGATCAGGCGCAGCATCTCCCAGTAGATCCACACCAGGGTCGTGGTCAGGCCGAACGCGGCCAGCCAGGACTCCTCGCGCGGAGCGCCGTACGCGACGCCGTCCTCGACCTGCTTGAAGTCCATGGCGAGGAAGAGCGCGCCGAGGACCACACCCACGATGCCGAAGACGATGCCCAGGCCGCCGCTGCGGAAGCCGAGGCCGTCACCCCCGCCGAACACCATGAAGAGCAGGTTGACCAGCGACAGCAGCACGAAGCCGAGCGCCGCGATCATCACGAAGCGGGTGAACCGCGCGGTGACCCGGACGATCCGGGTCTTGTAGGCGACCAGCATGGCGACGAAGACCGCCATCGTGCCCAGCACCGCCTGCATGGGGGCGCCGTTCATCTTCGGCAGGTCGTTGATGAAGCCGCTGAGCGCGCCGAGGAAGACGCCCTCCAGCGCGGCGTAGCCCAGGATCAGCGCAGGCACGGGCTTGCGCTTGAAGGACTGGATGAAGCCGAGCACCGTCGCGGCCAGCCCCGCGCCGATCGCGAAGGCGAGCTGTCCGGTCAGGAACAGCCAGCCCGCGGTGGCGCCGACGATGACCGTGCCGAGCGTCAGGCCCGTGCGCACGACGACGTCGTCCATCGTCATGGGGCGGGTCTGCGGGGTGTACTGCGGTGCGTGCTGCGGCGCCTCGGTGGCGTACGGGTTGGCTCCGGCGTACGGGTTGGCGGCGGGGCCCCCGGCCTGCGGCGGTGCGTTGAAGCCCGCGTAGCCGGTGCCTCGGCTGAACCCCCGTCGCGAGAAGACCGGGTTGCTGCTCCTCATCTCACTCCTCCATGGCCGCCCTGCGCGGCCTTGACGCAAGCGTAATGGCTTGGCAAAGACGCGTCTCTCGTTCTTGGGCAGGATCTTCCCCCACCCCACGCAGTACACGTCCTCTCCAGAGAGGACGTCCAGGGACGCGCGGAGGTGCCCGAACCGGCCGATCCGGTGCCGACCGGCGCCGTCTTCGTCACACCTGCCGCTGTGTCATGTGCCACTCGCCGGCGCGTGCGCCGGGCATCCGGGCCATCCAGATAGTCCGGACAAAATCCGGGTAATCGATCTTTTCCCGCCGCCGTCGAACGGGCATTTCCCGGCCCCGTCAACTCCGGGAGCCCGGGGTCACCGGCATGATCCGAATCCGATAAATGTCTGATCGCGCCACACCTGGGCAACCGATTGACCAGAGGCGTCGTCATACTGGCTAGCCGGTACCTGCCCTTGCCCGGGCAGTACCCCGTCACCACGTGTAGCGGTCCGGGTGCGGGTGGTCGTAAACCCCGTGTGTAGATGGGGCTATTCTGGCCGGAAACAGCAGCGAAAGAGGGTTGAGGTGCCTGTGCCTGACGTCTCAGTAGTCGTCATTGTCTACAACGACGCCGACCGGTTGCCGACCGCGGTCCAGTCCGTGCTGGACCAGACGCTCCGGGACGTCGAGGTGGTGATCGTCGACGATTGCAGCACCGACCGTTCTTTCGAGGTCGCGCAAGCGCTCGCCGCCACCCACCCCGAGCGGGTCAGAGCCTTCCAGCTGCCGGAGAACAGCGGTGCCGGCGGAGAGCCGCGGAACCACGGCATCCAGCACACCCGGGGACAGTACGTCATGTTCCTGGACAGCGATGACGTCCTGGAGCACAACGCCTGCCGCAATTTGCTGGAGGCCGCGGAGGAAACCGGCTCGGACATCGTCTCCGGCCTCTGCGTCCGCATCCACAAGGACACCCGGAACCAGAAGCGCGACGAGTGGTACTCCTGGCTCTATTCCACGACGCGCACCCTTGAGTCCGTTACGGAATTGCCGGACCTTTTCGTCTGGGACACCCTCTCCACCAACAAGTGCTACCGGCGCGAGTTCCTCATCGAGAATGACCTCCGGTTCCCCAAGGGGATGTTCTACGAAGACCTGATGTTTATCGCCGACGCCTATCTCGCGGCGAAGCGCATCACCCTGATCCCCAATCAGGTCTACTTCTGGAACGTCTTCGAGAAGGCCGCCGTGAAGTCGGTGACGAACCGGCGCCACGAGATGACCAATTACATCCACCGGCTGGAGGTCCACCGGCGGATCGACGCCGCACTGGTGGAGCGCGGGCTCACCGAGATGAAGCTCGCCAAGGACGTCAAATTCCTCAAGCACGACCTGGTGCTGCACCTGCGGGACCTGCCCTTCCGGGACGAGGCGTACCGCCAGGAGTTCGCCGCGCTCTCCAAGGAGTACCTCGCCAACCTCGCGCCCGAGGCGTACGAGCGGGTCCTGCCGATACAGGCCATCTGCGCCTACCTGCTCCAGCAGGGTGACTGGGACAACCTCATCCCGGCGGTCGACACCCTCATCAACCGTGACAAGCTCTCCTCGCCGCTGGCCCAGCACGACGGCCGGATCTACTGGTGCGACGGGCACTTCGACGACGCGTTCGGCCGCCAGGTGCTGGACGTGACGGACATCGGGTACCACGAGAAGCCGGTCAACCAGCTGTTCCTGCGCAACCAGCTCACCCGGTTCGCCGAGGAGGGCAACACCGTCTCGCTGGCCGGACGGATCACCAATCCGCTCGGCGTGGTCCCCGAGGGCGCCAAGCTCGCCGGCGCGCTGGAGTTCAGCGCCCGCCGCCGCAGCCTGCAGTCCTTCTCCTTCCCGGTGCAGACGGTGCGCCACGACGGTGACGCCGTGGTGTGGGAGACCGCAGCGGACCTCACCGCCCAGCTGCGCCCGCTGGGCATCGTCGACACCATCTGGGACGTCCGGCTGCGGCTGACCGTCGACGGAAAGCCCACCACCTCCCGGCTGACGGTGGCCGACACCGAGCTGGCCGGTGGACCGCTGCCGATCCGGCCGCGGCTGAGCCGGATGGTCGCCGACCACATCGAGCCGCACATCTCCTCCAAGGGCCACCTGGCGTTCCGCCTGATCAGCGAGGGCCAGAAGGCCGAGCGCGTGCAGGAGCTCATCGCCAAGGGCGTCCGCGGCAGGCCGGGGACCCTGGCGAAGAGCGGCTTCCGCAAGGCCAAGGCGCTGCGCAAGACGCTGACCTCCGGGGACACCAAGCTGCGTGCGTACCACGAGGTGTTCAGCCGGCTGCCGATCAAGAAGCGCACGGTGGTCTTCGAGAGCCACCTGGGCAAGCAGTACAGCGACAGCCCGCGCGCCATCTACGAGGAGATGCGCCGGCAGGGCCTGAAGTTCGAGGCGATCTGGGCGTACGCCGGGTCCCCGAAGGACTTCCCCAAGGACGCCACGCTGGTCAAGCGCTGGTCGCTGCCGTACCTCAAGGCGCTCGCGCAGGCCGAGTTCTGGGTGGACAACCAGAGCTACCCGCTCAAGCTGACCAAGCGCCCCGAGACCACCTACATCCAGACCTGGCACGGGTCGGCGCTGAAGAACATGGGCTTCGACCAGCCCTCGCTCAAGGCCCAGACCCGCCAGCAGCAGGCCGAGCAGCAGCAGTCGCTGGACCGCTTCGACCGGTTCCTGTGCCGCACCGAGCACGACGCGCGGACGCTGGCCAAGGCGTTCCGCCTGAAGGAGAAGACCCTGCTGCGGGTGGGTTACCCGCGCAACGACGCGCTGGTCAAGGCGCGGCTGCGGGAGACCGAGCTGGGCCACCGGGAGCGCGGTCCGCTCGCCGCGGAGCTGGGCATCCCCGCGGACAAGAAGGTGCTGCTGTACGCGCCGACGTTCCGCAAGGCGGGCGGCCGGCACGGCCGGTTCGCGCTCCCCTTCGACGTGGAGCGCTTCGCCGACGAGTTCGGCGACCGCTACGTCCTGCTGGTCCGTTCGCACTACCTCAACCACGTGGTGCTGCCGCCGACCGTGCAGGGCCGGGTCATCGACGTCTCCGCACGGCACGACATCACGCCGATCCTGGAGCTGGCCGACGGCCTGGTCACGGACTATTCGTCGGTGATGTTCGACTACTCGCTGCTCGACCGGCCGCTGATCTTCTTCACCTACGACTACGACGAATACGTGCACGAGGGCCGCGGAACGTACTTCGATCTGCTGGAGCACGCCCCCGGCCCGGTGGTGCGCACCGAGGACGATTTCTTCGAGGCCATGGCTTCTTTCGAGTCCCAGCAGCTGGAATACGCCAAGGACCGCAAGGAATTCGTCGCCAAGTTCGGGGAATACGACCAGGGCGACGCCGCACAGAGCATCGTCGACCAGTTCTTTGCGCAGTGGAGCCGTTGATGACCAAGTCGAACGCAGCCGGGCCGCGGGACGTCTTCTTCGTCTCCAACAGCGTCAACGAGCTGGGCGGCATCACCAGTTGGTCGCACCAGATGGCGCGCCTGTTCGCCGAGCAGGGCCACCGGGTGCACGTCATCGGAATCGTGCCGCCGCCCGAGGGCCGGATCCACGAGCTCGGCCCCGACCTGCCCTACGAGACCACCACGCTCTACGACGTGCACCCGCCGAGCGTCCGCCCGGTGCGGGGCCTGAAGGACAAGCTGAACGTCGTCGAGCAGCGCCGCCGGGCCGCCCGCGAGGCCGGCATGCACGAGCAGGCCGCCAAGATGAGCGCGCTGTTCCGGGCCGCGCGGCCGCACGGCGTGGTGATCGTCACGCAGGTGTGGGCGATGGAGTGGGTGGCGCTGGCCGACACCGCCGGGCTGGCGGTCATCGGTATGAGCCACGAGTCGTTCGAGACCTGCCGCAAGTCGTCCCGCTTCGCCCGCGTCAAGCGGTTTTACCAGGACGTCGACCGGATGCTGCCGCTGACCCGGGAGGACGCGGACAAGTGGATCCGGCAGCGGATGGACAACGTCGGCTTCATGCCGAACCCGCTGCCGTTCTTCCCCGAGGTGCCCTCGGAGCGTTCCCAGAAGGTCGTCGCGAGCATCGGCCGGCTGCACGAGGAGAAGGGCGTCGACCTGCTCCTGGAGGCGTGGGCGAAGGTCGCGCCGCAGCACCCGGACTGGACACTGCGGCTCTACGGCTCCGGCGAGGAGGCCGAGGCGCTGCGCAAGCAGGCGGCCGAGCTGGGGGTGACCGATTCGGTCGAGTGGATGGGGCGCACCAGCGACGTCGCCGGCGCGCTGCGCGAGAGCGCGGTCTTCGCGCTGAGCTCGCGCGGTGAGGGCTTCCCGCTCGCGCCCATGGAGGCGATGGCCACCGCGGTGCCGTGTGTGGCGTTCGACGTGGCGCCCGGCGTCCGCGAGATCATCACCGACGGCGTCGACGGCTTCCTGGCCCCGCCGGGCAACATCACCGAATTCGCCCGGCACCTCGACGCCCTGATGTCGGACGAGGAGCTGCGGGACCGGATGGGCGAGCTGGCCCGGGAGAACATCCAGCGGTTCTCGACCGACGAGATCGTCGCCCGTTGGGAGGCGCTGTTCGCGCTCGTGGAGCGCTGAGCGGGGCCCGCACAATACCGAGGAGGGGCCGCCGGGTAATCCCGGCGGCCCCTCTCCGCAAGTAAGTTGAATATTCAGGTATTTACGGGTCTTTGTCCCGCTGCCCGCGGAAGTGCCCGGAGCCGGACTTGAACCGGCACGGCCCGAAGGCCAGCGAGGTTTAAGCTCGCCGTGTCTGCATTCCACCATCCGGGCTTGGGGTCCCCCATGCCACCCTCCAAGAAGGCAGCACGAGCGTAGCCCGCAGCGCACCAACCAGATCGGCCGCTCTTCCCGAGGTTGTCTTATTTTATTGGCAACTGAGGGTGCATCAGTGACCGCCAGGGCCCCCGGCACATGCCTGATGCCCATGTTCACCGGTGCCCGCGAGGGCGAAATTCGACCCTGAATTGACGAAAATTCGACGCCTGCGCGAGGGCCTCCCGACGGCCTTCCCGGCCCCTCCGCCACCGCCCCCGCGGCCCCCCTCACGGCGCCGCCGGCCTCAGAGACGGCCTCATACCGAGGGATGACGGAGCGGGGAGAGCTAATCCCTGGGGGCGGTCCAAGGACGGTCACACGGGTTGACGTCCGGACCCGGTGAGCTGCCGGACGATGGAAACCGATGTTCCACCGCCCACCCACCGCGGCACCGTGCCGGCGCGGGAGCGGCCCGTTCCCCGTCCTGACAGGAGTCATTTCCCGTGACCACCACCCACTCCGGTGTCTCCCCCGCCGGCCGCAGCACCGCGGTAGCCGCCCGCGCCACGGATCTCACCAAGGTCTACGGACACGGCGAGACCCGGGTGGTCGCCCTGGACGCGGTCTCCGTCGACTTCCGGCAGGCCCAGTTCACCGCGATCATGGGCCCCTCCGGGTCCGGCAAGTCCACGCTGATGCACTGCATGGCCGGCCTGGACGCGATCTCCAGCGGGTCCGCGAAGATCGGCGACGTCGAGCTGACCGGGCTGAAGGACAAGAAGCTCACCCAGCTGCGGCGCGACAAGATCGGTTTCGTCTTCCAGGCGTTCAACCTCCTCCCGACGCTCACCGCCCTGGAGAACATCACCCTCCCCATGGACATCGCCGGCCGGAAGCCGGACCGCGCCTGGCTGGACCGCGTCGTGGAGACCGTCGGCCTGTCCGGCCGGCTCAAGCACCGCCCGAGCCAGCTCTCCGGCGGCCAGCAGCAGCGCGTGGCGGTGGCCCGCGCCCTGGCCTCCCGGCCCGAGATCATCTTCGCCGACGAGCCCACCGGCAACCTCGACTCCCGCTCCGGCGCCGAGGTCCTGGGCTTCCTGCGCAACTCCGTGCGCGAGCTGGGCCAGACGGTGGTGATGGTGACCCACGACCCGGTCGCGGCGTCGTACGCGGACCGCGTGATATTCCTCGCCGACGGCCGGATCGTCGACGACATGCCCGACCCCAGCGCCGACATGGTGCTGGAGCGCATGCTGGGCCTCTCCGACGGCGCCGCCGCGCGGCCCCGGACCCCCGGTTTCGACACCACGGGCCGCGTCAGCTGACCGGCAGCAGCCACCTTCCCCACCCGGACACCCCGGACCACTTCTCCAGGACTGACCCACTCATGTTCCGTACCGCCTTGCGCAATGTGCTCGCGCACAAGGCCCGGCTGCTGATGACCGTCCTCGCCGTCATGCTCGGCGTGGCCTTCGTCTCCGGCACCCTGGTCTTCACCTCGACCATCTCCGACGCCACCCAGAACTCCTCCCGCAAGGGCTTCGACAACGTCGATGTGGCCATCAAGGGATCCGACGACACCCGGAGCGCACCCGGAGCGCGCTCCCCGCTCGACCAGAAGCTGCTCGACAAGGCTGCCCACCTGCCCGGCGCCGCCTCCGCCACCGGTACCGTCTCCGGCTTCACCGCCATCGCCGACAAGGGCGGCAAGCTGATCGGCGACGGCTTCCCGACCACCGGCAGCAACTACTTCCCCGGCAGGGGCGGCAAGGACGCCCGCTATCCGATGCGGGACGGCGCCGCCCCCAAGGGCCCCCAGGAGTTCGCGCTCGACGCCCGTACCGCCGACCGCGGCGGCTACAAGGTCGGCGACACCGTCCGGATATCCGTCGACGGACCGGTCCGCGAGCAGAAGCTGACCGGCATCTTCACGACCGACGACGGCGCGGTCGCGGCCGGCGGCACCCTCGCACTGTTCGACACCGCCACCGCCCAGAGGCTGTTCACGGCGCCCGGCGTGTTCAACGAGATCGACATCAAGGCCGCCCCCGGCACCTCTCAGACAGCCTTGAAGGACGCGGCCGAGAAGATCCTGCCCACGCAGGGCGCCACCGCCACCAGCCGCAAGCAACTCGTTGACGCCCAGGCAAAGTTCATCGCCACCGCCATGGAGGGCATGAAGAACGCGCTGCTGGCCTTCGCCGGCATCGCCCTCTTCGTCGGCATCTTCATCATCGCCAACACCTTCACCATGCTCGTCGCCCAGCGCACCAAGGAGCTGGCACTGATGCGCGCGGTCGGCGCCAGCCGCCGCCAGATCACCCGCTCGGTGCTGGCCGAGGCGCTCGTCATCGGCACAGTGGCCGCAGTGACCGGACTGCTGGCCGGTATCGGCATCGCCGCCGGACTGCGTGCCCTGATAGGCGCCACCGGCTCCACGATGCCCGACGGCCCGCTGGTGGTCTCACCGTCCACGATCGTGACGTCCCTGCTGGTCGGCACCGTCGTCACGGTCCTGGCCGCCTGGCTGCCCGGCCGCCGGGCCGCGAAGATCCCGCCGGTCGCCGCGATGAACAGCACGCACGCCACCGCCACCACCAAGTCGCTGGTGGTCCGCAACACCATCGGCGCGCTCCTCGCCGGTGGCGGTGCGGCGGCGGTCCTGACCGCCACCGGGATGTCCTACAGCGGGTCCGCCCGGGCCACCATGGGCATTGGTGTGGGGCTGCTGCTGATCGGTGTGCTGGTCCTGACTCCGCTGCTCTCCCGCCCGCTGATCGCACTTGCCTCCCCCGTCCTGCGGCTCTTCGGGATCTCCGGCGTCCTGGCCCGGCAGAACGCGGTCCGTAACCCGCGCCGCACGGCCGCCACCGCCTCCGCGCTGACGATCGGACTGATGCTGATCACCGGCATGACGGTGGTCGCGGGCAGCGCCCAGCAGGCCATCGACAAAGAGACCACCAGCTCCCTGCAGGCCGACTACGTGGTCTCCATGGCGACCCGGACGCCGCTCTCCCCCGACGTGGCGAAGGAGCTCAGCGGTCTGGGCGAGGTCACCGCGATCAGCCCGCTGCGCAGCGCCTCGGCCCGGGTCGGCTCGGACGTCGAGCAGCTGACCGGCGTCAACGGCAAGGACTTCGGCAAGCTCACCCAGCTCGACTTCACCAAGGGCTCGCTGGGTGACCTGCGCGGCGGACGGGCGGTGGTGGACGACGCCACCGCCAAGGCGAAGGGCTGGCAGCCGGGCTCCCAGGTGCCGGTGACGTTCGAGGACGGCAAGAAGGACACGCTGACCGTCTCGGGCATCTACCAGAGCAGTCAGATGCTCCACGGCCTCGTCCTGGACAACACCGTCCTGGCCCCGCACCAGAAGCACGCCACCGACACGAAGGTGCTGGTCAAGACCAAGCACGGCGCGAGCGCCGAGTCCAAGGACACCCTGGACAAGGCCCTCGGCAAGAACCCGGCGATCACCATCGCGGACAAGAAGGACATCTCCAACTCCCTCGCCCAGAACTTCACGCTGATGCTGAACATGCTCTACGGCCTGCTGGCCATGGCGGTGGTCGTCGCGGTGCTCGGCGTCATCAACACCCTCGCGATGTCGGTCTTCGAACGTGCCCAGGAGATCGGCATGCTGCGCGCCATCGGTCTGGACCGCCGCGGCATCAAGCGAATGGTCCGCCTGGAGTCGCTGGTGATCTCCCTCTTCGGCGGAGTACTCGGCGTCGGCCTCGGTGTCTTCTTCGCCTGGTCGACCGGCGAACTGATCAAGGCCACCGGCCAACTGTCGACCTACGAAACGGTGCTGCCCTGGGGCCGGATGAGCGGCTTCCTCGCCCTGGCCGCGCTCGTGGGCGTCCTGGCCGCGCTGTGGCCGGCACGCCGGGCGGCGAGGCTCAACGTGCTCACCGCGATCAAGGCCGAGTAGCCGGGCGGAGCCGGGACCGGGCCGGCCGTCCGGTCGCCTCGGTGCCGCCGCCGTCCCCGGCCCCCCGAGGGGGGCCGGGGACGGCGGCGGGGGCACGTCAGCCGGCCCAGGTCCGGGCCCGCAGCGGCATCCCGCAGGCGCCGGAGTCCGGGGTGCGGACGGCGAGGACCTGGTTGACCCCTATGCGGTTGCGCTCGAACGACAGCGCCGAGGCGGCCATGTAGAGCCGCCAGACCCGGGCCCGGCCGGGGGACGTGAGCCGCACCGCCTCGGTCCAGTGGGCCTCCAGGTTGGCCACCCACTGGCGCAACGTCAGCGCGTAGTGCTCCCGGATCACCTCGACGTCCCGGACCTCGAAGCCGGCCTCCTCCAGTTGCCCGACCGTCCGCCCCACCGGCGCCAGCTCGCCGTCGGGGAAGACGTAGCGGTCGATGAACTCGTCGACCCGGTACGTCTCCTCGTCCGCCAGCGGCCGCCGCGCGATCTGGTGGTTGAGCAGCCGTCCGCCGGGCTTCAGCAGGGCGTGCAGCAGACCGGCGTACTCCGCGTACTGTGCCCGGCCGACGTGCTCGGCCATCCCGATCGAGGAGATCGCGTCGAACGGCCCGTCGGCGATCTCGCGGTAGTCCTGGACCCGGATCTCGACCCGGTCGGCGAGCCCGGCGTCGGCGATCCGCTTGCGGGCGAAGGTGGCCTGCTCCTCGGAGAGCGTGATGCCGACCGCCCGCACGCCGTACTCGCGGGCCGCGTGCAGCACCATCGAGCCCCAGCCGCAGCCCACGTCCAGCAGCCGCTGGCCCTCCGTCAGGCCGAGCTTGCGGCAGATCAGGTCGAGCTTGGCGCGCTGGGCGTCCTCCAGGCTCCCGTCCGGGGACTCCCAGTACGCGCAGGAGTAGACCATCGACGGGCCGAGCACCAGCGCGTAGAAGTCGTTGCCGACGTCGTAGTGGTGGCTGATGGCCTGGCGGTCGCGGAGCAGGGAGTGCAGTGGCCCGCGGCGCGGCCGGGCCTCTTCGGCGGGCGGTGCGGGCGGGACGGGCAGACCCGCCAGGGAGAGCAGTTCCTTGCCGGCGGCACGGACCTCGGGGCGGGCCAGGGCCCGCAGCACGGCGGCGCGGGCGGGCTTCGGGGCGGCGCTGCCGCGCTCCCAGATCAGCCCGGCGAGCAGGTCGAGCGCTTCGTAGAGGTCCCCGTCGACGTCGACGTCACCGGCCACCCAGGCCCGGGCCAGGCCCAACTCGCCTGGCTTGAACAGCAGTCGTCGCAGGGCCCGACGATTGCGGAAGACCAGCGTGGGGGCTCCCGGGGGGCCGGCTTCGCTGCGGTCCCAGGCGCGGATCCGCACCGGGAGCGGGGTCCCCAGCACCTCCTCGGCGAGCTTGGTGAGCCGTCCAGCGGCACCGGCCATGTCGCAACACCTCCGTCATGACGAGTCGGGCAAAGAAGTTTCACCCACCACGTAAACGCCAAGTGGGCCCTCAGATAGTCCCGTTCGCCTGCTAGAGAACAACACGGCGTGCCGTTTCAGCCACACCCGAGCATGCCGAAGGGCGCCCGCCCCACGGATGGCGGACGCCCTTCGGGCTGGTCGGAGTACCCGACCGATGGTTCAGGAAGCCTTGGCCTTCGGCTTGTCCCCGTCGGCCGCGGCGGCCGGGGCGGGGGCCGGCTTGGCGGCCTCGTAGAACTCCTCGCGGGGGTTCTCCATGGCGCCGAGCGAGACGACCTCGCGCTTGAGGAAGACGGCCAGCGTCCAGTCGGCGAAGACCCGGATCTTGCGGTTGAACGTCGGCATCGCCATGCCGTGGTACGCGCGGTGCATGTACCAGGCGAGACGGCCCTTGAGCTTGATCTTCATCTTGCCCATGACGATCATCGCGACGCCCTTGTGGAGGCCGAGGCCGGCCACCGCGCCCTTGTTAGCGTGGCTGTACTCCTTCTGCGGGAAGCCCCGCATGCCGGAGACCACGTTGTCGCCGAGGACCTTGGCCTGCCGCAGCGCGTGCTGCGCGTTCGGCGGGCACCAGGCGTTCTCGTTGCCGTTCTTGCGGCCGACCAGGTCGGGGACCTGGGCGTTGTCGCCGGCCGTCCAGATGTAGTCGGTGCCCTTGACCTGGAGGGTGGGCTCGGCGTCGATGTGACCGCGCGGGCCCAGCGGCAGGCCGAAGCGGGAGAGCGCCGGGTTCGGCTTGACGCCCGCGGTCCACACGATGGTGTTGGACAGCACCTCGAGGCCGTTGTCCAGGATGACGTGGCCGTCGACGCAGGACTTCATGCCGGTCTTGAGGTAGACCTCGACGCCCCGGGACTCCAGGTGCTCCTTGCCGTAGGCGCCGAGCTTGGGACCGACCTCGGGGAGGATCTTGTCCGCGACGTCGACCAGCAGGAAGCGCATGTCCTCGCGCTTGACGTTCTTGTAGTACTTCGCGGCGTCGCGGGCCATGTCCTCGACCTCGCCGACGGTCTCCGCACCGGCGAAGCCACCACCGATGAAGACGAAGGTCAGCGCCTTGCGGCGGACCTCCTCGTCAGTCGTGGAGTCAGCCTTGTCCAGCTGCTCCAGGACGTGGTTGCGCAGGCCGATGGCCTCCTCGATGCCCTTCATGCCGATGCCGTTCTCGGCCAGGCCGGGGATCGGGAAGGTGCGGGAGACGGCGCCCATCGCGACGACCAGGTAGTCGAAGGGCAGCTCGTACGCATCGCCCACGAGCGGGGCGATGGTGGCGACCTTGCGGTCCTGATCGATGGTGGTCACCCGACCGGTGAGGACCTCCGCCTTGGGCAGCACGCGCCGCAGCGGGACCACAACGTGACGGGGGGAGATGCTGCCGGCCGCAGCTTCAGGGAGGAAGGGCTGGTACGTCATGTACGAGCGCGGGTCGACGACCGTGACGGTCGCCTCGCCGTACCGCATCTTCTTCAGGATGCGGCGTGCCGCGTACAGGCCTACGTACCCACCGCCTACAACGAGGATCCTGGGACGCTCCGTGGTGCTCATGCAATCGAGTATCCACCCCCACTTGGGGGGTCGCTCGTGAGCCCCTTCACAAGAATGACGGAGGCATCTGCTACACTCCGCCGTCCCCGTGACCGACGCCATAGCGCGTTCGGGGAACCACGGTATAACGCGACACGTTGGATACCCCTGTTGATCAGGGGTTGTCCCCTCGTGAAGGGCCGTACCAAGGCCCTGGAGGGCACTCGCGTAACACGGTGGAGACCCACCGTAGACCCCGCATTCTTCGGGCAGATGAGTCCTTGGACCTTCGAATGAGGGTCGAATGGCCCTCCAGTTCGCCCGGGAGGCGGGTTTTTCATGTGAAGGATTTCACGAACTTTCTTCCCGGACGACCTTCCGGGACCCCTCCAGGGGCCCCGAAACCCGCTCGGGCGGCGCCGCGCCCGCTCAAAAGCCGCGGTGCGGACGGCGGTTGCGGCGCCGCCCACGGGGCCTGACCGACCTGCCGGTCAGGCGATGCTCCAGGCGATTCCGTCCAGAATGTCGTGCTCGCTGACGACGACCTCGTCGGCGCCCACCCGATCCATGATCGACAGCAGGACCAGGGCGCCGGCGGCGATGACGTCGACCCGCCCCGGGTGCATGACGGGGATCGCCGCGCGCTCGGCGTGGGTGGAGGTCAGCAGCCGCTCGGTGATCTCGGCGACCGTGGCCCGGGACATCCGGGAGTGGTGGATGGCCGCCGACTCGTACTGGTCCAGGCCGAGCGCGACCGCGGCGACGGTGGTCACCGAACCGGCCAGGCCGACCAGCGTGGCGGCCTCGGTCAGCGGGACGGTCTCCTCGGCGCGGTCCAGGGCCGCGGCGATGTCGGCCTTGATCGCGGCGATCCGCTCCGGCGCGGGCGGGTCGGAGACCACACCGTCGTGGACCAGGTGGCGCTCGGTCATCCGGACGCAGCCGACGTCGACCGAGCGCGCCGCCCGGACCGTACGGTCGCCGAGCACGAACTCCGTCGAGCCGCCGCCGATGTCCACCACGAGGTAGGGGAGTTCGATGTGCGGGTGGCCGGTCAGCTCCTTGGTGGCGCCGACGAAGGAGAACTCCGCCTCCTGGTCCCCGCTGATCACCTCGGGCTCGACGCCGAGGATGTCCACCACCCCGCGGACGAACTCGTCGCGGTTCTCCGCGTCCCGGGACGCGGAGGTCGCCACGAACCGCAGCCGCTCCGCGCCCAGGTCCTTGATCACCGCGGCGTACTTCCGGCAGGCCGCGAAGGTGCGCTCCAGCGCCTCGGGCGCCAGCCGCCCCGTGCGGTCCACGCCCTGGCCCAGCCGGACGATCTCCATCCGGCGGTCCAGGTCCTTCAGCTCACCGGTCTCCGGGTCGAGGTCGGCGACCAGCAGGCGGATGGAGTTGGTACCGCAGTCGATGGCGGCGACCCGCTTCACTTGGCGTCTCCTTCGGGACGGCGGTCGCCGTCGGCGGCGTCCGGCCGGGTTTCGGAGGTGTGCGCGGGGCCCGGGGCGGGCTCCGCGCAGGGCGTCACGCAGGGGCCCTTGCGCCACCACTCGGGGAGCATCGCCAGGGCCTCGTCACCGAGCGGGTTGACGCCCGGCCCGGCGGCCAGCGAGTGGCCGACGAGCACGTGCAGGCACTTGACCCGGTCGGGCATCCCGCCCGCGCTCGGGAAGCCCTGGAGCACCTCGATGGCGTCCCGCCGACGGATGTAGTCCTCGTGGGCCGCGCGGTAGGCGGCGGCCAGTTCGGGGTCGTTCGCCAGTCGCTCGGTCATCTCCTTCATCACGCCGTTGGCCTCCAACGTGCCGATCGCGGACGCGGCCCGCGGGCAGGTGAGGTAGTAGAGCGTGGGGAAGGGGGTGCCGTCCTCCAGGCGCGGTGCGGTCTCCACGACGTCCGGCTGCCCGCACGGGCAGCGGTGCGCGATGGTGCGCAGGCCGCGCGGCGGGCGGCCGAGCTGGTCCTTGAAGGCGGCGATGTCCGCGGCGGTGGGCTCGGTGGGCTCGGTCTGGGGCGGGGGGGTGTCCATGTGCGCTTTCGGTCAGGGCCGGAGGTGGGTGGCGGCGGGGCCGGGCGGCGGCGGGAGACCGGTGGCGTCCCGCGCGACCGCGTGCGGGCCCGCGCGTACAGTCTCGCCGGTCGTGGCCGTCGGGGGCTACCGCCCGATCGTGGCGGCGGGTCCCGCGGCGTCAGCGGTGTCGGCGGCGTCGACATCGCTCCAGAGCTTGTCGTACCAGGGGCGCTGGGCCGCCTTGGCCTCCTTGGGGGCGGCGCGGACGCCGGAGCCGTCCTGGACGACGTATCCGGTCTCGCCCGGCATGACGTAGTGGAGGTGGCGGCGGGCCTGCTGCCGGACGTACGCCGGGTCCTGCCAGCGGGCCTTCTCGTCGCGCAGCCGGTCGAGCGCGGCGGCGGCGTCCTGGGCCTTGCGGCGCTGGTCGGCGATGTCCGAGCGCTGGGAGATGTACTGCCGCATGGGGTAGGCGAGGGCGACCACCAGCGAACACATCACCAGCGCCAACAGGGCGGCGCGGCCGGTGAGGCGGTTGCGGCGGGGGCGCCGCTTGGCGCGGTGGACACGGGCGGCGGCCTGTTCGCCGAGCGCCTTGAGCCGGGTCGCGGTGGAGAACCGGTCCGCGGGCACGTCGCCTCGCCTCCCCTTCAGCTTCCGTCCGTCCCGACGTCGTCACGGCGGTCGTCATGACGTACGTCCCCGGCAACGGTACGGGACCGGTGCCGGGGACGGTGTGCTTCGCCCCGGCCGTGCCCCTCGTCGGGTCCTGGGGCGGACCCGCGGGGGCGCGGCCGGACGGTGCGGTGCTGCTTGCCGTGCGGGCGCGGGGCGCCGACGGCGTCAGGGCGTGGTCAGCCCTTGAAGCGCGGGAAGGCGGAACGGCCCGCGTACACCGCGGCGTCGTCGAGGATCTCCTCGATGCGCAGCAGCTGGTTGTACTTGGCGACGCGCTCGGAGCGGGCCGGGGCGCCGGTCTTGATCTGGCCGCAGTTGGTGGCGACGGCGAGGTCGGCGATGGTGACGTCCTCGGTCTCGCCGGAGCGGTGCGACATCATGCACTTGAGGCCGTTGCGCTGGGCCAGCTCGACGGCGTCCAGGGCCTCGGTCAGCGAACCGATCTGGTTGACCTTGACCAGGAGGGCGTTGGCGGAGCCCTCCTCGATGCCGCGGGCCAGGCGCTCGGGGTTGGTGACGAAGAGGTCGTCGCCGACGAGCTGCACCTTGGAGCCGAGCTTGTCGTTGATGACCTTCCAGCCGGCCCAGTCGTCCTCGAAGAGCGGGTCCTCGATGGAGACCAGCGGGTAGGCCGCCACGAGCTCCTCGTAGTACTCGGTCATCTCGGCGGCCGAGCGCTCCTTGCCCTCGAACTGGTACTTGCCGTCCTTGTAGAACTCGGAGGCGGCGGCGTCCATCGCGAGCGCGATGTCCTGGCCGGGGGCGTAGCCGGCTTCCTTGATGGCTTCGAGGATCAGGTCCAGGGCCTCGCGGTTGGAGCCGAGGTTGGGGGCGAAGCCGCCCTCGTCGCCGAGGCCGGTGGCCAGGCCCTTGGCCTTCAGCACCTTCTTGAGGGTGTGGTAGACCTCGGCGCCCCAGCGCAGCGCCTCGGAGAAGGACTCCGCGCCGATCGGCGCGATCATGAACTCCTGGATGTCCACGTTGGAGTCGGCGTGCGAGCCGCCGTTCAGGATGTTCATCATCGGGACGGGCAGCACGTGCGCGTTCGGGCCACCGAGGTAGCGGAACAGCGGCAGGTCGCTGGCCTCGGAGGCGGCGTGCGCGACGGCGAGGGAGACGCCGAGGATGGCGTTGGCGCCCAGCGAGCCCTTGTTGTCGGTGGCGTCCAGGTCGAGCATCGCCTGGTCGATCAGCCGCTGCTCGGTCGCGTCGTAGCCGACGAGCTCCGGGCCGATCTGCTCGATGACGGCGAGGACGGCCTTCTCCACGCCCTTGCCGAGGTAGCGGTTGGGGTCGCCGTCCCGGAGCTCGACGGCCTCGAAGGCGCCGGTGGAGGCGCCGGACGGCACAGCGGCACGGCCGGTGCTGCCGTCGTCGAGGCCGACCTCGACCTCGACCGTGGGATTACCTCGCGAGTCGAGAATTTCGCGGGCTACGACGACGTCGATGGACGGCACGTTGTCTCCTTCGTGGGTGTCTGGAGTTCTCGGCATGAGCCTAACGGCCCCGGACGGATCCGCTCGCCTGTGGCCCGCTCCGTGGGACGAAAAACCCCAACAAGCAGGCTAAAAGCCCAGTTCACGGGAGGTTTACGGGCAATGTTCGCTGAGCGGGGAACGTCGCGCCGGGCCGTCGGCGAGGCCCGGCGATCGGTGCACGTCAGGACGGGCGCCGCGGTCAATCCGGGCGGGGCGGCCGGACCACGGCGGGTTTCCGGGGCCCGGGAACGGAGAAGCCCCGCCGTGGCGCGCTCGGGGGTACGCGCCGCGGCGGGGCAGCTCTCTCGGGCAACCGGGACGGCTCAGATGCTGAGCTTCTGGCCCGGGAAGATGAGGTTGGGGTTGCCGCCGACGACGGACTTGTTGGCGGCGTAGAGCGCCTTCCAGTGGGTGCCGTGCGCCTTGGCGATCTTGGCGAGGGTGTCGCCGGCCTTGACGGTGTAGGTGTCGCCGGAGCGCTGCGACTGCTGCGGGGCCGGCTGGGCCTTCTCGGCCTTCTCGCGGACCGGGGCGGACTTCTTGGTGGTGCCCTCGGTCTGCTTGCGGGCCTCGGAGGCGCCCTGGCTCTTCTTGACGGTGGCGCCGCCGGACGGGTCGACGTTGGCGGCCGGGCCACCGGAGGTCAGGTTGCCGGCGCCGGCGCAGGACCAGGCACCCGGGCCCTGGATGGCGAGGAGCTTCTCGGCGGCGGCGATCTGCTGGGACTTGGTGGCCAGGTCGGCGCGGGCCGCGTACTGGGTGCCACCGGCGGCGGCCCAGCTGGAGTTCGAGAACTGCAGGCCACCGTAGTAGCCGTTACCGGTGTTGATCGACCAGTTGCCGCCGGACTCGCACTGGGCGACCTTGTCCCAGGTCGCGACGGAGGCGGCGGAAGCGGAGGTGGCACCCATCAGCGGGACGGCGACGGCGGCGCCGGCGACACCGGCCAGGGTGGCGACGCGGACGGCCTTGGAGCTGCGGCGGTGCTTGCCCTTGTTGATCAGCATCGTGCGTTCGTTTTCTCACCGACGCCTACGAGGTGAGCTGTCGGGTTCGGGCCGTGTGAGCTGCCCGGCCGCGTGTACTGGACACGCGACTTCACCCCAAGCCGGCTGACCCGTCTTCACGGGCGGGGCCGGCACTTACCTTGGGTCCCCCGCTCCTGCCTTCGGCGCTTGCGCGTCGTCGACTCCGACCGCCGGCAGGACTCGGCGTGCGATCGAAGGGCCCGCTTTGGCGAGCGGTCCTGACCGTAATCAGTAATCCCGTTGGTGTTCAAACCCCATCTTCTGAACCAAGTTGACCGTTTTTGATCATCGCGGTGGTCATTTCCGCAGGTCGGCACCGGTATGAGAACGGGGGGCGAACCGGGGTCCGCCCCCCGCAACGAGAGCCATATCTCACTTTTACGGAACGCCGCGAAAAACGACGAACTGCCGGTAACTACCCCTCTGTCCGGCCGAGATCGAGCAACTGGCCGGGGTGGATGAGGTCCGCGTCGGCGCCGATGACGCCCTGGTTGCGGTGGTAGAGCGCGGGCCAGCCGCCCGGCAGGTCATGGCGGTCCGCGATGGCTGACAGGTTGTCACCGACGCGCACGCGGTAGCTGCCGGTCTCCGCCGGGGGCGTGCGGGGCGTCTCCCCGCCGCGCGAGGCGTGCCGGCCGCTGCCGCCGTCCCGGTCCTCCGCGGGGGCCGCGCCGTCGTCCGGCGTGCCGCGGTGCTTGCCGGCGGCGGGCGGCGTGCCGGGCTCGGCGGGCCGGTCGGGGCCGGTGGAGCCGGTGGAGCCGGACGGGGACGTGGGGGTGCTGGGGTCCGCCGGGTCGGACGGCGTGCCCGACGGGGAGTCGCCCGGCGTCGCGGAGTCGGACGGGGCGGGGGTGGCGGACGGGGAGTCCGTCGGGTCCGGGGTCGCCGGGGGCGCGTCCGGGGCGTCGGTGCCGGCGTCGGCACCCGCGTCGGTGCCGGTGCCGGAACCGGCGGAGTCACCGTCGGACGGTGCGGGGGTCTTGCTGCCCGGACCTGCCTCGCCCTGGTCCCCGGCCGCGTCGGAGGGGTCGCCGGTGCCGGTGTGGCCGTGGGTCGGGCGGGGCGCGGGCCGGGTGGTGGCGCCGGGGTCGACGGCGGGCTTGCGGCCCCCCTTGGTCAGCCCGGCCTTCACCGCGCAGCTGGGGAAGGCGTCCGGGCCCCGGTCGTCGAGGATCGCCTCGGCCACGGCTATCTGCTGGGCGCGGCTGGCGAGGTCGGGGCGGGAGGCGTAGGCGGAGCCGCCGTAGTCGTCCCACATCTCCTGGGTGAGCTGGAGGCCGCCGTAGAAGCCGTTGCCGGTGGCGGAGCTCCACACCCCGCCGCTCTCGCACTGCGCGACGCGGTCCCAGGTGGACGCGTCGGCCGCGTGGGCGCCGCCCGCGGTGAACAGCGGGAGGGCCAGGCCCGCGCCGGTCACTCCTGCCGTGACAAAGATGGCCGGTGCTTGTCTGGGGCGACGGTGTCGGCCGTTCCCGGAACGCATGCGGTTGCCTTTCGCGCGGCGGTTGAGTTGTCGGACCGGTGTCGGCGGGGACACCGGGCGGCATCCCGGGGCCGGCCCCGATCGTCGGTGGAAAGGTAACCGGGGTCACGGGCAGTCACAAGCCGGTGTAGCGGAGATCACGCAATGGTTACGCAGCTGACGAAGTGTCAATTACGGGATGGCGCCCGGTCAGGACGGCTCGGGCGTGAACTCCACCGGCAGGGTGCGCAGTCCGCGCATGATGAGCCCGCCACGCCAGCGCAAATCATCCGGTTCCACCGCAAGTCGGAAGTCCGGCAGGCGGGTCAGCAGGGTCGCCAACGCGGTCTGCCCTTCCAGCCGGGCCAGCGGGGCACCGAGGCAGTAGTGGATGCCGTGCCCGTAGCCCAGGTGTGGGTTGTCACGCCGGGTGAGGTCGAGCACGTCCGGCTCGTCGAACCGCGCCGGATCCCGGTCGGCGGCGGCCAGCACCACCAGCACCGGGTCCCCCTCGGCGATCCGCTGCCCGCCGAGCGTCAGCGCGCGGGTCGCGTACCGCCAGGTGGCCAGCTCCACGGGTCCGTCGTAGCGGAGCAGTTCCTCGACGGCGGTGCCGAGCAGTTCGGTGTCGCCGACCGCGAGCGACTTCTGGAGCAGTTCGCGCTGGGCGGGGTGGCGGAGCAGGGTGTAGGCGCCGTTGCCGATGAGGTTGACGGTGGTCTCGAAGCCGGCGAAGAGCAGGATGAAGGCCATCGCCGCGGCCTCGTTCTCCGTGAGGTGCTCGCCGTGGTCGGAGGCCCGGATCAGCCCGGAGATCAGGTCGTCGCCGAGGTCGGCCCGCTTGCGGTGGATCAGCTCGGCCAGGTACGCCCGCATCTTCTTCACCGACCGGGCGACGCCGCCGCGCGGCCCACCGCCGTGCCGGATCATCATGCCGGCCCAGTCCCGGAAGTCGTCCTGGTCCTCGGGCGGGACGCCGAGCAGGTCGCAGATCGCGTAGATCGGCAGCGGGAACGCGAACTCGTGGATCAGGTCCGCGCTCCCCCGCTGTGCGCCGTGCTGCTTTTCGATCATGGCGTCGATCAGCCGGTCGGTCAGCTCCTGTATGCGCGGCGCGAACGCGGCGACCCGGCGCGGGGTGAACGCCTTGGAGACCAGGCGGCGCAGCCGGGTGTGGTCCGGCGGGTCGATGTTCAGCAGGTGCGTCATCAGGTTGGCGCCGCGTTCGCCCGGAATGCCGGTCTTGCCCTTTCCGTGCGCGGCCTCGGAGTGGTGCACCGGGTTCTTCGACAGCCGGGCGTCGGCCAGCGCCTGCCGGGCGTCCGGGTAACGCGTGACCAGCCACGCCTCGACGCCGCTGGGCAGCCGGGTCCGGTGCACCGGCGCGTGCTCGCGCAGCCAGGCGTACGCCGGATAGGGATCGGCGGCGAACTCCCAGGAGAAGAGGGCGGGGGTCGGGCCGGCGGCGGCCGGGGACGCGGCGACCGGACAGCCGGTGGGCGGATCACCCGCCGGACGGGCTTCGGGCCGGGCCTCCGGGTGGGAGTCGGACCGGTTCTCCTGGCGGGCGTCGGACGTCTGCTGCACCTCTCGACCGTAACCGGTGCCGCACCCGCCCCACGCAACACAGCAGGTCACCCCGTCTGGACGCCCAGCCCCGCCAGGAACGCCGCCGCGGCCGGCGACGGCCCCAACCCGCTCCACACCACCCGCTCGGTCCGCACCGGCGCCGGCCGCACCCGCACGAGGTGCAGCCCGGTCAGCTTCCGCGCGGACACCTCCGGCACCATGCCGATGCCGAGCCCGGCCCGGACCAGCTCCGCCAGGAACTCGACCGTGGTCACCTCGAACGCCACCTGCGTCGTCAGCCCCGCCGCCCGGAACGCCTCCTCCCGCTGGCGCCGCGCCGCCGAGCCCTCCGCGTAGTCGACGAAGGTCTCCCGCGCGACCCGTGCCAGCGTCGTCCACTCCCGCCGGGCCAACGGGTGCTCCGGCGGCACCACCGCGACCAGTTCCCCGCGCGCCAGCACCTCCTCCCGCACGCCGACCGCGCGCGCCCCGGGCACCAGCCCGACGAACGCCACGTCCAGCACGCCCGCCCGCACCCGCTCGATCAGCGGATCGCTCATCTCCATCTGGAGACTGATCCGCACCTTCGGGTACTTCGTGCGGAACGCGCCCAGCTCCCGGGCCAGGTCCACCGCCCCCACGGTGGAGATCGCCCCCACCGCCAGCCGCCCGCGCACCTCCCCGGTGACCGCCTCCACCTCCGCTCGGGCCCGCTCCGCGGCCTGCAACGCCTGCCGGGCGACCGGGAGGAACGCCTCCCCGGCGGCGGTCAGCCGCACGCTGCGACTGGTCCGGTCGAAGAGCCGCGCCCCCAGGTCCTTCTCCAACCGGGCGATCTGGTGACTGAGGGCGGACTGCACCACGTGGCAGCGCTCCGCGGCCCGGGTGAACCCACCGGTCTCGGCGACCGCGACGACATACCGCATCTGCTGGAGCTCCATGCGCGCGATCGTAGGCACCCGCCGCCCCGCGCCATCGATCGCGTTCCACGATCGATGCGATGAAAACTATGCGTTGGACCGATCGATGATCCCGGCGGGACGCTGGGCCGCATGAACGAAGCCGCGCACGGCGCGCACCCCACGACCGGACCGCAGGCGCGCCCCGGAGGCGCTCCGGGGCCCGCAGCGGAGGCCCCGACGACACCCCTGCTGACCCGCGGCACCCTGCTCCTGATGACCGTCGCCACGGCCCTCTCCGCCGCCAGCAACTACTTCGCCCAGCCCCTCCTGGACGTCATAGGCCACGACCTCCGCCTCTCCACCAGCACCGCCGCGCTGGTCGTCACCGTCGCCCAGACCGGCTACGGCCTCGGCCTGCTGCTCCTCGCCCCCCTCGGCGACCTGCTGGAACGCCGCCGACTGGCGGTCACCCTGTGCGCCCTGACCGCCGTCTTCCTGACCGTGACGGCCAGCGCCCCGAACGGCACGCTGCTGCTCGCCGGCACCGCCCTGACCGGCCTGACCTCCGTCGCCGCCCAGGTCGTCATGCCGTTCGCGGCGACCCTGTCCGCCCCCGCCGAACGCGGCCGGACCATCGGCACCCTCATGACCGGACTGCTGCTCGGCATCCTGCTGGCCCGCACGGCGTCCGGACTACTCGCCGAGGTCGGCGGCTGGCGCACCGTCTACTGGATCAACGCCGCCCTGATGCTGCTGATCGCGCTCCTGCTGCGGCTGCGCCTGCCCGCCCTCCGCACCACCGCCGGACTGCGCTACCCCGCCCTGCTGCGCTCGACGTTGGCGCTGTTCGCGCAGGAGCCGGTGCTGCGCTGGCGGGCCGCGCTGGGCGCCCTGACCTTCGCGGGCTTCAGCGTCCTGTGGACGGCGCTGGTGTTCCTGCTGTCCGGGCCCGCGTACGGCTGGCGGGAGTCGACCATCGGGCTGCTGGGACTCGTCGGCGCGGCCGGTTCGTTCGCGGCCTCGACGGCCGGCCGCCTGGCGGACCGAGGGTTGGCGCACCGCGTCACCGGCGTCAGCGCGGTCCTGCTGCTGGGTTCCTGGGGCCTGTTGGCGGCCGGCGGCACGGGCGGCGCCTGGTCACTGGCGGCCCTCCTGGCCGGCGTGATCGTCCTGGACCTGGCCGCCCACGCGATCCACGTCAGCAACCAGAACCTCGTCTACGGCGTCCGCCCCGAGGCCCGCAACCGCCTCAACTCCGCCTACATGACCAGCTACTTCGCCGGCGGCGCAGTGGGCTCCGCCCTCACCTCGATGGTCTGGGGCCTGGGCGGCTGGGGCGGCGTGTGCGCGCTGGGCGCCGGCGTGGCGCTGGCCCTGGTGGCGACATGCGCAGCGGAACGCCTCAGACGCCGAACTCCCCACGCGTGACGGCCGAGACGAACGCCGACCAGCTTCCGGGGGAGAACGTCAGCGCGGGGCCGGTGGGGCGCTTGCTGTCGCGGACGGGGATGGTGGCGTGGCCGCGAGCCACCTCTAGGCAGTCGCCTTGGGGGGTGTCTCCGCTGCTGTAGCTGGACTTGTACCAGCCGGTGAGCGCGGGCGAGTCGTAGACGGTGCTCTCACTGCTGACCATGTGCGTGTTCCTCCGCTACGGGCTGACGAGGCGCCTCAGGCGCCGAACTCCCCACGCGCGACGGCCGTCACGAACGCCGACCAGCTCCCAGGGGAGAAGGCCAGCGCAGGGCCAGTGGGGCGCTTGCTGTCGCGGACGGGGATGGTGGCGTGGCCGCGAGCTACTTCAAGGCAGTTGCCTTGATTGCCGCCGCTGTAGCTGGACTTGTACCAGCCGCTGAGCGTGGACGAGTCGTAGACAGCGTGCTCACTGCTGACCATGTGCGTATTCCTCCGCTACGGCCTTGACGAGGGCCAGTGACTCCTGTTGCGACAACGCGTCGCTCAGAGCTAGAGCGTAAGCGGTCTGGCTGGCGGCCACCAGCGCCGGGTCGTCCATCAAGTTGCCGGTCAGAAAGCCTTCGACGTACGCCACTGGGGCACAGTCCTCGAAGCTCATCAGCGTGAGATCGCTGTCCATGAGCGCGTGCGCACCAACACCGTGCGGCAGCACGTGCAACCGCAGCCGCCCTGACTCGGCCAGGCCCGCGATCTTGCGCAATTGCTCGGCCATGACCTGGGCGCCGCCGACGCGGCGCCGCAACACGGACTCGTCAAGCATCGTCCAGACCACCGGTTTCAACGGCCCGTCGAGAATCCGGGCACGCTGTGTTCGAGTGACTACCTCGTCGTCAAGTTCTTCGGGTGTGTGGTTAGGGCGGTATGCAGCGAATACCGCCCGCGCGTAGTCGTCTGTCTGAAGCATTCCGGGTACCAACGACAGCGCGAACTGCTGGATCAGCTTGGCCAGTTTTTCCAACTCCGCCGCAGAAGCGAAGTAGTCGGCGTACTTCGACTCCAGATCCACCAACCACCGAACGAAGAACCCGTCCGTTCCCAGCGCTCGGTCGATCCGCTGTGCGTCATCCGGCTTCGGGATCCGCCTCCCCGCCTCGAAATGGCTGATCAGCGTCGGCGAGCACACCACCCGCTCGCTCAGCGCCTCCTGCGTCATGTCCGCTGCGATGCGGCGGATCCTCAACTCCTGCCCGTACTTCTCCTTGGGCGTGCGCGGCTTGCGTTCCTTCTCCATGGGCTGAACTCCCCTGCTTGACGGCTGCTTTGTCGGGCTCGCCCCACTAGCAGCCTAGCCACAGCGGGCTTGATCCTGTGAGGGAACGACCACACAGCGTGAAGAAACGCAGAGACCCTCGCGACCGGCGTGCACCGGCCCGAGGGCGTGGTCACCAACCCCAGGAGGTTGACGACATGACCGAGCCTAAGCGACGGCTCCTGCACGACGGGCGACTTCTGCCATGGAGCAGCCTGGAAGGGAAGCCCTGCTATCTCCTCGGCAGCGACGGGACCGGATACGTCTCCCGCATGGCCGACCGGGTCGAGACGGAACAGCTCGACGCGGCGGCCGAACTCATCGAGGAGGCCCGGGACGTCCTGCGCGAACGGAGCTGGACGCCGGGCGAAATCCACCTGCTGACCAGCGACTTGACCGCCTCGCTCAGCAACGTGCGGCGGATCGCGGTCAGCCGGGGCGCCCGGCTCCCCGCGCCCGCCTACGACTCCCCCGACCGGGCAACCGCCGAGCGGGACGGGACGCGTTCCGTCTGAGCCGACCGGCTCGCCGCACGGCCCCGCCCGGTCCGCCCTGCGGGGAGCGTTGCGGACGCTCCCCCGAAGGGTGCCGCGCCACCGCGGCGCGGTGAGGGAAGGGTCCCGCCCGGTGGACCAGCACGTTCGCCGGGCGGGACAGCCCACGTGGTACCAAGTCGTCGGCTCGGTAAATCCTTCGGGGGTTTGGCTCCGGAACCTGTGTCGTGCGTGGTGCCGGGGCAGGTGCTGCCGTGGGAACGGGGGTTGTGACGGATCTTGTGAGCCACCGCCGCATTTCAGAGGGGCACCCGCGCTGTTCTGCCAGCGGCAGAACAGCGGCCCGACCGGACTCGACGATCACTACTGTCCCGTCGCATGACGACGATTACCACGCGCACGGTCCAGTACCCGGCCGACGGTCTGACGATGATCGGGCACCTCGCGCTCCCGGCCGGTGCCGACCGCCGGCCCGCGGTGCTGCTCGGGCCAGAGGGCATGGGGCTCAGCGACGTCGAGCGCCGCCGGGCCGATGCTCTCGCCGAGCTGGGATACGTGGCGCTGGCCTTCGACCTTCACGGCGGGCGCTATTTGGGCAACCCCGAGGAGATGCTGGCCCGTTGCATGCCGCTGCTCGCCGACCCCGACCGGATGCGGGGCATCGGCCACGCGGCGCTCGACGTGTTGCGCGCCGAACCGCGGACCGACCCCGACCGGATCGCCGCCGTCGGCTACGGCACCGGGGGCGCCGTAGCGCTCGAACTCGGGCGCGACGGCGTCAACCTGCGCGCGATCGGGACGGTCAACGCGACTATCACGGGCCGACCGGGCGAGGCGGCGCGCATTCGCTGCCCGGTGTGGGCCGGGGTCGGGTCGGAAGACCCGATCATGCCGCCCGCGCAACGGAACGCGTTCACCGCCGAGATGCAGGCCGCGGGCGTCGACTGGCGCCTCGCGGTCTACGGCGGCGCCTTGCACGCCTTCCACCACCCGCCGGTCGACCACCCCGTGGTCCCCGGCGTCGGCTACCACCCACGGCACGCACAGCGAGCCTGGCGCGACGTCATCGACCTGCTCGCCGAGTGCCTGCCCGTGTCGGCTCACCCGCCATGCCCCTCCTCACTGCCTGTCCGACAGCCCCGAGTGCCGCCGAACGCGCGCGGCTGAAGACGATGGCCTACGGCCACAAGACCGAGCACCGGCTGCGGGCGCGCGCACAGGTGGTGCCTACCTGGCGCTTACGACGTCCACGCCGCGAAGGTGTTCGGCCGCTGTGAGAAGACCACCGGCATCGACCCGTTCACGAACCTGGTCACCCAGGCCATGACACGCGAGCCCTACGCCAGCGCGAAACGCGTGTTCTGGGGCGTGGACAACGGCTCCTCCCACCGCGGCAAGAAGGCGGCCGACCGATCGGCCGCCTTCCCGAACGCGGTGCTGATCCACACCCCAGTGCACGCTTCCTGGCTGAACCAAGTGGAGATCTACTTCTCCGTCGTGCAGCGCAAGGTCCTCCACCCCAACGACTTCAACGACTCGCTCAGGTCAGGGAGCGGCTCCGAGCCTTCGCCGACCGCTACAACGCCACAGCACAGCCGTTCAGTGGAAGTTCACCACCTCCGACCTGGACGATCTACTGGCCAGGCTCGACCGGCACACCGCCGACCACCAGGAAGAATCCTCTGTCGGACGGGCAACGTGATCAACCCCCGAAGAACTTACGGAGCCGACCACTTAGCCCGCCCCACCGCCTCTCCACAACTGCTTCGGATCGTCGCTGTTGCAGGTGGTCACCATCACCATGGCGGCACTGAAAGGGGAGTCGATCTCCAGGCAGTGATCGGTCTCGGCGCTCTTCACGGTCTGGCCTGCCGCGGACGTGGTGTCGATGCGCCAGCGGTTGTTGCCGGAGCTGCAGTTGGGGGTGAGGCTGGCTTGGACGTTGTTGACCTGGGGCGCCGTCAGGCAGGAGCCACTGGCTCGATTAACCAGCTCGAAAGTGTCGCCTCCGGTGGGGAGTAGCTTCCAGGTATACACATAGCTGGCACCGCACGAGCCGATGGACAGGAAGGCGCCGTCACCGGCGACGCACTTGCGGGCCGCGACGTTCTCCAGGTGGGAGCTGGAACCCGGGGACAGTCTTGTCGGATTGGAGTGCCCGTTCGAGCCGCCGCCGGGGGTGGGGTTCGGCGTTTCCGTCGGCGCGGGCGGCTGCGGCAGCGTCGGTGCCGGGCCGTCGGTGCCGTGCGGGCCTGGCGCGGGCGTGGCGGGCGAGGGGGAGGGCGTTTCGGGGGACCGGGACGCGGCAGAGGCCGACGGGGACGGCGAGGGCGACGCCGAGGAAGACAGTGGTCCCTGCGCCGGCGGCCGGTCTCCGGGGGTGGACTGGTGCGGCGCGAGCCTGATGGCCAAGTATGTGCCACCCACCGCGATAACGGGCACCACGGCTAGCAGGACCCGCGCGCGGCGTAGCTTGCGAACGTAGGAGACGTGTTCGGCGTGCCCGACCGCCACTCCGCCGTTCGTGGCGTGGGTGACGCTCCCTCCGGGGACGTGTGGGAGCGCGTCTTGTGTGGCCTCAGGAGCTTGCGCGGCCCGGGTGGCTTGGCGGACGCCGGGCGCGCTCAGCCGTGCTGCGGGCCCGGCTGCGGAGGGTTCAGCGTCACGTTCCCCATGGTCATGGCAGCTGCGCCCCCGTTCTGGGCGGTGACGTTGACGGTGCCATTGACGGCTACGGCTCCGGCGCCTTCCGCCGTCGCCTGACCGGCCGTGCCGTTCCGGGCATCCTGCACCTGTTGGACGGCGCGCTCCAGAGCCGCGGCGAAGTCCGCGTCATGCTCGGCCGCGTCCGTGAGTGCGCGCTGCATCCGTTGCCGGACGGGGCCGGTGGGCACGGCGGCCTCTTCCGTTCCGGCTTCTTCGGCCTGCTCTGCGGCCTCGGCGGTCAGCTCCAGCAGCGCGGGCTGCTGGCCCAGCCGCGCGCTCACCAGGTCATGGAGTTCGTCCATCGCCGAGTCCAGCGCCCGGTCGACCTCTGCATCGGCCCGCCCGGCCACGCGCCTGGCCTTCTGCACCGCCCAGGCGAATAAGACCCCGACGGCTACCTCAACACCCGTCATCTCAACTCCCCCTACTATCCTAGGAATTAATAGGACGGTACCCAGGCCCGTTCGGTTCAAGAAGCCGACACGAGGAAGACGCCATCAGCCGACTGCGCCCGCGACCCTTACCTTGCCCCCGACATCTGACCGAACGCCACGCACGACATCAGCTCTGGAGCCAACACCCGTAGGACTTCCGGAGCCGACCACTAAGCGCCGCCCCCCTCGACCGCCACCACCGCGTCGCGGTAGGCGCGGGCGGCGGCCCGCAGGGCGGCTTCCGGGTCGACGCCCTCCGACTCGGCGCGGACGGCCAGCGCGAGGAGTTCGTAACCGATCCCGGAACCGGACGGCAGGGGGACGTCCAGGCCGGCCGTGCGGACCCGGGAGGCGAGCTTGGCGGCGAGGGCGAGGCCGGGCTGGGCCAGCGGGACGCCCTCCGTGATCGACGCGCGCTGCTTCTCCTCGGCCTTGGTGCGCAGCCAGTGGGCCTTGACGTCCTCGGGGGTCTCGGCGGACTCGTCGCCGAAGACGTGCGGGTGGCGGTGGAGCAGCTTCTCGATGAGGGTGCCGGCCACGTCGTCGACGGAGAACGGCTCGTCGGGGTCGTCGTGGGCGATCCGGGCGTGGAAGACGACCTGGAGGAGGACGTCGCCCAGCTCCTCGCGCAGCGCCTCGCGGTCGCCCTCCTCGATGGCCTCGACCAGCTCGTACGCCTCCTCGATGGCGTACTTGGCGAGGTCGCGGTGGGTGCGGATGCCGCTCCAGGGGCACTCGGCGCGGATCTGGTCCATGACCTGGACGAGGTCGAGCAGGCGGGCGCCGGGGAGGTCGTAGGAGCCGGGCAGCAGCTCCAGGTCGGGCATCGTCTCGCGGCCGGAGCCGGCGAGGCGGGCCAGGCCGTCGGTGAGGGCGCTCTCGCCGTCGGCGGAGGTCAGGACGACGGCGGTGCGGTCGCCGGGGACGACGTCGTCGACCAGCTCGCGGGCGGTGGGGGCGGCGGTCTCCACCACGACGCCGGCCTCGCGGAGGTACGGCAGCTGGGGGTGGTCGGGGTCGGCGCACAGGACGCGGTCGGCGGCCCGCAGGACCTGCCAGGCGGGCCAGGACAGCAGGCCGGGGGCGACCCGGTGGCTGGTCGTGAGCAGGACCAGGCGGCCGGTGCCGGGGCCCTCGGGGTGGGGCGCGGCGCCGGGACCGGCGGCGGGAGTGGCGTCAGCGGCGTCAGCGTTCACGTAAACGAACGTAACGCACGCCGCTGACAGCGCCCCGGCCGCCCGCCGCGGCCCGGCGGCTACGCCTGCTGCGGGTGGGCGGTGGCCGGCACGATCCACGGCTCCTTGGTCTGGCCGAGGATCACTTCCTGGTCGTCCCACTTGCCGAACCGCGGATTGACGTCGACCCGCAGGTCGCGGGAGGTCTTCGACAGCGCCTGGACGAGCTTCTGCTGCCCGTCGGGGCGGGCGCGGTCGGCGTGCAGGTGCTTGGCGAGGCCGTCCAGGAGGAGCTGGTTGCGGACGACCGTGTCGATCTCGTCGGGGGCGATGCTCTGCTGGAGCCACATCGTCTTGAGGCGGGCGGCGCCGCCGGCCCGCTCCTCGGCCGCCGCCCGGCCCTTCTGCACGTCGGCGCGGGTGACCTGCACCCCGGCGTCGGCGGCGGCCCGGTCCAACACCCGGTCGAAGATCATGCTGTTGAGGGTGGCGAGGCTGAGCCGCCCGGTGTTGGCGATCAGCTGCTTGCCCTGGGGGGACGTGGCCTGGGCGGTGCGGACGTCCTTGACCCGGGACTGGAGTTGGGCGACGGTGATCCGCTTGCCGTCCACGACGGCGGCGGCGCCGGGGTGGGCGTCGGTGCCGCAGGCGGTGAGCAACGGGGTCGCGGCCAGCAGAGCGGCGGCGGCGGTAACGGAGAGCGCTGTCCTACGACGGAGCACGTGGCCTCCCGGCAGATCGGATCGTGCGACGGAGTGACGACCTCTTACGGAGTGACGACCTACTTGCGACCTAGTGACGACCTTGAATGATCGATGCTAGGGAGTCGGCGTGGCCCAGGCCACTGCTTCGGCCAACGAGCTGCGCCGGGGTCGGTTCCGGTCGGCGGCGGGCGGCCCGCCCGGGTGGCCCACCGCGGCCCGCCGCCGCGCCCTCCGCGCGCGGCGTCACCCCTGCATCTGCCCCAGCCAGTACAGCGTCCGGCGGATCTCCGTGGGGAAGGGGTGGTGCGGTCCGTGCAGGCGCTCGGCGTCGTAGAGGAGGCGGGAGAGGGTCTCCTTGGCGGCGCCCTGTTCGCCCTGGGCCAGCAGCAGGTGCCCGATGGAGCGGCGGATTTCGAGCGGGCGGACGGGGTCGTCGGCGTAGTGCTCGAAGTACGGCAGGAGGGACCGGTACTCCTCCAGGGCCCGGGCGACCTCGCCGAGTTGTTCGAGGCACTGGGCGGCGTCGTAGTGGAACTGGAGGGCCTGGCGGGTGGCGCCGGCGCCGGACTCCTTGGCGTACTCCTCGGCCAGGAGGCGGAGTTCGGGCAGGGCGCGGCGGTACTGGCCGTCGTCCATGAGGGTGGCCGCGTACTGCTTGCGGAGGGTGCGGACGACCGGGGAGTGCGGGCCGTGGCGTTCGGCGGCGGCCGGCAGGATGCCGCCGAGGATGTCCACGGCGCGGGTGATCCGGCCCTGGTCCAGGAGGTGCTTGACCTCGTCGACGGCGGCGGCGACGTCCGGGCCGGCGGGGGCCGGGGCGCGGACGTCGGTAACGCCGGCACCAGGCCCGGCCGCGACCGCGGGCCGGGCGGGGGTGGGGCCCAGTGCGCTCCACGGGGCGTTGCCGGCGAGGGAGGCGCGGGGGTCAGGGACGGCCCGGGCGGGCGTCGCGGCGGCACCCGCGGCCTCGGGGACGCGCGGGGTGGCCAGCACCGTCGGGGTCGGTGCGGGCGCCGGGGCGGCCGAGCGGGTCGGCCAGGGGGCGTGCGGCTGGCAGAACGGGCGGGTGGGGTCCATGGGGGACAGCGGGGCGCGCGGGCCGCCGGTGGACGTGGGCAGGAGGGGGGCGAGGGCCGCGTAGACCTCCTGGGCGTCGGCGGGTCGGGCCTGGGGGTCCTTGCGCAGCAGGTGCAGGACGAGCGCTTCGAGTTCCTCGGGCACGTCGGGGCGGAGCCGGCGGACCGGGACCGGCTCCTCGTGGAGGTGACGGTGCAGCACGCCCAGGGCCGTGGAACCGGCGAACGGGACCTCGCCGCTGAGGAGTTCGTGCAGCAGCACCCCGAGGGCGTAGAGGTCGGTGTACGGGCCGACGGCGCCGCCCATGGCCTGTTCGGGCGCCATGTAGGCGGGGCTGCCGATGGGCGAACCGGTGTGGGTGAGGCGGGTGGTGTCGGTGTCCAGGGCGGAGGCGATGCCCAGGTCGAGGACGACGACCGAACCGTCCGGCCGGATCATGACGTTGCGGGGCTTGAGGTCCCGGTGGACGATCGGCACCGCGTGCACCGCGGCCAGCACGGCGCACAGTTGGGCGGCGACCGAGACCGCCCAGGGCCAGGGGTAGGGGTCGTGCTCGGCGAGGTGGTCGGAGAGGTCGGCGCCGTCGACGTACTGCATGACGAGGTAGAGGTCCTCGCCGTCGCTGCCGGCGTCGTGGACGGTGACGAGTCCGGGGTGGTCGACCTGCGCGGTGACCCGGCACTCGCGGACGAAGCGGCGGCGCATCTCCTCGCCGTCGGGGGTGCCGGCGACCCGGTCGGGGCGGAGCAGCTTGACGCCGACCCGACGGTCCAGGCGGCGGTCGTAGCCGATCCAGACCTGGCCCATGCCGCCCTGGCCGAGCAGGCCGGAGAGTTCGTAGCGGTCGGCGATGACCCGCCCGTTCACCGGCCGCCCTCCTTGCGGAGGTAGTCGCTGAGTTCGTCGAGTTCGGCGCGGACCTGGTCGATGCGCTGGGGCTGCGGGCGGTGCGCGGGGCCCTGCGGGGCCGGCGCCGGGTGGGCGGGCAGCGGCTGCTGCGGGGGGAGCCCGGTGGCGGTGGTGGCGTACGGGTTGACCGGGGCGGGGGCCGGTCCCGGGGGCGCGGCGGCGTACGGCTGGGTTTCCTGGGCGTACCGCGGGGCGTGCGGGGGGAAGGCGCCGCCGCCCGGCGGCGCGTAGGGGTGCGGGAAGGCGCCGGCGGGGTAGGTCGGCGGGACCGGCCCGGCGGGTTGGAGGCGCGCGACACGGAGGTCGACGACGAGGTAGTAGGCGACGACCCCGGCGATCTGGAGCAGCAGGAGGGCCACGCCCAGGTTGGTGCGCCAGTCGGTCTCCGGGAAGCTGACGATCAGCACGCTGGTGCCGATGAACAGCGCCAACTGGCCGGCGAAGAGCCACCAGCCCAGCGGCCGGCGCTGCACGATCGCGGCCCGCAGCATCGCGGCCCAGCCCAGGAAGCCCAGGCTGAGCACCGTGGCGGCCACGAAGAGCACCCGCAGCGCGAGGACCGTTCCGCGCGCCGGGGGACGGTGCGGCCGCGGGGCCGGGACTGGGCCGTGCATCACTGCTCCTGAGGCATCGTTCGTGGCCGGGGGCCGGGTCTCCCCCATCGACTCCGCTCGAACGGGGTGGTGCGCCCGCCGGCGGCCGCGTGCGCCGCCGGCGGGTCCACCGGGCGCGCACGTGCCTTGCGAGCGTATATACGACGCTGATCGCGTGTGCAGGGTTGTACGGATTGCCCCGGGCAATCCGCCGGCCCCCGCCGGGCCGGCTCAGTCGGGCGCGACCGACCCGTCCGTCAGCCCGTCGTGCAGCCCCTGGACCAGTTGCTCGCCGAGCCGGGAGGCCAGCCGCAGGGCCGTTTCGAAGGCGGCCAGGTCGGCGAAGCGACCGCCGTAGCGGCGCTGTTCGGCGAGCGGGAGCCGGGGCAGTTGCAGGCGGCGGACGTCGAGGCGGGTGGCGGTGGAGGCGTAGCTGCTGGCCTGCCGGTTGTTGGCGGTGCCGCGCAGGAAGCCGGCCAGGAACCACGGGTCGAGGGCCGCGGCGTCGGGGCGGAGCAGGGCGAGGTTGCGGCCCAGGGCGGCGCCGGCGGTGGCCTCGTCGACGACCCGGGCGGTGGTGCCGCCGCCGAGGACCGGGACGATCACGTCGCCCTCCTGGACGAGGACCGGCTCCTCGGGGGACGTGCCGGTGGGGGTCTCGGGGAGGGTGCCGGACGGGGCGAGGCCGCCGATCACGTCGTGGTCGGTGAGGACCGCGGGACCGCCTTCGGGCCCGGCGGTGCCGGGGCCGCCGGCGCGCAGGACCAGGGCGCCGGAGCGGGCGAGTTCGCCGACGGTGGTCAGCGGCCAGCGGGCGGCGGGCGGTTCGGCGGCGGTGGCGTCCGGGGCGGGGTGCGGGGTGAGTTCGGTGGTGCGGGCCAGGGTCGCGGTGAGGCGGTCGTGGACCCGGGCGAGTTCGGCGGGGCCGCCGGCCGCGGCGGGCGGCGGGAGGTGCCGGGCGGGGGCGAGGTCGACGTCGTCGCCGAGCAGGTCGATGGCGGCCAGGGAGCGCCGCACGCCGGGCACTTCCTCGATGCCGCCGTCGCGGTCGAAGTCCCGCCAGGCGTCCAGGGCGGTGGCCCGTACGGTCTGCCAGTCGAGCTTGTCGCGGCCGCCGGCGGGGGCGGTGCCCGGCTCGGGCTTCGGGGCGGCCGCCGCGGTGTCGACGACGAGCAGGTGCGGAACGGGCGGGGTGGGGCCGCCGGGCTTGCGCAGCACCCACAGGTGCAGGGGGACGTTGTTGGGCGGGGCGGCGCCGGCGGGCAGCGCGATCACGGCGCGCAGGGCGCCGCGGCGCAGCAGGTCGGCGCGGATGCGGCGGCCGGAGCGGCGGGAGGCGGCGGCCGGCGGCATGAGGAGGACGGCGGTGCCGCCGGGGCGCAGGCGGGCCAGGGCGTGCTGGACCCAGGCGAGTTCGGATTCGGTGCGGGCCGGGAAGCCGTACTCCCAGCGCGGGTCGTAGGCGAGTTCGTCGTGGCCCCAGTTGCGTTCGTTGAACGGCGGGTGGAGCAGGACGGCGTCGGCGGCGAGCTGCGGGAAGGCGTCGGCGCGCAGGGTGTCGGCGGCCCGGATGCGGATCGCGGCGCCGGGTGCCTCCAGGGCGAGCCGGAGCGCGGTGAGGGCGGCGAGGTCGGGGTCGGCCTCCTGCCCGTGGAGGGCGGGCGGCGCGGCGTCCGGGGCCCCGCCGGTGTCCGCCGCGGCGTCGCCGACGGCGTGCTCGCGGGCGGCGGCCAGGAGTCCGCCGACGCCGCAGGCCGGGTCCAGGACGGTGGCCGACGGGCCGTCGCCGTGCGCGAGTTCGGCCATCAGGGCGGCCGGCCCGGGCGGGGTCAGGGTGTACTGGCGGGGGTTGGTGTCCAGGTGGCGGCCGAGCAGGAAGGCGTAGGCCGCGGCGGGCCCGTCGGTGGTGGCGAGGTCGCCGGCGGCGCGGACGAGATCGGCGGAGCGGGCGAGGGCCGCGCGGGTCAGACCGCGCACCGGGTGCTCGGGGCCGAGCCGGGCGGCCAGCACGGACTCCAGCAGTGCGGGCAGCACGCCGGTGAGTTCGGTGTCGGCGGCGGCGGCGCGGAGTTGCCGCCAGGCGGCGGGGCGTTCGTGGACGAGCAGGAGGACGGCGCCGACCTGGCGGAGCGCGGCGGCGGCGCCGGCGGGGTGGCCGACGAGTTGCTGCCAGACCCGTTCGCGGGCCGGGACCTCGGCGATCTTGCCCTGGTCGCGGAGCCACTGCTCGACGTCGTGGAGGGCGAAGGCGGGGCTGGTCTCGGTGCCGCCGACGGGCTTGGGGAAGTCGGCGTGGCGGCGGCGCCAGTTGCTGACCGCGGCCCGGCCGACACCGGCGAGCCGGGCGATGCCGGCGGCGGTCACCTCGGTCGGGCGGCCGTCCGTCCCGCTCCTCGCGCGGGTGTCCGTAGCGCCGCGGTCCGCGCTGTCGTCCGTCGCCTGCTCCGGCACCTGTGTGGCTCCCGTCCCGATGACCCCGTGACTTCTGCGTGCCCCCTGTGTCGACGAGCATACCCATGCACTACGAACGAACCCCTTCACGCCGTGAACAACTGCATTTCGTGAATTCGTGTTGACTCGATTCACAGCCTCTGTTGTTATTGACCCACCGATTCGACGGAACGCAGTCCAGCGCCCGGAAGGGGCCCCTTCGCATGTCCCAGCAGATGCAGTACCAGCCCGTCCCGGAGGGGGCGCCCGGCATGCCGGCCCCCGGTCACCAGGCGGCCCGCAACGGCCTCGGCGTCACCGCCCTGATCCTCGGCATCATCGGCGCCCTCAGCGGCATCCCGATGATCCTGTTCTGGCTGGCCGGGCCGCTCGGACTGCTGTCGCTGATCTTCGGCTTCGTCGGCCTGAGCCGGGTCAAGAAGGGCCAGGCCACCAACAAGGGCGTGGCGCTCACCGGCACGATCCTCGGCGCCCTCGCCATGATCCTGGCGATCGTCGGGATCGTCGTCACCGTGTTCGCCGTGAACAAGGCCGTCGACGAGATCAACAAGCAGGTCAACGGCGCACAGGCGCAGCCCAAGGACGGCAGCAAGGGCGACAAGCCCTACGGGCCGGGCGACGCGGCCACCTACCCGGACAAGGGCCTTGAGGTGAGCGTCGCCAAGCTCTCCCCGTACACGGTCGGCGAGATCGTCTCCGGCCACACCGCCGGCAACAAGGCGTACAAGGTCACCGTCCAGATCAAGAACAGCGGCAAGGCCGTCTTCAACCCGGCGCTGACCCAGATCAAGGCGAAGACCGGCGCCGACGGCCGCAAGGCGGAGCAGATCATCGACGGCAAGATCGGCATCGGCTTCGACGGCTCGATCGCCCCGGGCGCCACCGCCACCGTGGACGTCGCCTTCGACGCGCCGCCCACCGCCAAGGAACTCGACGTCGAGGTCGCCCCGGACATCGACATGCAGGGCGTCCACTGGAAGCTGCCGACCAGCTGACCGAAGCGGCCCGTCCGGCGATCCCACCGGACGGACGCGGAGCAGGACGACCGACGGCCCCCGGGCCCGGACCGCGCGGCGCGCGACTCCGGGCCCGGGGGCCGTCCATTCCGCCTCCCCGCCTCCCGGCGGCTACTTCGCCGTGAAGCGCGCCGGCGCCTCCGTCGGCGTCCCCCCGCTCGGCAGCGCCTGCCGCGGGCAGGAGTTGAGCACCTTCGCCATCGCGTCCTTCTCGGCCCGGGTCACCCACAGCCCGTACTTCTTCTTCACCGCCACCTGCCGCGCGACGTAGGTACAGCGGTAACCCGCGTACGGGGGCAGCCAGTCCCCCGCGTCCCCGTCGCTCTTGCTGCGGTTGGCCGACGCCTCCACCGCGATCAGGTTCAGCGGATCGTTCGCCAGCGCCACCCGCTTGCGGCCCGCCCACTGCCGCGCGCCCGTCTGCCAGGCGTCCGACAGCGCCACCACGTGGTCGATGTCGACGGTGCTGCGCCCCCGCTGGTAGTGCAGCGACTTCCCCGTGTACGGGTCCTTCGGCAGCGTCCCGGACACCACCACGCACTGCTTCGCGTCCCGGAACGCGGTGCCGCGCAGGTCCCGCTTGAGGATGTCGTCACGGGTGCCGCAGCCGTTGCCGTCAGTGTCCGCCCAGGCCGAACCGAACCGGTCCCGGGCGTAACCGTCCTTCGTCCCGGAGCGCTTGACGGCCAACGAGTCCAGCGTGCGCAGCGCACTGCCCGCCGCCCCCGACCGCCCGTCGCCGCCCGCGGAAGCGGACGGGTCCGCCCCCGAGTGCGCACCACCGCCTCCCCCGGCACCGTGGCCGGAACAGCCGGCGACGGTCAACAGCGCGGCCAGGGCGGCGGCGCTGACGAGGCGTGGGGCCGGGCGGCGGGCGGAAGTGACGGTCGGTATCACGTGGGGCGTCCAATCCGAAGAGCGTGTCAACAGGGTTGCGGGACAGGTGAACAAGGGGGCGGACCGGCCGGCGAACGCCGGACCGGCCCGCCTCCCGGTTCGGATATCTTTTCGGAAATCGAGAGTGAGGATGCCCATGGACACGGCCGCAGCAACCACGGCGGACGACCGCTCCGGGCCCTCCCCCGGCACCGCCACCGCGTCCGGTCCGCCGTCCGCCCCCGACCCGGCATCCCGGTTCGCCGCGCTCCGCGCCCCGCGCCTCGACCCGTACTGGACCGCCGGGTTCTTCTTCCTCGCGTTCGCCGTGCTCTCGTTCTGGCGCTACCGCACCCTGTCCACGATCTCCTGGGACCTCGGCATCTTCGAGCAGGCGATCCGCGGCTACGCCCACCTCCAGGCACCCGTCGTCGACCTCAAGGGCCCCGGCACCAACATCCTCGGCGACCACTTCAGCCCCATCCTGGTGCTGCTCGCCCCCTTCTACCGGCTGCTGCCCTCACCCCTGACCCTGCTCACCGCGCAGGCCGCCCTGTTCGCGCTCTCCGCGATACCCGTCACCCGCGCCGCCGCCCACCACCTGGGCCGCCGGCGCGGACTGGCCCTCGGCCTCGCCTACGGCCTGTCCTGGGGCATCCAACGGGCCGTCGACTTCGACTTCCACGAAATAGCCTTCGCGGTCCCGCTGATCGCCTTCGCCCTCGAAGCGGCACTGCGCGGCCGCTGGAACACCGCGGTGTGCTGGGCCGCACCGCTCGTCCTGGTCAAGGAGGACCTGGGCGTCACCGCCGCCGCCATCGGAGCGCTCTGCCTGATCCGCTCCCGCCGCCCCGGACCGCTGCCGCTCGCCCTGGTCGCCCTCGGCATCACCGCCACCGCCGTCACCCTCGGCCTCCTGATACCCGCCTTCAACGGCTCCGGCTCGTACGACTACTGGAACAAACTCAGCGGCAACGGCGACGCCGGCCCCGCCATACCCCTCGACGTCGCCCTGCGCACCCTGCTGTGGACCCTGCTGCCCACCACCGGACTGCTCGCCCTGCGCTCCCCACTGCTGCTGGTGGCCGCACCGACCCTCGGCTGGCGCTTCCTCTCCCACGAACCGCACTACTGGGGCACCGACTGGCACTACAGCGCCGTCCTGATGCCCGTCGTCTTCCTCGCCCTCGTCGACGTCCTCCCCCGGGCCCTCGCCTCCCGCCGGCCCTGGCTGCGCTCGTACGCCCACCACCTGCCCGCCGCCGTCCTGGCCGCCGCCCTCGCGCTCACCACCACGCTGCCGCTGGCACGACTGACCGAGGCCGACACCTACCGCACGCCCCCGTCGGCGACCGCGGCGGAACGGCTCCTCGACCGGATACCCGACGGCGCGAGCGTCGAGTCCGACGTCCGCCCGCTCAGCCACCTCACCGGACGCACCCGCGTCTACTGGACCGGCGACACCCGCGGACTGGTGCCGGACTACGTCGCGGCCCAACTCCGCGACGGGGGAACGCCCGCACAGGTCCTGGCCGACGCGCAGGCACGGCATCCGCGGGCCGGGTACGTCGTGGTGGGGGCTGCGGGGGACGTCGTCGTCCTGAAGCGGGGGTAGCCGGCGGCGCTGCGTACGTTTGCGGCTTTCCCGCCGTTCGCCTTCGGCGGGGGCCCGCGTACGTTGTCGGCTCTCCCGCCGTTCGCCTTCGGCGGGGGCCCGCGTACGTTGTCGGCTCTCCCGCCGTGGTGGGTTTCGCCTTCGGCGGGGGTGGTGAGGGGTGGGGCTTCGGTGTGTGGTGGGTGACGGGTGTGGGGCCT
>NZ_JAJPWK010000030.1:0-79286 GCF_046549115.1 Streptomyces sp. x-19 | reverse complement strand
ACCCGCCGGGCCTCGGCCCCGCACCCACCCGTCTTTTAACCCACCCTCAACGGGAGGGGGCGGGCCGGAGGGGGTGGTGTGCAGGACGTAAAGCGCAGCAGTCCTGCACACCACCCCCGCAGGCCCGCCACCGCACCCAACAGCCCCGCGCAGCGGACAACGCCCCGCGCCGCAGGCGCAACGGCAAAACCCCCACGGCGGGCCGGCCGACAACGCCCCGCGCCGCCAGGCGCAAACGGCAACCCGCACGGCGGGAAGCCGACGACGTACGACGAAGCCCCGCGCAGCGGACAACGTGGGGAGAAACCCAAGACGGCCGGCCCCCAAGGGGCCGGCCGTCGACGTCTCGGCGTGCGGGGCGCCGTCAGGTCACTTCACCGGCTCCGGCTCCGGCGCGTCCGCGGGCTCCTCGTCGTCGGACGGGGGGTCCAGGGGCGTCTTGACGGAGTCCAGCAGGAGCTGGGCGACGTCCACGACCTGGATCGACTCCTTGGCCTTGCCGTCGTTCTTCTTGCCGTTGACCGAGTCGGTCAGCATGACGAGGCAGAACGGGCAGGCGGTGGAGACGATGTCGGGGTTGAGGGAGAGGGCCTCGTCGACGCGCTCGTTGTTGATGCGCTTGCCGATCCGCTCCTCCATCCACATCCGGGCGCCGCCGGCGCCGCAGCAGAAGCCGCGCTCCTTGTGGCGGTGCATCTCCTCGTTGCGCAGGCCCGGGACCTTGCCGATGATCTCGCGCGGGGGCGTGTAGATCTTGTTGTGGCGGCCCAGGTAGCACGGGTCGTGGTAGGTGATGATGCCCTCGACCGGGGTGACCGGGACGAGCTTGCCCTCGTCGACGAGGTGCTGGAGCAGCTGGGTGTGGTGGATGACCTCGTAGTCGCCGCCGAGCTGCGGGTACTCGTTGCCGATCGTGTTGAGGCAGTGCGGGCAGGTCGCGACGATCTTCTTGGAAGCCTTGGGCTTCTTCGTGGACTCGTCGTCGCTGTCCTCGCCGAAGGCCATGTTCAGCGACTCGACGTTCTGCTGGCCGAGCTGCTGGAAGAGGAACTCGTTGCCCAGGCGGCGGGCGGAGTCACCGGTGCACGCCTCGTCGCCGCCCATGATCGCGAACTTCACGCCCGCGATGTGCAGCAGTTCGGCGAACGCCTTGGTGGTCTTCTTGGCGCGGTCCTCCAGGGCGCCGGCGCAGCCGACCCAGTAGAGGTACTCGACCTCGGTGAGGTCCTCGATGTCCTTGCCGACGACCGGGATCTCGAAGTCGACCTCCTTGGTCCAGGCCAGGCGCTGCTTCTTGGCCAGGCCCCAGGGGTTGCCCTTCTTCTCCAGGTTCTTGAGCATGGTGCCCGCCTCGGACGGGAACGCGGACTCGATCATGACCTGGTAGCGGCGCATGTCGACGATGTGGTCGACGTGCTCGATGTCGACCGGGCACTGCTCGACGCAGGCGCCGCACGTGGTGCAGGACCACAGCACGTCGGGGTCGATGACGCCGTTCTCTTCGAGGGTGCCGATCAGCGGGCGCTCGGCCTCCGCGCGGGCGGCCGCCGGGACGTCCGCGAGCTGCTCCTCGGTCGCCTTCTCCTCGCCCTCCGTCGACTTGCCGCCACCGGCGAGCAGGTAGGGGGCCTTGGCGTGCGCGTGGTCGCGCAGCGACATGATCAGCAGCTTCGGGGAGAGCGGCTTGCCGGTGTTCCACGCGGGGCACTGCGACTGGCAGCGGCCGCACTCGGTGCAGGTGGAGAAGTCCAGCAGGCCCTTCCACGAGAAGTGCTCGACCTGGGAGACGCCGAACTGGTCGTCCTCGCCCGGGTCCTCGAAGTCGATCGGCTTGCCGGCCGACGTCATCGGCTGCAGGGCGCCGAGCGCGGTGCCGCCGTCCGCCTCGCGCTTGAACCAGATGTTGGGGAAGGCCAGGAACCGGTGCCAGGCCACGCCCATGTCGGTCTTGAGGGCGACCGTGATCATCCAGATGAACGAGGTGGCGATCTTCAGGCCGGCGAAGAAGTAGGTGAGGTTCTGGAGCGTGCCGACGCTCATCCCCTTCAGCCACGCGACGACCGGGTACGAGATGAAGAACGAGGGCTCGTAGCCGTCCACGTGGTGCTGGGCGCCCTCCAGGGCGTGCAGCGTGAAGATGCAGATGCCGACGATGAGGATGACGGCCTCGACGAAGTACGCCTGGCCGAAGTTGGAGCCGGCGAAGCGGGACTTGCGGCCCGGCCGGTTCGGCTTCGACAGCTGCCGGATGACGATCAGGGCCAGGATGCCCAGCGTCGTCATGGTGCCGACGAACTCGACGAAGACGTTGTACGGCGTCCAGTCGCCGATGATCGGCAGGATCCAGTCGGCCTTGAAGAGCTGTCCGATGGCGTTGACGATCGTCAGCAGCAGGGAGAAGAAGCCCACCGCCACGAACCAGTGCGCCACGCCGACGACGCCCCAGCGGTTCATCCGGGTGTGGCCGAGGAATTCCTTGACCACGGTGACCGTGCGCTGCACGGGCTCGTCGGTGCGGGTGCCGGCGGGGACGGGCTGGCCGAGCCGGACCTGGCGGAAGATCTGCAGGATGGCGCGGCCGAATAGCGCGACGCCGACCGCGATTAGGACCAGCGACACGATGATCGCGGCGAGTTGCATGGGAGGCTCCTCGGACCTGCGAGAGCGGGAGAAATCTTCAGGAATCCGCGCGATCGGAACGGCCGGGCCGTGGAGATCTGAGCGGAACTACTAAGCGGTAACTTTTCGGGTCTGCGCTGAGGTTACCCAGTATTCCGGGCCCCATGAAGCCGCCCGGCCGGTGATCTGTGTCGCGCGGGCAACCGTCCGGCGGCCTCCGGCGTCCTCCGCAACGACCCGATGACGATAAGCGCGACATAAAACTTGAGCGCCTCCGACTCAGGTCTGTTGACAGGTTCGGATCGGTGCTGCACCCTTGAGCCTGTTCCACTCAAGTCAGCTGGAGGAATCGAAATGGCACGTGCGGTCGGCATCGACCTGGGCACGACTAACTCCGTCGTCAGTGTTCTCGAAGGCGGTGAGCCCACCGTCATCACCAACGCCGAGGGCGCCAGGACCACGCCGTCCGTCGTCGCCTTCGCGAAGAACGGCGAGGTACTGGTCGGCGAGGTCGCCAAGCGCCAGGCGGTGACCAACGTCGAGCGGACGATCCGTTCGGTCAAGCGCCACATGGGCACTGACTGGAAGATCAACATTGACGACAAGGACTTCAACCCGCAGCAGATGTCTGCGTTCATCCTGCAGAAGCTGAAGCGGGATGCGGAGTCCTACCTCGGCGAGAAGGTCACCGACGCGGTCATCACCGTTCCGGCGTACTTCAACGACTCCGAGCGCCAGGCCACCAAGGAGGCCGGTGAGATCGCGGGCCTCAACGTCCTGCGCATCGTCAACGAGCCCACCGCGGCCGCCCTGGCCTACGGTCTGGAGAAGGAAGACCAGACCATTCTCGTCTTCGACCTCGGTGGCGGCACCTTCGACGTGTCGCTCCTGGAGATCGGCGACGGCGTGGTCGAGGTGAAGGCCACCAACGGTGACAACCACCTCGGTGGTGACGACTGGGACCAGCGCGTCGTCGACTACCTGGTCAAGCAGTTCGCCAACGGCCACGGCGTGGACCTCTCCAAGGACAAGATGGCGCTCCAGCGCCTGCGCGAGGCCGCGGAGAAGGCGAAGATCGAGCTGTCGTCGTCCAGCGAGACGACGATCAACCTGCCCTACATCACGGCCTCCGCCGAGGGCCCGCTGCACCTGGACGAGAAGCTCACCCGCTCGCAGTTCCAGCAGCTGACCGCGGACCTCCTCGACCGCTGCAAGACCCCGTTCCACAACGTGATCAAGGACGCCGGCATCCAGCTGTCCGAGATCGACCACGTGGTCCTGGTCGGCGGCTCGACCCGCATGCCCGCCGTCGCCGAGCTCGTCAAGGAGCTGACCGGCGGCAAGGAGGCCAACAAGGGCGTCAACCCGGACGAGGTCGTCGCCATGGGCGCCAGCCTCCAGGCCGGTGTCCTCAAGGGCGAGGTCAAGGACGTCCTCCTGCTGGACGTCACCCCGCTGTCCCTCGGCATCGAGACCAAGGGCGGCATCATGACCAAGCTGATCGAGCGCAACACCACGATCCCGACCAAGCGCTCGGAGATCTTCACGACGGCCGAGGACAACCAGCCGTCCGTGCAGATCCAGGTCTACCAGGGCGAGCGCGAGATCGCGGCGTACAACAAGAAGCTCGGGATGTTCGAGCTGACCGGCCTTCCGCCGGCCCCGCGCGGCGTCCCGCAGATCGAGGTCTCCTTCGACATCGACGCCAACGGCATCATGCACGTGACCGCCAAGGACCTGGGCACGGGCAAGGAGCAGAAGATGACCGTCACCGGCGGCTCCTCGCTGCCGAAGGACGAGGTCAACCGGATGCGTGAGGAGGCCGAGCGGTACGCGGAGGAGGACCACAAGCGCCGCGAGGCCGCCGAGACCCGCAACCAGGGCGAGCAGCTGGTCTACCAGACCGAGAAGTTCCTCAAGGACAACGAGGACAAGGTGCCCGCCGAGGTCAAGACCGAGGTCGAGTCCGCCGTCGGCGAGCTGAAGGAGAAGCTCAAGGGCGAGGACACCGCCGAGATCAAGACCGCCACCGAGAAGGTCGCGGCCGTCTCCCAGAAGCTGGGCCAGGCCATGTACGCCGACGCCCAGGCGGCCCAGGGCGCGGCCGGTGCCGAGGGTGCCGCCGGCGGCCAGCAGGCCAAGGCCGAGGACGACGTCGTCGACGCCGAGATCGTCGACGACGAGAAGCCGAAGAAGGACGGTGCGGCGTGACGGAGGAGACCCCGGGCTTCGACGAGAAGCCCGACGTCCCTTCCGATGCCGCTTCCGAAGACGCGGCGCAGGCCGAGTCCGCCGACAAGGCGGGCTCGGCCCCGGCCGGGGACGTCCAGGACGTTGCGCTCCAGGCCCAGTTGGACCAGGTGCGCACCGCGCTCAACGAGCGCACCGCCGACCTCCAGCGGCTCCAGGCGGAGTACCAGAACTACCGCCGCCGGGTGGAGCGCGACCGGGTGACGGTCAAGGAGATCGCCGCGGCGAACCTGCTGTCCGAGGTGCTGCCGGTGCTCGACGACATCGGTCGGGCCCGGGACCACAGCGAGCTGGTCGGCGGCTTCAAGTCGGTCGCCGAGTCGCTGGAGACCGTGGTCGCCAAGCTCGGTCTGCAGCAGTTCGGCAAGGAGGGCGAGCCCTTCGACCCGACGATCCACGAAGCCCTGATGCACTCGTACGCGCCCGACGTCACGGAGACGACATGCGTCGCCATCCTGCAGCCCGGGTATCGCATCGGTGAGCGCACGATCCGCCCCGCGCGGGTCGCGGTGGCCGAGCCGCAGCCGGGCGCGCAGAACGCCAAGTCCTCCTCGGAGGAGGAGGCCAAGGGCGCCAAGGGCGGCAAGGGAGTCAAGGGTGCCAAGGGTGCCAAGGCCGCGGACAAGGAAAACGGTGGCCCGGACGAGGGCTGACGTACGGGCTGAGCAGGGATCCGCCCGGAAGGAGGGACGTCGAGGATGAGCACCAAGGACTTCGTTGAGAAGGACTACTACAAGGTCCTCGGCGTCCCCAAGGACGCCACCGAGGCGGAGATCAAGAAGGCGTACCGCAAGCTCGCCCGCGAGAACCACCCGGACGCCAACAAGGGCGACGCCAAGGCCGAGGAGCGCTTCAAGGAGATCTCCGAGGCCAACGACGTGCTCGGCGACGCCAAGCGCCGCAAGGAGTACGACGAGGCCCGGGCGCTGTTCGGCAACGGCGGCTTCCGGGCCGGCCCCGGCGGCGGAAGCTTCAACTTCGACCTCGGCGACCTCTTCGGAGGCGCCGGGGGCGCGGGCGGAACCGCCGGGTCCGGCGGCTTCGGCGGCGGGCTCGGAGACGTCTTCGGCGGCCTGTTCAACCGCGGCGGCTCCACCACCACCCGTACGCAGCCGCGCCGTGGCCAGGACATCGAGTCCGAGGTGACGCTCAGCTTCACCGAGGCGGTCGACGGGGCCACGGTCCCGCTGCGGATGTCCAGCCAGGCGCCCTGCAAGGCGTGTTCCGGCACCGGCGACAAGAACGGCACCCCCCGGGTCTGCCCGACCTGCGTCGGAACCGGCCAGGTCAGCCGGGGCGGGGGCGGTGGGTTCTCGCTCACCGACCCGTGCGCCGACTGCAAGGGCCGCGGTCTGATCGCGCAGCAGCCCTGCGAGGTCTGCAAGGGCAGCGGGCGCGCGTCCAGCGCCCGCACGATGCAGGTCCGCATCCCCGCGGGCGTCTCGGACGGGCAGCGCATCCGGCTGCGCGGCAAGGGCGCTCCGGGCGAGCACGGCGGCCCGGCCGGTGACCTCTACGTGGTCGTCCACGTCGACGCCCACCCGGTCTTCGGCCGCAAGGACGACAACCTCACCGTCACGGTGCCGGTCACCTTCCCGGAGGCCGCGCTCGGCGGCGAGATCAAGGTGCCGACGCTGGGCGGCCCGCCGGTCACGCTGAAGCTGCCGGCCGGCACTCCCAACGGGCGCACCATGCGGGCCCGCGGCAAGGGCGCGACCCGCAAGGACGGCACCCGCGGTGACCTGCTGGTCACCATAGAGGTGGTCGTTCCCAAGGACCTCGGCGACAAGGCGAAGGAAGCGCTGGAGTCCTATCGCGAGGCGACCGCGGGCCCGGACCCGCGGGCGGAGCTGTTCCAGGCCGCGAAGGGAGCATGAGATGGACAGCCGGGGCGGGCAGCGTCGTAACCCCTATGAACTGACCGACGAATCGCCGGTGTACGTCATCTCCGTCGCGGCCCAACTCTCCGGCCTGCACCCGCAGACCCTGCGGCAGTACGACCGCCTGGGTCTGGTCTCGCCCGACCGCACCGCCGGCCGGGGCCGGCGCTACTCCGCCCGCGACATCGAACTGCTGCGCACCGTCCAGCAGTTGTCGCAGGAGGAGGGCATCAACCTCGCCGGCATCAAGCGCATCATCGAGCTGGAGAACCAGGTCGCGGCCCTGCAACAGCGGGTCGTCGAGCTGCAGGGCGCCCTGGAGGGCGCCGCCAGCGCGATGCAGCAGCGGGAGGCGGCGGTGCACGCCTCCTACCGCCGCGACCTGGTGCCGTACCAGGACGTGCAGCAGACCAGCGCGTTGGTGGTCTGGCGGCCCAAGCGGCCGTCGGAGTGACGCCGTAGCGGATGCGGCGAAGGGCCGGGGTGGTGCGTCCACCCCGGCCCTTCGTGCGTCGCGGGCCGACGGCCGCCGGTGCGCCGGGCCGTGCGGGCTCGGCGGTCAGCAGCCGTTGTAGCCGGCCGTGGGCATCGACAGCCGGCGGTGCACCTGCGACTTCATCGCGAGGGTGTAGACCGGCTCGTCCAGGTCGGCGGTCTCCAGGCGGACGCCCGCCGCCGCGCAGCGCGCGCCGAACTCGTCGGCGCCGTCGATGGCGTACTCCAGCGCCCGGCGGTTGGGCGTGACGAACACGTCGACCAGGCCCTCTTCGACGTCGTGCCACAGCGCGCTGTGGTCGGCGCGCAGCTGGTGCAGGCTGAGCTGGCAGGTCAGACGGTAGTCACGGGCCGCCGCCCACTGCTTGCACATGGCGTGCTGGCTGCGGTCATCGACCAGGAACGGATCCTCGTCCAGCTCGGACAGCGGCATCAGGCAGGCGATCGCCGTCACTCGGACCGAGTTCATCGTGCCCTCCGGGGCGTGGCGACTGTGGGGGCGACGATACCCCCGCCGAGGGCCCGGGGTGGAGGGGCTGCGCCGGGCGGCGAGGCGTATCCGCAGGCGTGGCAGATCTTCCAGCCGTCCTGGTTCACGGCCAACTGGCCGCCGCACCGGGGGCAGTTCTCGGCGGTGGGGCGGGGGCGCACCGTCCGTTTCCCCGGCGGGCGGCGCGGAGTCGTCGTCGTGTTGTCCCATGCCGACGCCATGTGGCCTCCAGCTGCCGTTTTTCCGCCCGGGACGGGCCCGATGCCGCTCGTTGATGTGCGGAGGTGTTCGGTTCCTGCCGTTCTTGAGTACCAGGTGGGTGCGGAGGGGCGGTTCCAGAGGGCGTGGTTTCGGCCAGGTCCAGACCTATCCGTGGTGGTGGGCGCCCGGCCCTCAGGCCCGGCCGAGGGCCCTGGCCACCGCGATCTCGATCACGACGCGGTCAGAGGAACGCGGCGGTGTCGAGGTCGAAGGAGAAGGGGGCGGGGAGGGGGAGGGGTTTGCCGAAGGGGACGGTGGTGTGCCCCAGGTAGTCGTCGTCGGAAGCCTCGCTGAACAGCGTGACGGTGGACTTGTCGCGGTCTGTGAGCAGGTAGAGCGGGGTTCCGGCGCGGGCGTAGCAGTGGCGCTTGGACACGCGGTCGCGATCGGCCTGGCGGGAGGTCACTTCGACGACCAGGGCCACGCCGTCGCCGGGCATCCAGGACTCGGCGCCGCGGAATAGGTCCAAGTCGACCGGTGCGAACGTGGCGTCGGGAATCACGTGGTTCTTGGGACACCGGCCGCCGCGGGGCAGCAGTAGCCCCTTGGTGCCGGAGACGTCCATGTCGGTCTCCGCGTTCCGCAGGACCTGCCTGACCAGTCGGCTGAAGAGACGCTCGTGGTTTCCATCCGGCGGCGGTGTCACAACGATCTCCCCCTCGACGAGCTCGGCCCGGAACCCCTGGGGGGTGTCCAGACCGAGAAAGAAGTCCAGGAGGGTTTCCTTGTCCGTGGCCATCGGCTCGTGTGCCATAGCCGTCATGCTGCACCTCCTTGCGGTCGAAGGCCAGGGTTGCTCGTACGGGCCATGCCGAAGGCATATTCACTACGTTTCGCTCGCACGAGTGAGCCTTGAGTGGAGTAGACTCAACTTATTGCACGTTGGCCAAGGCAGGATTGGATAGGAAGCGCGCGGAGCGCCGGAACGCACGAGGAGGACCAGGCAGACGTGGACGCCGAGCTGACCAACAAGAGCCGGGAGGCGCTGAGCGCCGCCAACGAACGGGCGATCGCCGGCGGGCACGCGGACATGACGTCCGCGCACCTGCTGCTGGCGCTGCTCGCCGGGCAGGACAACGAGAACGTCATGGACCTGCTGGCGGCCGTCGAGGCGGACGCCGCCCCGCTGCGGTCCGGCGCCGAGCGCCAGCTCGCCGGGCTGCCGAGCATCCAGGGTTCGACCGTGGCCCCGCCGCAGCCCGACCGCGAGCTGCTCGCCGTCATCGCCGACGCCGCACAGCGCGCCAAGGAGCTGGGCGACGCCTACATCTCCACCGAGCACCTGCTCATCGGCATCGCCGCGAAGGGCGGTCGCACCGGTGAGCTGCTGGAGCAGCAGGGCGCCACCGCCAAGAAGCTGCTGGCCGCCTTCGAGGCCAGCCGCGGCGGGCAGCGGGTGACCACCCCGGACCCGGAGGGCACGTACAAGGCGCTGGAGAAGTTCGGCACGGACTTCACCGCCGCGGCCCGGGAGGGCAAGCTCGACCCGGTCATCGGCCGGGACCAGGAGATCCGCCGGGTGGTGCAGGTGCTCTCCCGCCGGACGAAGAACAACCCGGTGCTGATCGGCGAGCCGGGCGTCGGCAAGACCGCGGTGGTCGAGGGGCTGGCCCAGCGGATCGTCAAGGGCGACGTCCCCGAGTCGCTGCGCGACAAGCGGCTGGTCTCCCTGGACCTGGGCGCGATGGTCGCGGGCGCGAAGTACCGCGGTGAGTTCGAGGAGCGGCTCAAGACCGTCCTGGCCGAGATCAAGTCCAGTGACGGGCAGATCATCACGTTCATCGACGAGCTGCACACCGTCGTCGGCGCGGGCGCCGGCGGCGACTCGGCCATGGACGCGGGCAACATGCTCAAGCCGATGCTGGCCCGCGGCGAGCTGCGGATGGTCGGCGCGACCACCCTCGACGAGTACCGCGAGCGGATCGAGAAGGACCCGGCGCTGGAGCGGCGCTTCCAGCAGGTCCTGGTCGCCGAGCCGACCGTCGAGGACACGGTGGCGATCCTGCGCGGCCTCAAGGGGCGCTACGAGGCGCACCACAAGGTCCAGATCGCCGACTCCGCGCTGGTCGCGGCGGCCACCCTCTCCGACCGCTACATCACCTCCCGCTTCCTGCCCGACAAGGCCATCGACCTGGTCGACGAGGCCGCCTCCCGGCTCCGGATGGAGATCGACTCGTCCCCGGTCGAGATCGACGAGCTCCAGCGCGCGGTGGACCGGCTGAAGATGGAGGAGCTGGCGCTGCGCAACGAGACCGACGCCGGCTCCGTGGCGCGGCTGGAGAAGCTGCGCAAGGACCTCGCCGACAAGGAGGAGGAGCTGCGCGGCCTGACCGCCCGCTGGGAGAAGGAGAAGCAGGGCCTCAACCGCGTCGGCGAGCTGAAGGAGCGCCTCGACGACCTGCGCGGCCAGGCCGAACGCGCCCAGCGCGACGGCGACTTCGACACCGCCTCCAAGCTGCTGTACGGGGAGATCCCGTCCCTGGAGCGGGAGCTGGCCGAGGCGGCGCAGGCGGAGGCCGAGCAGTCGGCGGCCAAGGACGCCGGCGGCGCCAAGGAGCCGATGGTCAAGGAGGAGGTCGGCCCGGACGACATCGCGGACGTGGTCGGCTCCTGGACGGGCATTCCGGCCGGGCGCCTGCTGGAGGGCGAGACCCAGAAGCTGCTGCGCATGGAGGAGGAGCTGGGCAAGCGGCTGATCGGCCAGAGCGAGGCGGTCCGCGCGGTCTCCGACGCGGTGCGCCGCACCCGCGCCGGGATCGCCGACCCGGACCGGCCCACCGGCTCGTTCCTCTTCCTCGGCCCGACCGGCGTCGGCAAGACCGAGCTGGCCAAGGCGCTGGCGGACTTCCTCTTCGACGACGAGCGGGCGATGGTCCGGATCGACATGTCGGAGTACGGCGAGAAGCACAGCGTGGCCCGGCTGGTGGGCGCGCCCCCCGGCTACGTCGGCTACGAGGAGGGCGGCCAGCTCACCGAGGCGGTCCGCCGCCGCCCGTACAGCGTCGTCCTGCTCGACGAGGTGGAGAAGGCGCACCACGAGGTCTTCGACATCCTGCTCCAGGTGCTCGACGACGGGCGCCTCACCGACGGCCAGGGCCGCACCGTCGACTTCCGCAACACCATCCTCATCCTCACCTCCAACCTCGGCTCCGCCTACCTGATGGACCCGTTGCTGAAGGAGGAGCAGAAGAAGGAGAGGGTGCTGGAGGCGGTCCGGTCCGCCTTCCGCCCCGAGTTCCTCAACCGCCTGGACGACCTGGTCGTCTTCCACCCGCTCGGCACGGACCAACTTGAGCAGATCGCCCGGATCCAGCTGGACCACCTCCAGCGCCGCCTGGCCGACCGGCGGCTCACCCTGGACGTCACCGACCGGGCCCTGGCCTGGCTGGCCTGGCTCGGCCGGGAACCGGTCGCGGACGCCCCGGCGCCGGACCTCTCCTACGGGGCCCGGCCGCTGCGCCGGCTGGTCCAGACGGCCATCGGCGACCAGCTGGCGCGCGCCATCCTGGCCGGCGACGTGCTCGATGGGGACACCGTCCGGGTGGACGTGGCCGACGACGGCGAGCGGCTGTCGGTCGAGGCGGTGCGTCCCGCCGCCTGAGCGACGGGCGCCGCCCCCGGCGGGGCCGCCCGCCGCCCCCGTACGCGCCGGAACGCCCTGGGCTTGCCAGGACCGGGCGCGTATGGGGGAGGATGGCAGGGACCATACGAAGGGAATTCCACGGTGAGCATCGACCCGTCCTCGATTCCGAATTTCGGGGGCCAGCCCGAACCGCAGCCGTCGGGGCCTGATGGTCCCGTCGTCCCCGACCAGGACCTGGTCAAGCAGCTCCTTGAGCAGATGGAGCTGAAGTACGTCGTCGACGAGGAGGGTGACCTCGCCGCCCCGTGGGAGCAGTTCCGCACGTACTTCATGTTCCGTGGAGAGGCGGAGCAGGAGATCTTCTCGGTCCGTACGTTCTACGACCGCGTCCACGGCATCGACGAGAAGCTGAAGCTGCTGGAGGCGATCGACGACTGGAACCGTCGGACGCTCTGGCCCAAGGTGTACACCCACACCCACGACGACGGCAGCGTCCGTCTGATCGGTGAGGCGTCGATGCTGATCGGCACCGGCGTCGCGCTCGAACACTTCGTGTCGAGCACGGTCAGCTGGGTGCGTGCCTCGATCGAATTCGACAAGTGGATCGTCGAGCAGCTCGGTCTGGAGGCCGAGATCGAAGGCGACTCCGACGAGAAGCCGGGCGACGACGAGGCCTGAGGCCCCGTCCGCGCGCCGGCTGCCCGGGCCCCGGAACCGACCGTCGTCGGTCCGGGGCCCGTGTCGTGTCCGCCCGCGGGGGCAACGGCCCGGCCGTCTCACAACGGCATCGCCGCGAGGGTCAGCAGGTACGGCCCGTAGCCGAGGGAGAGCGCGGCCAGCCCGCCGGTGATCACAGCGGTGGTGCGCCGGCGGGCCCGCGCCAGCGCCAGCGCCGCCGGCAGCAGCAGCGGGAAGGCCGGCAGCAGGAAGCGCGGTTTCGACGCGAAGTAGCCGGTGCCGCCCAGGGCCAGCACGACCAGCACCGTGACGTAGCCGAGCACCGCGGCCGGCGGCCGGTCCGCCGCCAGCAGCACGTACAGCAGCAGCGCCACCGCGACCACGGCGAGGGCCATGAGGTACGCCGGCGGGGCCCCGAGGAGCACCAGCCGCCGGACCGCCCGCAGCGCGTCCCGCCCGAAGTCGAAGCGCGAGCCCCAGCGCGCCTGCACCGCGAAGTACCCGAGCGGGCCGCGCCCGGTGCGCCGCCCGACCCACAGCACGTACCCCAGCCATCCGACCGGGGCCAGCAGCGCGGCCGCGCACAGCCGCCGGCCCGCTACGTGCCCGTCCGGTGCGCGTCCACCGGGCGCCGACCGCCGCGCCCCGCGCCGCCACTGCCGCCACGCCCGCACCGCCACCGCCGCCTGCACCGCCGCGACGATCGCCAGCGCGCTGGGCCGGGCCAGCCCCGCCAGCGCGGCCAGCGCCCCGGCCCACAGGAAACGGCCGCTCAGCGCCGCGTACAGCGCCCAGGCGGACAGCGCGGTCAGCAGCGCTTCGGTGTACGCCAGCGATTCGACTACCGCGTGCGGCAGCACCGCCCACAGGACGACGAGCAGGGTCCCGGTCCGCCGCCCGTGCAGGTGCTCCCCCACCGCGAAGATCCCCCAGGCCGCCAGCAGCGCCGCGACCCAGGCGACGACCAGTCCCGCGGTCAGCGGGTGCACGGGGAGCACCGCGCCGACGCCCCGCACCAGCCACGGGAACAGCGGGAAGAACGCCAGGTCGGCGCCCGGCACATCGGGCCACCGCCCGTCCGGCGCGGCCATCCCGTAGCCGTGCCGCGCGATGCTCAGGTACCACTGGGAGTCCCACGACCCGCCCAGCAAGGACCGCGGGTGCCGCCCGGTGCGCCAGGCCCACGCCGCCACGCACGCCGCTCCGGCCAGCCGGATCCCGACGAACCACAGCAGCGCCGTCCGGGCCCGCCGCGCCGCGGCCCCGACGCGTCCCCACGGGGTGCCGGACGCCGCCGCCACGCCCCCGGCCCGCTCCACGGTCTCGGCGACCACCCGCCACCTCCGCTCACCCGGCTCGCCCCGCCACCGACTCTCGGCGCCGGTGGCCCGCGCCGCGAGCGGAGTGGGCGGATCGGGTGGCGACCCGGGACCGGAACGGGCGTGCGCCTACAGCCGCTTCAGCCGTCCCGCCGCCTCCTGGAGGACGGCGGTGCCCTTGCAGAAGGCGAACCGGACGAAGGGCGCCCCCTGGTCCTGGTGGTCGTAGAAGACGGCGTTGGGGATGGCGACGACGCCGGCGCGCTCGGGCAGGGCGCGGCAGAAGGCGAAGCCGTCCGTCTCGCCGAGCGGGCGGATGTCGGTGGTGATGAAGTAGGTGCCGGCCGGGCGGAAGACCCCGAAGCCGGCGTCGGCGAGGCCGGTGGCGAGGATGTCGCGCTTGGCGCGCAGGTCGTCGCGGAGCCCGGTGAAGTAGGCGTCGGGCAGGGCCAGCGCCTCGGCCACGGCGTACTGGAAGGGGCCTGCCGAGACGTAGGTGAGGAACTGCTTGGCGGACCGGACCGCGCTGATCAGCTCCGGGGCGGCGGTGACCCAGCCGACCTTCCAGCCGGTGAACGAGAAGGTCTTGCCCGCCGAGCCGATGGTGACGGTGCGCTCGCGCATGCCGGGGAACGAGGCGATCGGCAGGTGCTCGCCCTCGAAGACCAGGTGTTCGTAGACCTCGTCGGCGACGACCAGGAGGTCGCGCTCGACGGCCAGCGCGGCGATGGCGGCCAGCTCGTCGCGGGACAGCACGGTGCCGGTGGGGTTGTGCGGGGTGTTGAGGAGGATCAGGCGGGTGTTGTCGGTGAGGGCGTCGCGGAACTCGTCGAGGTCGAGGTGGTACGCGCCGGTCTCCGCGGACGGGCGCAGGGTCACCGGGACGCGGCGGCCGCCGGCCATGGCGATGCCGGCGGCGTACGAGTCGTAGTACGGCTCCAGCGCGACGACCTCGTCGCCCGGTTCGAGCAGGGCCAGCAGCGACGCGGCGAGGGCCTCGGTGGCGCCGGCGGTGACCAGGACCTCGGTGTCGGGGTCGTAGGAGAGCCCGAGGTGCCCGTAGAAGCGCTCCTGGTGGGCGGCGACGGCGGTGCGCAGCTCGGGGATGCCGGGGCCGGGTGGGTACTGGTTGCCGCGGCCGTCGCGCAGGGCGCGCACCGCGGCCTCCCGGACTTCCTCCGGTCCGTCGGCGTCGGGGAAGCCCTGGCCGAGGTTGATGGAGCCGGTGCGTTGGGCGAGTGCCGACATCTCGGCGAAGATCGTGGTGCCGAATGCGGCGAGGCGTCGGTTGAGCAGCGGTCGGTCCATGCGCGCCATCCTCCGCCGAACCTCTGGAGTTCCTCAACTGTGCTTTGCGCCGCTGGGGCCCGGGCATCAGCCCCGTACCAAGGACGATGGAGGCCGCCGGCCAGGGCGGCCGCGTGGCGCAGGACGGCGCCCCGCCGGCGCACGGGGCGCCGACGGAGCGAGGCCTCGCTTCGGGGGAACGAAAGAGAAGGGTGAGGCGATGAGGTGGGGACCTGCGGTGCTCGTGGTGATCATGCTCTGCGCGGTGTGGGGGGTGGCCATGGCCGTGGCCGCGGCCGTGCGCCGCGGCTCCCGTAAGGCGAGCCGCTCGGCCGGCAGGTACGGCGGCTACAAGAAGGCGTCCCGCCGCAGCACCAGTGGCGGCGGGGGGAGTTGGTGGGTGGCCGGCGGCGGTGCCGACCTCGGCTCCTCGTCGGGCGGCGGCCACCACTCCCACCACTCCCACCACTCCTCGTGCGGCGGGGGCGGCCATCACGGTGGCCATTCCTGTGGCGGAGGTTCTTCGTGTGGCGGTGGTGGCGGCTGTGGCGGTGGTTCCTGAGGGATGCGCCTGGGGGTGCTGAGGCGCCCCGCGAGGGCTCGCACACATGTGCCCACGACTGTGGAACGTACCCGTCCGCGGCCGTGGGCGCACCCCTTCCCGGGCCCGCCCGCCCCGTGCGCCGGGGGCCTCGCCACCCCTGCGCCGGCACACATGCGGCCAGCTCATGCGCCCTTGCATATGCGCCCGGCGCGTGGCGAGAAAAGGCCCAACGCCCATGATGCGATGGGGTGTTGAACAGGTGAGCTGCATGGCCCTCTAGGGGATGGAAACCAGGGCGAAGATGGGTAAAAACGCTGTGGGCGCCACATCATCCGTGGTTCCCTCTCCTTGAGAATCCCCCAGTTCTCGGACCCCGCGTGGGCACGAGCCGGCAGGCAGTCATTGACCCCTGATCCCCATCTCGGGCGGGCCGGCCCACCATCCACTGCGTGCTTGCGGAGCCGACCCATGCTCACCACCCTGAAAACGGCGTACACCGATACCCGCGCATCCGACCTGGCCTGGGCCCTGGGCAGGGAACCCCTGCCGGCGCTGGCCGTACTGGACCTCCAACTCGACGACGCGCACGTGCAGTTGAGACTGCTCGGAGCGTCACACCAGGTGCTGCTCGAAGAGGAGCACGGCAATTGTTCCGAGACCGTCGCCTGTATGCCGGGCAGTAGCACGCCGCTGCCGCTCGGTGTGGCCAAGCGCCTGGGCGACTGGGAGTACGAGTTCGCCGCACACGTCGAGACGCTCTCCCGCGGCTCGTTCGCCGGTCGGGCGCAGGAGCTGTTGGCCCTGGTGGCCGAGCACCCGCACGGCCTCGCCGGCACCTTTCCCGGCTCGCCGCACGCCTTCACCGCGATGTTGGCGCAGCGGCAGCAGGGGCAGGTGCGGTGGCGCACCTGGCACGCGTACCCGCAGGAAGGGCGGCTGGTGGCCACCCGTACGCGGGTCGGGGTGCGGGCGGCCGTCGCCGTCTGACGGCGCCGGCCCCGTTGTGCGGAGAGGGTGTGCGGCGCCGCCTCCGTCCCTCCCTCAACTGGTGTGCACAGCACGCACACTGCACTCGTGTGGGTGACATAGCGCTACGAAATCGTCACGTAGCGTTCATGTCATGATCGACCCGCCAGAGCCCCTCGTCGCCGGCGAGCTCAGGCCGCCGGAGGCCCTGACGCCGGCGCGACTGCCGGTGCCGTCCGGGCTCGGCCGGCTGCTGGTGCTCGCCGCGGTCTTCGTCTGCGCGGCCTGCGGACTGGTCTACGAGCTCGAACTGGTCGCCCTGGCGAGCTACTTGATCGGCGACTCGGTCACCCAGGCGTCGGTCGTGCTGTCCTTCATGGTCTTCGCGATGGGGGTCGGAGCGCTGCTGGCCAAACGGCTGCGCTGCCGGGCCGCGGTCGGGTTCGGCGTGGTCGAGGCGGTGCTGGCGCTGGTCGGCGGCGGCTCCGCGATGGCGCTCTACGCCTGCTTCGCGTGGTTCGGCCAGTCCCGTATCGCGCTCGTCGCCTTCTCGCTGGGCATCGGCGTGCTGATCGGCGCCGAAATACCGCTGCTGATGACGCTGATCCAACGGGTGCGCCGGCAGGACGCGGGCGGGGCGGTGGCCGACCTGTTCGCCGCGGACTACGTCGGCGCGCTGGTCGGCGGGCTGGCCTTCCCCTTCCTGCTGCTGCCCTGCTTGGGCCAGTTGACCGGGGCGCTGGTCACCGGAGCGGTCAACCTCCTCGCCGGGGCGGCGCTGGTGCTGTGGCTCTTCAGCCGCGACCTGACCACCCGTGCCCGCTGGGCGCTGGTCGGCCTCAACGTCCTGGTGCTGGCGCTGCTGCTGGCGGGGATGGCGCTGGCCGGAGCGTTCGAGCAGGCGGCCCGCCGGGCGGTGTACGGAGCCCAGGCCCGGGTCGCCGAGCAGACCGGTGTCCAGGAGGTGGTGCTGACCGGCGGCACGGGCGGTCCGCGCGGCCTCGGAGCCGGCTCGGGACGCGGGAGGAAAGGTTCCGGCAGACCTCTGGAGCTGTTCCTCGACGGGCGGCTGAAGGTCAGCTCGGAGAACGAACGGGTCTACCACCAGGCGCTGGTGGGGCCCGCGATGGCGGGCGGTCCGCACGCCCGGGTCCTGGTGCTGGGCGGCGGTGACGGCCTGGCCGTGCGCGAGCTGCTGCGCTACCGCACGGTCCGGTCGGTGACGGTCGTCGAGATCGACCCCGAGGTGGTGCGGTTGGCGCGCACCGACCCGGGACTGTCCGTCCTCAACCGGCACGCGTTCGCCGATCCCCGGGTGCGGGTGGTCACCGGGGACGCCTTCGACTGGCTGCGCCGGCAGGGCCGTTCGGGCGGGTGGCGGCCGGCGCCCTACGACGTGATCGTCTCCGACCTGCCCGACCCCGGGATCACCGCCAGCACCAAGCTGTACTCCCAGGAGTTCTACGGCCTGACCGCGCGGATGCTGGCCGACGGCGGGCGGCTGGTGGTGCACGCCGGGCCGCCGCGCGCCCGGGCGTCGACGTTCTGGACGGTGCTGGCGACGCTGCGTTCGGTGGGCCTGGGCACCCTGCCGTACCGCGTCCCCGGCCGGCGGCCGGACTTCTCCGGCGGACCGGACCGCGCGGTCGCGCCGGGCCCCCGGCCGGACGGGCCGGGCGGGTCGGCCGCGCTGCCGTCGGACGGCGCGGGGTACTGGGGCTTCGTGCTGGCCGCTCGGCGCCCGCCGCGCCTCGCCGTGGCCCCGGACGCCCCGTCCACCCTCGTCCCGCTGAGCGCGCTGCGGGCCGGACGGCTGCCGGAGCCGCACCGGCCCGGGCCGCCCTCGACGCTCATGCACCCCCGGTACTTGCAGTGAACGGGCGGGCGCCGAGCCGGCGGGGCGGGGCCGGTCCGCGGCGACCGGTGAAAAGTCGCGCCGCAGCGGGCACGGGTGCCGCGGGTGCTGGGTAGGCTCCCATGCCATGGAGCATGAGGTGTACGTTCCGTTTCCCGTCCGGACCGTGCGGCAGGCGCTCACCGAACCGGAGCGCGTGGCGCGCTGCGTCCCTGGAGTCCAACTCGACGCCGATGCGGCCCCCCACCGTCCCGAGGGGCGGCTGCGCTTGCGCGTCGGGAGCTCCACCATCACCTACCGCGGTGCGCTGACGGTCAGCGGCGACCCGGCCGACGGCCCCGGGGACGCCGCCCCGGCGGCCTCGGACGCGGTCGCCCCGGTGACCGTCGAGGCGAGCGGCACCGAGACCCGGGGGGACGGGACCGTGGCGCTGACGCTGACGGTCCGGTTCGCCCCCGCGTCGGAGCCGGGCCCGGGGACGACGTTGGTGTGCGCCGGTGCGGTGCGCAGCGCGGGCCGGCTGGCCGCCGCCGACGAGCAGAGCGCGGCGACCGCCGGCCGCCGGCTGCTGGACCGCTTCGCGGAGAACCTCGCGTCGGACCTCACCGACCGGCCGGTGGACGGCGGCCCGGAAGGAGAGGGCCCCGCAGCGGTGCCGCAGAGCCTCTTCGACACCGAGGTCCCGCCGCCGTCGCTCGATCCGTCGGGTGATGCGGAGGACGACGTCAGCGTGGTGGCGGATCCCGACGAGCCGGTCGACGCGGTGGCGGACGACGTCCCCGAGGTGGCCTCCTTCGGCGCCGATGCCGATGCCGATGCCGATGCCGCCGCCGCCGCCTCCGCCTCCGCCGCCGACGACGACGAGGAGGAGGAGTTCGACGTCGCGCCCGCGGAGGCCGCGCACGCCCGCCGGACGATGATCGGGCGCAGCGCGGAGGAGGTCGATCACGCCCCGCCGCGCGGCCGGTACGCGCCGGTGCCCGCGCCGGAGACCGGCGGGAGCTCGGTGCCGCTGCGCTGGGCGGCGCCCGCCGCGGCGGTGGTGCTGGCCTCGGCGGTGGTGGTCGGACGGGTGTTGCGGCGGCGCCGGTGACCGGTCGGCCCGTGGGCCCTTCCGGGGCGTCGAGGCGGCGGGCGCGGGCCTGCGCCCGCCCGGGTCCCGGCGCGCGGCCGGTCGCACCGTTAGGGTCGCTTCCGTGAGCACCGAGAACACCACGCAGAGCGCGGCGCGGGAGCGCGGAGCGGACGGCGTACGGCTGTCCGCCGGGGACGCCGAACTGACCGTGCACCCGGAGAACGGCTGCCGGCTGGGCAGCCTGCGGGTCGGCGGCACGGAACTGTTGCGGCAGGGCGCCAAGTACGGCTGTTTCCCGATGGTTCCGTGGTGCGGACGGGTCGACCAGGGACGGTTCCGCAACGGCGGCGAAGTCCACCAGATGCCGGTCAACTCGCCCCCGCACGCCATCCACGGCACCGGTCGCAACCTTCACTGGCGCACCGCGCGGACCAGCGACGCCGCGGCCGCCTTCACCTACGAGCTGACCGACCCCGCGGCCCCCTGGCCCTACCCGGGGACCGTCACCCAACTCGTCGAACTGGCCGAGGACGGCGGTTCGCTCACGCTCACCATGGGCGTCGAGGCGGCCGGCGACTCCTTCCCGGCGCAGGCCGGCTGGCACCCGTGGTTCCTGCGGAACCTCGGCGCGGGCGAGGACGTCCGGATCGACTTCGCCCCCGAGTGGCAGGAGGAGCGGGGACCGGACCACCTCCCGACCGGTCGCCGGATCACCCCGCAGCCCGGGCCGTGGGACGACTGCTTCGGGATGCCGAGCGGCGTCGACGTCACGCTGACCTGGCCGGGACGGCTTCAGCTGACGGTCTCCAGCCGCGCGGAATGGGTCGTGGTCTACGACGAGCAGGAGGAGGCGGTCTGCGTCGAGCCGCAGTCCGGCCCGCCGAACGGTCTGAACACCACCCCCCGCCTGGTCACCCCGATCGACCCGCTGGAGGTCTCGACGACCTGGAGCTGGCGCGCCCTGTAACCGGCGGACGCCGGGCCCGGGGTCCTGTCCTAAGCTCGTGCGCATGACTGACGACGTGCGCGGCGAGCTGCTGCAGCAGATCAAGGACAAGGCCGTGGTGCACGGCAAGGTGACGCTCTCCTCCGGCAAGGAAGCCGACTACTACATCGACCTGCGCCGGATCACCCTCGACAGCCAGGCGGCGCCGCTGGTCGGTCAGCTGATGCTCGACCTCACCGCGGACCTGGACTTCGACGCGGTCGGCGGGCTGACGCTCGGCGCCGACCCGGTGGCCACGTCGATGCTGCACGCCGCCGCCGCCCGCGGCCGCCGGCTGGACGCCTTCGTCGTCCGCAAGGCGCAGAAGGCCCACGGCATGCAGCGCCGGATCGAGGGCCCGGACGTCACGGGCCGCCGCGTCCTGATCGTCGAGGACACCTCCACCACGGGTGGCTCGCCGCTGACCGCCGTCGAGGCGGCGCGGGAGGCCGGCGCCGAGGTGGTTGCGGTTGCGACGATCGTGGACCGGGGTGCGGCTTCGGCCATCGCCGGTGCCGGCCTTCCGTATCTGACCGGCTACCAGCTCGACGACCTCGGCCTGAACTGACGACCCGATCGGGTCGTTTCCGGCTGACCTGCGTCGTTGTCCCGGGCGCGGTGTTTCACGGGAAACCTTGGGCAGGTTCTCCCCGGAAACGCCGGGCCCGGTTTCACGTGAAACGGCGTCCTCGCCGCCGATGGCCGCCATCCGGGCGATGTGGAGCAATCCAGTGAGTCTGGGAAGATGTGCCACGGCGAAGTCCTCGCCCCCTGGTCAGGGCCAAGAACGCACACCCCGCACACACAAGGAGCGGACAGATGCCCATCGCAACCCCTGAGGTCTACAACGAGATGCTGGACCGGGCGAAGGCAGGCAAGTTCGCCTACCCGGCCATCAACGTGACCTCCACGCAGACGCTGCACGCGGCGCTGCGCGGTTTCGCCGAGGCTGAGAGCGACGGCATCATCCAGATCTCCACCGGTGGTGCGGAGTTCCTGGGCGGCCAGTACAACAAGGACATGGTCACCGGTGCGGTGGCGCTCGCCGAGTTCGCGCACGTGGTCGCCGAGAAGTACGACGTCAACATCGCGCTGCACACCGACCACTGCCCGAAGGACAAGCTGGACGGCTACGTCCGCCCGCTGATCGCGATCTCCGAGGAGCGCGTCAAGGCCGGCCGCAACCCGCTGTTCCAGTCGCACATGTGGGACGGCTCCGCCGAGACCCTCGCCGACAACCTGGCCCTCGCGCAGGAGCTGCTGCCCCGCGCCGCCGCCGCCAAGATCATTCTTGAGGTCGAGATCACCCCGACCGGCGGCGAGGAGGACGGCGTCACCCACGAGATCAACGACGAGCTCTACACCACGGTCGAGGACGCGCTGCGCACCGCCGAGGCGCTGGGTCTGGGCGAGAAGGGCCGCTACCTCCTCGCCGCCTCGTTCGGCAACGTCCACGGCGTCTACAAGCCGGGCAACGTCGTGCTCCGTCCCGAGCTGCTGAAGGACCTCCAGCAGGGCGTCGGCGCCAAGTACGGCAAGACCGCCCCGTTCGACTTCGTCTTCCACGGCGGCTCCGGCTCCACCGAGGAGGAGATCGCCACCGCGCTGGAGAACGGCGTGGTCAAGATGAACCTCGACACCGACACCCAGTACGCCTTCACCCGCCCGGTCGCGGACCACATGTTCCGCAACTACGACGGCGTGCTGAAGGTCGACGGCGAGGTCGGCGACAAGAAGACCTACGACCCGCGCAGCTGGGGCAAGCTGGCCGAGGCCGGCATGGCCAAGCGGGTCACCGAGGCGTGCGCCAACCTGCGCTCCACGGGCACCAAGCTGAAGTAGGCACCGGCCGCCCAGCGGCGCGAAGGGCCCCGCAGCCGAACCGGTTGCGGGGCCCTTCGCCGTCCCGGGGCGGAAGCCGGCGCAGGGGCGGGCCGCCGCGGAACGGGGCATGCTCACGGTATGGACGTACCGGCGGGGAACGAGCCGGGCGGGGTGCGGCTGGCCTCGGCGCAGGGCCGCTGGGTGCTGACGACCACCGTCCTCGGCTCCGGCATGGCGATGCTCGACAGCACGGTCGTCAACGTGGCGCTGCCCAGGATCGGCGCGGACCTCGACGCGGACCTGGCGGTGCTCCAGTGGACAGTGACCGCCTACATGCTCACCCTCTCCGCCCTGATCCTGCTGGGCGGCTCGCTCGGCGACCGGTACGGCCGGCGCCGGATCTTCGTCATCGGCGTGGTCTGGTTCGCGGCGGCCTCACTGCTGTGCGGGCTGGCACCGGGACCCACGGTGCTGATCACCGCCCGGGCGCTCCAGGGCGTCGGCGGGGCGCTGCTCACCCCCGGCTCCCTCGCCCTGATCCAGGCGGTCTTCCATCCCGACGACCGGGCCCGGGCGGTCGGCGCCTGGTCCGGTCTGGGCGGGGTGGCGGCGGCGATCGGCCCGTTCGTCGGCGGGTGGCTGGTGGACGGCGCGGGCTGGCGCTGGGTGTTCTTCCTGAACGTGCCGGTGGCGGTGGCCTGCGTGCCGATCGCGCTGCGGCACGTCCCCGAGAGCCGGGAGCGCGGGGCGGGCGAGGCGCAGGGCTTCGACGTGGCCGGTGCCGTCCTCGGCGCGCTGGCGCTGGCCGGGGTCACCTACGCGCTGATCGAGGCGCCGGGGCGGGGTGCCGCGCCCGGCGTGATCGTGCCCGCGGTGGCCGGGGTGCTGCTCGGCGCGGTCTTCCTCCGGGTCGAACGGCGGCGGCCCGATCCGATGCTGCCGCCGAAGATCTTCGCGAACCGCCAGTTCAGCGCCGTGAACGCGGTGACGGTGTGCGTCTACGCCGCGTTCGGAGGGTTCTTCTTCCTCGCCGTGCTCCAGCTCCAGGTGGTCGCCGGCTACTCGGCGCTCCAGGCCGGCACCGCGCTGCTGCCCACGACCGTGCTGATGCTGCTGCTGTCGGCCCGTTCCGGCGAACTGGGCCAACGGATCGGCCCGCGCATCCCGCTCACCGTCGGCCCGGTGCTCTGCGCGCTCGGGATGCTGCTGATGACCCGGGTGGGCCCCGGCGCGTCCTACGTCGTCGACGTGCTGCCGGCGCTGGTGGTGCTGGGCGCCGGCATGGTGACCCTGGTCGCCCCGCTCACCGCCACCGTGCTGGCGTCGGTGGACGTCGACCGGGCCGGCCTGGCCAGCGGCATCAACAACGCCGCGGCGCGGGCCGCCGGCCTGGTGGCGGTGGCCGCCCTGCCCCTCCTCGCAGGGATGGGCCCGGAGGCGTACCGCTCGGCCCCCGCGTTCGCCGCGGCCTTCCGCCGCGCCATGCCCCTGTGCGCCGCGGTCCTGCTGCTCGGCGCCCTGATCGCCTGGCTGACCGTCCGCGGCGACGTCCTGCGCCCCACCGCCCCCGAGACCGCCGAACCCTGCCACGCCGAATGCACCTACCACTGCGGCGTGACCGCCCCACCCCTGGACCCCGGCGAGGACCACCCCGAACACCCGCCCCCGTAGAGAGCCGCACCTGACCATGTACCCCACCCCCACTTCCCTTCCTCCACCCCCCCAGCACCGCACCCACCAGCCCCGCGCAGCGGCAAACATCCCCACGGCGGGAAAGCCGACAACGTGGGAAGGCGCCCCAGCGCAGCGACCAGGCAGACTGGGACCATGCCCATTCACGAGAACCTCCTCGGGGGACCGCCCCCGACCCACCTGCCCGACGACCCGGAGCCCCGTGCGCTGCTGGCCTCGGGCACCGCGCCGGCCGACGTCGCCGCGAAGTACCCGGCCTCCTCCCTGGCCTGGGCCCAGCTGGCCGACGACGCCTTCGAGGCCGGCCGGGTCGTGGAGTCCTACGCCTACGCCCGCACCGGGTACCACCGTGGTCTGGACGCGCTGCGCCGGGCCGGTTGGAAGGGCCATGGCCCGGTGCCGTTCGAGCACGAGCCCAACCGCGGCTTCCTGCGCGCGCTGCACGCCCTCGCCCGCGCCGCCCAGACGATCGGCGAGCAGGAGGAGTACGAGCGGTGCTCGACCTTCCTGCGCGACTCCTCGCCGACCGCGGCCGACACGCTCGGCTGAGTCGCCGCGGGGCCGGCCGCAAGATCGCGGCCGGCCCTTGCGCGGTGGTGGTGCAGCACCGATGATTTCAGTGGGCCGGGTCATCCCGCGCCCGAGGGGACCGGGGCTCCCGAGCCGACGAGGAAGGAGCGGACCGCTACCCGGTAGTTCGCACCTGAGGAGTCCCTCATGTCGCAACCGTCTCCCACCCATCCCGCGGATCGCGCTCCGGCGCCGGACGCCGCGGTCAGTGAGGCGGACCCGCCCTTCGGCCCCGACCTGAGCATCGGCGCCGGCGCCCCCACCCCGTACGAGGACTACGTCCGCGCGAGCGTCCTCACCCATCTCCAGCAGCTCCACTCCGACGACCCGGGTGAGATGGTCTTCCTGGTCACCACCCAGGTGATGGAGCTGTGGTTCACCGTCCTCGTCCACGAGTGGCACACCGCCGCCGAGGCGCTGCGCCGGGACGACGTGCCGGTGGCGATGGACGCGCTGCGCCGTTCCACGTGGGAGCTGGAGGCGCTGAACGCCGCGTGGAAGCCGCTCGCCCGGCTGACGCCCGCACAGTTCAACGCCTACCGCGACGCGCTCGGTGAGGGCAGCGGCTTCCAGTCCGCGATGTACCGGCGGATGGAGTTCCTGCTCGGCGAGAAGTCGGCGTCGATGCTGGTGCCGCACCGCGGCTCCCCCCAGGATCACGCCGCGCTGGAGAAGGCGCTGCACGAACCGAGCCTGTACGACGAGGTGCTGCGGTTGTTGGCCCGCCGTGGCCACCCGGTCCCGGAGGCCGTCCTGCGGCGCGATCCGACCCGGCGCCACGAGGCGGATCCGGCTGTCGAGGAGGTCTGGGCCGCGGTCTTCGCCGGCCCGCAGGACTCCGAACTCGTGCGGCTCGGCGAGCTGTTGACGGACGTCGCGGAGTTGGTCTGGCGCTGGCGCAACGATCATCTGGTCGCGACCCGGCGGGCCATGGGCGCGAAGATGGGCACCGGCGGATCCGCGGGCGTCGCCTGGTTGGAGAAGCGGGCCCGCAAGAACGTCTTTCCCGAGTTGTGGACGGCGCGTAGCCATGTCTGAGAGCCCCGAGACGCCGACGAGCCCCGGTCCCGCCGCTGCCGTGGCCCGCACGCAGGCGGCCCGCGCCGCGGAGTTGGACGCCGGCGGGCCCCTGGCCGCCACCCGCGACCGGTTCGTCCTCGACGACGCCACCGTCTACCTCGACGGCAATTCGCTGGGCGCGCTGCCCCGGTCGGTGCCGGGGCGGATCGCCGAGGTGATCAACCACGAGTGGGGCGAGCTGCGCATCCGGTCCTGGACCGAAGCCGGTTGGTGGACCGCGCCCGAGCGGATCGGCGAGAAGATCGCCCCGCTCATCGGGGCGGCCCCCGGCCAGGTGGTGGTCGGCGACTCCACCAGCGTCAACGTCTTCAAGGCGGTGACCGGCGGCATCCGGATGGCCGGGAAGGGCTGTACGGAGATCCTGGTCGACGCCACGACCTTCCCCACCGACGGCTACGTCGCCCGGTCCGCGGCGCGGATGGCGGGCCTGGCGGTCCGGCCGGTCGAGCCCGCGCGGATCGCCGACGAGGTCACCGAGCGGACCGCGTTGGCGCTGGTCAACCACGTCGACTACCGCACCGGCGAGCTCAACGACATGGCCGCGATCACCTCCGCGTTGCACAGCGCGGGCGCGCTGGCGGTCTGGGACCTGTGCCACAGCGCCGGGGCGCTGCCGGTCGCGCTGGACGCCTGCGGGGTGGACCTCGCGGTGGGCTGCACCTACAAGTACCTCAACGGCGGCCCGGGTTCGCCCGCGTACCTCTACCTCCGCACGGGCCTCCAGGAGCGGTTCGAGTCGCCGCTGCCCGGCTGGAACTCGCACGCCGACCCGTTCGGCATGGATCCCGGCTACGCCCCCGCCGACGGCATCCTGCGCGGCCGCGTGGGCACCCCCGACATCCTCTCGCTGCTGGCGCTGGAGGCGGCGCTGGAGGCGTGGGAGGGCGTCGCCATCGAGGACGTGCGGGCCAAGAGCCTGGCGCTGAGCGACTTCTTCCTGGAGTGCGTCGCGGCGTACGCACCGGCCGGGCGGGTCCGTTCGGTCACCCCGGCCGAGCACCGGCGGCGCGGCAGCCAGGTGTCGTTGGCGTGCTCCCCCGACCCGTCCGCGCCGGCCGAGGAGGGCGGGACGCCCGTGGCCGGCCGGGTCATGGCCGAGCTGATCCGGCGCGGTGTGGTCGGCGACTTCCGCCCCCCGGACGTGCTGCGCTTCGGCTTCACGCCGCTCTACACCACGTTCGCGGACGCGGAGCGGGCGGCGTGGGTGCTCGGCGAGGTGCTGCGCGACCCGGCCGCGGCGGGACCGCCGCCGGCGGTCGGCGGTGCCGCCGGGTGAGCGCGGCGGACGAGGAGGCGGCGCTGCTGGGGCTCGCCCCGGTGGCGCCGGACCGCACGCTCGCCTACGGCCCGCACCCCGACCAGGTCGTGGACCTGTACGGGGCGGGGGCCGGGCCCCTCGTCGTCCTCCTGCACGGCGGGTTCTGGCGGGCCGCCTACGACCGGCGCCACCTCTCGCCGTGCGCGGCGGAGCTGGCCCGGCGGGGGCTGCCGGTCGCGCTCGTCGAGTACCGCCGGGTCGGTGCGGGCGGTGGTGTGCCGGAGACGTTCCTGGACGTCCCGGCGGCCATCGAGGCGGCGGCCGGCGCGGCGGACCCCGCGGGCCGGCCCCGCGAGGTCGTGCTGGTCGGGCACTCCGCCGGCGGCCACCTGGCGCTGCTCGCCGCGGCCCGTCGCGGTACGCCGGTGACCCGGGTCGTCGCGGTGGCCCCCGTCGCCGACCTGGCGCGCGCCCACGCGCTGGGCCTCAGTGGCGGCGCGGTCGCCGAACTCCTCGGTGCCGGGCCCGGTTTCGCCGGCCGGCTGGCGGCCGCCGACCCGCTGCGCCACCCGCCCGCCGGCGTCCCGGTCACGCTGCTGCACGGCACCGACGACCAGGACGTCCCGCCGGAGCTCTCGCGCCGCTACGCCGCCGCCCACCCGGCCGCCACCGCGCTGCGCGAGCTGCCCGGCACCGGCCACTACGCCGCGTTGACGCCCGGCACCGGGGCCTTCGGCATCCTGCTGGGGCTGGTGCGCGGCGGGTGAGCCGCGCGGTACCGGGGCCGCCGCGTCCGCGCCGTGTAGTACTTGAGACGGACGGTGGCAGATCCGCTTCGGTGGGGACGTCCCGAGGGAGGTTCGCTGCGTACCGTGGTGTGCGTGAACGAGACGACCCAGATGCCGGGCCACCCGCGCTCGGAGGCGCGAATAGTCCACGGCTTGCTGCACTCGCTGCGCCGTGACCTGTTCGTCGGTGCCTTCGCCTTCCGCCCGCTGCCGCCCTTGGACGACGCCAAGGTCGCCCGGTGGCTGCCGTGGCTGCCCGGCCGGGCCCGGCGGTTGACCCGCTGGCTCCCGCACTGCGCCGTGGGACTCTTCGCGGCCTTCGTCTTCATGGGGTCCGCGACCTCCGGCTACGGCGCCAGCCCGGCGCGCGAGATGCTCGACATCGTGCTGGCGCTGTTGGTCGCGGTGCCGCCGGTGCTGACGCTCTCCCGGCCGGTGGGGGCCTTCTGGCTGTCGCTGCTGGCGTTCGTCGTGGGCGGGCTCGGCTCCCGGTTCCTGTCGCCCTACATCAACGTCTGGGGGGAAGCCGCCTTCATCGTCCACCTCGCGGTGATGACGCTGGTGGTGCTGCGCACCCGGCCGCGGTTGGCGGTCGAGACGTGGGTGGTCACCATGGCCGTGGGGGCGGTGGTCTCGGTGCTCGCCGGCCGCGGCGAGCTGGGGCAGATGCCGCCGGTGGCGTTCTTCTCCGGGGTGGTGCTGGTCTCCGCCGCCGCGGTCCGGGCCTGGCGCGAGGAGCGCCGGCAGGTCGTGGTGACCCAGAGCGTCACCGCCGAGGAGCGTTCCCGCCGCACCCTGCTGGAGGAGCGCGCACTGATCGCCCGGGAACTGCACGACGTGGTGGCACACCACATGTCGGTGATCGCCATCCAGGCGGAGGCGGCGCCGTACCGGGTCACCGACCCGCCGCCGGAGCTCGCCAAGTCCTTCGCCACCATCCGGGAGAACGCGGTCGCCGCGCTCACCGAACTCCGCCGGATCCTCGGCGTGGTCCGCTCCGAGGACCCCGACGCCTTCGCCGAACGCGACCCGGAGGCCCCGCAGCCGACCCTGGCCAGCCTCGACGGGCTGCTGGACAGCGTCCGGGGCGCGGGGCTGACCGTGGAGGCGGTGACCACCGGGTCCGTGCGGCCGCTGCCGCAGGGCGTGGGGCTGTCGGCGTACCGGATCGTGCAGGAGGCGCTGAGCAACGCCCTGCGGCACTCGCCGGGCGCGGACGCGCGGGTGGAGGTCTCCTACGTGCTCGGCGGGATCGGGCTGCGGATCGTCAACGGTCCGGCGAGCCGGCTCGCCAAGCCGTCGCCGGGCGCCGGCCACGGGCTGCTCGGCATGCGGGAGCGGGTGCAGATGCTCGGTGGTGAGATGACAGCCGACCGCACCGAGGACGGGGGCTTCGAGGTCGCGGCCTTCCTCCCGGTGCTGAACACGGCGGGGGACACCGCGCCGGGCGGGAGCGCAGCATGATCCGGGTACTGATCGTCGACGACCAGGTGATGGTCCGCGAGGGCTTCTCCGTGCTGCTCAACGCCATGCCGGACATCGAGGTGATCGGCGAGGCCGTCGACGGCCGGCAGGCGGTGCAGAAGGTTGCGCTCCTGAAGCCGGACGTGGTCCTGATGGACATCCGGATGCCGGAGATGAACGGCCTGGAGGCGACCCGCGAGATCGTCGCCGCCGACGCGGACGCCAAGGTGCTGGTGCTGACCACCTTCGACCTGGACGAGTACGTCTACCAGGCGCTGCGGTCCGGGGCCAGCGGCTTCCTGCTCAAGGACGCCTCGGCCGGCCAGCTCGCCGAGGGCGTGCGGATCGTCGCCGCCGGCGAGGCGCTGCTCGCCCCCACCGTCACCAAGCGCCTGATCAACGAGTTCTCCCGGCTGGGCTCGCCGCGCGCCCCGGCCCAGGAGCGGATCGGCGACCTGACGGAACGGGAGACCGAGGTCCTGGTGCTGGTCGCCCAGGGCCTGTCCAACGGCGAGATCGCCGCCCATCTCGTCGTCGCCGAGTCGACGGTGAAGACGCACGTCAGCCGGATCCTGGTGAAGTTGGGGCTGCGCGACCGCACCCAGGCGGCGGTCTTCGCCTACGAGGCACGCCTGGTGACGCCCGGCGGCTGACGGACGTGGGACGTGGGGTGAGCCCCGTCCGCACTGTCCACACCCTGTGGACAGTGCCGCGCGCCGACGGAGTCCGCGCCGACCGGAGTACCCGCCACCGGAGCCCGCGCCGGCTCCGACGGCGCCCGGCCGCGGGATCAGCCGATGTCGCGCCGGCGGAGTCCGACCAGTCCGACGCAGAGCAGCACCGCCGTCAGGGCCGTCAGCCAGAGGAAGGGCGCGGCCGTCACCGCCCCGCCGGGCAGCTTGGGCAGGTGCGCGTACGGCGAGAGGTCCAGCGCCCACCGGGGCAGGCGCAGCACCGGACCGAGCCAGCCCAGGGCGAGGCAGCCGCCGGTCAGCGCCCAGACCGCGCCGGTGGCCGCGGGCAGCACGCCGAGCACGGCCGTCGCCACCGCGGCGAGCGTCCACGCCGCCGGGACCTGGGCGAGGGCCGCGGCCAGCACCCGGCCGGTGCCGCCGGCCACGTCGCCGACCGAGGCGCCGTAGGCCACGCCCAGCGTCAGCCCGCCGGCGGCCAGCACCGCGGCGGTGCCCACCAGCGCGAGGACCAGGTGGCCGGCGGCCCAGCGCAGCCGGCCCACCGCACCGGCCAGGACCGGTTCGGCCCGCCCGCCGGTCTCCTCCGTGCGCAGCCTGAGCACCGCCCCCACCGCGTGGAGCGCCGCGACCATGCCGAGCAGGCCGATGATCGTGGCCAGGAAGGCGTCAGCCAGCGACTGCTGTCCGCCGAGCCGCTCGAAGATCTCCCGGGTCCGTTGGTTGCCGCCGACCATCCCCGCGGCGCCCTTGGCGATCCCGCCGAACACCGCCCCGGCCAGGGCGAACCCGGCCGCCCAGCCGGCCAGAGAGGCCCGCTGCAACCGCCAGGCCAGGCCGCCCGGCCCGCCGAGCGAGCGCGCCGCGCGGGCCGGGCCGGGGCGGGCCGGCAGGAAGCTCATGCCCAGGTCGCGGCGGGCGGCCAGGGCGTAGGCCGCCGCGACCGCCAGCGCCGTGGCGGCGGCGAACAGCAGGAGCACCCACCAGCGCTCGCCGGCGAAGGCGCGCAGGTGCTGCGCCCAGCCGACGGGGGAGAGCCAGGTGAGCACGGCGGCGCCACCGCTGCCGGGGGCGCCGGCGCCGTCGGACGCGTCGCCGGCGGCGCGCAGCGCGAACGCGGCGCCCAGGGCCGCACCGGTCAGCCCCCTGGCCAGCCGCGCGCTCTCGGTGAGCTGGGCGGCGATCGCGGCCAGGGCGGCGAAGAGCAGGCCCACGCCGCCGATGGCGAGGCCGAGGGCGAGCGAGCCGCCGACCGGCCGGCCGGTGGCGGTCAGCCCGGCTGCGGTCAGCGCGGCGACCCCGGCGTCGGCGATCAGTGCCGCCAGCAGGGCTGCGGTCAGCGGCGCCCGGCGCCCCACCATGGCGGCCAACAGGAGCTCCTGGCGGCCGGTCTCCTCCTCCTCGCGGGTGTGCCGGACGACGATCAGCAGGCTCATCAGGGCCGCCAGCACCGCCCCGAGCCCGACCATCCGCCAGGCGACCAGGCCACCCAGCGAGTCGGCGAGGACCGGTCCGTACAGGGCGCGCAGCGAGCCGTTGGCGTTCATCGACGCGGCCAGCTCGGCGCGCCGGGCGGCGGTGTCGTAGAGCGCGGCGAAGGACGGGCCGGTGGCGACCACCACGAGGCCGAGGGCCAGCACCCAGCCCGGGATCATCAGCCGGTCGCGGCGCAGCGCCAGGCGCAGCAGGGTGCCGGTGCCGGCCAGGTGGCGCGGCCCCGCGGGACCGACGGCGGCCGGTGCGGTCAGGGCGCTCATCGGGAGACCGCCCCTTCGGCGCGGGCGGCGTCCCGGCGGCGGGCGTCGGGGCGGACGTCGTCCTGGTAGTGCCGCAGGAAGAGCTCCTCCAGGGTGGGCGGGGTGCTGGTGAGGCTGCGCAGACCGGCCGCGCCGAGCGGGCCGAGCACCGCGCCGAGCCGGTCGGTGTCGGCCTGGAGCCGCACCCGGCAGGCCGGGCCGCCCTGGAGCGGCTGGACGGTGAGGCCGTGGACGCCGGGCAGTCCGTCGAGTCCGGCCGGCGGGCCGGCCAGCTCGGCCACCACGGTGGTCCGGGTCAGGTGGCGCAGCTCCCCCAGCGAGCCGGATTCGACGGTGCGGCCGCGGCGGACGATGCTGACGCGGTCGCAGAGCGCCTCCACCTCGGACAGCACGTGGCTGGAGAGCAGGACCGTGCGGCCGCGGTCGCGCTCCTCGGCGACGCAGCTCTGGAAGACCTCCTCCATCAGCGGGTCCAGTCCGGAGGTCGGCTCGTCGAGGACCAGCAGGTCGACGTCGGAGGCGAAGGCGGCGACCAGGGCGACCTTCTGGCGGTTGCCCTTGGAGTAGGCGCGGCCCTTCTTCGTCGGGTCGAGCTCGAAGCGCTCCAGCAGCTCGGCCCGCCGGGCGGCGTCCAGCCCGCCGCGCAGCCGTCCGTACAGGTCGATGACCTCCCCGCCGGAGAGGTTGCGCCACAGGGTGACGTCGCCGGGGACGTAGGCGACACGGCGGTGGACCTCGACCGCGTCGTGCCAGGGGTCCCGGCCGAGGACCTGCGCCGTGCCGCGGTCGGCGCGCAGCAGGCCGAGCAGGACGCGGAGGGTGGTGGACTTCCCGGCGCCGTTGGGGCCGAGGAAGCCGTGCACCTCACCGGCCTCGACGGTCAGGTCGAGGCCGTTCAGCGCGTGGGTCCGGCCGAAGGACTTGTGGAGGTCGGCCACCCGGATCGCGGGGACGGGGGAGATCGCCGTGGTCATGGTTTCGAAGATACGTTCATTTCACAAATTTGTGAAGTTAAGAAACCGTATAAAGTTGAGGGACCGGCTCTGAACAGGGGAGATGATGCCGAGATGAGCGAGCAGCGACAGCGGGACACGGGCCGGGCGGCCGCCCGCGACGACGCGGCGGTCCTGACGTTCGTGGAGCGGTTCGCGGCGCAGATGGTCGACGCGGGGATGCAGCGGATGCCGGCCCGCGTCTTCTCCTGCCTGCTGGCCTCCGACTCCGGCGTCCTGACCTCCGCCGAGCTGGGCGAGCGGCTCCAGGTGAGCCCGGCGGCCGTCTCCGGCGCGATCCGCTACCTCTCGCAGGTCGGCATGGTCGGTCGCGAGCGCGAGCCCGGCTCCCGCCGCGACCGCTACCGCGTCCACAGCGACCAGTGGTACGAGGCCCTGACCCGCCGGGACAGCGTCCTGACCCGCTGGGAGGACGTGCTGCGCGAGGGCGTGGACAGCCTCGGCCGGGAGAGCGCCGCCGGCCGTCGGCTCGGCGAGACGCTGGCCTTCACGGAGTTCATGCAGCAGGAGTTGGTCGGCATGATGGACCGCTGGCGCGACCACCTCGCACTGCTCCGCACCGAAGAGACCACCGACGAGGGCGCGCCCGGGCCCGACCCGGCCCGTCGGCGCTGACCCGCGCCCCCGCCCACCCCCGCCCGCCGGGCCCGCGCGCCGCGCCCCCGCTCACCCCTGCCGGGGCAGCTGCAACCGCCAGGCGCCCGGCTGCAGCGTCCAGGTCCGGGTCCGCACCGGCCCGCCGACCAGGGCGTCCGCGCGGTAGTGGAAGTCCGCCCCGGAAACCGTCACCGCCCGCGCCCGGGCCCGCAGCGGCCGCTCCCCGCCCGGCCAGTGCACGACCACCTCGGCCAGCCCGCCCGGCCGCCCGGCCGGGACGTCGTCCACGGCCCCGTCGTCGCCGGCCCACGGCACCACCGACACGCCGCGCACCGGCCGGTCCAGATCCGCCAGCAGCGCGCCGTCCGCCTCGATCCGCAGCCGCAGTCGCTGCGCGGGCACCCGTCCGCGCCGCCCCGCGCCCTCGTCGGCCGCGCCTGGTCGGGGAGCGCCCCAGCGCCCCGCCGTGGGCGTGGTGAGCAGCGACAGCGCCGTACGGGCGGTGCGGGCCGCCGGCCTCCACCAGGACCGGTGCCCGACCGTCGGATCCGTGCCGGGGCCCGCGCCGCCGTCGTCCGCGACCCGCTCCGGAGCCCCGCAGACGGCCCGCCCGTACGGGACCTCCGCCGCCACGCCGGAGGTCCCGTACGCCCCGTACTCCGGCAGCGTCCCGGAGGTGTCACCGCACGGGATCCGCAGCCCGCCCAGCACGATGCCGTCGCTGTCGTCCGTGAGCAGGTCCATCGGCCGCTCCCCGCCGTCGAGGACGGTCCGCGCGGCGGCCACCGTGTCCGTGGGCACGCCCAGCGTCCGGCTCAGTGCGACGGCCTCCGGCGGGCCCACCGGGACCAGCGACAGCGGCACCCCGGCCAGCTCGCGCTCCTTGTGCAGCAGGCCCACGGCCCGCAGCAGCGCCCGGTCGTCGCCGATCACCACCGGGCGGCGCCGGCCGCGCCGGGCCAGTGCCTGGGCGAACTCCTCCGGCCCCTCCGGCAGGCAGATCTTCGCCCCGGCGCCGGCGCACAGGACGTCCTTCGCGATCCGCACGGACTCGCCGTCGGTCCTGCGGGCGACCGGGTCGATGACCACAAGCAGGGGGCACCCCCGAACGGACGCCGCGGGGGAGTGCCCAGAAGACTGCGCCGACACCTCGGTCCTTCCTCAGGTAGCATCTCGGTGCAAGAGCCCCTTGCGCTATTGCGCCAGGGGCTTCGTCTATTCCGGGGCACCGGTCCGACGGCTCCGGCGACGACGTACGCGTGAACACGCGGGCGTCGCGCCTTCCACGCACGTTGGACATGCCCCGCCCGGAAGGGGTGTACGCCTGTGCCCGCACTTGTGCTGCTCGGTGCTCAGTGGGGTGATGAGGGCAAGGGAAAGGCCACCGATCTGCTCGGTGGGTCAGTGGACTACGTCGTGCGTTATCAGGGCGGCAACAACGCCGGCCACACGGTCGTCGTGGGCGACCAGAAGTACGCACTGCACCTCCTCCCTTCCGGAATCCTCTCGCCGGGGTGCACCCCGGTCATCGGCAACGGCGTCGTCGTCGACCCGGCGGTCCTGCTCTCCGAGCTGAGCGGACTCAACGAGCGCGGCGTCGACACGTCCAAGCTGCTGTTGAGCGGTAACGCGCATCTGATCACGCCGTACAACATCACCACCGACAAGGTGACGGAACGGTTCCTCGGCAAGCGGAAGATCGGCACCACCGGTCGGGGCATCGGCCCGACCTACGCCGACAAGATCAACCGCACCGGCATCCGGGTCCAGGACCTCTACGACGAGTCGATCCTGACCCAGAAGGTCGAGGCGGCCCTCGACGTCAAGAACCAGCTGCTCACCAAGCTCTACAACCGCCGCGCCATCGAGGCCGGGCAGGTCGTCGAGGAGCTGCTGGGCTACGCCGACCAGATCAAGGGCTACGTCGCCGACACCACCCTGATCCTCAACAAGGCCCTGGACGACGACAAGGTCGTGCTCTTCGAGGGCGGGCAGGGCACCCTGCTCGACATCGACCACGGCACGTACCCCTTCGTGACCTCCTCGAACCCGACCGCGGGCGGTGCCTGCACGGGTGCGGGCGTCGGCCCCACGAAGATCAGCCGGGTCATCGGCATCCTCAAGGCGTACACCACCCGGGTGGGCGCCGGACCGTTCCCGACGGAGCTGTTCGACGAGGACGGCGAGGCGCTGCGCCGGATCGGCGGCGAGCGCGGCGTCACCACCGGGCGCGACCGTCGCTGCGGCTGGTTCGACGCGGTCATCGCCCGGTACGCGACCCGGGTCAACGGCCTGACGGACTTCTTCCTCACCAAGCTCGACGTCCTCACCGGCTGGGAGCAGATCCCGGTCTGCGTGGCCTACGAGATCGACGGCAAGCGCGTCGAGGAGCTGCCCTACAGCCAGACCGACTTCCACCACGCGAAGCCGGTCTACGAGATGCTGCCGGGCTGGTCCGAGGACATCACCAAGGCCAAGACCTTCGCCGAGCTGCCGAAGAACGCCCAGGCGTACGTCAAGGCGCTGGAGGAGATGTCGGGCGCCCCGATCTCCGCGATCGGCGTCGGCCCCGGCCGGACCGAGACGATCGAGATCAACTCGTTCCTGTCGTAACGGGTTCGGCACGACCCCGGCGGTGCGGTCCTCGCGGACCGCGCCGCCGATGACGGGGTGACGGTGGGGCGAGCGCCCCGCCGTCACCCCTTCTTCGTGTACAGCAGCGGCGCCAGGCCGCCCGCGTCGTCGAAGGTGCGCCGCAGTTGGCCGCCCATCAGCTCCAGGGTGCTGGGGGAGCCGGGGCGGCAGGTGTCGGGCGGTCCGGAGACCACGGTGGAGGGGCCCAGGCGCACGGGCGGGCCGGCGCTCTTGAGGGTGGCCACGAACCGGCATGCGTACGTGGGCCCGGTGGCCTCCATCCGGAGCACCGCCTCGCCGGGCTTGCCCTGGACCAGGGTGAAGCGGCGCACGTCCAGCCGGGAGTCGCCGATCGTCGTCGACCAGATGCCCAGGTACTCGGCGGGGATGCCGCCGGGCGGCGTCGTGGGCCGGTCCGTGGTCTTCTCGGTGGCGGCGGCGCTGCCGTCGCCGGGCGCGCCGAGCAGTGCGTACGCGGCGGCGGTGCCCCCTCCGGCCAGCACCAGCGCGGCCGCGACCAGCAGCGTCCGGCCGGTGCGGCGGCGGCGCGCCGGGGCGGGGACGCCCGGTGGTGCCACGGTGGCGGGCGAGGCGACGGCGGTCTCCGCGGTGGGCGTGCGGGCCGTGCCGTCCTGCGGGTCCTCGGTCTCCAGCAGTTCCACCGCGTGCCGCCCCAGACGGGCGACGAGCGCCCCGGGGAGCCATGGTTCGTCCTCGGCCGCCCCGGAGGCGTCCGGGACGTCCTCGGCCCACGCCACCAGTTCCTCGGGCGTCGGGCGGCGGGCCGGGTCCTTCGCCAGACAGGCGGTGACCAGCTCGCGCAGTCCTTCGGGGAGCCCGGTCAGGTCCGGCTCCTGTTCGGCGATGCGGTACATCATCGCGTGCGGCAGGGTCGTCTCCGAGCCGAACGGCGGGCGGCCGGTGGCCGCGTAGACCAGCACCGAGCCGAGGCAGAAGACGTCGCAGGCCGGCGTGAGCGGCTCGCCGCGGACCTGTTCGGGCGCCATGAAGCCGGGCGAGCCGACCGCGGAGCCGGTGTGCGTCACCGCGCTGGTGCTGACGCCCTCCAGGGCCCGCGCGATGCCGAAGTCGATGACCCGCGGCCCGTCGAGGGTCAGCAGGACGTTGGACGGCTTGAGGTCGCGGTGGATGATGCCGGCGGCGTGCACGGACCGCAGGGCGCGGGCCAGTCCCGCGGCCAGGATCCGCACCGTGCGTTCCGGCAGCGCACCGGTGCCGCCGACGGTCTGTTGGAGGGAGGGGCCGGCGATGTAGCCGGTGGCCAACCACGGGGTCTCGGCCTCGGTGTCCGCGTCCAGGACGGGCGCGGTCCACTCGCCGCCCACCGTGCGGGCGGCCCGCACCTCGCGGCGGAAGCGGGCCCGGAACTCCTCCTGGTGGGCCAGTTCCGTCCGCACCAATTTGACCGCGGCGGTCCGGCCGCGGTCCGACCGGGCCAGGAACACCCGGCCCATGCCGCCCTCGCCGAGCCGCCCCAGCAGGCGGTACTCGCCGATCCGCTGGGGGTCGTGCGTGTCGAGCGGTGCCAGCCCTCCGAGCCCTTTGGCCCGTCCCTGCTGCCCCGCCCGTCCTGGCTGTGCCATGATCCGCCGCCCCTTTGCCCGGCTTTCCCCGCCCCCGCTCGGTGGGAGCGGTCACTCGTCCGCGGTGAGGATATCGAGGCCGGGCGCACGGCCGGTGGGGCGGTATTCGGCCAAGCCGCTGGGCCGTTGGGGCGGGCCGTGGTCCTGCGGGTCGCGAGGGCCGATCCCGTGGTGCGACGTACGGGCCGGTGGCTGAGGTGCCGTCAGTGTCACTGCGCTGGCCGGGAACTGACGCAACGGATGACTGATTCCGTGTTGTGGAACTCTTCAGGGTTATCGATCGTAAAGAAAGGAGAAAAACCGCAGAGAGCGACGACAGGACCCGCACGATCCCCCGTCCCCAATACCCCAAGGAGACCGTGTGATACCCGCCGTACGAGCCCTTGCGCGGGCGGCCATGGCCGCCCGCCCCGTCCCGCTGGCCGAGGTCCAGGCCCGCGCCGAACTCCTGGCTCGCTTCAGCACCACCTACCTCGTCCCGGTCGACGTCTTCGCCGCGTTCGCGGCCGAACTCACCGACCGCAACCGCCCCGGCGGCCCGTTCGCGGCCCTGTGCATCAACGGCCGCCGCTGGTTCCGCTACCAGTCCGTCTACTACGACACCCCCGACCTGCGGTCCTTCCACGACCACCGGCAGCGCAACGTGCTCCGCTTCAAGATCCGCGAACGGCTCTACGCCGACACCGGCGAGCGGCAGTTCGAGGTCAAGCTCAAGGGCGAGCACGGCCGCACGGTCAAGCACCGGCAGCCGCTGCTCCCCGGCGACCAGGCCCTGGGCGAGGCCCCGCGGGACTTCCTCGCCACCGTGCTCGACCGCTCCTACGGCATCGAGGCCCCCACCGAACTGGGCCGCTCCATCGAGACCGACTACCAGCGGGCCACCTTCGTCGCCGACGGCCAGCGCGTCACCTGCGACGCCGCCCTGGTCTGCCGCGACCTGGCGACCGGCCGCACCGTGCGGGCCGACGGCGGGCTGGTCGTCGTCGAGACCAAGACCGCCGGCCGGCTCACCGAGGCCGACCGGCTGCTGACCGAGTACGGCGTCCAGGCCGCCGACTTCACCAAGTACTGCGGCGGTCTGTCGGCGCTCCGGCCGAACCTGTACGCCAACCACTGGCGCGGGCCGGTCCGGACCGCCTTCCCCACCGCCGCGGCGGCCTGAGCCGGTGCGCGGGGCGACCAGCCCTGAGCGCCGCGGCTCCTGACGATGCCCGGGGGCAGGTACCCCCACCCCCGGGCATCCCTGGAGATTCCTCCAGGACCGTAGACATTCTGTCCGCGCGCGTGGTGAGCGCCATACACACTGTCGGTACCGGTCAGCGCACCGTGATCCTTAGGCTGGGAGCCGTTCGCCGTTCCTGTCCAGCGACGGACCCCCGCGACCGATCCGAGGTACTGACCGTGAGCACGTTGCCCCCCGACCCCGCCGTCGGCGCCGCCGTCAAGGCCGCCGACCGCGCGCACGTCTTCCACTCCTGGTCCGCCCAGGGCCTGATCGACCCGCTGCCGGTCGCCGGTGCCGAGGGCTCGTACTTCTGGGACTACGACGGCAACCGCTACCTCGACTTCGCCTCCCAGCTGGTCAACACCAACATCGGTCACCAGCACCCCAAGGTCGTCGCGGCCATCCAGGAGCAGGCCGGCAAGCTCTGCACCCTCGCCCCCGGCTTCGCCGTGGACGTCCGCTCCGAGGCCGCCCGGCTGATCGCCGAGCGCACCCCCGGCGACCTGGACAAGATCTTCTTCACCAACGGCGGCGCCGAGGCGGTCGAGAACGCCGTCCGGATGGCCCGGCTGCACACCGGCCGCGCCAAGGTGCTGTCCACCTACCGCTCGTACCACGGCGCCACCGCCGCCGCGATCAACCTGACCGGCGACCCGCGCCGCTGGGCCTCGGACACCGGCGCGGCCGGCGTCGTCCACTTCTGGGGCCCGTTCCTGTACCGCTCGCCGTTCCACGCCGAGAACGAGGCCCAGGAGTGCGAGCGCGCCCTGGCCCACCTGGAACAGACCATCGCCTTCGAGGGCCCCCAGTCGATCGCCGCGATCATCCTGGAGACCGTGCCCGGCACCGCCGGCATCATGGTCCCGCCGCCCGGCTACCTCGCCGGCGTCCGCGAGATCTGCGACCGCTACGGCATCGTCTTCATCCTCGACGAGGTGATGGCGGGCTTCGGCCGCACCGGCCACTGGTTCGCCGCCGACCACTTCGACGTCACCCCCGACCTGCTGACCTTCGCCAAGGGCGTCAACTCCGGCTACGTCCCGCTCGGCGGCGTGGCCATCAACGCCGAGATCGCCGCCACCTTCGACCAGCGGCCCTACCCCGGAGGCCTGACCTACTCCGGTCACCCGCTGGCCTGTGCCTCCGCCGTCGCCACGCTCAACGCGATGGCCGAGGAGCGGATCGTGGAGAACGCCGCGGAGATCGGCGAGAAGGTCATCGGCCCCGCGCTGCGCGAGATCGCCGGGCGGCACCCGTCGGTCGGCGAGGTCCGCGGCCTGGGCGTCTTCTGGGCCCTCGACCTGGTCCGCAACAAGGAGACCCGCGAGCCGCTGGTGCCCTACAACGCGGCCGGCGCCGACAACGCCCCGATGGCCGAGTTCGCCGCGGCCTGCAAGCGAGGCGGCCTGTGGCCGTTCGTGAACATGAACCGCACCCACGTCGTCCCGGCCTGCACCGTCACCGAGGCCGAGGTCAAGGAGGGCCTCACCGCCCTCGACGAGGCCCTGACCGTCGCGGACGCGCACACCGTCTGAGCGCGTCCACCGGACAGCACCTGCGCGCGGCCCCGCCCTTCGTGGGCGGCGGCCGCGCGCGTGGTTTCACGTGAAACCGTGGCCATCCCCTCGCCTATGGTGGGGGCGGGCCGCTCCCACCTGCGGTCATGGACGTCGAAGGAGACGCACCGAATGGCCCCGGGCTCGGACAGCTCCAGCTCAGTGATACGACGCAGCACCCTGCGCGAGCAGATCGCCGACGCGCTGCGCGACGAGATCCTGGCCGGCCGGCTGCCGTCCGGTCATCCGTTCACCGTCAAGGAGATCGCCGACCAGTACGGCGTCTCCGCGACCCCGGTGCGCGAGGCGCTGCTCGACCTGTGCGCCCAGGGCCTGCTCGACATCGAGCAGCACCGCGGTTTCAAGGTGCACGCCTTCACCACCGCCGACTTCCGCGCCATGGTCGAGGCCCGCACCCTGATCATCGAGGGCATCTTCCGCAGCGACGCGGAACGGGCGCTGCTGGCCACCCCCGCGGAGGTGCTGATCTCCATCCGCCGCCGTGCCGAGGAGGCCGAACGCGCCGCCCGGGCCGGCGACCTGGACGTCCTCATCGGCTATGACCTGCGGTTCTGGCGCGAACTCAGCGGCATCGTCCAGAACCCCTACATCAGCGACTTCCTGGACCGGATCCGTGTCCAGACCTGGATGTTCGCGGTGCCCCTGCTGCGCCGCGACCCCCGCCTCAAGGACCGCCTGTGGCACGGTCACAGCGAGTTGGCCGAGGCCCTGCTGCGGCACGACCTGCCGGACGCCCAGCGGCTGATCGCCGAGTACAACGAGCACTCCCTCGCTCTCGTGGGAACGGCCGGGTAGCACTACGCTGTCCCGACCATCGGCCGTAATGGGCCGTACCCGTGGCTGTACGTGCGCCGGTGCCCTCTGTCCCCTACCGGAAGCGAGCCCCCACCCGTGGCATGTGACCTGTGGCTGGTACCCCTCGTCGATGTGCTGTGCCACAGCCCCGACAACCCGTTCTCCGAAGAGATCGCCGCCTACAACGAGGCCCTGGTGGACGCGGGCCTGCCGGAGATCCCGGTCTTCTCCTACATGCCGGGCCTCTCCGGTGACGTGGCACCGGTCGCCGGCTTCGACTACGACGCGCTGCACTTCCTGCGCCGCGCCTACCTGCTGCAACTGTGCGGCCTGGAGGTGACCCCGGTCGACGAACTGGGCGGCGACTACGAGCAGTTGCTGGAGATGTTCGAGACCACCGCGCAGCAGTCCCACCTGGTCTGGCACTACGACCACGCGGGCGCCTACGTCCCGGTCGACTTCCCGCACCCGCTCGCCACCGAGGAACTCCTGGCCGGCGGCGGCCCACTGGGCTCCTCCCACGGGCTGTTGCGGGACCTCGAACTGGTCGCCCCGGCACTGGGCATCGATCCGGCGAACCCGCCGGCCGCCCCCGCGCCGCCGGCCGGTCCCACCTCCCTGGAAGAACGGGCCACCGCGGTCCCCACGGACGACGGCCCGTTCGCCCGGGAGCGGCACGTCTGGCTCGGGCTGCACGCGGCCGCCACCCGGAGCCTGGGCCAGGGCTCCATGATCGTCTTCAGCTGAGCGGACCGGCCGGGGCGGCGGGTCCGCCCCGGCCCCACCGGGCCCCGCCCGCTCGCCGCTCAGCGCGGGGCCTCCGGCGGCCGTTGCCGCGGCATGTTCGGCCGCGTGCCGGGCGACCGCAGGAACCGCCCCGGGTGCCCCGGACCCTCCGACCGCGCCGCCGTCCACGGCAGCACGGCGTGGCTGGCCTGCGGCACCGGGGCGGACCGGAACTCCACCATCCAGTCCGTCGTCTCCGTGCGGACCAGCTCGCCGATGTCCTCGTTGAACCGCCGCAGCACGGCGAGGCAGCGTTCCGCCGCCTCGCTCGCGGTGCCCTCCGTCGGCCCGAGCACCTCCCGCACGCTCTCCGCCGCCCAGTCGAACTGGAGCGCCTCCAGCCGCCGGTGGATCGCCTGGGCGGTGGCCAGGTCCCGCATCCACCCCGCGGTCATCCCGAAGTACCGGTCGCAGCCCACGCACACCGCGGCCAGCAGCAGCGTCAGCGCGCCCCAGGGCGCCCCGTGCTCCCAGACACCGGCGAGGTCCAGCAGCGGCAGCGCCCCGCCCGCGGTCACCCCGGCCGCGGCCCCCGTCCGCAGCGCGCGGGCCCCGCGCCGCTTGGCCAGCCGGTCGCGCAGGTACCAGTCGGCGGTGCGCAGGGCGCCCTCCTCGCTCCACAGGTACAGCGCGTCCAGCCGGTCGCCCGGCTCCCCCCAGTCGCCGTGCGGGAACGCCCGCCCCACGAGGTCGCCGCGGCCCCGGAGCGGGCCCGCGGGGCGGCGCTGCGGTCGCCCCTGGTCCCGGTGGCGGTCCGGGGACCGTCCGCGGCCCCGGTCGGCCCCGCCCTCGCCCCGAGGGGGCCCCTCGGGCTGCATCTCCGGCTGACTCACCCGTGCGCTCCCTCGTACGCGGATCGTGAGGTGCGCGGAGGACCTACGGGAGGGCCGAGCACCGCCCCCTTTCCTACCGCCGAACGGCTGGCCTCTGTCCCAAGATCGCCCGTTTTCCGCCCGGAAGTGGTGCGGGATCCGGTATAGGGCGCTCACGGGTCTCACCCGAAAGAGTTGCCGTCGTGCGGGCCGACGGCGAGGGTGCCGGCGTTTCCGGGCGGGATCCCTCCTTGTGCGATCGGGGCACGCCCGGCGGTCGGCCGGTTGGTGCGTTCGTCTAGGCTGCACTGCGTGAAGGTCCTCGTCATCGGCGGCGGCGCCCGCGAACACGCCCTGTGCCGCTCCCTGTCCCTCGACCCCGACGTCACCGCGCTGCACTGCGCCCCCGGCAACGCCGGGATCGCCGAGGTGGCCGAACTCCACGGGGTCGACGCCCTCGACGGGCGGGCGGTGGCCGACCTCGCCGTGGGCCTGGCCGCCGACCTCGTCGTCGTCGGCCCCGAGGCCCCGCTGGTCGCCGGCGTCGCGGACGCGGTCCGCGAGCGTGGCATCCCGGCCTTCGGCCCGTCGGCCCGGGCCGCCGAGCTGGAGGGCTCCAAGGCGTTCGCCAAGGACGTGATGGCCGCCGCCGGCGTGCCCACCGCCCGCAGCTACGTCTGCACCACCCCGGAGGAGGTCGACACGGCCCTGGACGCCTTCGGCGCGCCGTACGTCGTCAAGGACGACGGGCTGGCCGCCGGCAAGGGCGTGGTGGTCACCGAGGACGTCGCGGTGGCCCGCGCGCACGCCAACGCCTGCGACCGGGTGGTCATCGAGGAGTTCCTCGACGGCCCGGAGGTCTCCCTCTTCGCCGTCACCGACGGCGAGACCGTCGTGCCGCTCCAGCCCGCCCAGGACTTCAAGCGCGCCCACGACGGCGACCAGGGCCCCAACACCGGCGGCATGGGCGCCTACAGCCCGCTGCCGTGGGCCGACCCCAAGCTGGTCGACGAGGTGCTGCAGACGGTCCTGCAGCCCACCGTCGACGAGCTGCGCCGCCGCGGCACCCCGTTCTCCGGGCTGCTCTACGCGGGTCTGGCGATCACCTCACGCGGCGTGCGCGTGATCGAGTTCAACGCCCGCTTCGGCGACCCTGAGACCCAGGTCGTGCTGGCCCGCCTGAAGACCCCGCTGGCCGGCCTGCTGCACGCCGCGGCGACCGGCGCCCTGGCGACCTTCCCGCCGCTGCGCTGGAGCGACGGCGCCGCCGTCACCGTCGTCATCGCCTCCCACAACTACCCGGGCACCCCGCGCACCGGCGACCCGATCGACGGCCTGGCCGAGGTCGCCGAGCAGGACGCCCCCGACGCCTACGTGCTGCACGCCGGGACCCGGCGCGGCGCGGACGGCGCGGTGCTCAGCGCGGGCGGCCGGGTGCTGTCCGTCACCGCCACCGGCGCCGACCTGGCCACCGCCCGCGAGCGCGCCTACCGCTCCGTGGGCCGGATCGCGCTGGACGGCGCGCACCACCGCACCGACATCGCCGCGAAGGCGGCCGCCGGGGAGTAGGGCACGGCGGCTCCCGGCCGCTTCGGCGGCCCGCGCGGAGCAGAGTCGCCACTGGGCGTCACGGACTGGGGCATGTGTCATTTCCTTGACATATGCCCCAGTTGCGTTGTGGGCGGGCCACCCGGCGGGAAGCCGCCCAGAACGGTACGCATCCGGCTCCCGGCTTTACCCAAAGCCATTCCATCGAGTGACCACGCGAGCATCCTGCTGACGAACCCCGCACCCCCAACTAAGGTGCGGCGCAAGCGTCCTGCGGTCGCGGCGCCGGATTCCGGCGTCGGCGTCCCGGCGGCGTCCGGCAACTGGCCCACCGACATTGCGATGTCAGTGGCCGGTGCCACAGTGGTGGGGAGTGGGCTCGCTCGCTCGCCCGCACACCGCACGACCTTCGTCCGTCCGTCCCGCGTTCTCTCCGTCCCGCGCCAAGCAGGACCGCAGGGGGTGTACAGGCTCGTGGCAAGTCCGGAAACAGGCGTCCTGGCGGCGCGTGGCCGCGCCCTCGCGGTGCTCCGCGTCCGCGGTGCGGCGCTGGCGCTCGCCCTGCTGCCGGCCGCGGTCGCCGTGGTCCTCCTGGTGGGCGGCGCCACCGGCCGGCTCGGCACCGAAGGCGGCTGGGCCGTCGCCCGGTGGGCCGTCGGCTCCCTCACCGTGCTGAGCCTGCTGCTGGCGACGCTGGTCTCGGTGGTCGTCGCCCGCGCCCGGCCCGCGCTCAGCCCCTCCGTGCCGGTCGCCGAGGAGGCGGCCCCGGACCTCTACCGCCTGGTCCGCGACCTCGCCGACCGCCTCGACGTCCCGGCCCCGTCCGCGATAGCCCTCACCCCGGACTGCGACAGCTGGTTGGAGGACCGCACGCACCGCGCCCACGGCCCGCCGCGCCCCGCCCGACGGGCCGGCCGCCGGGCGCCGGAGGCCCCGGTCCTGGTCATCGGTTCGCCGTTCCTGTGGTGGATGCGGGTCGCCGAGCTGCGCGCCCTGTTGGCCCCCGTCGTCGCCGGCACCGGCCCGTCCGCGCATCCCGACATAGCCGCCGCCCGCCGCTTCATCCGGGGACTGGACGCGGCCGCCGGGGTCGCCGCCCGCGCCCGGGGCCCGCTGCGCGCCCTCCCGCTGCGCTTCGTCGGCCGGGTCGCCCGGCTGCTGCTGCGCGCCGTCGGCGACCACGTCGTGCTGATGGAGCGCGGGGTCGCGGCCGCCGCCTCCGAGCGCGCCCAGGGCGTCGACTACGGCCTGCGGATCGTCGCCCAGGAACAGGTCGGTCTGGCCTACGCCGGCTGGGACCGGCTGCTGACCCGGGTCGCGCTGCCCGCGTGGCGGATGGGTCGCTGGCCCTCCCGGCTGGACGCCGGCGTGGTCTCCGCGCTCACCGAGCTCTCCCGCCGCGACCGGCTCGCCCAGGGCTTCGCCTCCCGTTTGGGCGAGCGCCCCGCCTGCGACCTCCTGGAGGAGCCCGGCACCATCGATCGCGCCGCCTCCTTGCTGGCCGCCCGCCTCTTCCACGGCGGCCCGGCCGAGCCCGGCCCCAACTGGTCGCCGGTCGCCTGGCAGCAGTACCCCGAGGAGATCGTCGACCGGAAGTGGCGGCTGGAGGCCGCCCGCCTCCACCGGGTCCTCGACGAACTGCCGGCGGCCGGCCCGGCCGACCCCGACCGGGCGGCGGCGGACCGCACCCCGGCGGACGCGCCCGCCACCGCCACCGCACCGCCCCTGACCTACGCCGGCGCCCGCGCCCGTACGCCCGCGGCCCCGCACGGCCAGGGCCTGTCCCGGGCCCTCGACCCCGCCGCCCCGTCCCCGGGCTCCCCCCTCCGTTCGCACCGCACGGAGGCGCCCGCACCGGCCGGCACCCCCGGTGCGGGCGAGCCGCCGGGCGCCGCCGAGGCCGCCGCCCCCGCGCCGCTCCCCGGCCCGACGCTGGCCCGGGTCATCGACCGGCTGGCCCGCGACCCCGGCTCCGGCGACCTGGTCGCCGCCCGGCTCGGTGCCGAGGTCGCCCGGGAGGAGCGCGAGGAGGCCGCCCGCCAGGCCACTCGCTCCGGGCGGGACGGCACCGCCGACCCCGGCCGGGGCGACGACCCGGCCGACGGCGGCCTCCCGCTCTTCCCCCTCCAGCCGCCCCGCACCGCCCGCGAACTGCTCGCAGACCACGTCACCGCCATGGTCTGCTGCGCCGCCGTGGACACCGCCGGAGCCGCCCCCGGCCTGGACTGGCTCGACGGCCCGGCCCTCCTCGTGGACGGCGCCCGCCGCGCCGATCTGGGCCGCCCGGTCCTCAGCCTGGTCGACGACGGTGACGCCGAACCGCTCCGCGGCTGGCTGCACCGGATCGGGGTGCGTCCGGAGAAGCCGGTCCGGCTGGCGTGAGCCCCGGTGTGCGGGGTGCCCGCCGGGCCGGCTGAATGTTCCCTTCCAGTTCGTGCTTCGGGCCAAGGGCACCTAAATTCACGACGAAGGGTGACGAAGTGAGTGCGTAATGTGATGTGCTGGGGGGTGGGTAAGGCCCGGTCGGCCGCGGCCATGGGGGACGCGGGAGGGGAGTGGAAGGTGGCGACGGAACAGATCAGGCGCTGGGAATCGGGCGCCCTCGCCCACGCGGTCACGGATCCGTTCGGGCAGGGCCCGTTGCCCTGGCTGCGCGGCAGCGAGACCTACTTCGACTCCGGCCGGATCATTCCCTGGTACGTCGATCCCGCCGTCGCCCGCGGCGACCTGCGACTGCCCGCGCCCCGAAAACACAACGGCCCCCGCACCGCCGACGACATCCACCGCCAGATCAAGGGGTTCGCCGTCCGCGGCACGGTGGCCCCCGGCGAGGCCATCGACTTCCGGGTCTCGGTCGATCCGCCGCAGCCGTTCAGCATCGACGTCTACCGCATCGGCCACTACTCCGGCGCCGGCGCCGCCAAGATCACCACCAGCCCCCGGCTCGCCGGCATCGTCCAGCCGGCCCCCCTGCTCGTCGGGCGCACCGTCTCCTGCCACCACTGGTGGCTGTCCTGGCGCCTCCAGGTCCCCACCTACTGGCAGCTCGGCGCCTACGTCGCCGTCCTGACCACCGTCGACGGCCGCTACCGCTCGCACATCCCGTTCACGGTCCGCGACGACCAGCCCGCCGACCTCCTCCTGCTGCTCCCCGACGTCACCTGGCAGGCGTACAACCTCTACCCCGAGGACGGCCGCACCGGCGCCAGCCTCTACCACGCCTGGGACGACGGGGGCGCCCTCCTCGGCGAGCGGGACGCCGCCACCACCGTCTCCTTCGACCGCCCCTACGCCGGCGCCGGTCTGCCGCTGCACGTGGGCCACGCCTACGACTTCATCCGCTGGGCCGAGCGCTACGGCTACGACCTCGCCTACGCCGACGCCCGCGACCTGCACGCCGGCCGGGTCGACGCCACCCGCTACCGCGGCCTGGTCTTCCCCGGCCACGACGAGTACTGGTCGGTGCCCATGCGCCGCACGGTCGAGGCCGCCCGCGACAGCGGCACCTCCCTGGTCTTCCTCTCCGCCAACACCATGTACTGGCAGGTGGAGCTCTCCCCGTCACCGGCCGGCCCCGACTCGCTGCTCAACTGCCGCAAGCGCCAGGGCCCCGGCCGCCCCGCCCTCTGGCGCGAACTCGGCGATCCGGAGCAGCGGTTGATGGGCATCCAGTACGCCGGCCGGGTCCCCGAGCCCGCCCCCCTCGTCGTGCGCAACGCCGACCACTGGCTGTGGGAGGCCACCGGCGCCCACGAGGGCGACGAACTCCCCGGCCTGGTCGCCGGTGAGGCCGACCGCTACTTCCCGCGCACGAGCCTGCCCGCGCACACCCGCCGCATCCTGCTCTCGCACTCCCCGTACCGCGACGGCGAGGGCGTCCGTCGCCACCAGGAGACCTCGCTGTACCGCGCCCCCAGCGGCGCCCTGGTCTTCTCCTCCGGCACCTTCGCCTGGTCGCCCGCCCTCGACCGGCCCGGCCACGTCGACCAGCGCGTCCAGCGCGCCACCGCCAACCTCCTCGACCGCATCTGCAAGCGCGACTGAGCCCGCACCGCGCCCGGGCCGGCCGACGGCGCTCCCCGCACGAGCACTACCGCGCCGCGTACTGCCCCAACTCCCGTGCCAGCGCCACCGTCAGCGCCCGGAAGATCCGCACCTCCGGATTCGGGTCCCCGGACCGCGTCGCCAACACGCTCTGCGCGCTCGGCGCGTCCAGCACCGGCACGAACACCGTCCCCGGCCACGGGTAGTACCGCGCGAAGGACTTCAGCCCCGACCCGGCACCGCGCCCCGCCGCCACGCTCGTCAGCACGTCGTGCGGGTTCAGCGCGCAGTCCGGCGCCCGCCGCTCGCCCTCCTGGAAATAGAGGTAGTCGACGAACGGCCGCGGGGTCCGTGCCGGCAGCCGCAGGAACGGCAGGCCGAGGACGTCCGCGACCCGCACCCCCTCCAGCGCCGCGTCGGCCAGCGGCGAGCGCGCGGAGACCGCCACGATCCGCTGCTCGGTCGTCAGGACGTCCACCTCGATGCCCTCGGCCCGCACCAGGGGCCGGACGAACGCCACGTCCACCCGGTCCTCGCGCAGCGCGCTGCAGTGCTCGGTGAAGTCCAGCTGGACCAGCGACACCGGCACGTCCGGCCGCGCCCGCCGGAACGCGTTCACCGCGGCCGGCGTCACCTCCGCCGATCCGTGGCCCATCACCCCGACCCGCAGCCCGCGCCCCGGCGACGGCCGGCCCTGGACGGCCTCGGACACGTCCTGGACCGCGGCGTTCGCGGCGGCCAGCAGGGTCCGGGCGTGCGACACCAGCCGCTGGCCGGCGACGGTCGGCAGCACCGGGCCCCGACCGCGGTCCAACAGCCGCGTCCCGAACTCCCGCTCCAGCTGCTGCACGTGCTGGGTGACGGCGGCCGGCGACAGGAACAGCCGGGCCGCTGCCCGCCCGAAGTGCTGCTCCTCGACCACCGCCAGGAACGAAGACAGCCGGCGCAGATCCATGTCCGCCACGATAGGCCGGGGCCCGAGCCCGCGGCCCGCGCCGTTCACGTTTCCTGAACGGAGGCGGCGCGCCGGGCCGCCCGCGTCGTACAACGTCCCTCATGCCCCTGTCATACGCCCCGGCGGCCCCGGTCGGCGCCGCCGCCACCGCGGCCCCCGCGCCCCGCCACTGGCTCCGCGCCGGCTGGCTGATGACCGCCTCCGGGTGGAGCGCCAACCAGTACTCCTCCCTCCTGGGCGCCTACCGCGCCCACCTCGGTCTGACCGCCGCCACCACCACCGCCCTGTTCGCCGTCTACGTCGTCGGCCTGATCCCCGGCCTCCTCGTCGGCGGCCCGCTCGCCGACCGCCACGGCCGCCGCCGGGTCGCCCTCACCGCCCTGGGCGTCTCGGCCCTGGCCACCTGCCTGCTGATGGCCGGTCCGGCCGCCCCGGCGCTGCTGTGGCCGGGCCGCTTCGTCACCGGCGTCGGCGCGGGCACCCTGCTCACCGCCGGCAGCGTCTGGATCAAGGAACTCTCCACCCCGCCGTACGGCACCGCGCCCAGCCCCGGCGCCGCCGCCCGCCGCTCCGGCCTCTTTCTCTCCGCCGGCTTCGCCACCGGCGGCCTGGCCGCCGCCCTGATAGCCCAGTGGGCCCCGCACCCGATGGTGCTGGCCTACCTCCCGCACCTGGTCCTGGCCGCGGCCGCCGCCCTGAGCGCCCGCCGCGCCCCCGAGACGGTCCCGGCCCGGACCGCGGACGCCACTGCCCCGGAAACCACCGCGCCCGCCCACCGCGCGCCGTTCCGCCGCCTCGTCGCCCCGGTGGCCCCCTGGGTGTTCGCCGCCCCCTCGATCGCCTTCGCGGTCCTGCCCGGCCTCGTCGACACCGCCCTGCACGGCTGGCAGACCGTCTACGCGGGCGTCATCACCGCCGTCACCCCCGGCGCCGGCCTCCTCGTCGCCCCGCTCGCCCGCCGGCTGAGCGCCCGACACCGCCTCGCCACCGCCGCCACCGGCCTGCTCGTCATCGCCGCCGGCCTGGGGACCGGGGCCCTCGCGGTGGCCCACGCCCAACCCGCGGTGGCCCTGTGCGCCGCCGCCCTGCTCGGCGCCGGCTACGGCCTGTGCGTGGCCTACGGCCTGACCGAGGTCGCCGCGCTGGCGCCCCCGCACCACCTGGCCCGCCTCACCGCACGCTTCTGGGCCGTGTGCTACCTGGGCTTCTGCACCCCGTACGCGGTCACCCTGCTCGGCGGCGCCTTCGCCCCGCCGGCGATCCTCCTGGGCATCGCCGCGGCGGCCCTGCTCACCCTCGCCGCCGTCCTCCGCCTCGGAGCCCGTTCCTCCGCTTGACCTCGCGGGACGACCGGCCGCCGCCCCCGACGCCGACCCTGCGGCGGAGCCCCCGCGCCCCGTACGGGAGAATCACCCCGACTCCTGGATCAACCTACGCGGAGGCAGCGTGTCCGGATTCGTAGAAAAGCCCGAGCCCGTGCAGGTCCCGGGGCTCACCCACCTGCACACCGGCAAGGTGCGCGACCTCTACCAGAACGCCGACGGCAACCTGGTCATGGTCGCGAGCGACCGCATCTCCGCCTACGACTGGGTGCTCCCCACCGAGATCCCCGACAAGGGCCGGGTCCTGACCCAGCTGTCCCTGTGGTGGTTCGACCAGCTCTCGGACCTGGTCCCGCACCACGTGCTGTCCACCGAGGTCCCCGAGGGCGCCCCCGCCGACTGGGCCGGCCGCACCCTGGTCTGCCACTCCCTGGCCATGGTCCCGGTGGAGTGCGTCGCCCGCGGCTACCTGACCGGCTCCGGCCTCGCCGAGTACCAGCAGTCCCGCACGGTCTGCGGACTGGCGCTGCCCGAGGGCCTGACCGACGGCTCCGAGCTCCCCGCCCCGTTCTTCACCCCGGCCACCAAGGCCGCCGTCGGCGACCACGACGAGAACGTCTCCTACGAGGAGGTCGCCCGCCAGGTCGGCGCCGAAACCGCCGCCCAACTCCGCCAGCTGACCCTCGCGGTCTACGGCCGGGCGCGCGACGTCGCCCGCGAACGCGGCCTGATCCTCGCCGACACCAAGTTCGAGTTCGGCTTCCACGAGGAGCGCCTCACCCTCGCCGACGAGGTCCTCACCCCCGACTCCTCGCGCTTCTGGCCCGCCGACCAGTGGCAGCCGGGCCGCCCCCAACCCTCCTTCGACAAGCAGTTCGTCCGCGACTGGCTGACCTCGCCCGCCGCGGCCTGGGACCGCACCGGCGAACAGCCCCCGCCGGCCCTCCCGCAGGAGATCGTCGACCGCACCCGCGCCAAGTACCTGGAGGCGTACGAGCGCCTCACCGGTCGTCCCTGGGCCTGACACCCGCGCCGGAAGACGACGAAGGCCCCGGTCGTGATGACCGGGGCCTTCTCCCTGAGCGGACGACGAGGCTCGAACTCGCGACCTCAACCTTGGCAAGGTTGCGCTCTACCAACTGAGCTACGTCCGCACGCTCCGTGCTCCGGCGTCCGTTCCGGTCGCCACTGCGCGGTGCGGGCCCCACTATAGCCAACTTCCCGGCCGCCGACGCACGCCCGTGCGCACCGGCCCGGCCGCCGCCCGTCGAGCCCGGGGCCGCCCGCCGCACCGCCGCGCCCGCACCCCGCGCACGGCCCCCGCCGTCGCCGACCCAACTCCCTGCCGGCGCCGTGCCCTTCGTGCCGGCCCACGGTCCCGGCTCTCGGCTGCCATTCCCGGCGCCCCGCCCACCCGGCGTCAGCCGCCCCGGCACCCGGGCCCCGACGGTGTGTCCACCGCCACAGTCCGCCGCGGCCCCCACCCCGCCCCGTTCGCCCGCCCACGGGCTCAGGGTCCGCGCTTTGCCGGCGGAAAGTCCCCCTGCGCACCCGCGAACGTTTCGGGGGCGACGCCCTCGGGCCCGGCGGTTTTCCGCCCCGGAAAACGACAAAGACCCCGGTCGTGATGACCGGGGTCTTTTCTCTGAGCGGACGACGAGGCTCGAACTCGCGACCTCAACCTTGGCAAGGTTGCGCTCTACCAACTGAGCTACGTCCGCAGGCATCCACTCGGCTTTCACCCAGTGGCGCGACAGCTACTCTACCTGATCCTTTGGACCGGTTGAACTGTCAGAGCGGGTGACAGGGATTGCACACTGCGCCTCCCCCTTGGAAAGGGGGCGCTCTACTACTGAGCTACACCCGCGTGACTCCTCGGGGCCCGGCCTTTCGGCCTCGCCCCTCGGCGTGCTCCAGACTCTAGCTGATCAGTAGGGGTGCTGTGCAAGTCGGCGGTGTGCGCACCCGCGGACGCCGGCAAGTCGGTTAGTGGTTGGCGGCGTTGAATGCCTCGTAGACCTTCTTGGGGATCCGGCCGCGCGGCGGGACGTCCATCTGGTGGGAGCGGGCCCAGGCGCGCACCGCCGCCGGGTCGGGGGTCACCGCGGTGCGGTGGAAGGCCTTGCCGGACTTGGCCCGCTTGCGGCCGGCCTCCACGAACGGGGCGAGGGCGCCGCGCAGTTTCTTCGCATTGGCGGGATTGAGGTCGATCTCGTACGACTTCCCGTCCAAACCGAAGATGACCGTCTCTGCGGCTTCTCCTCCGTCGATGTCATCGGAGAGCGTTACTACTACGCGCTGCGCCACGGATATCGGTCCTTTCGGGGAGCAACCCCTTGTTGACGTGGGGTGATGCTCCGGATCCGGCTGATTGGGATCAATGCTTTTTCATTTGTACAGCGATGGGCAATGCATTGTGAAGCCCATTTAATTTCGTCAGCGTGTCTTGCCGCAATCTGGCCCCCCGTTCTTTTCGGAGATTTTTCCTGCGGGCACTCCCGTCGATACCGGCTCGTGATCGGAGGTACTGCATATCTATGCGCGTAGATTTTCGAACACGGTACTGTGAGGACACCGCCTTACGCACCACACCACCGGGAGTGCCAGTGGCACGCGTCGTAGTCGACGTCATGCTCAAGCCGGAGATCCTCGACCCGCAGGGGCAGGCGGTGCAGCGCGCACTGCCACGCCTGGGATTCGAGGGGATCGCCGACGTCCGTCAGGGCAAGCGTTTCGAACTTGAGGTGGAGGGTCCGGTCGACGACGCCGCCCTCGCCCGCATCCATGAGATGGCCGAGACCTTCCTCGCCAACACCGTCATCGAGGACTTCACCGTGCGGGTCGACGAAGCCGTGCGAGCCGAGTCATGACGGCTCGCGTCGGAGTCGTCACCTTCCCCGGCACGCTCGACGACCGGGACACCCAGCGCGCGGTCCGGGCGGCCGGCGCCGAGGCGGTGCCGCTGTGGCACCGCGACAAGGACCTCCACCAGGTCGACGCCGTGGTCCTGCCCGGCGGCTTCTCCTACGGGGACTACCTGCGGGCCGGCGCGATCTCGCGGTTCTCACCGGTGATGGAGACCGTGATCGAACAGGCCCGGGCCGGCATGCCGGTGCTGGGCATCTGCAACGGCTTCCAGGTGCTCACCGAGACCCACCTGTTGCCCGGCGCCATGCTGCGCAACAACCACCTGCATTTCATCTGCCGCGACCAGAAGCTGCGGGTGGAGAACGCCACCACCGCCTGGACCACCGACTACGCGCCGGGCCAGGAGATCAGCATTCCGCTGAAGAACATCGACGGTCGCTATGTCGCCGACGAGCGGACGCTGGACATGTTGGAGGCCGAGGGTCGGGTGGCCTTCCGCTACGTCACCGACGGCCCGTCCGGCGACGGTTACGGAAACCCCAACGGTTCGCTCCGCGACATCGCCGGCATCACCAATGAGGCGGGCAACGTCGTCGGTCTGATGCCGCACCCCGAGCACGCCGTCGAGCCGCTGATCGGCACCGGCCGCACCGACGGCCTCGGGTTCTTCACCTCGATCCTGAAGAAGCTGGTCAACGCATGAGCCTCGACACCGTCAAGCACGCCGCCGGGACGCCGGACGCGGGCCAGCCCTGGGCCGAACTCGGCCTCAAGGAGGACGAGTACGCGCGGATCCGGGAGATCCTCGGTCGGCGCCCCACCGGCGCCGAGCTCGCGATGTACTCGGTGATGTGGTCCGAGCACTGCTCCTACAAGAGCAGCAAGGTCCACCTGAAGCAGTTCGGTGAGAAGGCCCCCGAGAACGACGCGCTGCTCGTCGGCATCGGGGAGAACGCCGGCGTCGTGGACGTCGGCCAGGGCTACGCGGTCACCTTCAAGGTCGAGTCGCACAACCACCCCTCGTACATCGAGCCCTACCAGGGCGCGGCCACCGGCGTCGGCGGCATCGTCCGCGACATCCTCGCCATGGGCGCCCGCCCGGTCGCGGTGATGGACCCGCTGCGGTTCGGTGCCGCCGACCACCCCGACACCAAGCGGGTGCTCCCCGGCGTCGTCGCGGGCATCGGCGGCTACGGCAACTGCCTGGGTCTGCCCAACATCGGCGGCGAGGTCGTCTTCGACCCCTGCTACCAGGGCAATCCGCTGGTCAACGCGCTCTGCGTGGGCGTGATGAAGCACGAGGACATCCACCTCGCCAAGGCGTCCGGCGCCGGCAACAAGGTGATCCTCTACGGCGCCCGCACCGGCGGTGACGGCATCGGCGGCGTGTCCGTGCTGGCCTCCGAGACGTTCGACGACAGCAAGCCGACCAAGCGGCCCGCCGTGCAGGTCGGCGACCCGTTCCAGGAGAAGCTCCTCATCGAGTGCACCCTGGAGATCTTCCGGGAGAAGCTGGTCGCCGGCATCCAGGACCTCGGCGGCGCCGGGCTGTCCTGCGCCACCAGCGAGCTGGCCAGCGCCGGTTCCGGCGGCATGCGGGTCGAGTTGGACACCGTTCCGCTGCGCGACTCCTCGCTCTCGCCCGAGGAGATCCTCATGAGCGAGTCGCAGGAGCGGATGTGCGCGATCGTCGAGCCGGGCAAGGTCGACCGCTTCCTGGAGATCTGCGAGAAGTGGGACGTCATCGCCACCGTCATCGGTGAGGTGACGGACGGCTCGCGGCTGGAGATCTTCTGGCACGGCGAGCAGATCGTGGACGTCCCGCCGCGCTCGGTCGCCCACGAGGGCCCGACCTACCACCGGCCCTTCGCCCGCCCGGACTGGCAGGACGCCCTCCAGGCCGACGACGCCGGCAAGCTGCCCCGCCCGGCGAACGCCGCGGAACTGCGCGCACAGGTGCTCCAGTTGGTCGGCTCGCCCAACCAGGCGTCCAAGGCGTGGATCACCGACCAGTACGACCGCTTCGTCCAGGGCAACACCGTGCTGGCGCAGCCTGAGGACTCCGGCATGGTCCGGATCGACGAGGACACCAACCTCGGTGTGGCCGTCGCCACCGACGGCAACGGCCGGTACGCCAAGCTCGACCCGTACGCGGGCGCGCAGCTGGCGCTGGCCGAGGCGTACCGCAACGTCGCCGCCACCGGCGCCCGGCCGCTGGCCATCTCCGACTGCCTGAACTTCGGCTCGCCCGAGGACCCGGCGGTGATGTGGCAGTTCGCCGAGGCCACCCGCGGTCTCGCGGACGGCTGCCTGACGCTGGGCACGCCGGTCACCGGCGGCAACGTCTCGCTGTACAACCAGACCGGTGACGTCGCGATCCACCCGACCCCGGTGGTCGCGGTGCTCGGCGTCATCGACGACGTGACCCGCCGCACCCCGGTCGGCTTCGCGGAGGAGGGGCAGCTGCTCTACCTCCTCGGCGACACTCGCGAGGAACTGGGCGGTTCGGCCTGGTCGCAGGTGGTCCACGACCACCTCGGCGGACTGCCGCCGCAGGTGGACCTGGAGCGCGAGCGGCTGCTCGCCGAGATCCTGATCTCCGCCTCCCGCGACGGCATGGTCGACGCGGCGCACGACCTCTCCGACGGTGGCCTGGTCCAGGCGCTGGTGGAGTCGTGCCTGCACGGCGGCAAGGGCGCCCGGGTGGTCGTCCCGGACGACCTCGACCCGTTCGTCTTCCTGTTCTCGGAGTCGGCGGGGCGGGCGGTCGTCGCGGTTCCGCGCAGCGAGGAGCTCCGCTTCACCGACATGTGCGGTGCCCGGGGGCTGCCGGTCACCCGGATCGGTGTCGTCGACGGTGACGCACTCGTGGTCCAGGGGCAGTTCGACATTCCGCTGGACGAGCTGCGGACGGCCCACGAGGCCACCGTCCCGGGGCTGATCGCCTAGCGCCCGCACCAACGGGACCGCTCGCGCGCCCCGTTGTCCTTCGTGTCGGAACGGCTCGCCAGGAATGCCTGGCGGGCCGTTCCGCCGTTCGCCCCGTCGTTCCGGCGCGGCCGTCGGTCGATGGGGCCTTGCTCGTAATTACGTAATTGCGTAATCTCGTGGTGTGGATCTGGAGCAGCGGGTGGCCGAGCTGGAACGCCGCCTGGCCGAGGTGGAACGCGCGGTCGAGGAGACCGGCGCCGCCGCCGCGACGCCGCCCGCGGCCCGCCCGCCGGAGCGGAACCCGGGCGACGCGCTCTGGGCCCTGAACGGGCTGAAGGAGCAATTCGCCGGTCTGGGCGCCGTCAACGGCGGCGTGCTGTTCACCGGGGCCGTTCGGACCCCGGCCGGGCTGCGCTACGAGTGGCAGTACGGGCTGCCCACCGACACCGTCATGGACGGTGACTGGGCGGCGGCCGCCGAGTCCTTCGCGGCGCTCGGCCAGCCCGTTCGGCTGCGGCTGCTGCGCGAGATCCTCGGTGGTCGCTGCACCGCCGCCGAACTCACCGGGCTCGACGGCACGGGCACGACCGGCCAGATCTACCACCACCTACGGCAGTTGACCGCTGCCGGGTGGTTGCACACGGCCGCCCGCGGCCGCTACGAGGTACCGGTCGAGCGGGTCGTCCCGCTGCTGGTGATGCTGACTGCCGCCGGGCGCTGACGCCCGGTAGACCTAGGGGAGGTCCCTTGTCCGAGAACCGTTCGATGTGGTCCGCCGCAATAGCCCTCACCGCGCTGGGCGCCGCGCTGTTCGCGTTCGCCGTCCAGCTCCACCTGGCCGACGAGGAGACGTACGTGGACGGGCTCTCCTACTTCGCCGGGACGGCGTGGGGCCTGGCGCTGGCCGTGGGGGCCTTCGCGTGGCAGGGCCGCCGCCTCAGCAGCGGCTGACCGCGCCGGGCCGAGGGCCGACGGCGGCGCGCGCGGGCCGGGGCCGGGTGGGGCGCCGCCGCCCGGCCCCGGCCCGCGCTGCCACCGATCCGGGCGGCTGTCAGTGCTGCCGCCTAGGCTTGCTCGCATGTCACCTGCCGCCCGCGCACCGCGTGCCCGCCGGTACGACCCGGCCAAGACCCGCGCCGCCGTCACGACCCAGTACGCCCACGTCCGTCGGGTCGTCGGGGCCCTGACGCCGGAGCAGTTGGCGCTGCCGACCCGGCTCGGGGACTGGACGGTGCGGGAGTTGGCGGCGCACCTGTCCATGGCGGTCGGCAGCGTGGTGCGCGCCCTGCGGCTGCCGGCCCCGCCCGAGGCGGAGGTCACCCTGCTGGCCTGGCCGTCCGCGACCGCGCAGTACGCCGCCGGCATCGACGAGTTCGTCCACGAACTGGCGGCCCGAAACGACCCGGCACAGCTGCTGGAGCGCACCGCCGAGGAGCTCGCCGAGGTGCTGCCGCGCGAGCCGGACGACCGGGTCATCCCGTGCCGCCCCGGCGCGATGCTGCTCGGCGACTTCCTGGTCACCCGCTGCGTCGAACTCGTCGTGCACACCGACGACCTGGCCGTCGCCCTCAACCAGGAGATCCCCTTCGACCGGCACGCCCTGGCCACCGCCACCCGGCTGCTGGCCGACGGGCTGGCCGCCAAGGCCCCCGGTGGTTCGGTGGAGGTCCGGGTGCCGCCGTTCGCCGTGGTCCAGTGTTTCGAGGGCCCCCGGCACACCCGCGGCACCCCGCCCAACGTCGTCGAGACCGACCCGCTGACCTGGCTGCGGCTGGCCACCGGCCGGTGCGCGTGGGCCGAGGCGGTGGACGCGGCCGCGGTGAGCGCCAGCGGCGAACGGGCCGACCTCGGCGGCCTGCTGCCCGTCATGAGCTGAGCACGGGGCACGCGCCGACCCGGGGCGGGGCGGGTGCGGGACGCCGGCCCCGCCCCGCCCCGGCCGGCCGGGCCCGTCGGGGTCACCGCTTCGGATAGGGCAGCAGCGTCCGGTCCACCGCCTCCCAGGCCGTCCGCAGCCGCGCCAGCAGTTCCGGTTCGTGCCCCGCCCGGTCGGCCTGCTCGCGCGGATCGGCGGTGAGGCGGAAGAGCTGGTCCGCGCCGCCCGTGCCCCGGTAGTACTTCCAGTCGCCGCGGCGTAGCGCCCGCTCGCCGCGCACCCGCCAGAACAGGTCGCGCTCGGCCGGCCGTTCCCCGCGCAGCAGGTAGCCGGCCAGGCTCGTCCCGTCCAGGGGGTGGTCGCGGTCCGGCCGGGCGCCCGCGACCTCCAGGAGCGTGGCCGTCCAGTCCGGGGTGAACACCGGCTCGTGGCTGACCTGCCCGGGGTCGATCCGGGCCGGCCACCGCACGATCGTCGGCACCCGGATGCCGCCCTCCTTCAGCGACGCCTTGTTGCCGGAGAGCGGCCAGTTGTACGACCAGCGTTCCCCGCCGTTGTCGCTGGCGAAGAAGACGAGGGTGTCCTCCTCCTGGCCGGAGCGCCGCAGCGCGGCCAGCACCTCGCCGACCGAGCGGTCCAGGTCCTCGACCATCTCGCGGTACTTCTCCAGCGAACCGCCGTCCTCGTGGAACAGCGCGCTCCGGTCGCCCGCCTTGATCCGGCGGACGATCTCGGCGCTCTCCTCGGTGTCGCCGTCCGCGATCCACGGCCAGTGCGGCGTCGTGTAGTTGAGGTTCAGCAGCCAGGGCCGGTCCGCGCCGCGTCCGCCGGTGCGCTTGCCGGCCTCGGTGACGTGCTCCACCGCGCGCTCGGTGAGGATCCGGGTGTAGTAGCGCAGGTCCCGGTATTCCGCATCGCCCTCGTAGAGGTCGTACTCCCCGGCGAGCCCCAGCTTCGAGTAGTACTCCAGGGCCCCGCCGAAGTTCCCGAAGAAGGTGTCCCAGCCGGATTTGGTGGGGCTGTAGTCCGGCAGGTAGCCGCAGTGCCACTTGCCGATCAGCGCCGTGGCGTAGCCGGCGTCCCGCAGCAGCGAGGCGAGCGTGGGGTGGTCGGGCGCCAGGCCCACGCCGCGGTCGGCTATCGGCTCGGCGAGCCCGCCGGTGGTGCGGCCCGGGTAGCGGCCGGTGTAGAGCGAGAAGCGGGTGGGCGAGCAGGTCGCCGACCCGGAGTACCCCTGGGTGAAGCGGACGCCCTGACGGGCCAACCGGTCCAGGTGCGGCGTCCGGATACCGGACGCCCCGTACGAGGAGAGGTCCGCCCAGCCCAGGTCGTCGCCGAGGATGAAGAGGATGTTGGGGCGCCGCGAGCGCCGCCCCGGGGCGGCCCGGAACGGCCGCTCCCCGGGCTGCTCCGGGACGGCGGCAGCGGCGGCCGGAGCGCCCGCCAGGGTTCCCAGCCCGCCGACGGCGGCCGCGGCGCCGACGCCGGCGAGCCCGCCGAAGGCGCGTCGGGACAGACCCGGATTCGGGTGGGCAGGGGCCTCGTGGGACGGAGCCGCGTCGGCGGGGGAGCCGTGGGCGGCGGGTTCGTGGGCGGGGCGCTCGTGGACGGGGTCGACGGACGACATCGGTACGGGTCTCCAGGGAACTCGTGCGGGCCGGGGCGCCGCGCGTCGGCCCCCGGGGACGGCGGGAGACGGGCGGGCGAGCGAACGTCGCGCATCTCACACCGACCGGACAGCGGGCATCGCGGACATCTCGCCGCGTACTGCGCGGCGAGGGGTGGGGCGGAGCCCTGGCGGTCGACCGGGAGGAAATGCGAAAGTGCAGCTCAGGGGCGGCGGCGCGGCGTCAGGCGCGGTGCGCGGCCACCCGTTGTCACCCGCGGTGACAGATCGCGCTGGCCACGCGACCGAGGTCGACGTGGCGGCGGCGCACGAGGCGCGGCGCGCGGCGGGGCGCCCGGTGACACGCCAGGCGCGCCAAGGGCTGCGGGGTCTGCATGGGCGGAAATCCTGGCCGGGTGGCCGTGGGCACGTCAAGCATGCTTAACGCCCCGTTCATGCACTCCTCCAGCTCGCAGGCCATCCCCGGTTCGGATGAATCCGCGACCTGCCCTAGACTCTGAGGCGTGCCACGTGGTGACGGACGACTCAACCACGACCTGCTCCCCGGTGAGAAGGGCCCCCAGGACGCTTGCGGCGTCTTCGGAGTCTGGGCCCCGGGGGAAGAGGTCGCCAAACTCACCTACTTCGGGCTGTACGCGCTGCAGCACCGTGGACAGGAGTCCGCGGGCATCGCGGTGAGCAACGGCTCCCAAATCCTCGTCTTCAAGGACATGGGCCTGGTTTCCCAGGTCTTCGACGAGACTTCCCTCAGTTCCCTCCAGGGCCACATCGCCGTGGGCCACGCCCGTTACTCCACCACCGGTGCCTCGGTGTGGGAGAACGCGCAGCCGACGTTCCGCGCCACCGCGCACGGTTCGATCGCGCTCGGCCACAACGGCAACCTGGTCAACACCGCCGAGCTGGCCAAGATGGTCGCCGCGCTGCCCCGCGAGGGCGGCCGGGCCACCCAGGTCGCGGCCACCAACGACACCGACCTGGTGACCGCGTTGTTGGCCGGCCAGGTCGACGAGGACGGCAAACCGCTGACCGTCGAGGAGGCCGCGCCCCGCGTCCTGCCGAAGGTCCAGGGCGCCTTCTCGCTGTGCTTCATGGACGAGCACACCCTCTACGCCGCCCGTGACCCGCAGGGCATCCGCCCGCTGGTGCTCGGCCGCCTCGAACGCGGCTGGGTGGTGGCCTCCGAAACGGCCGCCCTGGACATCGTCGGCGCCAGCTTCATCCGCGAGATCGAGCCCGGCGAGATGATCGCCGTCGACGAGAACGGCCTGCGCAGCTCGCGCTTCGCCGAGGCCCGCCCCAAGGGCTGCGTCTTCGAGTACGTCTACCTCGCCCGGCCGGACACCGACATCGCCGGTCGCAACGTCTACCTCTCCCGGGTGGAGATGGGCCGCAAGCTGGCCGCCGAGGCGCCCGCCGACGCGGACCTGGTGATAGCGACTCCGGAGTCCGGCACCCCGGCCGCCGTCGGGTACGCGGAGGCCAGCGGGATCCCCTACGGCTCCGGTCTGGTCAAGAACTCCTACGTCGGCCGGACCTTCATCCAGCCCTCGCAGACCATCCGCCAGCTCGGCATCCGCCTCAAGCTCAACCCGCTCAAGGAAGTCATCCGCGGCAAGCGCCTGGTGGTCGTCGACGACTCGATCGTCCGCGGCAACACCCAGCGCGCCCTGGTCCGGATGCTGCGCGAGGCCGGCGCCGCCGAGGTCCACATCCGGATCTCGTCGCCGCCGATCAAGTGGCCGTGCTTCTTCGGCATCGACTTCGCCACCCGTGCGGAGCTGATCGCCAACGGTGCGAGCGTCGAGGAGATCGGCAAGTCGCTGGGCGCCGACTCGCTGGCGTACATCTCCATCGACGGCATGATCGAGGCGACCGCGATCGACAAGCCGAAGCTGTGCCGTGCCTGCTTCGACGGCGAGTACCCGATGGAGCTGCCGGACCCGGAGCTGCTGGGCAAGCACCTCCTGGAGTCCGAGACCAAGACCCCGGCCGCGTCCGACGTGGACGGCGTCCAGACGCTCACCGCCGGGATCGGCGGCGCCGACGCACTGCGGCGCCCGTAGAGCTCGTACCCACCCAAACGAAAGTTCTCAGCCATGTCCGCTGAATCCACCGGTGCCAGCTACGCGAGTGCGGGTGTCGACATCGAAGCCGGCGACCGCGCCGTGGACCTCATGAAGAAGTGGGTGGCGAAGGCCACCCGCCCCGAGGTCGTCGGCGGGCTCGGCGGCTTCGCCGGCCTCTTCGACGCCTCCGCGCTCAAGCGCTACGAGCGTCCCCTGCTGGCCTCGGCGACCGACGGCGTCGGCACCAAGGTCGACATCGCCCGCAAGATGGGCGTCTACGACACCATCGGCCACGACCTGGTCGCGATGGTCGTCGACGACCTGGTCGTCTGCGGTGCCGAGCCGCTGTTCATGACCGACTACATCTGCGTGGGCAAGGTCTTCCCGGAGCGGGTCGCGGCGATCGTCAAGGGCATCGCCGAGGGCTGCGTGCTGGCCGGCTGCGCGCTGGTCGGCGGCGAGACCGCCGAGCACCCGGGCCTGCTGGGCGAGGACGAGTTCGACGTCGCCGGCGCCGGCACCGGCGTGGTCGAGGCCGACCGGGTCCTGGGCGCGGATCGCATCCGTACGGGCGACGCGGTGATCGCGATGGCGTCCTCCGGGCTTCACTCGAACGGGTACTCCCTGGTCCGCCACGTCCTTTTGGACCGGGCCGGTATGTCCCTGGAGCAGGAGGTCCCGGAGCTCGGTCGCACGCTCGGCGAGGAGCTGCTGGAGCCCACCAAGATCTACTCGCTGGACTGCCTGGCGCTGACCCGCACCTGCGAGGTGCACGCCTTCTCGCACGTCACCGGCGGCGGTCTGGCCAACAACCTGGCCCGGGTGATCCCGGACGGCCTGCACGCCACGGTCGACCGCAGCACCTGGGCGCCGGGCGCCATCTTCGACCTCGTCGGCACCGCCGGCGCGGTGGAGCGCCTGGAGCTGGAGAAGACCCTGAACATGGGCGTCGGCATGATCGCCGTCGTCCCCCAGGAGTCGGTGGACGTCGCCCTGGCGACCCTCGCGGACCGCGGCGTGGACGCCTGGGTCGGCGGCGAGATCGTCGAGCGCGGCGATCACGCGGAGGCAGTGACCCTCACCGGTGACTACGCGAGCTGACACCGCCGTCGCGGGGGGTCACCGGCCCGGTGGCCCCCAGGGCAGCACAGAACCCGGTCCTGGGCATTCCCTGGACCGGGTCCGTAATGATGTTATGAATCCCGCGAGCGCGCAGAATGTCAGGCGCGACGACGCTGGTTCGAGGAGTGGCCTTCTTCCTCGTCGTCGTCGGCGTTATACCGTTCTGCGTACTGCGCGTACGGGTCGTCGTCCTCGTCCTCGCCCTCGAACGGCTCTCGATTCGGAGGCTGCTGGTTCGACTGCGTTGAAAGCTCGTCGGCCAGTCGCGAGAGATCCGTCCCACCGCTGCTGTACTTCAGCTGGCGGGCGACCTTTGTCTGCTTGGCCTTGGCCCGGCCGCGCCCCATGGGTCGACCCCCTCAGTGACGGGGCTCGTCGGCCCCAGAGTCTTGACACGCGTTCATGATTCAGAGCGGGCTCTCGACAGAGAGACCGGTCCGTAGGGCTTTAACGGTACCTGCTTCTGCGGCCATACGGTACGTCGCCCGCATCACCCACCGCTCGGCACGACCGGCGTGGCGCCCCGTCCACGCTGGTCAACTGCGATTTTAACCTGTCCCGTACGGCGACCCGCCGACGGGTGGTGAGGGATGTCTCCCCAACTGCCCGTGGCGGGCCGCACAAGGGTGTGTTTCCGGCCACGCGGGCCGGGGGCCGTCAGGCCCTGCGGGCCTCCGCCATCCGCGCCTCGGCGAGCCGGTCGGCCGCCGCCGCCGGCGGGATGCCATCGGCCTTCGCATGAGCGAATATCGCCAGCGTGGTGTCGAAGATCTTCGCGGCCTTGGCCTTGCACCGGTCGAAGTCGAAGCCGTGCAGCTCGTCGGCCACCTGGATGACGCCGCCGGCGTTCACGACGTAGTCGGGGGCGTAGAGGATGCCGCGGTCGGACAGGTCCTTCTCCACGCCCGGGTGCGCGAGTTGGTTGTTGGCCGCGCCGCACACCACCTTCGCGGTCAGCACCGGCACCGTGACGTCGTCCAGCGCCCCGCCCAGCGCGCACGGCGCGTACACGTCCAGGCCCGGCGTGCGGATCAGCGCCGCCGTGTCGGCGACGGCGGTGACCTGCGGGTGCCGGTCGAGGACCCGGTCCACCGACTCGGTCCGGACGTCCGTGATCACGACCTCGGCGCCGTCCTTGAGCAGGTGCTCGACCAGGTGGTGGCCCACCTTGCCGACGCCCGCGACGCCGACCTTGCGGTCCCGCAGGGAGGGGTCGCCCCACAGGTGCTGGGCCGAGGCGCGCATGCCCTGGAAGACGCCGTAGGCGGTCAGGACCGAGGAGTCGCCGGCGCCGCCGTTCTCGGGTGACCGGCCGGTGGTCCACCGGTTCGTCCGGGCGACCACGTCCATGTCGGCGACGTAGGTGCCGACGTCGCACGCGGTGACGTAGCGGCCCCCGAGGGACGCCACGAACCGGCCGTACGCGAGCAGCAGTTCGTCGGTCTTGATCAGCTCGGGGTCACCGATGATCACCGCCTTGCCGCCGCCGTGGTCCAGCCCGGCCAGCGCGTTCTTGTACGACATCCCGCGCGACAGGTTCAGGGCGTCCAGCACCGCCTCCTCCTCGGAGGCGTACGGGTGGAAGCGGGTACCGCCGAGGGCGGGCCCCAGGGCGGTGCTGTGGAGGGCGATCACGGCCTTGAGGCCGCTGGCCCGGTCCTGGCAGAGAACGACTTGCTCGTGGCCGCCCTGCTCCGTGCGGAACAGGGTCTGCAGGACGCCGCCGGTGGCGTCGGCAGCGGCAGGACGTACGTCGGTCACTGTGGTGACTCCCATAGTCGCGGAGGACGCCCTCCTGCGGGTGGGGAGGGCCGGTTGGGACGAGCGTAAGTCCTGGAGGGCGGGTTGATCGGTCAGGTCGGGAGGATCACCCTCTCCCGGGGGACGGGCGTGGGACGATCTGCCGTATCCGGGCCGGGCGGGGTGGGCAACTCCGGTCGGTGGGCATTCCATTGGAGGAGCGGGCGTGGCCTTGGCGTCATCGGTGCGGGTCCCGTATGTGGCCTATCTGCGGGTCTACGAGCCGCTGGCCGCGTTCCCCGAGCCGGAGCGCTCCTACTGGGCGCGTTACGCCACGCGCGAGGTCACACCCACGGCCGAGGACGAGCAGCGCCGGGCGCTGGCCGACCTGCTGCCGACCCCGCCGGTGCCGGTGCCGGTCCACGAGAGCGGCGACGCCTTCGTGGCCGTCGTGGACGACGTGACCTGCGTCTGCCCCTGGCGGACCCGGCTGCGCGGCTGGCAGGCGTTGGAGGCCCTGGAGGAACTGCTGCCGGCCTCGGTGCTGGACGCCGCGCTGCCCCCGGTGGTGCGCCGCCAGGCGGCCACCGACTACGAGCGCTGGCGCGAGCGCAACCCCGATGCACGCCCCTGGATCCGCGCGGCCACCTGGCACGTCCCGGTCCGTTGGTTCGTCCTCTTCGACGACGACGAGCGGGAGTACGCGGAGGGTGACCCGGCGCCCGCGCTGCGTTACCGCACGCCCATGGTCCAGGCGCGCCGACGGGTCGCGCGCGGACTGCGCACGCTCCGGGACGCCCTGGAAGAGGGGCCCCTCATCGACGGCCTGGTAGATGTGGGGCGCTGGCTCGAAGACTTCCACCCGCGTTCGCTCGTGGAGCTGGACTACGGAGGGCTGGTGCACGCGGTGCCCGAGGGGCAGCTCGTCGAGGATCGTTCCGCCGCGGAGGTGGCGGAGGGGCTGGCGGCGCTGCGCGAGGGGGACGGCGAGCGGGCCGGTGCCGCGTACGAGAAGCTCTCGCAGCGGTGGAGCGCGGTGCGCGAACGCCAGTTCTCCAGCTGAACGCCGTGAGCCCGGGGCGGAGTTGCCGGGTGCGGAGTCCCCACTGATCGGACGTACGGGACGTAGGTCCTGATCCGGGCTATTACCCCAAGCGTGACCTAAAGCACTGACTTCGGGTCTTGCTCTCAAGGTGCACCCTCGTGCCAAAATAGGACAAGGAGCCTGACTTGGGCTCCTTCCGTCCAACTAAGGGCGGATAGATCGGTATTGCGCTCCTTGGGGGGTCTCATGGCGGCTGATCACGTTGTGACTGATCGTCACGGGGGTGTGACTGTCCGCTATGGCATGGTCCATCGGCATCCGCCAAGGTTGAACACCTGAGAGGGCAATTCCATCGGTTTGGCCGACGTGGCTGGACAGATGGTGTAGTTGTAGTGCCGAGGACAAGCCGTTCGTCCTATAACCGACTCGGCCCGCGTCCGCCATTTCGGGCAACGTGGGTCAAGGTGCAGAATTTAGAGGAAAGAACCGTGATGGTTCGGTTCTCCCGAGGAGGCCGCTCATGACCGCTCGCACCCCTGACGCCGAGCCGCTGCTTACCCCCGCCGAGGTCGCCACGATGTTCCGCGTGGACCCGAAGACGGTGACCCGCTGGGCCAAGGCAGGCAAGCTCACGTCCATCCGTACGCTCGGAGGGCATCGGCGTTACCGCGAGGCTGAGGTCCGCGCACTGCTCGCGGGTATCCCGCAGCAGCGCAGCGAGTCCTGAATAACCGCATAACCAGGCTGTTTTCGGGCCCCCCAACCCGGAAGCGCCCGTTTTTGTGCACAGCTCCACCTGCTTCACCACGCTCCACCACAGCTCCATACGACGCGGTGCCTGCCCCAACAGGTGTCACACCCCCTCCGGGTACGTCATTGATCGCGCTGGACTCCGCCGGGTCCGGCGCGATCACTTTTTTGTGTGCGCCCGCTCCCGGGCCGCTCGCGACGCTTGGGTCACCCTGGCGCCGGTCGGCTTCGGCAGGGCCGCCATGCCCTCCTCAGGGGCTTTGAGGGGGTCCACCAGACCGGACCTGGCGGTCTTCTTTGGGGATGCTGGGAAGGTAGTGCAATTGCACATATTAAATTGACCCGCTGTCACTGGGTGGTAAGTTCCCCATCCCGTGAAACTTGTTCGGTGACTCCCGTCACATCCCTGAGTTCTTGAACGGTGAACGATGCTGGGGTATAGCGCCTTTTGGCCGTTCTTGCCTCAACAGCCTTTCACCGCGTGGCCGGTGGCGCAGGCGTCCTTGGTCACCGGAGGCCGGGACTTTCGTCCTCCGCCGGCGGCTCGCAGGCGGCCCGGGAGGGGTCGGGGGCGCTCGGGGGCGCGACGGGCCCGGACGGGGCGTCGTGCGGCTCCATGGCGAGCCGCAGGAGTTGGTGGCAGACGGGGCACTGCCGGGTCAGGTGGCGGTAGCCGTAGCGCAGCGCCGCCGACAGGTGGGCGCGCAACAGCGCCCTGGTCTCGTGCCGTACCGCGGTCGTCATCGCACGCCACCTCCAGGCCCCACACCTCTTGGTGAGTGAGTACCGGCGGCAGGTGCCGCCGTCAAGACGGCCGCACGCCTCTCCCCGTGCCCGGCGGGGCCTTCGGGCCACCTCGCGCCACCCTCCGTGGGGGCGGCGGTTCGCGACGGGGAACCAGGGAATCCCCGTGCGCGGCGGACAACGCAACGGCCCGCACCGGAGAACGGTGCGGGCCGTGAAATGCGGTCCTGACGGGATTTGAACCCGCGGCCTCCACCTTGACAGGGTGGCGAGCACTCCAAACTGCTCCACAGGACCTTGATCTTCGCTTTCCGCTTGCGGCGGGCTGCGAAGCAAGACTCTACAGCAGGTCAGGGGGTGCGGTCGAACTCGGTCCCGGCTGCCGCCCCGCGCTCGGCTCGGCTACGGCGCCGCGGCGTCCACCGCCTTCATGATCCGCTTGTCGGAGACCGGGTACGCGGTGCCCAGGGCGTGCGCGAAGTAGCTCACCCGCAGCTCCTCGATCATCCAGCGGATCTCCCGGGCCGCGGCCGGCACCGGGCGTCCCTGGGGGAACTGCTCCAGCAGCCAGGCGTATTCGTCCTGCATCTCCTTCACCTTCGCCATCCGGCTGCGGTCCCGTTCGGCGTTGGTGGGCAGTTGCGTCAGGCGGCGGTCGACGGCGACCAGGTAGCGCATCAGGTCCGGCAGCCGCTTGGCACCGTGGGCGGTCACGAAGCCCGGCTTGATCAGCTCCGCCAGCTGCTCCTTGACGTCCGTCAGCGACGGCAGCAGGGACGCGAACGAGGTCGCCTTCAGCCGGCGCTCGCACGCCTGCCAGGCGGCCAGCACCTCCTGCACCTGCTGGATGGTCTTCAGCGTCGCGTCGACGAGGTCGGCCCGCACCGCGTCGAAGAGCTTGCGGAACGCCTCCTCGTCCCAGGCCGGACCGCCGCGCGCCGCGATCAGCCGGTCCGCCGCCGCGGTCACGCAGTCCTCGAAGAGCGCCGCGATGGAGCCGTGGGGATTGCGGGAGAGCGCCAGCTTCTGCTGGTTGCTCAGCTTGTCCTGGGCGAACTTGGCCGGGTTGGCGGGGACGTTGAGCAGGATGAGGCGGCGGGTGCCGGCCCACATGGCCGCCAGTTGCTCGGCCTCGGTGTCGAACAGCCGCACCGCGACGCTGCTGCCCTCGTCGACCAGCGCCGGGTACGCCTTCACCGGCTGGCCGGCGCGGCGGGTCTCGAAGGTGCGTGGCAGCGTGCCGATCGTCCAGGACGTCAGCCCGGTGCGCTGCTCCGGGCCGGCCGGCGGGGTCTCGCCCCGGCCGCCCCTGCGGTCCTTGCCGGGACGCTCGGCGGCCTGCTCGAAGGCCCGGGAGATGGCGGCGCGGGTCTTCGGCTTCAGTTGGAGCCGCAGCGCCTCCAGGTCCTTGGCCTCGGCCAGCTTGCGGCGTCGTTCGTCGACCACCCGGAAGGTGATCTTCAGGTGGTCGGGGACCTTGGCGAGGTCGAAGTCCGCGGCCTCCACCGGCACCCCCACCATCCGCTGCAGGCCGGCGGCGAGCGAGGTCGTCAGCGCGCCCTGGAGGGGGACGGTGGAGTCCAGGAACCGGGCGGCGAAGTTCGGCGCCGGGACGTAGTTGCGGCGGATCGGCTTGGGCAGCGAACGGATCAGTTCGGTCACCAACTGCTCGCGCAGGCCCGGGATCTGCCAGTCGAAGCCCTCGGCGGCCACCTGGTTGAGGACCTGGAGCGGGACGTGGACGGTGACGCCGTCCGCGTCCGCGCCGGGCTCGAACTGGTAGGTGACCTTGAACTTCAGCTTCCCCTGGCGCCAGGAGTCCGGGTAGTCGTCCTTGGTGACCGCCTCGGCCGACTCGTTGATGAGCATCGAGTGCTCGAAGTTGAGCAGCTCCGGCTCTTCCCGGTGCTTCTTCTTCCACCACGCGTCGAAGTGCGCCCCGGAGACCACGTCCGCGGGGATCCGCTGGTCGTAGAAGTCGAAGAGCGTCTCGTCGTCGACGAGGATGTCGCGGCGTCGGGCGCGGTGCTCCAACTCCTCGACTTCGCCGAGGAGTTTGCGGTTGTCATGGAAGAACTGGTGGTGGGTGCGCCAATCGCCCTCCACCAGGGCGTTCCGGATGAAGAGGTCACGGGAGACCTCGGGGTCGATCCGCCCGTAGTTGACCTTGCGCTGGGCCACGATCGGGACGCCGTAGAGCGTCACCCGCTCGTAGGCCATCACCGCGGCCATCTTCTGTTCCCAGTGCGGTTCACTGTGGGTCCGCTTCACGAGGTGCTCGGCCAGCGGCTCGATCCACTCCGGCTCGACCCGGGCGTTGACCCGCGCCCACAGCCGGGAGGTCTCGACCAGCTCGGCGGACATCACCCAGCGGGGCGGCTTCTTGAAGAGGGCGGAGCCGGGGAACACCGCGAACTTCGCGCTGCGGGCGCCCAGGTACTCGTTCTTGGCGTCCGCGTCCTTGAGTCCGATGTGCGAAAGCAAACCGGCGAGCAATGACGTGTGGATGTGGTCCGGCGCCGCGTCCGTCTCGTTGAGGTGGACGCCCATGCCCTTGGCGACCGTGCGCAGCTGCGTGTAGATGTCCTGCCACTCGCGTATCCGCAGGTAGTTCAGGAACTCCGTGCGGCACATCCGGCGGAAGGCTGACGAGGAGAGCGCCTTTTGCTGCTCGCGGACGTAACTCCAGAGGTTGAGGAACGCCAGGAAGTCCGACGTCTCGTCCTTGAAGCGGGCGTGCTGCTGGTCGGCCTGCTGCTGCTTGTCCGACGGGCGCTCGCGCGGGTCCTGGATGGACAGCGCCGCCGCGATCACCATGACCTCGCGGGCGCAGCCGTTGCGGTCCGCCTCCAGCACCATGCGGGCCAGCCGCGGGTCCACCGGCAGCTGGGAGAGCTTGCGGCCCAGCGGGGTCAGCCGTTTGCGGGCGTCCTTCTGCGTGGCGTCCAGCGCGCCCAGCTCGCGCAGCAGGTCGATGCCGTCCTTGATGTTGCGGCGGTCCGGCGCGTCGATGAACGGGAACTTCTCGATGTCGCCGAGGCCGGCCGCGGTCATCTGGAGGATGACGGAGGCGAGGTTCGTCCTGAGGATCTCCGCGTCGGTGAACTCCGGGCGGGTCAGGAAGTCGTCCTCGGAGTACAGCCGGATGCAGATGCCGTCGCTGGTCCGGCCGCAGCGGCCCTTGCGCTGGTTGGCGCTGGCCTGCGACACCGGCTCGATGGGCAGCCGCTGCACCTTGGTGCGGAAGCTGTAGCGCGAGATCCGGGCCATGCCGGGGTCGATGACGTACTTGATGCCCGGGACGGTCAGCGAGGTCTCGGCGACGTTGGTGGCCAGCACGATCCGGCGGCCGCTGTGCCGCTGGAAGACGCGGTGCTGCTCGGCGTGCGACAGCCGGGCGTACAGCGGGAGCACCTCCGTCGCCGGCAGGTTCTTCTTGTTGAGCGCGTCCGCGGTGTCCCGGATCTCGCGCTCGCCGGAGAGGAAGACCAGGACGTCGCCGGGGCCCTCGGCCTGGAGCTCGTCCACCGCGTCGCAGATCGCGGTGATCTGGTCGCGGTCGGGGTCCTGGCCGCCCTCCTCCAGCAGCGGGCGGTACCGCACCTCCACCGGGTACGTGCGCCCGGAGACCTCGACGATCGGCGCGTCCCCGAAGTGCCGGGAGAACCGCTCGGGGTCGATGGTCGCGGAGGTGATGACCACCTTCAGGTCCGGGCGCTTGGGCAGCAGCTGCGCCAGGTACCCGAGGATGAAGTCGATGTTGAGGCTGCGCTCGTGCGCCTCGTCGATGATGATCGTGTCGTACTGCTGCAGCTCGCGGTCCGTCTGGATCTCGGCGAGCAGGATGCCGTCGGTCATCAGCTTGACGAGGGTGTCGCCGCCGACCTGGTCGGTGAAGCGGACCTTCCAGCCGACCGCCTCGCCCAACGGGGTCTTCAGCTCCTCGGCCACCCGCTCGGCGACCGTACGGGCCGCGATCCGGCGCGGCTGGGTGTGGCCGATCAGGCCCCGGACCCCGCGCCCCAGCTCCAGACAGATCTTGGGGATCTGGGTGGTCTTCCCGGAGCCGGTCTCGCCCGCGACGATCACCACCTGGTGGTCGCGGATGGCCGCGAGGATCTCGTCCTTCTTCTGGCTGACCGGGAGTTCCGGCGGATAGCTCACCGCGGGCATCGCCTCGCGCCGCTGCGCCACGCGCAGCTCCGCCTCGTCGAGGCCGGCGGCGATCTCGGTGAGCACCGCGGCCCGCGCCTCGGGCTTGCGGATCCGGCGCGCGCCGTCGAGCCGGCGCCCCAGCCGCTGCTGGTCGCGCAGCATCAGCTCGGGAAGTCGCTTCAGCAGGGAGGGCAGCGTGGAGGCGGCGCCGTCGGACGGGGCGGAGGCAGGCTGACTGGACATACGTCCCCCAGGATCTCACCTCGCGGAAAAGACTGGCGAACGATTTGCCGGCGGCGGCCTGTCCCCCACCCCCACCTGCGGTGATCGTCGCGGCCCGGGCCCGGCGCGCGCCGGCGCCGCGGCCGGGACGGCCCGGCCCCCCGACGGGCCGCGGCGGGAACCGGCCCGCTCGGCTCGGGAGCCCCGAGCGGTATGCCCGACATGGGTGGTTTAGCGTGTTGAGCATGCGTGATCATGAAGAGGACGCCGCTCCCCATGGCGCACACGGCCGGCCCCGGAGCTGGTCGCAGCGGTGGACGGCCTTCGCGGCGTCGCCCTTCCTCCCGGCGGTCGTCCTGATGTTCATCCTCGCCGCGGCGGCCGGCCTCTTCGCCGGCTCGTACACCTACGCCATGGCCAACCCGGCCCCGCGCCACATCCCCACCGCCGTGGTCACCACCCCCGCCGCCCCGCAGCAGCGGGCCTTCGTCGCCGGCATGGAGCAGGCCCTGAACGCCTCCCTCCAGCTGACCGACTACGCCACCTACGCCGACGCCCGGAACGCCGTCGACGAGCAGCGCGAGTTCGCGGTGCTGCGCGCCCACGGGCGCGGGGTGGGACTGGACGTCTCCGGCGCCTCGGGCGCGTCGGTGGCCCAACTGCTGTCCGAGGCCGCCGCGAAGGTCGGTCCGGCCACCGGCGTGCCCGTCACCGTCCGCGACGTCACACCGCTGCAGCACGGCGATCCGCGCGGGCTGGCGCTCTTCTACATCTCCCTGGCAGCCGTGATCATCGGCTTCGTCGGCGCCATCCAGCTCAGCGTGCACGCCCGCGCCCTCAACCCGGCCGAACGGACCGCCTTCACCGTGGCCAACGCCCTGCTCGGCGGCTTCGCCATCGCCGCGGTGGCCGACTGGTGGCTGGGCGCGCTCCGGCTGCCGTTCGTCGAGTCCTGGATGATCCTCGCGCTGACCATGTTCACGTCCGGCATGGTCTTCACGATGTTCAACACCCTCATGGGCCGCTGGGCGATGATCCCCACCTGGGGGCTGATGGTCCTGCTCGGCAACCCCTCGTCCGGCGGCGCGGTCTCCTGGCCGCTGCTGCCGTCCGCCCTCGGCCAGATCGGCCGCTGGCTGCCACCGGGTGCCTCCGTCAACGCCCAGCACACCGCGGTCTACTTCGGCGGTCACCAGCACGCCTTCCCGTTCCTGGTACTGGCCGGCTGGTCGGCGCTCTCCTGCGCGGTCTTCTGGGGCTGGCGGCACCGCCACCCGGGCGGCCGCGAACCGTCCCCGTCGCCCGCGCACGCCGCCGACGCCTGAACCCGCGGCGGTGCTCTGCGGGCCCGTCCGGCCCGGGCTTCGGCGCGGGCCCGCCAGCGGGGCGGAACTTCCCACCCGGCCGCTCCGGCACGTTCTTTCTCGGACCTGCGGAATTCCCGACGAAGAACCCGACAAAGAAGAAGGTCCCGGTTCAGATGAACCGGGACCTTCTCCCAATGGGTGTGGCTGGGGCCGGGGTCGAACCGGCGACCTTCCGCTTTTCAGGCGGACGCTCGTACCAACTGAGCTACCCAGCCGCAGCGGTCCTGACGGGATTTGAACCCGCGGCCTCCACCTTGACAGGGTGGCGAGCACTCCAAACTGCTCCACAGGACCTTGCATTGTGCGAGGTGGCTTGCACCAGTCTCGCACACGGTGGTGCGTGCCCCCAACGGGATTCGAACCCGTGCTACCGCCTTGAAAGGGCGGCGTCCTGGGCCACTAGACGATGAGGGCTGATGGCCCGCCTTGGCGCCGTTTCCGGCTCCGTCGGGGACGTGAGAAGCATATGGGATGGGAGGACCGTTCGCCAAAACGGTTTACCCGGGCCCGTCGGAAGCCGTCGCCGACGGGCCGGCTGACGGGGTGCCGCCCGGCGCCGCGGGCCGGTTCTCGCGGGGCAGGTGACGGCTGACCTCGGCGCGGGTCAGACCCAGTCCCCCCAGCGTGATCTCGTCCCACGCCTGGAGCCGTTTGGTGGTGCGGTCCAGGTAGAGCACCGACGCCTGGACGGGCGCGGGCTGCTTGTTCTGGACGGCCCGCAGCCCGCCGCCGCCCGTGGAGCCCTCGACCATCAGCCGGGTTCCCTGGGGGAGCGTGGTGATCTCGCGGTGGTGGACGTGGCCCGCCAGCGCCAGCGGGACCAGGCCGTCGGTCTCCGTCACCGCGGTCGGGTTGTGGGCGAGGGCGATGTCGACCGGGGTGCCGGCGAGTCGTTGGGTGCGCAGCGCGTCGGCGAGTCGGCCGCCGGCGGTGCGCTCGGCCGCGTCGCCGGCCGGCGCCACCGAGCGGTCCGGGGTGAACTGCGGGTCGCCGACGCCCGCGATGCGGACCCCGGCCACCTGGGCGACCCGCCCGCCGTCGAGGACGGTGACGTGCTTGCGGGCGGTCAGGTAGCGCTGGGTGCCGCGCGAGTCGTGGTTGCCGCGGACCCAGACGTACGGCGCGCCCAGGGTGGAGGCCGGGTCCAGGAAGTGGTTCTCGGCAGTCGAACCGTGGTCCATGGTGTCGCCGGTGTCGATGATCACGTCGATCCGGTACTGCTTCACCAGCGAGGCGATGAGGTGCCAGCTGGCCGGGTTCAGGTGGATGTCGGAGACGTGCAGCACCCGGAGGGTGGTCGGGTCGGGCTGGTAGGCGGGCAGCGTCGATGCGGTGTCGTAGAGCTTGCTGACGTTGGTGACCAGACGCGCCAACTCCTTTTGGTAGACGTCGAATTCGCTGACGATGCTGCGGGCGTTGCCGACCACGGACGGGGCGGAGGAGAGGAGCCCGGAGAACCGCGGCTCCAGTACGGACTGGGGGTTCCAGGTGGCGTACGCGGTGGCGCCGGAGGCGGTGAGCAGGGCGAGGGCGAGACCGCCGGCGGCCAGTGCGCGGCGCGGCCGCCGGTAGACGACCAGGCCCAGCGCGGTGGCGCCGCAGACCGCCGCGGCGCAGGAGGCCGCCACCAGGCCGGCGGCGCCACGCAGCACGTCGTGGGTGACCTGCGCCTGGAGGCCGGCGAACCGTTCGGGATGGTCGACCAGTTCCGCGGAGCGCGCCGGGTCCAGCCGATCGACGTCCACGTCGAGGCGGATCGGGGCGGCGTGGCTGTCCAGTTCCAGGTCGCCCAGCGGCGGGACGGTGATCCGGGTGCCGCCGGCCAGGGACGGGCGCAGCGCCATGCTGGTGTCCACCGGGCCGACCGGGGCCCGGACCCCGCCGAGGGCCAACAGCCCCAGCCAGGCGCCGAGCACGCTCACGGCCAGCAGGCCGAGCGCCCGGGCGTACGGACCGGCGGACGGCCCGGGCGCGGCGCCGGGTGCCGCGCGGCGGACGGTCGGTGAGCGCCGTCCGGTGCCGGGTGGTCCGGGTGCGGCCGGGTGGCTCCGGCGACCGGGGCGGCGGGGGCCCGGGAAGCGGAGGCGGAGGCGGCCTGGCGGGTCGGGGCGGGGTGTCCGGGAGCGCGCGGCGCGGGCCATTGGTCCCCTATGCCCGCTGTGCCGGCCGTCATGCGGGACGGGCCGGTTCCGCCCGCGGGCGGGCGGCGGTGACGGACAATGGGGGCGTGCTGGAAATGACGCGCGAGGAGTTCGAGGAACTGGTCGCCGAGGCGCTGGACCGGATCCCGCCGGAGTTGACCCGGCTCATGGACAACGTGGCGGTCTTCGTCGAGGACGAACCGCCGGCCGACGATCCCGACCTGCTCGGGCTCTACGAAGGGACCCCGCTCACCGACCGCGGCGAGTGGTACGCGGGCGTCCTGCCGGACCGGATCACCATCTACCGGCGCCCGACGCTGCGGATGTGCGACACGCGGGAAGACGTGGTCGCGGAGACCGAGGTGACGGTCGTTCACGAGATCGCACACCACTTCGGGATCGACGACGCGCGGCTGCACGCGCTCGGCTACGGCTGACGACCCCCGCCCGCGCCGGCCGGATCCGGTGCGGGTGTCCGCCGCCGCGTGTCCTCCACCGGGGGGCGGGAGTTGGGCAGGGCGTCCGACGCCGTCCCGCGCCCCGGATCCGGAGGTCCCGCCCGTGAGCCCGATGCCCCCTCGTCCACAGTCCGCCGCCGATCCGTCCCCGCCGGGGGCCGCCGCCCGCAGAGGGGCCGCCGGGGCGGCCGGGCGCTCGATGGCGCGCGTCACGGCCGCCGCGGTGACCGTCTCCGCGCTGGCCGCCTCACTGGCCGGCTGCATGAGCGTCAGCGATCCCGGACAGCCCGCACCGTCCGGCAGCGCCGCCCGGCACGGCGACGAGAAGGGGCGGCCCCACCGACCCGGCGGGCTGACCGTCGACGGGCGGGGCGGCGGTCCGCACCGGACGGGCCACGGCGGGCCCGCGCAGCCGGCGGACGGCGGTGCCGGGCCGGCCGGCGAGGACGACGCCGGGGCCTCGCCGAGCCCCGAGCCGTCCGCGCCGCCGTCGGCCCCGGTGGCGCCCCCGCAGCCCGCCCAGCCGTCCGGCCCCGAGCCGGGGCCGGCGCACGGCAGGCCCCCCGGCCCGGGCGGCCCCGCGGGCCCGGCGCAGCCTTCGCCGTCCCGTTCCGCCCACCCGTCGTCCCCGCCCAGCGCACCGGCCCCCGGCACGCCGAGCGCCCCGCCCGCCGGGCCGTCGGGCGGGCCTGCGTCACCGGCCGGCGGCGCGCAGGCGTCCGGACCGTCGCCGCTGTCCCCGAAGCTCTCCCCGAAGTCGTCGGGGGCGGCAGGGGTGGCAGGGACGTCCACGGCTGCTGCGTCGTCGGGCGCGCGCTCGCCGGTGCCGGGGAGCGGCTCCGCATCGCTGTCCGCGGGGGTGTCGCCGCAGGTGGAGTGGGACGCCTGAGGGTCTGAGCGGGGCCGGCGGGGGTGGGGTGTGGCCGGGCTCATTTGCCTTGCGGGGGGAAGGGTGCGTATGGTGGTAGATCGTTTGATCCCATTTGCCCGGCGCCTGAAAACAGCGCGCCGTGTGGCGCGTTCTCTCCCTTGCCGTGGCTGACCGCATAGAGGCGGTCTTTGCGAAATCACACGGAGTTGTGGGCGCGTGCCGAGACTCCGGAAGGTTTCGCATTTCGCATGTCCGTTTCCCTTGATCAGTCCGCCCTGCCCGCGAACGACGAGCAGCCCGAGCCCACCGAGACCCAGGCGGTCGTCGCCGACGAGCTGACGCCGGCGGTGGACGCCGTCGAGGCCGAGGCCGCTGAGGCCACCGAGGCCGCTGCCGAGGCCGTCGACGCCGCCGAGGACGACGACGCCCAGACCGTGACGTTCGCGGACCTCGGGCTCCCCGAGGGCGTCGTCCGCAAGCTCGCGCAGAACGGCGTCACCACCCCCTTCCCGATCCAGGCCGCGACCATCCCGGACGCGCTGGCCGGCAAGGACATCCTGGGCCGCGGCCGCACCGGCTCCGGCAAGACCCTCTCCTTCGGTCTGCCGACCCTGGCCCGCCTGGCCGACGGCCGCACCGAGAAGAAGAAGCCGCGCGCGGTCATCCTCACCCCGACCCGTGAGCTCGCGATGCAGGTCGCGGACGCCCTGCAGCCCTACGGCGACGTCCTCGGCCTGAAGATGAAGGTCGTCTGCGGCGGTACGTCCATGGGCAACCAGATCTACGCCCTGGAGCGCGGCGTCGACATCCTCGTCGCCACCCCGGGCCGGCTGCGCGACATCATCAACCGCGGCGCCTGCTCCCTGGAGGACGTCCAGGTCGCCGTCCTCGACGAGGCCGACCAGATGTCCGACCTGGGCTTCCTGCCCGAGGTCACCGAGCTGCTCGACCAGGTGCCCGACGGCGGTCAGCGGATGCTGTTCTCGGCCACGATGGAGAACGAGATCTCCACGCTGGTCAAGCGCTACCTGACCAACCCGGTCAGCCACGAGGTCGACAGCGCCCAGGGCAACGTCACGACCATGACCCACCACGTCCTCGTCGTGAAGCCGAAGGACAAGGCGCCGGTCACCGCCGCGATCGCCGCCCGCAAGGGCCGCACCATCATCTTCGTCCGCACCCAGCTGGGCGCCGAGCGGGTCGCCGAGCAGCTGATCGAGGCCGGCGTCACGGCCGACGCGCTGCACGGCGGCATGACGCAGGGCGCCCGCACCCGGGTCCTCGCGGACTTCAAGGACGGCTACCTCAACGCGCTGGTCGCCACCGACGTCGCCGCCCGCGGCATCCACGTCGACGGCATCGACCTGGTCCTGAACGTCGACCCGGCCGGCGACCACAAGGACTACCTGCACCGCTCGGGCCGCACCGCCCGCGCCGGCCAGTCCGGCACCGTCGTCTCGCTGTCGCTGCCGCACCAGCGCCGGCAGATCTTCCGCCTGATGGAGGACGCGGGCGTCGACGCCTCGCGCCACATCGTCGGCGGCGCCGGTGCCTTCGACGAGGAACTGGCGCGGATCACCGGTGCGCGTTCGCTCACCGAGGTCCAGGCCGATTCGGCGAACAACACCGCCAAGCAGGCCGAGCGCGAGGTCAGCGTCCTCACCAAGGAGCTGGAGCGGCTGCAGCGCCGCGCCACCGAACTGCGCGAGGAGGCCGACCGGCTGACCGCCCGGGCCGCCCGCGAGCGCGGCGAGGACCCGGCGGAGGCGCTGGCGGTGACCGCGCAGGCGGCCGCCGAGGCGGCTGCGGAAGCGGCGACCGAGGCCACCGTGCCGGCGCAGGCCGGGCCGAGCGACCGTCGCCCCGAGCGCCGGGACGACCGTGGTGGCGCCGGTCGTGACCGTCGCGACGAGCGCGGCAACTTCGAGCGCCGGGACCGTCGTGACGACCGCGGTGGTCGTTCCTTCGACCGTCGTGACGAGCGGGGCGGCTTCGGCCGGGATCGTCGTGACGACCGCGGTGGTCGTTCCTTCGACCGTCGTGACGACCGTCGTGACGAGCGCGGTGGCTTCGGTCGGGACCGTGACCGGGACCGTCGTGACGACCGCGGTGGCCGTTCCTTCGACCGTCGTGACGACCGTCGTGACGAGCGCGGTGGCTTCGGTCGGGACCGTGACCGGGACCGTCGTGACGACCGCGGTGGCCGTTCCTTCGACCGCCGTGACGACCGTCGCGACGACCGCGGCGGCTTCCACCGGGACCGCGGCGAGCGCCCGGCCCGTCCGTTCAACCGCGACGACCGCTCCGGCAGCCGTCCCACCGGTGGCTTCCGCTCCGGCGGCGACCGTCCGTTCAACCGCGACGACCGCTCCGGCGGCCGGCCGTCCTCCGGTTACCGTTCCGGCGGCGACCGCCCCTACGGCCGGCGTGACGACCACCGTGGCTCCGGCAGCGCCTCTGGCAGTGCCTCTGGCAGTGCCTCCGGCTTCGGCCGTCGCGAGGACAAGCCGCGCTGGAAGCGCAACGGCTGAGTCGGCCGTGACCGGCGGCGTGGCTGATACCCGCCGCTGACCCGCACCACCCGCACCACCCGCCCAGGGCCCGTACGGCATCGAAGTGCCGTACGGGCCCTGGGTTTTGACGTGCTGCGGGCGGCCGGGACGGGCTGCGGGTCGGCGGGGGACGCGGGCGGCTCGTGGCGCCCGGGAAGCAGCCATGGCCGGGGAATCGGGGGCGGCCGGCACCGGTTGCGGCACGCCGTTGATCGGCCAGATCCCCGATGCCTTCGGGCTGCGGCGCGTCCTCCGGCTATGCTGCTCGGTGCGGGCCATTAGCTCAATTGGCAGAGCAGTGGACTTTTAATCGAATTCTGTCGAGTAGCCGCTCGGCCGAGCCGAGTCCCGGAACCCTCGCGCATATCGCTCTGACCTGCATGTTCGGTAACCCGACTGGTGATTCCCGGTCGGGTTTTGCCATGCC